>CAVPHH010000004.1:0-366622 GCA_963704195.1 uncultured beta proteobacterium | reverse complement strand
CGATTACGATACGATGCCGGAGATGTTCTACCTGCTATGCTCCGACGGGCTCAACGACATGGTCGAGGACGAGGAGATTGCGCTGACCCTGCAGGCGCTTTCGGCCAATCTCGACCTGGCGGCTACGCAGTTGGTCCAGACCGCCAACGACAGTGGCGGGCGGGACAATGTTTCAGTGGTGCTGGTGCGCATTGCGCGCGCATATCCGGCGGCGCGCAGTTGGTGGGCGCGGTTGCTGCAATGGTTCAAGTGATTTGACGGGAAGGAAGCCACATGGCTGCTAAGTTGATCCTAAGCATGGATGGGCTGGTACTCAAGGAAATTCCGCTCACCAAGAAGCGCAAGCCGCATAATGATATCCAGATCGACAATCTGGCCATCAGCGGCGAACATTCGGTGATCGTGACGATCCTTAATGATTCGTTTCTCGAGGACTTGAACAGCACCAATGGCACCTACGTGAACGGCTCAGCCGATCAAGAAACATTTCCTGCAGAACAATGACGTCGTCGAACTGGAAATACAAGCTCAAGTACATCAACGAGACGCCCTCGCAGACGACTGCTGCAGATTTCGAGAAGACGATGGTGCTGCGCCCTGACCTGATGAAGAAGACGGCGGAGCAGGCGGCTGCCAAGTCGCCTTCCATGATCGATACCCAGGTCGGAATGAAAGCCGCCGATACGCAGGCTGGCATATCACCCCCGACCCAGACGGCAGCACCGGCCCCAGCTGCTGCGCCCCCTCAGGCCATGCCGGTGGGGCGTCATCCAGATCCTGACCGGCGCCAATGCGGGCAAGGAACTGGAACTCACCAAGAATCTCACCACGCTGGGCAAGCCCGGCGTCCAGGTGGCCGTCATCACGCGCCGCCCGCATGGCTACTTCATCACCCACGTCGAGGGCGCCAACTTCCCGGTCGTCAATGGGACGGCGCTGGATACGCATCCACGCGAACTGAAGGACCATGACGTGATCGAGCTGGCCGGGGTGAAGATGGAATTTTTCCTCAAGGGCTGAGCCTGGCAACGGCGACCGTGTCTTCCCAGCCCGGTTGCGTGATTTTATTCATACCGTCACCATGCAGCGGGCGCTAAGCTTGCTGTTACGGGAGAGGTCGAGGGCGGTCAGCAGGCACATCGTCAGGTGTCACTGGGCTTGTGGGTCTGCTGGTTCTGCTTGGCCAGCGCCGGAGTTCTACCAGTTCGGTTTCATCAACCGCCGCTCCGACGCCATCATCTACGACACCAAGGTTCGCCTGACCATGCCGCAGAGCGTGGACCAGCGTGTCGTCATCCTCGATATCGACGAATATTATGGGCGAAATCGGCCGTTGGCCCTGGGGGCGGGATCGCGTTTCGCAACTCGTTACCAAGCTTTTCGACCAGCACGGCATTGCCTTGCTTGGGCTCGACGTCGTGTTCGCCGAACCCGACGAGAGTTCCGGCCTGAAGGTTCTGGAAGGCTTGTCGAGGGCAGAACTGAAGGATAACGCACAGTTCCAGACTGCCTTGAAGGAACTCCGCCCTCAGTCGGACCACGATGGTGGATTCAAACATTCTACTGGTCCACCTGTAATCCTCGGATATTACTTCTCGGGTCGCAGCGATGGCGTATCCAGCGGCGCCTTGCCGCCGCCCGTCCTCCCAGAAGGCAGTTTCACGGGACGTGACATCCCCTTTACCGTCTGGGCCAACTATGGCGGGAATCTGGCCGAATTCCAGAAGGCGGCACACTCCGGCGGGCATTTCAATCCCCTGGTTCACTTCGACGGCATCTCGCGCCGAGTGCCGCTTCTGGCCGAATACAAGGGCGAATACTACGAAGCCCTTTCGCTGGCCATGGTTCGCGCTTTGGTCGGACAGCCGAAAGTGGTGCCCTGGTTTCCTGAGGACCGCTGGTTCTCCAGCAAGGCCTATCAGGGCATGGAAGCCATCGACTTGCCGACGAACGCGGGACACTGCGTATTCCGTGGATGAAAACGTCGCTGCTCTGATTCCCTACCGCGGCTATCAGGCTAGCTACAAATACATATCCATTGCAGACATCATGTCTGATCGAATCAAGCCGGGCGAGCTTAAGGGCAAGATTGCGCTCATCGGCACGACCGCACCAGGTCTGCTTGATTTGCGCGCCACGCCGGTCGGCGAAGCCTACCCCGGGGTGGAAATCCACGCCAACCTGATTACCGGCATGCTGGACGGCACCATAAAGCTCAAGCCGCCCTACATTCTGGGCGCCGAAGTGGTGCTTCTGCTTCTGTCCGGACTGGCCATGGTGCTGTTGCTTCCGCTGCTGTCGCCGCTCCGGGCCACGCTGGCCTCGCTGCTGGTGTTGCTGTTCATCCTTACGGTCAACCTTGTCTTCTGGCACTACGGCAATCTGGTGCTGCCGCTCGGGTCGAGCGTGCTGATGGTGCTGGTTATGTTCGCCCTCAACATGTCCTACGGCTATTTCGTCGAGTCGCGCGCCAAACGCCAGTTTACCGAACTGTTCGGCCAGTATGTCCCGCCTGAACTGGTGGAGGAGATGAGCCGCAACCCAGAGTCCTACAGTATGGAGGGCCGCAAGGCCGAGCTGACTGTGCTGTTCTCGGACGTGCGCGGTTTCACGACCATCTCCGAGGGTCTCAGCCCTGAGAACCTGGTGCGGCTGATGAACATCTACCTGACGGCGATGACCGAGTTGCTGCGCAAGAATCGTGGCACCGTCGACAAATACATCGGCGACGCGGTCATGGCCTTCTGGGGCGCGCCGGTAGCCGATGCCGACCATGCCCGTCATGCGGTGATCACGGCCATGGAGATGCAGGCGGCGCTGCCGGCGGTGAACCGAACCCTGGCCCAGCATGGCTGGCCTGAATTGCACATCGGCGTCGGGATCAATACCGGCGAGATGACGGTCGGCGACATGGGGTCGACCGTCCGCCAAGCGTATACTGTGATGGGCGACGCGGTGAACCTGGGGTCGCGGCTGGAAGGGATCACCAAGCAATACGGCGTCAACATCCTGGTAGGCGAGACGACGCGCAAGGCCATCAAGGACATCGTCTTCCGCGAAGTCGATCGGGTCCAGGTCAAGGGCAAGGAGGAGCCGGTTGCCATCTTTGAACCCATAGGCCTGGATGGTGAAGTCGGCAAGGGAATGCTGGAGGAGCTCAAGCTGTGGAATCAGGTGCTACGGCACTACCGGGCGCAGGATTGGGATCAGGCTGAAGTGGCGCTGCTCAACCTGTCGCGCATGGCGCCCGAGCGTGGCCTCTATGGCAAGTACATGGACCGAGTTGCCCACCTGCGCAAGGCGCCGCCCGAAGCTGACTGGAAAGGCGTTTGGAAGTTCGAGACAAAATAAATGAGAATCGGACAATGAAAGTCAAAGTTCTCGGCTGCAGTGGCGGCATCGGCGGACGGCATCTGCGCACGACCTCGCTGCTGGTCGACCACGACATCCTGATTGACGCAGGAACGGGGGTAGGCGATCTGTCGTTGGCTGAGCTGGCTTTGATCGACCATGTATTCATCACGCATTCGCATCTCGATCACGTCGCCTGCCTGCCTTTCATGGTCAACACCGTGGGCGACATGCGCAACAAGCCTCTGACAGTGTATGCCACGCAAGCGACGCTGGAGATCATTCAGGCGCATATCTTCAACTGGGCCATCTGGCCCGATTTCTCCGAGATTCCCAACCGCGAGAAGCCCTTCATGCGCTATGCCGAAACTAGGACGGGCAAGCCGGTAAAGTTGGAAGGGCGCGAGATCACGCCCTTGCCGGCCAACCACACCGTGCCGGCGGTCGGCTATCGCATAGATTCCGGGAAAGGCAGCCTGGTATTCAGCGGCGACACGACGGTATGCGACGAGTTGTGGAAGGCCGTCAACAAGATCCGCAACCTGCGCTACCTCATCATCGAAACGGCTTTTTCCAACCGTGAACGCCAACTTGCGGTCGCTTCGAAGCACCTGTGCCCCGACATGTTGAAGGAAGAATTGCTCAAGCTCCAGCGCGAGGCCGAGATCTACATCACGCACCTCAAGCCCGGCCAGATCGAACTGACCATGCAGGAGATCGAAGAATTCATCGGCGAGTACAAGCCGCGCATGCTGCAGAACAATCAGGTCTTCGACTTGTAGAGGTCCACGAATGAGCATGCAATCCCCATCTCTGGACGTGTTGAGAAAACTCGAACCGCTTGGCGCCTTGTCGCCCGACAGCCTGCGCGAGATATGCCGCATGTGCTATGTCGAAAGGGTCAGCCGCAACCTGGACCCATTCCGACTGAAAGGCCTGCAAGGGCAAGCCGTCTATCTCGTCAAGGGAGAGTTGAAGCTCGACTATCCGGATGCGAGTTCGGAAATCCTGGTCGGCGGCACGGAGGCTGCCGTGCGCTCGCTGGACAAGCGCAAGCCGGCCCTGACTGGCGCCAAGGCGATCACCGATGTCGAGCTGATCCGCGTCGACGAGGAAGTGCTGGATATCATGCTGACGTGGGATCAGTTGGCTGCGCCGCAGTCTGCGGCACATGCGAAGAAACCCCAGGAGGCAATCGACCAGACGGATTGGCGCACGCTGTCCGGCATGTTCGCGGCGGAGAACCTGACGCACGGCATTTTTTCCAATCTGCCCCCCGCAAACATCGAGGCCCTGTTCATGCGCTTCGAGCGCATCAAGGTGCCGCGCGACAAAGTGATCATCCGCGAAGGGGAGGAAGGCGACTTCTATTACGTCATCGAGAGCGGCCGTTGCACCGTATCGCGCCAGATCGGCGGGAGCGAAATGGAACTGGCCGAATTGAAGGGCGGCGATGCCTTCGGCGAAGAAGCCCTGGTGGCAAATGCCAGGCGCAACGCCAGCGTCGCCATGAAAACCGATGGCGTGCTGCTTCGGCTGGCAAAGGCGGACTTCATAGAATTATTGAAAGAGCCCCTGATGCATCGCATTTCCCGTCAGGAGGCAGAGGCAAAGGCGACTGCAGGGGCGATATGGCTCGATGTCCGTTATGCTGCCGAATACAACGCGGACAAACTTCCAGGCGCAATCAATATTCCGCTCAATGAGATACGCAACCTCTTCGGTTCGCTCGACAGCAAGAAGGAGTATATTGTTTGCTGTCAGAGCGGACGCCGGAGTTCTGCCGCGGCTTTTCTGCTCTCCCAGCGCGGCTACCAGGCATATCTGCTCCAAGGTGGCCTCCGCAGCAGTGCGGCTTAAAGCGCGCTTTCCTATGGCTCAGGGGGGTAATCAGGAATGAGTGCAGTTCTTGGCACAACACAGGATGCAGGTGGAGCGGGTGATGTTGCCAGCCGCCTGACCTTCTTCAAGAACCTGCAGACGGTCACCAACAAGATCCATGCGACGGCGAACATCGACGAAATCATGCTCGAGTTGTCGCAGGACATCTGCACGCTCTTCAATGCCGACCGCCTCACCATCTACTCGCTCAGCGAGGACAAGTCTTCCATCGTTTCCAAGGTCAAGACCGGCCTCAATTCCTTCAAGGATCTGCGGCTGCCGATTGCCGACCAGAGCATAGCGGGCTTCGTCGCCCTGTCGAAGAAGCTGGCCAACATCAGCGACGTCTATGACGAGGCCGAACTGAAGTCCCACACGCCCAGCCTGCGCTTCCTGCAGGAGGTCGACAAGCGCACGGGTTACCGCACCAAGCAGATGCTGGTGGCGCCGATCACCGATGCCCGCAGCGGTGAACTGCTCGGCGTCGTGCAACTCATCAACAACAAATCCGGCGCACCCTTCTCGCAGGTGGCCGAGGAGGGCGCCAAGGGCCTGTGCGAAACGCTCGCCATCGCCTTTGCCCAGCGGCAGAAGCCGGCTCATGTCGTCAAGTCGAAATACGACCATCTGGTTGCCGACGCAGTCCTTTCCGCGGCGGAATTCGATCTCGCCACCCGCTCGGCGCGGCGCAAGGGGCAGGATATCGAGGAGGTGCTGCAGCACGAATTCCAGGTCAAGCTGGCCACCATCGGCCAGGCTCTCGGCAAGTTCTTCAGCGTGCCCTACGAACCTTTCAAGGCGGACCGCATCAAGCCGATGGACCTGCTGCGCAACCTCAAGCGGGAATACGTCGAGGAGAACCAGTGGCTGCCGATCGAGGAGACCAAAGAGGGCATCGTCATCCTCACGATGGATCCCGAGCAGGTGAAAAGCTCGCGTATCGTCAATAACGTCTTTCCGAAGAACAAGCTGGTCTTCCGCGTCACATCCATCCAGGAATTCAAGCAATCCCTCGACCAGTTCTATGGCGCCACCGCCGACTACGGCTCCGTCGGCGATCTGCTCTCCGGCCTGGATGAAGGCGAAGAGGGTGGCGGCGAGCTGACCGGAGAGGATCTCACTGCAGCGGCAGACAACGAACTGGTCAAGCTGGTCAACAAGGTCATCATCGATGCCTATCAGCAGGGCGCCTCGGACATCCATATCGAGCCGCGGCCGGGCAAGGACAAGACCATGATCCGTTTCCGCAAGGACGGTTCCTTGGCGCCCTACATCGAAGTTCCGGCCAGTTACCGCAATGCCCTGGTGGCGCGCCTGAAGATCATGTGCGACCTCGACATCTCAGAGCGGCGCCGGCCGCAGGACGGCAAGATCAAGTTCAAGAAATTCGGTCCGATCGACATCGAATTGCGCGTGGCGACGATTCCCTCGGCCGGCGGAGTGGAAGACGTGGTGATGCGCATCCTCGCCGCCGGCGAGCCGATCCCGCTGGAGAAGCTCGGCATCCTGCCGCACAATCTGGAGCGGCTGAAGTCGGTGGTGGAGAAGCCCTACGGCCTGTTCTTCGTCTGCGGCCCGACCGGTTCCGGCAAGACGACGACGCTGCATTCCGTGCTGAAGCACCTCAACACGCCGGACACCAAGATCTGGACAGCCGAGGATCCGGTGGAGATCACACAAAAGGGCCTGCGCCAGGTACAGATCAACCGCAAGGCCGGGCTGGATTTCGCCACCATCATGCGCGCCTTCCTGCGCGCCGATCCGGACATCATCATGGTCGGCGAGATGCGCGACAAGGAGACCGTCTCCATCGGCATCGAGGCCTCGCTCACCGGCCACCTGGTGTTCGCCACGCTGCACACCAACAGCGCGCCCGAGTCGATCACCCGCCTGCTCGACATGGGCATGGATCCGTTCAACTTCGCCGACGCCCTGCTCGGCATCCTGGCGCAGCGCCTCGGCAAGCGGCTCTGCGGCGAATGCAAGAAGGCTTACGTCCCGTCACAGGAGGAAATTAAGGCCCTCCTCACCGAGTACTGCGAGGAACTGCTCAATACCGCCGTCTTCAAGAAGGATGCCAAATCCGCCTACGAGGCGGTGTACAAGGAGTGGGGGAAGAACTTCGCTGACGACAAGGGCCAGTTCAAGCTCTACAAGCCGGTCGGCTGCGACAAGTGCGGCGATACCGGCTACAAGGGCCGCGTCGGCCTGCACGAGTTGCTGGTGGGATCTGACGCCATCAAGAAGCTGATCCAGGAACATGCCCGGGTGGCCGAAATCCTTGCCACGGGGCTCGACGAAGGCATGCTGACCCTGAAGATGGACGGCATTCAGAAAGTCCTGCAGGGCATCACCGACATGAAGCAGATCCGCGCGGTCTGCATCAAATAAACGCCGTGGATACCGTCGAGGATCTCTTCCGTCGTTTTGAGCAGCTCAACGAGATCGGTGCTGCCCTCTCGCGCGAGCGCGACATCGACAAGCTGCTCGAGAACATCCTGCTTGCCGCCAAGGCCATCTCCCACGCAGACGGCGGCACGCTCTACCGTGTGACTGAAGACGGCCTCAGCCTGCGCTTCGAGATCGTGCGCAACGACAGCCTCGCCATCGCCATGGGCGGCACCTCGGGCAACCCCATTCCCTTTCCGCCGCTGCCGCTACGCACCGAGTCCGGCGAGGAGAACAACTCCATGGTGGCGGCCTACGCCGCCATCCACCAGGAAACCGTGCAACATCGCGGACGCCTACGTTGCGGCGGGATTCGACTTCACGGGTACGCGCAAGTTCGACGAGAGCACCGGTTACCGCTCGCAGTCCTTCCTCACCGTGCCGATGAAGAATCACGAGAACGCGGTGATCGGCGTGCTGCAGCTGATCAATTCAATTGAAGCGGGGACGAAGAATGTGGTGCCTTTTTCGGCAGCCGACCAGCGGCTTGCAGAATCATTGGCCTCGCAGGCTGCTGTCGCGCTCACCAACCGCCAGCTCATTTCGCAACTGGAAAAACTGTTCGAGTCCTTCATCCAGCTCATCAACGTGGCGATCGACGAGAAGTCGCCTTACACAGGCGGGCACTGCGAGCGCGTGCCGGTCCTCACCATGATGCTGGCCGAGGCGGTGAATGAAACCAGGGCCGGTCCGCTGGCCGATTTCAGCATGTCGGACAAGGATCGCTACGAGTTGAAGATCGCCGGCCTGCTGCACGATTGCGGCAAGGTGACGACGCCGGTGCATGTGGTGGACAAGTCGACCAAGCTGCAGACGCTCTACGATCGCATTCACCTCGTCGATACGCGTTTCGAGGTACTCAAGCGCGATGCGCAGATTGCCATGCTGAAGGCCAAGCTGGCGCTGCGCGACGGGCGGGATTCACGTGCCGAAGCCGCCCTCGAGGAAGACCTGACGCGCCACCTGCAACAAATCGAGTCCGACCGCGCCTTCTTGCGCCAGGCCAACATAGGCTCCGAACTGATGACAGCGGAGGACCAGGAGCGCGTCAAGCGCATCGGTACCGGCTATCGCTGGATCGACGTCGGCGGCAAGGCGGTCAACTTCCTGTCCGAGGACGAACTGGAAAACCTCAGCATTCGCGCCGGCACGCTGACCCAAGCGGAGCGTGAGACCATCAATTACCACATCGTCGCCACCATCAAGATGCTGGAGCAACTGCCCTGGCCCAAGCACCTGAAGAACGTGCCGGAGTACGCCGGCGGCCACCACGAGCGCATGGACGGCAAGGGCTACCCGAAGGGGCTCTCCCGCGACGAGATGAGCGTGCAGGCCCGCGTCATGGGCATCGCCGACATTTTCGAGGCCCTCACCGCCCGCGATCGCCCCTACAAGCGCGGCAAGACGCTGTCCGAATCGCTGGAGATCCTCGGCAAGTTCAAGCTCAACGGCCACATCGACCCGGACCTCTTCGATGTTTTTGTGCAGCAGAAGGTGTATCTCAAGTACGCCGAGAAGTTTCTCGACCCTGAGCAGGTCGATGAAGTGGATGAATCGAAGATTCCAGGGTTTTCTGCATCAATCGCTGCAAAGCAGCATGGGTGACGAAAATCGTCACATCATGCCTATTGCCAAGGTGTTTTCAAGGGAAGGATTAATCCGGCCCATTGAAATCAGCATGTTATATGCTTCGAGTGCTGGCACGACTGTTGCATAACTTCAAGTGTGCGCTTCGGAAGCCGTTATTCACTTCCGGCCATGCTTCCCAACCGTAAAAGGAGATTCCATATGAAGACGATTCAAAAAGGCTTTACCCTGATCGAACTGATGATCGTTGTCGCGATCATCGGCATTCTGGCTGCCGTCGCCTTGCCGGCGTATCAGGATTACATGGTTCGCGCCAAAGTGTCGGAGGCTTTATTGGCGGCTTCCTCCGGCCGCACGGCAGTTGCCGAGACTTTCTCCCAGAAAAGCACGATGGCTCTCACCCAAGCTTCCATGGGGGTTCAACAGCAATCATCGAGATACGTTGCCAGCGTCGATTACACGTCGTCTAGCGCTACCGAGGGCCTCATTACCGTGGTACTGAAATCGGACACTTCTCTGGGGTTGGGTGCAGCGACTGGCACGACCCTGACCCTGCGGGCTACCGGCAACACCGATACCGGTGCGGTGCAATGGGCTTGCGGCGTAGGCCAGACGGGCACCGCGATCAACCCGAAATACCTGCCCAGCTCCTGCAAGGACTTCTGATCGATCCGGCTGATGAAGAGCCCCTTGGCGATCCCAAGGGGCTTTTTCTTTCCAGGCTTTGAAAACCACGCACATCACCGCGCTTGCCGCGTTTCTGGCAGGCGCCCTTGCCGTGGCGGCCTTACTGGCCCGGCTTGCACGGTGGTTTCTTCTTTGACGACCAGCCGAGCATCCTTCAGGCAGAGGGCGTACGCCTCGACAGGCTGTCTCGTCGTATCCCTGCGCCAGGCCGCTGCCAGCGGCCGCTCCGGCCCCTCCGGCCGGCCTGTCGCCCAGTTGAGCTTCGCTCTCAATCATTACTTCAGCGGTTTCGACCCTTTCGCTTTCAAGGCCACCAATCTGGTCATCCATGTTGCAAGCGGATTTCTGGCGTTCTTGCTCGCGCTTCGCCTGCTCGCCGCGGGCAGGATGCAGAGCGAATCCCTTCGCAGGCCCACATCCCTGCCGTTATCCTGGCGACGGTGTGGCTGCTGCATCCAATCCAGCTTCTGCCCGTGCTGCATGTCGTGCAGCGCATGACCAGCCTGTCGGCCCTGTTTCTCCTTGCCGCCCTGCTGCGCACGTGAGTGGGCGCGAGCGCGGCGGGCGCGTCGGGCGCGGCCGGGTTGATCCTGGCCTGGGGGGTGCTGTGGCCATTGTCCTTCTTCAGCAAGGAAACCGGCGCGCTCTTTCCCGTCTTCGCACTGGCCTGGGAAGTGATCGTGCGGCGGCATGACATGCGGCGGTCTGGACCGTTTTGCGCGTATGCTCGCCGTCCTGGCGGGACTGACTTTGGCGGCGGCGGGCGATTTATGCTGCCCTGCCGGCCGGACAGTGGCTGTGGGCCGGCTATGCGCTGCGTGACTTCACCCTTGTCGAGCGACTGCTCACGGAGGGACGCGTGCTCTGGTTCTATCTCGGCCTCATCCTGTCTGCCGCGCACTGGAGGCCTTTGGCCTATATCACGACGACATCCCGCTTTCCACCGGTCTGTTCGATCCCTGGACGACGCTGCCCGCGCTGGCGGGACTGGCCGGCCTCGTCTGGCTGGTGTGGCGGTCTGCGGAGCAAGGCGCCGCTTGTTTCATTCGGCGATTGCATGGTTTCTGATCGGACACGCCCTTGAATCCACCTTCCTGCCTCTTGAAATCGCCCATGAGCACCGGAATTACGTACCACTCTTCGGCATCCTCCTGGTGGGGGCTTGGGCTGCTCATGCGCGCGCTGGAAAATCCCGGTCAGCGCAAAACCCTTGGCATTGCCCTGGTGGTTGTCGTGCTGGTCTATTTCCCCTTTATTACGACCTTGCGCGCGCACCAGTTCGGCGATGAGGTGCGACGAACGCAAATCGAGGCCCAGCATCACCGCACTTCTGCCCGTGCGCAGCAGGAGGCGGGGTGGGCCTTGGCTAGGCTGGCGGATTCGTCTGTGCCCAGCACGCCGGCCTACTCTTTTGCAAGGGCCCACTATGAGCTGGCCGGCGAACTCGATCCGGCGTTCAAGATGAGCCTTGCTGGGACTCATACACCTGAATTGCATGACCGGCAGGCCCGTGGAGCGCGAATGGATTGCGGAACTGGCTCGCCGCCTGCGGGAGACGCCCTTTGCCCCGGCCGACAGAAATGTGCTGTACAGTCTGAAGGAAATGTCCATCGACCGCACCCTGTGTCTGGAGCGGGCAGACATCGAGGATATCTTCGCGGCCGCCCGCGCCAACCGAACCGTTGCGACGCACATTCGTGCCATGTTGCATTCCTGGCTGGCCGACTACCTTGCGCTGGGCGCACGCGACCTGCCGGCCGCGGTAACCGAACTCGATCGCTCGCTTGCCCTTGTGCCGCACACACCCAGCAACCGTTTCAAGCGCGCGCAACTGGATTTCTTGCTCGGTCAATACGAGGAGGCGGGCAGAAGATTTTCAGCGCTAGGCGATGCCCCACTGAGTCGATCCGAACGGGAGACGCTAGCGCAACTGCAGGCCTGTCTGGATTCGGGCGATCCGGCGGCACGCTGCAGGGGTTTGTAGGTTCGCAGGAACTGCGGAAGGTAGAATAATACGCAGCACGATCAGGATGCCGGAGCGAATTGGGTGGCATCGGGAGAAGAGGCCGAATGATTACAGGATGGTTCGATGCAAGTGAAGCGGAGGCGTTCGGCAACATGCTGGCCGAGTTCTATGGTGAAAAGTTCCGCGAGACCGAAAAGGCAGCAGCTCACAAAAAAATCGGGAAACAACAGAAGCTGGTGGCGCAGGTGTTGCTGAAGGCGCAGCAATTCAAGGCGACGCATAAGCTTAATCCCTACAAGAAGGCCAAACTGGGCAATGCCTTCAAATGGAAGCTCAGGGATCTGGGGCACCATGCCGAACTCATCGATCAGATGACCAAAGATCTGATGCTCGCCCTGCGGTGAGTACTCGCTGCGCCGCTCCGTTTTCCACAGGAATTCGCCAAGAGAAATCATGTTCAGCTTTTTCAAAAAGACCGGCCCTCCCCTCAAGAACCCGCCCGCGAAGGAGCAGGGGGTGAATGGGGCAGGGGCGGTGCGCAGCAGGAAGGTGTTGAACGTGGGCGGCAACAACAAGGCTATACCTATACCGGCGTTTTATGAGGGATGGCAACACATTCTGCTGGACATCGATCCGGCGGGCGGGCCGGATGTGGTGTGCAATGCCCGCTCGCTGTCGAATTTGCCACGGGCCGAATACGACTCCGTGTATTGCTCGCATAACATGGAGCACTATTACCGGCATGACGCGCACAAGGTCTTGGCAGGCTTTCTGCATGTCCTCAGGGAGGATGGTTTCGCCTTTATCCGCGTACCGGACATGGAGGAGCTGATGAGATCCGTGGCCGGCAACAATCTCGATATCGACGACTTTCTTTATGAGTCTCCGGCCGGACCAATTACTGTCAGGGATGTCATCTATGGTTACGGCAGGGAGATCGAGACGAGCGGCAACGATTTCTATGCGCACAAGAACGGCTTTACGAGGAAGTCCCTGACGGCAATCCTGAAGGAGGCCGGCTTCGTCCATGTCTTTACGCGGACGGGCAATCTGGAGGTGACGGCCGTTGCCTTCAAGAAGGAGCCTGATGATTTCGCTAACGGGTTGCTCGATCTCTCCGGCGCCTTTTCCGCCGAATCGAAGCCGTTGCCGCGGACAGGTCGGCCCGATGAAAACTGCCTTAGGCAGGGTAATGAGCTGCTCTCCAAGGGGAAACTGAAGGAGGCGGCGGAGTGCTACGGCAAGGCCATTTCGATCAATCCCGCTTACGCACCAGCCCACCTCAACCTTGGGTTCGCCCTCAAGGAGCAGGGACTGCACGATGATGCGGCACGATCTCTCGAACAGGCAATCCGGTTGAACCCGAAAATGGAGGATGCCCATTACCTGCTGGGAGGCATTGCGGAAGCGCAGGGAAATCTTCAAGCCGCAATCGAGAGCTACGACAAGGCGCTTGCTGTCAAGCCTGATTTCGAGATTGTCTTCCGCGACTTGTGCCGGGCGCTGTTCCATAGCGGAGAACACGCGAGGGCAAAGGAAGTCATATTAAAGGGCATCTCGCTGAATCCGCAGGTTGCCGATTTTCATTACTACCTGGGCAACTTGTGCATGTACGAGAACAAGCACGACGATGCGATTGTCTGCTACCGGAAGGCGCTGGCGATTCAGCCGGACAGCATCGCCGTGCATACCAATATGGGCAAGGCATACATCAACAAGGGCGATATCGAAAATGCAATGAATTGGTATCGCAAGGCGCTTCAGCTCGATCCGGCCTCCATCGAGGCAATGAGCTGCCTGCTGTTCACCCAGGCCTTTGATCCTGCCTGCCCGCCTGTCCGGTATCTTGCCGACGCCAGGCGTTATGGAAGTGCAGTGCTGGCGAGCGCCAGGCCCTACACAAGCTGGTCTGCCGGTTCGATTGAGAACGGGGATCGGCCGCTCCGGGTCGGCCTGGTGTCAGGGGATTTCCTCAACCATCCTGTAGGCTTCTTCCTGGAGAGCGTTCTCAAGCATCTGAACGCTGCGCGGATCGAGCTGTTTGCCTATCCGACGGTGCCGCAAGTGGACGATCTGACCGTCCGCATCAAGCCCTGTTTTGGCGTATGGCACTCCATCGCGGGGTTGAGCGACGAGGCAGCGGCCCGCAGGATACACGACGATGGCATTCATATACTGATAGACCTGGCGGGCCATACCTCGCATAACCGCCTGCCGGTTTTTGCCTGGAAGCCGGCCCCGGTTCAGGCAAGCTGGCTGGGGTATTTCGCTTCCACGGGAGTGCCCGGAATGGACTATCTGCTGGCAGACAGAACGTCCGTGCCGGAATGTCATCGGGAGAATTTTACGGAAACGATATGGTATCTGCCGGATACCCGACTTTGCTTTACCCCCCCCACAGCAAGCGGGGTGCTGAAGCCGATGCTTCCACCGGCATTGCGCAATGGTTACATCACATTCGGCTGCTTCCAGAATTTGTCCAAGATCAATGATGGGGTGCTTGCCGTGTGGGGGCAAATTTTCCAGGCTTTGCCGCAGGTCCGGCTGAGGGTTCAATGCAAGCAGTTGCGCGACCCTGCGACGCGGGAGACTTTGTTGAAGCGACTTTCCGGAGTTGGCATTGCCACGGAGAGGGTGAAGTTAGAAGGGCCAGTTTGCAGAGAAGAATATCTTGCTGCACATGCCGAGGTCGATGCGATTCTGGACACCTTTCCGTACCCTGGCGGTACGACAACATGCGAAGCGCTATGGATGGGGGTGCCAACGCTGACCCTCGCCGGGGAGACCTTGCTGTCCCGCCAAGGCGCCAGTATGCTGACCAGCGTAGGGCTTGAGGGTTGGGTTGCCTGTGATGAGGCAGCATACATTGATAAGGCTGTAGCGCTTGCCGACGATATTGATGGACTTGTGCAACTGCGAACGAGCCTGCGCGAGAAGGTGCTTGCCTCACCTCTTTTCGATGCGCAGCGTTTCGCATCTAATTTGGAAGACGCCCTATATAAAATGTGGCGGCACCAGAAGCAAGGAACGCCGGCAGAGACCGAGCTTGCGCCAAACGCGAGGAGTAGATCTTGAAACTCAGCGTCATCCTGCCTGCTCGCAACGAGGCTGCCGTGATTGGCTCGCTGCTGGAGAAAATATCGCGCGGGCTGCCGGAGGCGGAAGTCATCGTGGTGGATGATGGGTTCGACCGACGAAACTGCCAAAATAGCAGCGAAACATGACGCACGTGTTATTTCCCACCCCTATCCGAAAGGCAACGGTGCTGCGGTAAAGGCGGGCGCACGTGCCGCGACGGGCGACATCCTGGTGTTCATGGATGCCGACGGCCAGCATCGCCCGGAGGACATCCCGCGTTTGCTGGCGAAGCTGGAGGAAGGCTACGACATGGTGGTCGGCGCACGCGGCATGCAGGACCATGCCGGCGTACACCGGGGTTTCGCCAAATTCTGTTTTCAACTGGATGGCCAGTTGGATGGTGAATCATCGGGTCGAGGACCTGACCTCGGGTTTCCGCGCCGTGCGCGCGGAGCGCTTCCGCCGCTTCCTCTACCTGCTGCCCAACAGCTTTTCCTATCCGACGACTTGCACCATGAGTTTTTTCCGCGCCGGCTTCGGTGTGGCCTACGTGACGGTCAGCATGCCGCCGCGCATCGGCCGCAGCCACATCCGCCCCTTTCACGACGGTTTGCGTTTCATCCTCATCATCATCAAGATCGGCACGTTGTACTCGCCGCTGAAACTATTCCTGCCGGTATCGTGCGGCTTCTTGGTTACCGGCCTCGGTTACTACTTCTACACTTACGCAACGTCGCACCGCTTCACGAACATGAGTGGGCTGCTGTTGACGACGGCAGTACTGGTATTTCTCATCGGGATTGTGTCAGAACAGATCTCGGCGCTTTTGTACAAGGACTCGGATTCGGCGGATCCGCGCGATCCAACGGCCTGAGACTCTGCCATGCGGGCGCTGGTCGTGAGCACCTCCTACCCCCGCAGTGCCGACGACTGGCGCGGCCGCTTCATTGCCGACATGGTCGCCGCCCTGCCCGCCGAGGATGTCAGCGCCAGCCTGTGGGCGCCGCCGGGCCCCGTGCCTGCCGGCGTCGCCGTGGCGGCCAGCCGCGAAGAACAGGCCTGGCTCGACCGATTGTCCGAAGCGGGCGGCATTGCCAGCAGCTTGCGCGCCGGCCCGGTGGCTGGGCTGTCCTCCGCCCTTGGCCTACTGCGCAGGCTTTGGCGCGTCTATCGCCGGGAAACCTTCGATGTGGCGCATGTGAACTGGCTGCAGAACGCGCTGCCGTTGATCGGCACGCGGCATCCGGCAGTTATCGGCGTGCTGGGCAGCGACTATGGCCTGCTCAGGCTGCCCAGCATGGCGACGCTGGCAAAGTCAGCCCTTGCGGGACGGCGCGCGCTGCTGGCGCCGAACGCGCCGTGGATGGCGCCCCGCTTGCAAGCCCTCTTCGGCACTGTCGCGGACGTCCGCTCGCTGCCATTCGGCGTGGCGCGGGAATGGTATGCGGTCGACCGCCGGCCGGCTTGGGGCAACGCCCCGTGGCTGGCCGTGATGCGCGTGACGCAGGCGAAGATCGGCGAACTGTTCCGCTGGGGCGAGGGCCTCTTCGATGCGCGCCGGCCGCTGGTGCTGCTGGGCCCGCTGCAGGAAGACCTGCCCCTGCCGGCGTGGGTTACTACCGCGGCGCGACCCACCCCGAGGCGCTGCGCAAGGAATGGTTTCCGCAGGCGGCCGGCCTCATCACCCTGAGCCGGCATGACGAAGGCCGCCCGCAGGTGATGATCGAGGCCATGGCGGCGGGCCTGCCCTTGATCGCCACCGACCTGCCCGCGCATCGGGACCTGGTGGACGAGGGCGAGAACGGCCGTCTGACGGAATCGCGCGAGGCCCTGGCGGCGGCCCTCGACGACCTGTCGGGCGCGGAGCGCAACTGCCGCGCCGGCGCGGCCTCGCGCGAGAAGGCACGCCGCGAGATCGGCGACTGGCAGGATGCCGCTGCGCGCTTTCGCGCCGCCTACCGCGAGGTCTGCTCATGAGCGTGAAGACGCGGTGCTCGTTGTTGGCGCCGGCTTTCTCGGTCGCGCCATCGCGTTGAAGCTTTCCGGCGCTGGCCACCACGTCACAGTGCTGTCGCCGCGCTCCGAAGACATGCCTTGGCCGGCCGGTATTGCGACGGTGAACGGTCGACAGGAGGATCATGCGACGACGGCCCGCCTCCTGGCGGAACACGCCACGGTCGTCCACGCCGCCTGGGGCACTACACCGGGCTCCAGCGTAGGGCGTCCTGCCCTTGAAGCGGAGAAAGGCCTGAATCCTTTCCTTGCCTTTCTGCAAACGCTGCAACGCTTTCCCGAAACACGCTTTCTGTTTCTTTCTTCCGGCGGCACGGTGTATGGCGACCCCGAGCGCCTGCCGGTGCCTGAGTACGCACCCCTGCGGCCGCGCTCTTGCCACGGCGCCGGCAAGGCTGCTGCGGAACTGTTTCTCGGCTTGTGGGCAGCAGACAGGACGGTCATCCTGCGCCCGTCCAACATCTACGGGACGGGGCAGCCCTTGCGCAGTGGCTTCGGTGTGATTCCTCAACTGCTGATGTGCGCGGCAGAAGACAGACCGTTCCAGCTCTGGGGCGACGGCGCGCAGGTGCGGGATTATCTTTACCTCGACGATTTCTCAGAGGTGGTTTACCGCTTGGTGAAACACCCGACTGCGTCGGGCACGTTCAACCTCGGCAGCGGCACCGGAACCTCACTGATTGCGCTGATTGGGTTGGTCGAGAAGGCAACCGGCAGGACGATTTGCATCGAACAGCAGCCGAGGCGCGGCGGTGACGTTGAACGCATCGTTCTCGATACGGGCCGCATTAGGAGCGAGGTCGAATGGGCGCCGGTCATTAGCCTGGACGATGGGATCACGCTCGCTTGGCGCGAAGTTGCGAAGTGAGTCGATGATTTCCGTCTGCATTGCCAACTACAACGGCATCGGCATGATCGATACCTGCATCGATTCGATACTCCGACAGGATTGCGGCACTGCGGTGGAGATCATCGTTCACGACGATGCCTCGTCCGACCGATCCGTCGCACACATCCGTTCCTGCCATCCTGGCGTGCGGCTGATCGAAGGCGCGGAGAATGCCGGCTTCTGCGTCGCCAACAACCGCATGGCGGCAGCGGCGCAAGGCGAATACCTTCTGCTGCTGAACAATGATGCGACGTTGATGCCGGGCGCGCTCGACGCGCTGCTCGACGAGTCGGAGCGTCTCGGCCGGCCAGCCGTCCTCACCCTGCCGCAGTACGATGCGGAGACGGGCGATCTTCTCGACATTGGCTGTCTGCTCGATCCCTTCCTCAACCCGGTGCCGAATCGCGATCTGGCGCGCGGCGATGTCGGCATGGTGCACGGTGCCTGCCTGTGGATTCCCAAGGCCCTTTGGAACGATATTGGCGGTTTTCCGGAATGGTTCGGCTCTGTCGCCGAGGACCTCTATCTCTGCTGCCGGACGCGCCTCGCCGGCCACCCAGTGAGGGCATTGGGCGTCTCAGGCTATCGCCACCGCGTTGGGCAGAGCTTCGGCGGCGGCAAGGCCCGGGGAGGCCGGCTTTCAACCACCTTCCGGCGGCGCGCACTCTCGGAACGCAACAAGACCTTCGTCATGGCGATGACCTACCCCGCGCCTTTCATGCATCTCATCCTGCCAGTGCACCTGGCGCTCCTGCTGGTCGAGGGACTGCTGTTGTCCATCCTGCTCGGCCGTCCGGCATTGTTGCAGGACATCTATCTGCCGGTATTCGGTGCGCTTTTCCACCGGCGTTACCTCCTACGCAGTGGCAGGAGTGCGGCGATGGCAAGTCGCCGTATCGCAGGGACAGACTTTTTCTCAGTGTTCGATCCGCTGCCGCACAAGCTGAGGATGCTGCTCCGACACGGTTTGCCGGCCGTTGTTAGGAAGTGAAAGCCGACTCGATCAAGCCCCCGAACGAGTCTGGAGAGCTGCATCGAATATTTTCTGGATTCTTCCGACGCTGACCCGAAGGTCGAAATGCTTCAGCACCCGATCGCGCGCGGCCTGGCCCATCCTGGCGTAAAGTCCGGCGTCGTCGAGCAGGCGCGCCAAGCGCTCGGCGATGGCGGCATCGTCGCCCACATCGACCAGGAATCCACATTCGCCGTCGACAACGATTTCCTGCGGGCCGCCGCTGCGAGTGGCCACCACCGGCCTGCCCGCTGCCATGGCTTCAATCAGGGTCCGGCCGAAGGGTTCCTGGGCGGCCGTGCTGACCAGCACGTCGATACGCGACAGCAGCGTCGGTAGGTCGTTTCGATAGCCGAGCAGGTGCACCCGGTCCGCCAGTCCGTGGCGGGCGATTTCCTGCTCGATGCGTGACAGGTAGTGGCCGTGCCCCTGGCCTATGACGAGGTGATGCAGATTGGGATGGCTGTCGCGCAGGGAGGCAGCGCTGCGTATGTAGGTGAGAATGTCCTTGCGCTCCTGCAGGGCACCGCAGACCGCCGACAGGCGGGCGTCAGCGGGTAGACAGGGCAGGGGCGGTTCCGACTGCGCGGCCATATAGACGGCTGGTTCGATGCCGTTATGGACGACCTTCACCTTCGACGGCAGTACCTCTCCGAACAGGCGACGGGCCAGATCGGTCGAATTGACCATGACGGTGGTCGAGAGCGAGAGTGCGAAGCCGGGTAGCCAGCCGACCGGCAGCGGGAAGGCGAGATCGGGGTTGCCCACCACTGCTTCCCGCAGATGCCAGATATGCGGAATCCCGCACAGGCGGGCCGCCAGCGCGCCGTCGAGGATCGTCGCCGTGTTCGTGTAGACCAGGTCGATGCGGCGCCGGCGCAGCAGCATCGTCAATACGGCAACCCTGAGCGGAAGCGTGAGCCACGCCAGCAGCGCCAGCAGGTAGGGGTGGTTCAACCGGCGCCACGGCCGTCTGAGCATGGCGCGCAGGGTCATCGGCTTCGGGAAGAATATCCAGCGCTGGACCACGCCGCAGGTGAAGGGAATGCCGAGCGCCCGCAAGGCCCCCGTGAAGGGGCCGGCGGAGGGGATGACGACATGCGGCTCATGGCGCCGCCGGTCGATTCTTCCCAGTATGTCGAGCAGGGAGCGCTGCGCGCCATACAGCATGGCGTCGTGCGCCACGACGAGCACGCGCCGCGCCAGTTTGCCGCCGCCGGGGCCTCCTGCATTCCCGCTCATGGCCTGTTCGCCTTTATCCAGTTTCGTACCCGGCTGCGCGCGGTCTCGGGCAGCCGGCCCGCCAGCGACCGCAGCAGGCGCGACCCGCCCAGGTGCAGGCCAAGTCCGGCCAGCGCCTGCTGCAGCGCCGGCCAGCCACGGAATCGTGGCACAACGTGCCGCGATACCAGGTCGAACAATTCTGCCTGGGTTCGTGCCGCGATCGACGTATCCGGCGGCGCCGACAGCGCCAGCGTCAAGGACAGATCGTCGTCCTGGACATCCGTCACCGGCAAGGCACGCAACAGTTCGCGCAGCTCGTCCAGTTCTTCCGGCAGGCGAAACCACAATTTAAAGGCTTCGCCGTTGTTCAGCCATTGCAGAACGAAGTGGCTGGCGCGAAAGGACGACAACTGGAGCACCGGCACGGCGCCTGTGGGCGCGGTCAGATTAGCGGCGTGCGGCTGGCCGGCCACTACAAGGCGGATGCCGGGTGTGCTGTCGGCAAGGCGTAGAAGTTCCACGCGAAATCGAAAAAGGCGGGCTGGATCATCCGCAAAATGGCGCTGGAGCAATGCCGGATAGTGCGGGTAACGCTCGGCGAGGAGTGCATAGGCCTGCCGGACCCGCACATCCTTCTCCTCGCCGAAACTGCCGCGCCCTTTGTGGTACACGAAGCAATCGGCCGCCAGCACGTGCGTCCAGCCTCGCCGAGAAGCGCGCAGGCAGAAGTCGTTTTCTTCGCCATAGCCCTTGCCGAAGGCCGCCTCGTCGAAGGCGCCGGTGTCGTCGAGGCAGTCCCGCCGGATGAACAGGCAGAAGCCGACGCCGATCGGGATATCGACGTTCGCGCCGGCATTGGCGGTCTGGAAAAACCGGTCGAGACGATCAAGCGGGAGATTCGCCGGCAGCGCATTCTCAACATTCGGTGCCGGATAGCTGGCGAGCGAACCGCAGTTGGAGAACGGGGTGACAGTACCGATGTCTTGCCTTTTGTAAGCGGCGCTGCGCAGGCGTTGCAGCCAGCAGGGCGGTACCTCGGTATCGCTGTTGAGCAGCACGACATCATGGTCTGGGTAGATCGCCATGCCACGATTGACACTGGCCACGAAGCCGAAGTTGGCTGTATTGCGTAGCAGTTCCCAAGTCGGCCTATCGCGTTTCCATCCCATGGGAGGAAAGGCAGTATGCTCTGCCGCGACGAACGCCGATAGCATTTCGGCCATGCCATCTTCCGGTGACGCATCATCGATCAGCGTGACTCGGCAATCTGCTGGCAGGTCGGATGCTACAAGGCTATCTAGACATAGCCGGGTCAACGATATTCCGCGATAAACCGGAACGATGATATGAACAGGGGAAATCAAGATCGACCGCCGCGCCCCAGCCGGAACAAAGCCGATTTCAATAACGCTTTCAGGCGCGGATTGTTCGCAAGAACAGGCCTGATTTTCTTGTGAAGTTTCGCAGCGGAATAGGCCCAGTGCTTGCGAAGCAAGCGCCCTTGGTCTGCCAGGAAAGAACTGATCTCCACTCCCGCTCCGTCCGGAATGCGGGTGTCCGTGAAGCCGCTCAGCGCGGAACGCCCCGCCTTGGCCCTCAGGGTAGCCTCTAGGAAGGCGCGTCCGAACTTCTGGTCTGGCTCCAGGTGGCAACCTTCCGCCCATTCGTTCCAGGCATTGATGAATACCAGGCGGTTCGGCGTCGATTGCTCCTCACGCATCCTTCTGATGGTTGCCGTTAGCCAGTATTCGTAATTGGCCGTTGTGCAATTCAGAAAAAGCAGGGCTCGCTCTCGGCTACGAGCGGTGTTGTCCCAGGATGGAAAAACACCGCGGAAGACCTTCTGGTTCTGCACGTCGCGTCGCAGATAGGCATTGGCCAGATCGTGGTAGAACATGGCCGAACCATCGAAGGGCCGAAGGAAGTTGATCGACTCATGGACATAGGGTACGCCAAGTAACGTGCGGTTGTGTGGTGGAAACTCGACGCCACTGTCGAAGCCGAATTGGGCGTAATCCAGATTGTCGAAGGTCAGCGCAGCACACAGGTGGATTTCGCCGAGGCCGAGCGCACGGCCGTGCCGCCGCCATTCCTCGGCGATGATGAGGATATCCGGGATCAACTGCGGGCGGTAGACGACGAGCAGAGGTTTGCCGTCGACCCTAAGATAGCGCGGGTCCTGCAGGCAGCGGGCGATGTCTCGAATGAAATTCGCCGGATCCTCCTTCTCGTATTTCTGGGCGATCAGGATGTCCTGGTCGCCGCCGTTCCAGCGCCTTGTCCAGTTCTCGTTGGCCCAGCAGAGACAGAACGGCATGTCGCTTTCCGGATCGGCGAGCATGTCGTCAAGCGGCTGGTGAAGCAGCCGAGTCCCGGAGAACCAGTAGTAGTGGTAGCAGAATGCGTCGATGCCGTGTTGTTTAGCCATCCGGATCTGCTGGCGGCGGGTCTCGCGCAGCCTCAGGTCGTAGAAGCCGAGCTCTTCCGGCAGATGTGGCTGGTAATGCCCTGGGAACAGGGGTTCTGCCCGTACGACATTTGACCACTCGGTAAACCCTTTGCCCCACCATACGTCGTTTTCCCTGATCGGATGGAACTGGGGGAGGAAAAAGGCAACAAGCCGGACATCGCCCCCCTCCCCGCACGGCGTAGCAGCTGGGGTGCCGGTGGCCAGATCCGTCATAGCGCGGAGCCTTTCTCTTCAGTCCCGTCTGGCTTGACCGTGACAAGCACCTCGATGTATTCGGCGCGGATGCCGTGGCTGAGGTCGTCGATGTGCACGACGTGCGTATACAGGCCGGATGTCTCGAAGATGTGCCGGCAGATGTCGAATCCCCAATCCACGGTCACCAGCGCGCCGTCCGTGCTGACGGGATTGCCGTGATAAACCGGCGGCAGCAGATGCGTCACCTGCCCGTCGGCGCCGATCACAGCCCGGGTCCGGGAGGGGCGATGCTTGTTGACGATGGGGACAGTGAACACATGGGCTCCGCCAGGCTTCAGCGTTCTGGCGATTTCGCGAAATACCGCTTCGGGGTTGAAAACATGCTCCATGACGTCTTGGGTGACATGGAAATCGATGCTCTCGTCGGGAAACGTCAGACGCTCGAGATTCTCGCAACGTACTCCGTTCCTCTGCTCGCCGGGCGGAACGTCGCCAAACAGCTGGGACGGGATGTAGCGGGCGCATTCCCTGGATAGCCTGACGCTTGCTCCACGATTGATCGGCGAGGATTCGTGGATGACCTTTTCTTTCCAGTCGGGGAAGTACATCTCCATTGTTCTCATCAAGGCCCGCTCGCGCGGCTTACTCCTGCAGTGGGGGCAGAGATAGTGGTCCCTGAACCATTCGTTTCTGGTGGTGAAGGTTACTTTCCTCTGGCAGGTCGGGCAGAAGCCGTTATTGCTAAACAGAACACGAGGCTTTCTCAGACGGCGTATGGTGCGCGCCAATAGAGAGAAGAGCTTGGCCAAAGAGGTCATGTCTTGCATGGTTAAGGTTGAATTACGGCCGATTATCGACCGTTCTTTGCAGTATCAAGCATGAATTGCAGTAGTTTGTTGCTGATTCGGTCGATCGAGTAGCTGTCAGACAAAGCCTTGATGTTCTGGCCGGCCCTGTTATACAGGCCATGGTCCTGCATAAAGGAAACGATTGCATCGGCAAACGTTGCAGTATCGAGATAGGGAACGAGCTTTCCCGTATCGTCGCTGACGAATTCCCTGCTGCCGACTGCTGCATCGAAACATACGATGGGCAGTCCACACGAGGCGGCCTCTAGGGCGACCAGCGGGAAAGGATCCTCCCGGGACGTCAGTGCGAACAAGTCGCTGGCCGAAAAATAGGCGAAGGGAGCATCCGTCTCGGGAATGAAGACGATGGGGGGAGTCAGTTTCAAAAATTCGAGATCAAATTGGAGCAGCCTGTAAAACTCTGATTCGGTGTCACCGCCAACCCAGCAAAAGCGGATGTTGCGATCGGGGTGGCGGCGAGCGGTGACGGCGGCAATTTGCACGAACAGGTCGGCGCCCTTACGCCAGTCGAGGGAGCCGCAGCCGCACACCAGGAATGCATCGTCGGTTATCCCCATTTGGCTCCGGATATCGGATTTCATCATGCCGATCTGGCCGCTTCTGATGAATCCCGGAATCTTGGTGATCTTCTCCGCCGGAATATTGAGGTCAGATATCAGGTAGTGGACAACCAGATCAGATACAGCGATGAACCTCTCTACATGCCTGATGGCGCTGCGGACACTATCGATACCAATCCGATCTTCGACCCATCTCTTCAGTTCCGGGGCTCTGCAAATGATCGGGCAGCTCGTATAGGTTGCCAGCAGGGGGATCAATTGCGCATTTGCAAGGCTATTGACGAAAACTAAATCGTACCCATTGCGGCCCAGGCTGGTAAGCAGTCTCTTCTCATGAGCTGATAGCTGCCTGAGCAGGTTATTCAGGGCGCCTCGCCTCCTTCCAACGAGCTTGTTTGCATGTAGGAACTCGACGAAACGGAATTTGCTCTGCCAGTGATAGACCTTGTCTGTAACCGCCGTGTACTCCTTGTCGAGCTCACCACTGCGGCGAACCAGCACGTCGAATTCTATTTCAGGATGATTCGCGCGCAGCCAGCGCATGAAGTGCAGAAGAAACAGGGGCGCGCCGGTCCGGCTGGTGTCGTGAGTGACGAACAGAATTCTTTTCGAGACGAGGCGTTCATTCATCATCGATTTCATCTCTACACTTTGGAAGAAAATCCAAAAAGTCTGCGTGCCCATTCAAGGAATTGTCCTTTGGTCGATCGGTCTCCTGTGGCTTCAATAGTAAGAACGTGATTGTCGATCAGCGCCTGCAGTTGGGCGAGGGTCTGTGCCAGCGCGGGGTGGCTGTCGTCAAGAGGTTCGGCGGCAAGCCTGGGAAGAATAGTGTCCCCCTCTACCTCCAGCGGGGGTTTTTCGCTAAGGGCGAGCGACGCGAGGGCTTTCTCCGCTGAGGCACGGCGGAAGTCCCGCGATATCTGTGGGTGATCGGTGTCCGACCTGGCATCACAGAGCGCGGATAGAGCGATTCTGAAGTCCATGTCGTTCTGGCTTAAATGCTGCCAAATCGGTTCTATCAGATGCATCAGCATGCCATGTTTTTTCGAATGCAAGAATGCTTTTAAATATACATCCAGGTAATACTGCTTGAAATCATGCGATCCGATGATGCGTCGCGACTGATGAAACGGAAAGCCCCTTTTGCGCATTTCCTGGATCATCTCGGTTTCCGGACGCAATACATCTCCTTCCGGAATCAGAGGCAGCGCGGCCGGAATGAATTCAGTGCGGTAAAGGTGGTTGCCGGCCGGGCGCCGGCTCGGCAGAAGCTTGTTGAACGACGAGTGCTTGGCCAACAAAGAAATCGTCCGGCATCCGTGACATCTCGGCCATGAAGGTGGCCAGCTCGCGCATCACCAAGACGTCAGCGTCGATGCACAGCGTCCATGGCCGCCCTTCAGCTAGGCCTTTTTCGAGCGAGAGGCGGAGCGTGGCACTGAACGGGCGGGCGCTGACGCGATGGATTTCACGGCCGGGAAAGAGGCGCTGAAGCATGGCGACACAGGTCGCCGCGGTGCGCTCGCCACATTCGCGCACGATGACGGTGACGTCAGAGGATGGTGTGCTCATGCCGATGCCTCCGCGATGGCCGATCGCTCGCCAGCAACCCAGCGGCGCGCCCACAGTTCTGCCGTCAGGATCAGCCAGCGCGCGCGCTTGCCGGCCGCACCCTGCAGGGCCGGCACGGACGCCAGGCGCTGCGCCCAGTCGGGCCGCAACAGGCCTTGCCGCACCAGCAGGCCGTCGTCCGTCCAGCTGCGCAGCCAGGAGTCGAGGCCGGCATCGAGCCATTTTTCCAGCGGGCTGCTGAAGCCCTTCTTGCGCGGCGTGACGACTTCGGCGGGCAGATACTGCGCGGCGATCTGCTTGAGCAGCGCCTTGCGTTCGCCGTGCCGGTAATGCAGCGCCAGCGGGATCCGGAAGGCGAGCGCCACCAGCTCGGGGTCGAGGAAGGGCACGCGCACCTCGACGCCATGCGCCATGGAGGCGCGGTCGACCTTGCACAGCACTTGGTCGACCATGAACAGGTTGGCGTCGATGTACTGCGCCGCCCTTACCGCCGGCAGGTCCGGCCGGTGGAAGCGCTGCATGGCCGCTTCATGGCCTTCCTCGAGTTGGTCGAGCAGGCGTTCGTCGAGCACCGCGTGCAGTCCCGCCGCATCTAGGCTGCCTTCGTAGCGGAAATAGCGCGCCAGGTCGCCGGCGGCCGAGCGGCGCGCGCCGAGCAGGCCGCTTTGGCGGAGCCGGCGCCAGAGTGCCGTCGGATGGCCGGGCGGGATCCAGTCGGGTCGGTCGAAGTCGTCGTAACGCAGGTAGCCGGCGAACAGCTCGTCGGCGCCGTCCCCGCCGAGCGCCACGACGGTCCCGTTCTGCCGGGCCAGCCGGGCCACTTCCAGAAAGGGGATGGGGGCGGTCGGATCGAAGGGCTCGTCGAAGTGCTCCTGCATCTCGCACAGGCGCTGGCGGACGTCGCGCTGCACGACGACGCTCTCGAAGTGCCGCGTGGCGAAGTGTTCGGCGACGAGGCGGGCGTAGCCGCGTTCGTCGCTGCCGGCCTCCTCGAAGCCGACCGTGAAGCTGCGCAGCGCGGGCAGATGCGGTTGCGCCAGGGCGACGATGAGGCTCGAGTCGATGCCGCCGCTGAGGAAGCAGCCCACCGGCACGTCGGCGACGAGCTGCGTGCGGACGGCGTCGGCGATGCCTTCGCGCAACCGCTCGCGGGCCTCGCGCGGATCGCGGATGGCATCGGCGCATTCCAGCTGCCAGTAGCGTCGCAGCGTCAGCGCATCGCCCTGCAGTGTGGCGGTGTGTCCGGCCGGCAGGCGCGCCATGCCGGCGAAGGCGCTGCGCGCGTGGGGTATGTAGCCGTAGGCGAGGAAGTCGCGCAGGCCCTGCGGGTCGATCCCGCGTGGAAAATCCGGGTCGGCGAGGATGGCCTTGGGCTGCGAGGCGAAGGTGAAGCGGCCGGCGTAGCGGGCATAGTAGAGCGGCTTGACGCCGAGTGGGTCGCGCGCGAGGAAGAGCGTTTTCTTCCCCTCATCCCAGAGGCCGAAGGCGAAGATGCCGCGCAGGCGGGAGACGCAGGCCTCGCCCCACTCCTCCCAGGCGTGCACGACGACTTCGGAGTCGGTGCGCGAGCCGAAGCGGTGCCCGCGCCGAACCAGCTCATCGCGCAACTCGCGGTAGTTGTAGATCTCGCCGTTGTAGGTGAGCCAGACCGTGCCGTCCTCGTTGCCGATCGGCTGTGCGCCGTCCGGGCTCAGGTCGATGATGGCAAGGCGCCGGTGGCCGAGCAGCACGGCACCCCCGTCGAGCGCGCGCACGCCGCGTCCGTCCGGTCCGCGATGGGCCAGGGTGTCGAGCATGCGATCGAACAGGCCCGCCTCGGGGGGAGGGTGGCCGACCGATCCGAGTATGCCGCACATCCTTGCGCTCAGCCTTCGGCAGCCGGCCGGGCGCGCTTGACGATGAAGCCCTGCCCGGTCGGCAGATGCACGACCGACTGCTCCGGGGTGGTCGCGGCGAATTCGTCGAAGGCCTTCCGGGCGCCGGGACAGGTGTGATAGCCGTAGTCGTCGCACAGCAGGATGCCGCCCGGCACCAGGCGCGGATAGAAGAACGCCAGCGAGTCCTGCGTCGGCTGGTAAAGATCGACGTCGACATGGACGAAGGAGAAGCGGCGTGCCGAGACCTCCTCGAATCGGCTCGGAATCCAGCCCTTGTAATAGCGGATGGTGTCGAAGCGGCTCAGCTTGCGCATGGCTTCCTCGAGCGGCACCGACAGGTCGCCGGGGGCCCACTCGTAGGCGACGGGGTTGCCCGGCCGGTCCTCGGGGCGGGGCGCCGAGAGGCCCTCGAACGAATCGAAGGCGTGGTGTTCCGCCGCCAGGCCGGTGTCCTGGCGCGCGCTGCAGATCAGGTAGCTCGAAGCACCGTCGAGCACGCCGCATTCGGCCGTGTCGCCGGGCAGGTTGCGCGTGCTGCGCGCCATCGACCAGAGGACGAACTTGCGGTCCGGCCGCTGTTTCTGAAAGTAGGGCGAGGCCTTCCAGACGTCCCAGAATGCCGGCTCGTCCTGCCACATCAGGTTCTTGTTGTAGATCTCGAAGCCGGCGCGGGCCGCCTTCACGCCGAGGTATTCGTGGAGGGCGTCGTGGCGTGTCCGCGGGTCGGCCATGCGATCCATCGCCATGAGCCGGCGCGCCTCGTCGAGCGTGTCCGGCCGGGCGCCGAAGCCGAGGTCGGCGGCGATGCGCAGGCGGGAAAGAATCCGGGTGAGTTTTGCGAACATGGGGGTCAGCCTCGCGCGCGGCAGATCGCCAACTGGCAGGAATACCATTGCGGCGGCCGGCCGAGGGCCGCCATGAGCCGGCCGAAGGCCTTGCGCGCAGAGGGGATGCGCTGCTGCGGCAGCAGGCGGTGCTCCACGACTTCCAGGTTGCGGCTGGCGAGGAAGCGCCCGAATTCGCCGAAGCTCCATTCGCGCACGTGCATCGGGTGCGGGCTGTGCGTGCAGTCCCTGCCGCGCAGGCTGTCCCGTTCCGGCGTGGAGAGCAGCAGCAGGCCGTGCGGCGCCAGGTGCTGGCGCATGAATTCCAGGCAGGGGTCGGGATCGAGCAGGTGCTCGATAACGTCGGCGCAAAGCACGAGGTCGAAGCGCCGGTCGATGGCCGGGAAGTCGCCTTCGAGGTTGGCGCCGAAGAACTGCGCGCCGGGCAGCAGCGCGGCGGCATGCTGCGCGGTGTTCGGCTGGTCAACCAGGCAGATGTCCAGTCCGGCGGGCATCAGCGCCCTGAGCTTGACCGGAGGCCCGCTGCCGACGTCGAGCAGGGTCTTGAGGTTCCGCTCGCGCACCAGGCCGGCCGCGGCCGCATACACGTCGTACTGGTAGCTGGCAGCGCTCTTCAGGCGTCCCTCGTCCCAGTAGCGGGGATCTCCCGACGGGTCGTAGGTGGCCTGCACGGCGTTTTCCCGGTAGTCCGTCCTGATCGCGTAGCGGTCGCTTTCGGTGGCCATGCGCGTCAGCTTACTTCCCAGTCGCCCTGGCAGACGTAGATGCCGCAGTCGCCGGACAGGTTGCGCGCCGGCTCGTCCTTGAGCAGCACGTTGAATTCGACCGCACGCGGCCAGACATCGAGGCGGACATTCCTGCCGACGGCAACCGCATTGATGTGATACCAGCCGGTCGTCAGCTGGCAGCGGGGCATGCTGAAGGCGATGCGGTGGCGGCCATGGAACTTCATCTGCTCGGTCAGGCCGATGGTGGAGATCATGGTCACCAGGTCGCCGGCCGAGCACAGCTCGTAGCGGAAGCGGACGTTGTCCACGGCCTGCTCGGCGACGATGTCCGCGACGATCCGCAGGGCCGCGTTCGTCCGGAAGGCACCATCTGCTGGGTCCCTCGCACCCTCGACGGCCACGGTCTCGAAGCGCAGCGCATGCGTGCCTTCGCGCTGCGCCGGTTCCGCCCGCGCGTCGGGCGCCAGTTCGCCGTGCACCAGCTCGTGGTAGAGCGAGAGGGCCTCCTTGGCGGGTGCGAGTGGAGAGAGCCGGCCCCGGTCCATGACGGCCACCCGGGTGCACAGCCGCTCGACCTGGTAGGGGTTGTGCGAGACGACCAACATCGTCATACCGCGCGACTGCATGTCGTAGATCCGGTCGAAGCATTTCTGCTGGAAAGCGGCATCTCCCACCGCCAGCGCCTCGTCGACGACCAGTATGTCCGGGTCGACATGGGACGCCACCGCAAATGCCAGCCTGACGAACATCCCGCTCGAGTAGGTTCGCACCGGCTGGTCGATGAATTCGCCGATGTCGGCGAAGGCGGCGATGGCGTCGAAGCGCGCCGCCATCTCGGCCTTGCTCAGGCCCATGATCGCGCCCTGGAAATACGCATTCTCCCGGCCGGTGAATTCGGGGTTGAAGCCGGCGCCCAGCTCCAGCAGCGCGGAGACGCGCCCATCGACCTCGATGGACCCCGCAGAAGGCTTGAGGATGCCGCAGACGAGCTGCAGCAGGGTGCTCTTGCCCGAGCCGTTGCGGCCGATGATGCCGATCGTCTCGCCGCGCTGGATGTCGAAGGAGACGTCCTTCAGCGCGGTGAATGCCCGGTGGTATTGCCGCAGCCCGAGGCTGAGGAATTGCTTGACTCGGTCGCCGGGGTGGCCGAACAGGCGATAGGACTTGGCGAGGTTCCTCGCCGAGATGACGATCTCGTCAGAGGGCATCGGCGAACTCGTCGCGGCTGTGCTGGAAGAAGGCGTGGCCGAGGAGTGCGGCCGCTGTGCCCAAGGCGAGCGCGGCGATCCAGGCGGCCCCACGGCACCGGCTGGCCGATCATGGCAGCACGCGCCGCTTCGATCACCGCGCCGAGCGGGTTGGCGTTGTAGAGGAAAGTCAGCCCCTGGGGGACGGCGGACGCCGGATAGAAGACGGGCGAGAGGAACAGCAGCATCTGCACGAAGAGCGGCACGATCTGCGTCATGTCCTTGATGAACACGCCCCAGGCGGCGAGGAACCAGGCGGCGCCGATGCCGAGCAGTACGGCGGGCAGGAGCAGCAGGGGAAAGAGCAGGATGCCGGCGGAGAGGTGTCCGCTCCAGGCCAGCACCGCCGCGAGGATGAGGAAGTTGAAGGCGGCATGCACCAGCGCCGCGCCGAGCGGCACCAGCGGCAGGATGCTCACCGGGAAGATGATCTTCTTGACGTAGCTGGGATAGCCGCGCACCGCAGTCGGCGCGCGCGCGACGGTTTCGCCGAAGACGTTGAAAACGATCAGTCCGGCATACAGCATCAGCCAGAAGGGCAGCCCGTCTGGCTGATTTGGCCAGCGCGACTGGAAAATGTGGCCGAAGACGAAGGCGAAGATGGCCAGCATCAGCAGCGGGCTGAGGAAGATCCACAGCACGCCGAACAGCGCGCCGCGGTAGCGCAGCAGCACGTCGCGCTTGACGAGCTGGCCAAGCAGGACGCGGTGGCGTGCGAGGTCGGAGACGATGGCGAGGGGGTTGAATGTGATGGTGCTCATGACGGCGCGGGCGTTCTGCGTTCGTTGCTGATCAGTTCGGCGATGAGGCCGGGCAGGTCCGCGAAGCGGTCGAGGCGCAGGCCGCCGGCTGCAATCCCGACTGCGCCGTAACCGTAGCAGGCATGGACGAAGCGCAGGCCGTTCTCGGCTGCGGCATGGGCGTCTTCATCCGAATCGCCGACGAAGCAGGCTCCGGCCGGGTCGATGGCGTGCTGCGTGATGACGCGCCGGGTGACGGCGGCTTTCGAAGGCGCCATCGGCTCGGTTTCGTCGCGCGAATGGACGCCGGCGAAATGGCGCGCCAGGCCGAGGGCGTCCAGGATCTTGCGCGTCGGTACGAGTCGCTTGTTGGTGACGATGAAGAGGCGCGCGCCTTGCGCGGCAAGCCGTGCAAGGCCTTCCGCCACGCCGGGGAAGGCCGTCGTGGCGCGATAGCCTTCGCTGTCGTAGTCGCGCTTGAAGGCTGCGATCAATCGCTCGAGTTCGTCCGGGGTGTCGATGCCCGTGATGTGCTTGAGCGTCTCGCCCAGCGGCGGGCCGATGAGCGCAGCCTCGAGCGGCACGGACGCGCGCAGGCCGTGCGCTGCCAGTACACGCCCGAACGAGGCGAGGATTCCGGCAGAGGAATCGATTAGCGTGCCGTCGAAGTCGAAGAGGATGTCGCTGGGCATCCTGGCGTTTATACCAGATCGGGCGCGATCACCGCACGCAGCACGGTTTCCGCATTGTTGTTGCGCATGCGGCAGGTGAACCACCACAGGGCGCCCTTGCGCACGCTCCAGTCGGCGGCATCGCCCGTCATCAGCAGCGCCGCCGTGCGGCCGAGCGTCGGCTGGTGGCCGACGATGACCACCGTGCCGCCGGCCTGCGGCCAGCCCGCGGCGCCGAAGAGGCTGCTGGCACTGGCGCCCGTGCCGAGCCTGGGTAATTCTTCATACGGCAGTTCCAATGCCTGCGCCGTCTGCACGGCGCGCACGGCGGGGCTCACGAGGATGCGCGCATCGTCTGGCAGACGTTTCTTCAGCCAATGCGCAATCTTCTTCGCTTGCTTGCGGCCGAGCGGCGTCAGCTTGCGTTTCGCATCCGGCGCGCTGTCCTCTGCGTCGGCATGACGCCAGAGAATCAGGTTCATCGATGTTTCCACCGCAGGGAGGGTTTTACCAGCCATTTCATAAATCCTTCCAGAATCGTTTGCTTTTTCGCAGTCGTTTGATGCCTTGCAAAGTCAGCCTGCGCAGGGCGGCATAGCGCGCGCCGTGCCAGCCGCCGACGAGGCTGACGGCTTCGCGCAGCGCGGCATCGTCATCCGCACATTGCACCAGCAGGGTGCCGGCGCGCGCCAGGTCGTTGAGCGCGCCGAGAGCGTCCTGCAGGCCGGTGAGCGAAGACAGGGCGTTGCGTGCCTCGCGGGCGGGATAGAGCGGGGCGAAAAACTCGATGGCATAGCGCAGCCGCTTCACGCCGATGCGCAGGGCGTGCAGGCTGGCCGGGTCCTGCGCCTGTGCGGCGCCGGCCAGGGCGAGCGCTTTCCTGTGCAGGCGGTCGAGGCGGCGCGCGGCAAATGCCGCCAGAGTCAAATCGACCGGGCTGATATCGATGGCATGCAGCCGGGCGGCGAGATCGAGCAGAAAAATGGCCTGCGCCGGCGCGGCAAGTTCCAGTTGCGCGGCGTCCCGTGCCTTCAGGCGCGCGCGGCCGATCGTTGCTTCCAGCATCGCGAGCCGCGCATCGCCGGAGAAGGCGCTGCGGGCCGGCCCGACGATTTCCTCGGTCAGCACGTCCCAGTCGCGCGCCTCGCCCAGCGCCCGGGCGAGCGAACGCAGCGGCGGCACGACGGCCGCCTCGAAGCCTTCCGGCAGCAGCGGCCGGAAGGTGCGCAGGGCCGAGCGCAGGCGGCGCAGTGCCACGCGCATCTGGTGGATGTACTCGGGATCTTCCGTCCGCGCGCCCAGCTCGTTCATCTGGAACTGGACGAGACAGGCATTCGCAATGGCGCGGAAAGCCTCCAGCGGGGCTTGTCCGCTGTGCAGCGGCGAGGGCGAGGCCTTGAGCGGCATGAGCGGCGTGCCCAGGCGCAGGCGGTAGCCGCGCTCGGCCTTGCTGAGTTGGGCGGGGCGCAGCGGCAGGTCGGCGGCCAGGGCTTGCGCGACCGTAAACAGGGCGGCGGCGCTGCCGCGTTCCAGTTCGATCTCGATTTCCGAGAGGGCTTCCTCGGCGCTGCCGGCGGCGATGCGGCCGCGGTCGAGCATGAGCAGGACGGTCGTGCCGCGCGCCAGTGCCAGTCGCCAGGTGATGCGCGTGAAGGTCGTCTCGAAGGCCGGCGTCAGGTGCGACTGGAGGCGGTGGCGCTCGAGCAGGTCGCGCACCCTGGGGTCGTCGATGTTGCTGAAATCGAAGCGGCCGGCGTAGGGCTGCTCCCATTCCGGCCGTGCCGCCAGGCCGCCGGCGGCGACGCCCGCGCATTTCACCGTCTGCAGCCAGGCACGGCCCTGGCGGCGCGTACGCAGGGCGATGCCCTTGCGGTGCAGGGCGAGATCGGGGGCGTCGTAGTAGACGTTGGCCAGCTTGCGCACGCCAAGCCGTTCGGCCTGTTGCAGCAGCGGGTGGCGCAGGAAGGCCCGATGGGCCGATGCCGGCAGGGAGAGCTTGAGTTCGACTTCTTCGGCCATGATGGACACATTATCCCCGATCCATCGGGCACCATGTGGGAGCGGCGTCCACGCCGCGATACTGGCGTTGGAATCGCGGCGTGGACGCCGCTCCCACATCCTTCGATCAGGCTTGTCCGATTACTGGTAGCGCAAGGCCTCGATGGGATCGAGTCGGGCCGCCTTGTGCGCGGGATAGTAGCCGAAGAAGATGCCGACGCTGGCGGCGACGGCGAAGGCGGCCAGGGCGGCGCTGCCGGAAACCACCACCGCTGTTTTCGTCAGGTAGCCGACCAGCAGGGCGCCGCCGATGCCGAGCGTGAGGCCGACGAGGCAGCCGATCACCGAGATGATGATGGCCTCGAGCAGGAACTGCAGCAGGATCTCGCGCTGGCGCGCGCCGATGGCCATGCGGATGCCGATCTCGCGCGTGCGCTCGGTGACCGAGACCAGCATGATGTTCATGATGCCGATGCCGCCGACGAGCAGGGAGACCGAGGCGATGGCGCCCAGCAGCATCGACATGACGCGCGTGGTTTCCGCCGCCGTGTCGGCCACGGCGGTGAGGTTGCGCAGGGTGAAGTCGTTGTCGGCGCTCTCGCGCAGGCGGTGGCGCTGGCGCAGCAACGACTCGATGGATTTTTCCAGCGCCGGCATGGCTTCCGCGGAACCTGCCTTGACCAGGATCTGCCGCACCGAGCCCTGGAAGGCGGTGCCGAAGACCTTGCGCTGCGCCGTGGTGTACGGCATGACGACGAGGTCGTCCTGGTCGCGGCCATCCAGGTTCTGTCCCTTTGGCGCCATCACCCCCAGCACGACGAAGGGCGCCTGGCCGATGCGAAAAGTCTTGCCGACCGGGTTCTCCCCGCTGAAGAGGTTCTCCGCGATCGTGCGGCCGATCAGGGCGACGCGCGTGGCGGCGCGCACATCGGAATCGGTGAACACCGCACCGTCGGACAGCGGCCAGGAGCGTGCGTCCAGGTAGGCGGGCGTCGTGCCATGCACCCAGGCATTCCAGTTGTTCGCGCCATGCACCATCTGCACCGAGCCCCAGTGCACGGGGGCGACCGTGTCGACGCCTTCCAGATCCGCGATGGCCTCCGCGTCGGAGACGTTGAGTGTCGGCGCGTTGCCGCTGCCGTGGCGCACGCCGCCTGTTGCGGTGAAGCCCGAAAGGACGACGAAGATGTTGCTGCCCATCGAACTGATGGTTTGCGCCACGGCGTACTGGGCGCCCTGGCCGATGGCCATCATCAGCACGACGGCGCCGACGCCGATCACCATGCCGAGCATGGTCAGCCCGGTGCGCAGGCGGTTGGCGCCCATGGCCTGCCAGGCTTCGTGCAGCATGGCGCCTAGCACAGGGCTTCCTCCCGCTGCGGCGTCGTGCTGTCCTCGACGATCTCGCCGTCGAGAAAGCGCACCTGGCGGCGGGCGCAGGCAGCGATGTCGGCCTCGTGGGTGACGAGGATGACGGTGATGCCCTCCGCGTTGAGTGCCGTGAAGAGGGCCATGATGTCCTGGCTGGTATGGCTGTCGAGATTGCCGGTCGGCTCGTCGGCAAGGATCAGCCGCGGGCGGTTCACCAGGGCGCGGGCGATGGCCACGCGTTGCTGCTGGCCGCCGGAGATGCGGCTCGGCAGCGAGTCGGCATAGCCGTCGAGTCCCACCTTGGCGAGCATTTCCCGCGCGCGTGCGCGCCGCGTCTCGCGGTCCAGCCCGCCATACACCAGCGGCAGGGCGACGTTGTCCTCCAGGCTCATGCGCGGCAGCAGGTTGAACCCCTGGAAGACGAAGCCGATGGTGCGGTTGCGGATGGCGGCCAGTTCGTCCGGCGACAGTGCATCGACGCGCTGCCCGTCCAGAAGAAAATGGCCAGCGTCGGGCCGGTCGAGGCAGCCGAGCAGGTTCATGAAGGTCGATTTGCCCGAGCCGGAAGGGCCCATGATGGCGACGAATTCGCCCGGCTCGATGCTCAGGCTCACCGACTTCAGCGCCGGAAAGGGCCCGGCCGCCGTGACGTAGGACTTGCTGATGCCGGCGATGTCGATGAGGGGCATCAGAACAGCCTCATGCGCACCGGGCTGCCAGACTTGTTGTCCGCCTGCGGCAGCGCTTCGCCGACGGCGATGCGATCGCCGGCCTTGAGCTCGCCGCCGGCGATTTCGGTGCTGCGCCCGTCGGAGATGCCGAGTTGCACGACCAGTGACTTGAGGCGGCCGCCCTCGAGCACGTGGAGGGTGCCGCTGGACGTGTCCCGCTTGCCCTTGCCGTCCCCTTTGCCTTGCGCCTTGCCATCCTTGTTCGCCGTCCCCTGTGGGCTGACTTTCGCTTTGCCGTTTTCCGCCGGCTTGGCCGCGTCCGCCGGGCGGAAGCGCAGTGCGGCGTTCGGCACCGTCAGGACGTCCTTGCGATGGGCGACGGCGATGCTGACGTAGGCGGTCATGCCGGGCAGGAGGAGCTGGTCGGGGTTGTCCACTTCCACGACGACGTTGTAGGTCACCACGTTCTGCTGCGTGGTCGGATTCAGGCGGATCTGCTTCACCTTGCCGTGGAAATTGCGGTTGGGAAAGGCGTCGACGTTGAAGCGCACCGGCTGGCCGACGCGGATGCTGCCGATGTCCGCCTCGGCGAAGGTGGTGTAGATCTGCATCTCGGTCAGGTCCTGCGCGATCTTGAACAGCGTCGGCGTCTGGAAACTGGCGGCCACTGTCTGACCGATGTCCACCTGACGGTTGACCACCACGCCGGACACCGGCGAGCGGATCACCGTGTTACCGAGATTGACGCCGTCCTTGTCGCGCAATGCACGCGCCTGGGCCACCGCCGCCTGCGCCGACTTGAGGCCCTGCCGGGCGGCGTCGTAGTCCTGCTGCGAGACGTATTCCTGGGCGAGCAGGGCCTTCATGCGCGCTTCGCTGGTGACGGCCAGTTCCAGCGCCGCCTCGGCGTTCCGCAGGCCGGCCTCGCTCTGGCGCGCCTGCGCCGCGAGGAGCGACTGGTCGATCTCCAGCAGCGGCTGGCCGGCCTTGACCTGCGCATTGAAGTCCACGTAGAGCTTCCTCACCGTGCCCGAGACCTGCGTGCCGACGTTCACCAGTACCACCGGGTTGAGCGTGCCGTTGGCGGAGACCGCCTGCGTCAGGTCGCCTTTCGCCGCTTCCTGGAAGCGATAGCGCTGCTCCGGCTTGGCCGCCTCCTTGAGGGCCAGGGCGTAATAGCCGGCGGCAAGCAGGCCGAGCGCGGTAAAGGCGAAGAGCGCGTATTTCAGTGTGCGGTTCATGGCGTTGTTCGGGTGGTCGCGGTGGGCTGTGATGTGGGCGGCGCATGGGGTGGAACAACTGCGCCGAATTCGTTGAGGGTCGTGCCCTCGAGCGCGCCCATCGACTGGGCCAGCGCGGCGCGGGCGACATACCAGCTGTAGCCGGCCTGGATGCGCTGCTGGCGCGCCGTGGCCAGCGCGGTCTGCGCGGTAAGGAGGTCGAGGATGCTGCCGACTCCGGCCTTGTAGCGGCCGGCCGCCATGGCCTCCGAGAGCGTCGCGCTCTCCAGAAGGTCGGTCGCACTCTTCACCGATTGCGTGGCGGTAAGAAGGGCGGAGTAGGCGTTCCACACGTCCAGGGCTACCTGCAGGCGGACCTGCTCGCGCCGCGCCGCCTGGACTTCGGCCTGGGCTTCCGCCGCACGCACCTTGTAGGTGGTGGCATAGCCGCTGAAGAGCGGGATGCTCACCGTGAGGCCGATGGTCGAGCTGTCGAAGGCACTTTGGCCTGCCAATTGGCTGCGCGCGGCGCCGACGCCGAGCGACAGGGTCGGCAGATGCGCGGCCTGGGCGGCGTCGATGCCGGCGCGGGCAGCACGGTATTGCGCTTCCGCCGCGGCAAGATCGGGGCGCTGGGCGCGCGCGGTCTCGATCAGCTTCGTCACGTCTCCTTCGAAGCCGGCGCCGGGTGAAGCGGGCGGCAACGGCACCAGCGCGAGCGGACGCGTCGGCTCCAGGCCCATCACGTTGGCCAACGCGCCCTCGGCGGTCTTCACCCCGCCTTCCGCCGTGATGCGGTTGAGCACGGCCTGGGCGTGGGCAGTGCGTGCCTGCAGACGGTCGGCCGGCGTGGCGCTGCCGACCCTGTAGCGGGCCTCGGCGGCATTCAGCGATTCCAGGGCGGCCTTTTCCGACTGGCGGCCGGCCTCCAGCGCGGCGACGCTGCCTTGCCGCTGGAAAAAAGCCTGCACCGCGGCGAGGAACACGTTCTGCAGCGTGGCGTCGCGCGAGGCGGCGGCCGCGGCGAAGAGCTGCCGCGCGTTTTCCAGGCTGGCGGCGCGTGCGCCGAAGTCGTAGAGCACATAGGCCAGGTCGGCGCCGATCCGTCGCTGCGTGCGGGCGCCGCCACCCGCCGCCTCGTTATGCACTTCGCTGAGGCTTGCGCTGGCGCCGAGGGTGGGCAGGAAGGCCGACTGCGCCACGCCGACCTGCGCCGCCTGGACGCGGGCGTTGGCCCAGCCCTGGCGCGTCTGCGGGTTGTTGCACAAGGCGATGTCCACCACCTCGGCAAGTTCGAGCGGTCTGGCGAGATCGGGCGGCAGGCAGGGCGACGGCGCGGTGCCAAGACCGGCCATGGGCGGCACGGCGGCAAGGGTATTGAACGGGTCCGTCGCTTGCGCAGTCACTAACGCGGGCGATAGCGCGACAAGAAGGGCGCCGCGCCGCAGCGCGGCGGGAAAGTCAGTCTTCATGGCACGGCGAATTCGGCATGGTTGCCCGAATTCTACCGTGCCATGCCCGGCCGGATTGTTAGGCTTTGTTACCGGATATCCGCCAATCCCGGGTTGCCGCCCACGCCCAGGAGCTTCGGGCTGTTCAACTTGCGCGGGGAGACGACCTTCTTGTCGCGCAGCCATTTCGACACCACCTCCCAGATCGGCTCTCCCGTGGCGCCCTCGGCCACCGGCGCCCAGCCGGCCACCTTGTAGGTCTTGCCGGCCTCGATCGGCTTGCCGCCATGTTGGTCAATGAGCCGCATGTCCTGGATGCGCGACCCCATCGCCGCATTGGGATCGCAGGCGTAGCTCATGCCGCCGACGCGCACCATGTCGCCGCCCTGCTGCTTGTAGGGGTCGGCGTTGAACAGGTTGTCGCAGACGTCCTCCAGCACGTTCTTGATCGTCTCCCCGCTCATGTCGGTGAGTGTCGAGTAGGGGTAGGTGATGGCCGTCTGGTCCATGACGTGCTCGAAGGTGATGGCCTGGCCCGGCAGGATCGAGGTGCCCCAGCGGAAGCCCGGCGAGAAGGCGATCTGCGCGCCCTTCACCTCCATCATGGCGTCGAGGATCAGCTGGTCCCAGCTGCCGTTGAAATTGCCGCGGCGGTAGAGCAGCCCCTCGGAGACGGCGAGCTTCTCTTCCAGCTTCGCCAGATGCGGCGCGCGCACCTTGTCGATGTAGGCCGCCATCTCGGCATCGGCCGGCAGCAGGTTGGAGAACACCGGCAGCAGCCTGTAGCGGAAGCCCTGCACCTTGCCGCCGCGCACGTCGAGGTCGAGCACGGAGAGGAACTTGCCGTTCGAGCCGGAATTCATCACCAGCGTCTTGCCGCCGGCATTCTTCACGATGGCGGGCGCCGGCACGCCGTCGTGCGTGTGGCCGCCGAGGATGGCGTCGATGCCGGTCACGCGGCTGGCCATCTTGAGGTCGACGTCCATGCCGTTGTGCGAGAGCACCACCACCGCCTTGGCGCCCTTGCCGCGCGCCTCGTTGACGACCTTCTGCATCTCGTCGTCCTGGATGCCCATGGTCCAGTCGGGGATCAGGTAGCGCGGGTTGGCGATGGGCGTGTACGGAAAGCCCTGGCCGATCACCGCCACCGGCACGCCGTTGATTTCACGCATGGCGTAGGCCTTGAACACCGGGTCGCCGAAGTCCGTCGTCTTGATGTTCTGCGCGAGGAATTCCACCTTGCCGGCGAAATCCTTCTTCACGATCTCCTGCACGCGCTCCGCGCCGAGGGTGAGTTCCCAGTGCGGCGTCATCATGTCCACGCCGAGCAGCTTGCAGGCGTCGACCATGTCCTGCCCCTTGCTCCACAACGCCGTGGCCGAGCCCTGCCAGGTGTCGCCGCCGTCGAGCAACAGGGCGCCGGGGCGCGAGGCGCGCAGGCGCTTCACCAGCGTGGCCAAGTGGGCGAAGCCGCCGACCTTGCCGTAGGCTTTTGCCGCCTTCTCGAACTCGAGGTAGGTGAAGGCATGCGCCTCGACCGAGCCCGGCTTGATCTTGAAGGCCTTGAGCAGGTGTTCGCCGACCAGGTGCGGCGCCTTGCCGCGCGCGCCGCCGATGCCGAGGTTGACGTTCGGCTCGCGGAAATAGATGGGCTGCAACTGGGCGTGGCAGTCGGTGAAATGCAGCAGCGAGACGTTGCCGAAGCGCGGCAGTTCATACATCTTGTCCCCGCTCTGGGCAGCAAGCAATTCGTGGCTGTCGAGGGCGAATCCCGCGGCGGAAGCGGCAGCGAGGATTTGCAGGAACTCTCTGCGGTTCATGGACATGTTGGGGGCGTCCTCAAAAAAAAGGCTTGGCGCAGCCAAGCCTTTTCGGGGTGGGTTGTCGTTATTCCTTGTTGACCGGCGAGTTCGGATCCAGCAGCAGGGCAACCAGGTCCTTGATCTGTTTTTCGGTCAGGGTGCCGGAGTGGCCCATGCGCGGCATTTGCGAGCAAAGATTGGTCGCCTTGGCATTGTAGATCTTGCCCCAGACGTATTTCTGCATGTCCTCGCCGTAGCCGCGCACCTTGCCGAACTGGAAGAGGCTGGGGCCGAGCGTGCCGAAGGAGGTCTCCTTCGGGCCGATCTGGTGGCAGTTGTAGCAGCTGCCACCATTGACATTGTCGGGCTTGTAATTCCAGGCCATGCCGCGTCCGCTCTGCGCGATTTTCTCGCCCGACTTCCAGTCGCCGCCCATGAATTTGCCGTCACTGGGCCATTTGATTGCATCGAACTGGTCCTTTTGCAGGCGCTCTGCAATAGCGGCCGGCGGCTTGTCGTTGCTGCGGTTGCAGACGGCCTGCAGGCCGTCTTCGAAGACGCGGTCGGCGGTGGCGATGCCGCGCGGGTGGAAGTCCTGCTTGATCAGGGCGATGGCCTGCGAGCGGTAGTCGCCGGCCTGGGCGATGCCGGCGGCGAGCAGGGAGGCGGCGCAGAACAGGGTGATCTTGTTGGTTTTCATCTTGTCTCCTCCTTAGCGCTTGATTCCGGGACCCTTGTACATCTGCCCGTTTGCATTCACGCCCATGTAGCTGAGCAATGCCGTGATCGAGGGCGAGACGTAGTTCGGCTCGGGGAAACGCTGCTGACGGAAGCAGTCGTTCATGCGCCATTGCAGGGTGTGCATCACCCCGCCCGTCATGCGGTAGCCGGGCCAGCCCTGGAAGGCGCGGATGGCGCCTTCGGGCGTGCTCAGGTTGGGCAGGTTCTGCGTGCGGATGCGCTTGCCGTCCTCGCCATGGCAGGTGGCGCAGGAGAAGTCCCAGGGCCCGGCGCGGTAGGCAAAGATTTCCTTGCCGATTTCGTAGGCTTCCTTCTCCTTGGGGTGCTTCTGCGGGATGGCGATCTTCATCTTGCGCGAGTGGCCGGCGACATAGGTTGTCAGCGACACCAGTTCCGGCGTGTAGTTGCCGCTGCTGAAAGGCTTCTTGGCCAGATCCTCGGCCTTGAAGCCCTGCTGCGCAACCATGCAGTGCGCGATGCGGCGCTCGGCATCCATGACCGCATCGGCGTCCTTGAAATAGCGCGGCAGGTGTACGTATGCGCCTTTCAGTACGCCTACGCCAAGGCCCATGTCGCAGGTTTCCGCCAGCGAGACATTCTTCGGGCCACGCTTGGCCTTCCAGAGTTCCTCGCCCTTGAGCTCAAACAACTCAGCAGGGTTGTCCTCCTCGAGGACTTCCCGAAATTTATCGAACTCTGCCGCGGTGGCGTCGGTTGCCTTTTGGGCGGCCTTTGCCGGTGCCTTGGCGGCGGGCTTCTTGGCGGGCTGCTGTGCCTGCACGGCGAAAGACGCCGACAAGGCCGCGACAGCCATGAGTGCGCCGATACGCTTCTTCATGACATTCCTCCTGTGGGTGATGCAATTTCTTTCCGGGACGGTCTCCCGCCGCCCCGGTTGTTCTTTTCAGCCTGCTGCCGGTCGCCGATCAGCTGATCGTCGCCTCGTCCGTGCGCTTGTCGCCCTTGTTGTCTTCCCAGTGGATGACGACCTTGTCGCCGGCCTTGGCGCCCTTGACCTTGAAGCCGAACACTGGGTTGCGCGATATGGCGGGGCCTGTCTGTCCCTGGACGACGCGCTTGCCGCCGACGTCGATGGTGATCGACATGATATGGTGGGCCGGAATGACCTTGCCGGAACTGTCCTTGCGCTGGCCGGTTTCCATCGGGTGGCTCATGAGCACACGGATTTCTGCGCTATCGCCCTTCATCTGGGCGCGGATTTTCATTGGATCTGCCATGTCTTTCTCCGTATCGTTCCGTTTCGCTCAGCCGCCGCAGCCGCCGACCGTGACTTTGACTTCCTTCTTGGCAATGTAGTACTTGCCATCCGCGGTCTTGGCAATGGCCTCGACCATGGAAGTCTGGCCCATCTTGACGCGCAGCGCCATTTCGGGGAGGGCGCCGTTGCCGAAGTCGAAGGCAGACGTCAGCGGGGACGGATTCTTGTCCACCAATACGGCAAGGGAAATGGTGTTGGGTATGTTGCTGGCGACATCCACCGGCACGACGGCGCCGTTCTCGGCAATGTCCGGCGCGCGGATCACGATGTCCTTGCTCTCTGTCGTGCTGCCGGCCCCGACGCCTTTGAGGGCGCCTGCCACATCCTTGGCTTCGAAAGCCGCCCGGTTGTATTCGGCAGCCAGCACCAGAGAGGGCTTGAGCACGCCGGCCGCTACGGCCGCCGCGATTGCCCCTGTGGCACCCGCCCCTTTAAGCAGGGTTCTGCGCAATGCATCCATCCGTGTTACTCCTTTGGTCTGTGATTCACCTGCCCCGCCAGGGGCATGGCGATGGAACTCGCTAAGATTCGGTCCGCAGCGATGACCCTCTCAACTACCCACTACATTGCGGAAGGCGGTTTGCCGGGACTTGTTGGGACTCTAGCTTGGATATCCCCGCAGGACAACTCATTGGTTCTGATCTGAAAATAAGCCGCACCAATTTCAGTGCAAGCTAATATTCAAAGACCAGCTTCAAGAATCCTGTGAAATCCAATGTCCGCTTTTCCCACCATCCTTTTCGAGTAGACGGATATTCTTGAAAACTATTCCCCGATCGACAGCCTTGCACATGTCGTAGATGGTCAGCAGGGCGATGCTGACGGCAGTCAATGCCTCCATTTCGACACCGGTGCGGCCGACCGTTTCCGCCGTGACCTCGCAGTGGATGCAGGCGCGATCCCGTTCGATGGCGAATTCCACGCCAACCCGTGTCAGGGGGATCGGGTGGCAGAGGGGGATCAGTTCCGCCGTGCGCTTTGCCGCCTGGATGGCGGCGATGCGCGCCACACCCAGTACGTCGCCCTTTTTTGCATCGCCGGACTCGATCAGGGCCAGGGTGGCTGACTGCATGAAGACGGTACCCATGGCGCGGGCGATGCGGCGGGTTTCGCGCTTTTCCGCAACATCCACCATATGGGCCTGCCCGCTGGCGTCGAAATGCGTGAGGGTTTCAGCCATGGCCGGAGTGGGGTCAGGCAGGCGGCGCAAGCGGCGGGGGGATGTTGAGATCGAGCCAGTAACGGCCGAGCAGTTCGACGGTCTCGCGCAGACGGCCGTAATCGAGGGGCTTGCAAACATAGCTGTTGGCGCCCAGCAAGGAAGCCGCGCGCACGTCACGCTGCTCGGAAGATGCCGACAGGATTACAACCGGCAGCAGGCGGGTGCGGGGGTTCTCCCGCAGTTCCCGCAGAACTTCGAGGCCGTTGATCTTGGGCAGATTCAGGTCGATGAGCGCCACGCCGGGGAGATCGTCGCTGCTGCGATCGGCATAGGCATTGCGTGCAAAAAGATAATCCAGGGCGTCAACGCCGTCGCAGCAAAGCGCGACCATGTCCTCCTGGATGGCGGGTTGCAGCGCATTCAGGATGAGCCGCGTGTCTTCGGGTGAATCCTCGGCGAGTAACAGGGCGTGCGTGCTCAAAACAGGAGAACCTTATTGTATTGGGATGATCTACCAGCCTTTCGGCAATTCTAGCCGATTCCTTTGTCTTGGTAACACTTGGTAACAATACCCGACGATTGGCCCTTATGCGCCAAGGTATCATATAAAACAATGAGATTCCGTACCCTTATCGTTCTCGCATTTCTTGCGCCCGTTGCGCTGGCCGAAGGCCTGCCCGACCTGGGCGAATCCTCGCGAACCGACCTGCCGCCGTACATGGAGCGGCGCATCGGCGAGTCGATCATGCGCGACATCCGCCTGCGGGAGCCCTCTTACATCGACGATGTCGAGGTTACCGCCTATCTCAATTCGCTGGGTGCCCGCCTGTCTGCTGCCATGCCCGAGGCGGGCCAGTCCTTCGAGTTCTTCGCCCTGCGCGACGCCACTCTCAATGCCTTTGCCCTGCCCGGCGGTTATATCGGCGTGCACAGCGGGCTCATCCTGGCGGCGCAGTCCGAGTCGGAACTGGCCGGTGTGCTCTCGCACGAAATCGCCCACGTCACGCAGAAACACCTGGCCCGGCTCATGGGCAAGCAGAACCAGGCGCAGATGACTCAATGGTTGGCGATTGCCGTGGCGATCCTCGCGGCGCGCTCCAACTCCGATGTAAGCCAGGCGGCCATGGCCACGGGCGCCGCTGCCGGCGTGCAGACCATGCTCAACTATTCGCGCGATTTCGAGCGCGAAGCCGACCGCATCGGCATACAGACCCTGGATCGGGCGGGTTTCGACGTGCGCGGCATGGCCAGCTTCTTCGAGCGCATGCAGAAATTCGGCCGGCTCTACGAAAACAATGCGCCCGGCTACCTGCGCACCCACCCGCTGACCATCGAGCGCATCAGCGACATGGAAAACCGCATTCTGCATGCGCAGTACCGCCAGGTTGCGGACTCGACAGATTTCCAGCTGGTGCGCTCCAGATTGCGCGCCAGCCAGGGCGATCCGCGCGATGCCGCCACCGACTATGAGAGCCAGTTGCGCGAGCGCAAGTACCTGTCCGAGGTGGCCGCACGCTACGGCCTGGCCGTGGCTCAGATGCGGATGAAAAACTATCCTGCGGCTGGACGGGAGGTGGCTGAACTGCGCCGCCTGAAGACGGCATCGCCGATGGTGGATACTCTGGCTGCCGAAGTGAGACGCGCGCAGGGCGACCAGGCGGGGGCGCTGAAAATCTACCGGGAAGCGCGCGTCCGCCATGCGCGCAACAAGGCGCTGATTTACGGCCAGATCGAGGCGCTGCTGGCTGATGGCCAGATGCAGGAGGCACTGAAGCTGGCCACCGCGGAATTGCAGCTGACGCCCTCCGACCCGGCCCTGCATGGCCTGCAGGCAAAGAGCTACGCCGCGCTCGGCAAGCGCTTGCAGCAGCATCGCGCCCAGGCCGAGCTATATGCCCTGCGGGGACAGCTGGTGGCGGCGATCCAGCAGTTGGAGCTGGCGCAGAAAAGCGGCGACGGGGACTATTTCGAGCATTCGCAGGTCGATGCGCGCCTGCGTGAGCTGCGCGCCCGCCACCTGGATGAAATGAAGCAGAAAATGCCTTTCTGAAGCCCGTATCGGATCTCTTCGGTTGATGCAGATCAAAAAATCGACCCCCCCTATTTCCCAATAAAATAAAACGATTATTGCCACTTCCCGGAAGTGTTAGCCTTCGCACCAACTCAAAAAGGGCTATAGGGAGGAGACGCAATGGCATTGGTCAATCCGCACGGCGGGGGCGCACTGAGGCCCCTGTTGCTGCAGGGCGAGGCGCTCAAGGCCGAACTGGCACGTGCGCAGACGCTGCCGAAAATCAAGGTCAGCTCGCGCGAGAAGGGCGACATCATCATGCTGGGCATCGGCGGCTTCACGCCGCTCGACGGCTTCATGACGCACAGCGACTGGCAAGGCGTGTGCGACGGCATGAAAATGGCCAATGGCCTGTTCTGGCCGATTCCCATCACCCTGTCCATCGACGAAGTCGTCGCCGACGGCATCAAGACCGGGTCCGACATCGCCCTGCTCGACCCGGACAGCGGCGAGATCCTCGCCACCATGAAGGTCACCGAGAAGTACGCCATCGACAAGGCGCACGAATGCGCCATGGTCTTCAAGACCACCGACCTGGAGCATCCCGGCGTCAAGATGGTGATGGAGCAGGGCGACATCAACCTCGCCGGCACGGTGAAAGTCCTCTCGCAGGCCGAGTTCCCGTCGAAGTATGGCGAGTTGTTCATGTCCCCGACGCAGACCCGCGCCCTGTTCGAATCCTACGGCTGGTCCAAGGTTGCCGCCTTCCAGACGCGCAATCCGATGCACCGCTCGCACGAATACCTGGCCAAGGTGGCCATCGAGACCTGCGACGGTGTGCTGATCCATTCCCTGCTCGGCAACCTCAAGCCTGGCGACATTCCCGCCGACGTGCGCTCCAATGCGATCGCCACGCTGGCCGAGCAGTATTTCGTGAAGAAGACCGTGGTGCAGGCCGGCTATCCGCTCGACATGCGCTACGCCGGGCCGCGCGAGGCGCTGCTGCATGCGCTGTTCCGCCAGAACTACGGCTGCTCGCATCTTATCGTCGGCCGCGATCATGCCGGCGTCGGCAGCTACTACGGCCCCTTCGACGCCCACCACATCTTCGACGAGATCCCCAAGGGGTCGCTGGAAACCCTGCCGCTGAAGATCGACTGGACGTTCTGGTGCTACAAGTGCGGCGGCATGGCCTCGGCCCGCACCTGTCCGCACGGCGAAGCCGACCGCTTGCTGCTTTCCGGTACCAAGCTGCGCAAGATGCTGTCGGAAGGCGACGATGTTCCTGGGGAGTTTTCAAGGCCAGAAGTGCTGGAAATCCTGCGCGCTTACTACGCGGGGCTGACCGAGAAGGTCGAGGTCAAGCTGGTGGGCCATTCGGCCAGATAGTTTTTTGGATTGCGCCGGCACACCAGTGCCGGTGTCGTTTTTTTAGGAGAAGGAAAGATGCCAACCTTTGTACGTACCGACAAATGTGATGGCTGCAAGGGTCAGGACAAGACCGCTTGCATGTACATCTGCCCGCATGACCTGATGATGCTGGACAAGGATGGCTCGGCAACCGGCCACGCCATGAAGGCCTGGAACCAGGAGCCCGAGCAGTGCTGGGAGTGCTACTCCTGCGTCAAGATCTGCCCGCAGAACGCCATCGAAGTGCGCCACTACGCCGACATCGTGCCGCTGGGCGGCTCGGTGCAGCCCCTGCGCGGTTCCGACTCCATCATGTGGACCATCAAGTTCCGCAACGGCACCCTGAAGCGCTTCAAGTTCCCCATCCGCACCACCTCCGAGGGCTCGATCGACCCCTACGGCGGCAAGCCGATGCCGAAAGTGGCGGAACTCGACAAGCCGGGCGTCTTCACCAAGGACGTCATGGGCGGCTACCGCGCCGGCAAGGCCGACGAACTGATCCGCGTGAAGTAAGCGGCGAACCGACAACCAACGAAATAAGGTGACTGCAATGTCTGGAACTTTTGACAAACCCGAGATCGTCCAGGAAGACCTGGACATCCTTCTGATCGGCGGCGGCATGGCCTGCTGCGGTACTGCCTATGAAATGATGCGCTGGGCCGAGGCCGTCAAGGCCGAGACCGGCACTGAACTGAAGATCAAACTGGTCGACAAGGCCGCCATGGACCGCTCCGGCGCCGTGGCGCAGGGCCTGTCCGCCATCAACACCTACATCGGCTCCGAGCAGGATCCGGCCGACTACGCCCGCATGGTCTCCAACGACCTGATGGGCATCACGCGCGACGATCTGGCCTACGACCTGGGCCGCAACGTCGACGATTCGGTGCACCTCTTCGAGGAGTGGGGCCTGCCGATCTGGAAAACCGACGCCGAAGGCGTGCGTCACGATGGTGCTGAGGCGCAGCGCGAAGGCCTGCCGGCGCTGAAAGACGGCGGCAAACCGGTGCGTTCTGGCAAGTGGCAGATCATGATCAACGGCGAATCCTACAAGTGGATCGTCGCCGAAGCGGCCAAGAAGGCCCTCGGCCTGGATCGCATCCAGGAGCGCGTCTTCATCGTCAAGCTGGTGAATGACAAGAACGATCCGTCGCGAATCGCCGGCGCGGTCGGCTTCTCCGTTCGCGACAACACGATCTACGTGTACAAGGCCAAGGCTGTCATGCTGGCCGCTGGCGGCTGCGTAAACCTGTTCCGTCCGCGTTCGGTGGGCGAGGGTTCGGGCCGCGCCTGGTACCCGGTGTGGAACGCCGGCTCGACCTACGCCATGGCTGCTGAAGCCGGCGCCGAGCTGACCATGATGGAAAACCGCTTCGTGCCGGCCCGCTTCAAGGACGGCTACGGCCCGGTCGGTGCCTGGTTCCTGCTCTTCAAGGCGCAGGCCACCAACGCCTACGGCGAGAACTACATGACCAAGAACAAGGAGATGCTGAACGACTACCCGCCCTACGGGCAGGCCGCCGTTCCCGCCTCCTGCCTGCGCAACCACCTCATGCTGAAAGAGATGAAGGAAGGCCGCGGCCCGATCTATATGGATACCGTCACCGCGCTGGCCAAGCTGCGCGAGACGCTGACGCCGAAGGAAGTGAAGCACCTCGAAGCGGAAGCCTGGGAAGACTTCCTCGACATGTGCATCGGCCAGTGCGGCATCTGGGTCGGCGAAAACATCGAGCCCGAGAAGAAAATGTCCGAGCTGATGCCGACCGAGCCCTACCTGCTCGGCTCGCATTCCGGCTGCTGCGGCATCTGGGTGTCCGGCCCGACCGACGTCGGCGCGCCGACCACCGAGGAACTGCCGGGCGTGCCCGATCACCTGCCGAAGGGTTGGAACTGGGGCTACCGCTCCATGACCACCGTCAAGGGTCTGTTCACCGCCGGTGACGGCGTGGGCGCCTCCGGCCACAAGTTCTCCTCCGGTTCGCACACCGAAGGCCGTCTGGCTTCCAAGGCCATGATCAAGTACGCCCTCGACAACAAGGACTGGAAGGTCGAGCTGGATACCGATCCCGCCCAACTGGCCGAGGAGATCTACAAGCCGGTGCGCAACTTCCTCGAGCACAAGGATTACACCACTGCCATCGACGTGAACCCGAATTACATCACGCCGAAGATGCTGCAGATGCGCCTGCAGAAAATCATGGACGAGTACGTCGCCGGTGTCGCCACCTACTACAACACCAACGACAAGATGCTTGCCGTGGCGGAAGAAAAGCTGGAAATGCTCAAGGAAGACGCCCAGAAGATGCGTGCCAAGGATCTGCACGAACTGCTGCGCGCCTGGGAGAACTACCACCGCATCCTGACGGCGGAAGCGCACATGAAGCACATCCAGTTCCGCGAGGAGTCCCGCTACCCGGGCTTCTACTACCGCACCGACAAGAACTTCGTCGATGAAGAGAACTGGCACTGCTTCGTGAACTCGGTCTATGACAAGGAGTCCAAGAAGTGGACCTGCTTCAAGCGCAAGCACGTCAACCTGGTCGACAAGTCGAAGCTGTTCAAGGCAGCGGCGCACTAAGCTGTCGGTAGGTTGTTTGCAGCACGACCGGGCGCCGCAAGGCGCCCGGTTCGTTTTCAAACCCACATTGGCTTAGTGGGTTGGTGGTTCGCAACGACCGGACTATGATTCCGGACATCGCAGTGAAATACAGAGAGGTATGAGCATGGACACCTACATGGCGAAAGACCTGCCTTTTCCCGAGAGCCCCGTAGTGCCGGAGATGCACGACGGCAGCAAGACCATCCAGTTCCAGTGCCGCAAGGGCATTGCCTGCTGGAACGCCTGCTGCAGCAACATCGACATCTCGCTCACGCCCTACGACATCCTGCGCCTGAAGCGCCGCCTCGGGCTGGCCTCGGCGGCCTTCCTGCAGCAGTACGCCGTGCCCTACGAGATGGAGAAGGATGGCATCGCCGGCGTCAAGATGCGGCCGGTCGAGGGGGGTACCGCCTGCCAGTTCATGAAGCCCGAGGGCTGCGGCGTCTACGAGGACCGTCCCACCGCCTGCCGCTACTATCCGGTGGCGCTGCTTTCCATGCGCAAGCAGGACGAGTACGTCGATCGCGACGCCTATGCGCTGGTCAAGGAGAATCACTGCCTCGGCCACCAGGAGCCGCGCAGCCTCACCATCGATGACTACCGCGCCGAACAGGGGCTCAAGGAATTCGATGAAATGGGGCGCGGCTGGCGCCAGCTGGTGCTGAAGAAGAAGTCTTCCGGCCCCACCGTGGGCAAGCCTTCCGTGCGCAGCCGCCAGCTGTTCTTCATGACCTGCTACGACATCGACACCTTCCGCGCCTTTGTCGATAGTGGCCCGTTCAAGGAACTCTACGACCTGCCGGAAGGCGAGCTCCAGGCCATGTTGGGCGACTCCCTCGAATGCGAGGAAGCCCTCATGCAGTTCGGCTATCGTTTCCTGCGCCAGGTGCTGTTCGGCGAGGAGTCGATCCCCCTGCACAAGGAAGCGGCGGAGAAACGCCGCGAACAGGCGCGCGAGAAGGCGCTTGCCGCCGAGCGCGAAGCCGTCGAGAAAATGGGGCGCGAGGAAGATCCCAGGTACGAGGGCTTCGACGACTGAGGTCGGGCAAGACGCGCCGCAAGCCGCTTCGCTTGGAGTGGCTTGCTGGTCGGCTTATCCGGGCTGGTATCGCGCAAACGCCATGTCGTGCTCCACGATATGGTCGGTCAGCCAATGCCTGAGGAAATCGACAGTTTCCTTTTCCATCTTGACGGATGCACTCTCCAACTTGCCTTGCAGCTCGAAAATCGTTTCGAACAGCTCGGCATGAATCTGGCGGTGTTCGTCCAGCCCCGGGTACGCCTTCTCGGCCATCAGGCACTCTTCCCGCTGGAAGTGATCCTCGCAATACTTCACCAGATTGTTCAGGAGGCGAAGGATCTCCACGTGGTCCCGGTTCTGGATGAATTCGTAGTGAAAGGAATTGATCAGGTCGAAGAGGTGCTGGTGATCGGAATCGATCTGCGCGTTTCCGAGCAGGTAGTCGCGTTTCCAGTTGAGCAGCGCCATTTTGCTTATCCTGGCTGAACCGGGTTCTTTGCCGATCCGGCGGCAGCCTTGAAAAGCGGAAAGAAATCCCGATCCGCGCCGAACAAGTGACGCGCCACGACATCGTTGGCGAGGAATTCCACGACGCTGCCCAGTTTGGCCTGCCCGGCCTCGACTGCGGTTCTCAGGTCAAGGGCTCGTTCAAGCAGTCCCGCATGGGCGCGACGGTGCGCATCCACCTTCGCATAGCCATGCCGTTCTAGCAACGCCTCCTCGCTGGCGAAGTGGCTGGCCACGTGGTCAAACAGCTTGCCGAAAGCCAGGCCCAGTCCCTCTTTGGAATTCCCGCCATCGATCGTGGACTGGATCAGCGCGTTCGCCAACTCGAAAAGCTCGCGATGCTCGTTGTCGATGCTCGGCTCGCCGCATTCGTATGCTTCCTGCCATACAAGCGAGAGCGGCGCGGATCCTTTTTCGCCAGCCCAGACGTCGGAATTGCCGAGCGCTTCGACATTAACGCGGTTCCGGCCGGATTCCTTGGCGGCATAGAGCATTGCGTCAGTGCGACGAAACCATTCATCGGGACTTTCCGCGTCCGCGTGCTCGGCCACACCCAGGCTGATGGTGATCTCGCCGACGCCGGGGAAGTGATGTTGCGCTACCTGGGCACGCAGGGACTCGGCCAGTCTGCCTGCACCGCGATAACCGGTCAACGTCGCAAGGACGGCAAATTCCTCGCCGCCCCAGCGGAATAGTGAATCCGATGAACGAATCGTCGCATTGGCGAGCAGGGCCAGTTCCCGCAGGACCGTATCGCCGGCCTGATGTCCATATGCGTCGTTGGTGCGCTTGAAGTGGTCAACGTCGAAGAGGATGAGCGAGACCGGCTGCCGGTAACGCAGGCTCCGGTACACCTCCGCCTCGGCGAGGCGATCGAAATGGGCGCGGTTCCAGAGGCCGGTCAGGCAATCGGTGGATACCAGCCTTTCCAGTTCCAGAATGCGTTCATTGAGCTGGGCCAGGGATGCGCATGAGTGAGGCGCACCACAGGGTTCAGTCTCGTACCGCCCAGCCGTCTCGGGGCAGTCAGATGACAAGGATGCCATGGTCAACACATCCGGTTGTTATTCGCGGTATCCGACCCTGCGGGGCAAGGCAGGGTCCTACCGCGGATGCCTGATCTACGGCATTTAGCGGATCGTCCTTAAGGCATATCTCGCAGAAACTTGATTCAAATAAATATCAATTAAATACAATGACTAACGGCAATACGGGAGTTCAAAGGGTGAAATAGAACGTTGCCCCTTCCCCGGGCCTGCCCTCGGCCCAGACATCGCCGCCATGGCGGTGGATGATCCGCGCCACCGTGGCCAAGCCGATGCCGTTGCCAGGGTAGTCGGCGGGGGAGTGCAGGCGCTGGAAGGCGCCGAAGAGCTTGCCGACATGCGCCATGTCGAAGCCGGCGCCGTTGTCGCGCACGAAGAACGCCTGGCGTCCCTGCGTTTCGCCCAGCCCAAACTCGATTTTCGCCCTGCTGCAGCGGGCGGTGTACTTCCAGGCGTTGCCAAGCAGGTTCATCAGCACCACCCTGAGCAATACGGCATCGGCGCGAGCCTGCAAGTCCGGAGCGACGATCCAGTCGACCTGGCGTTCAGGTTCGCCGTCCTGGATTTCCGTCGCGGCATCATTGGCGAGGGCCGAAAGATCGACCGGTGTGATATCCATATCCCGGCGCGACAGTTGGGAGAGTTCCAGGATGTGGTCGATGAGCTCCCCCATGCGCTCCGACCCGGCACGCACGCGGGAAAGGTAATTTTTCCCGTTGTCATCGAGCAGGTTGCCATACTCTTCCGCAAGGGCGTGGCTGAAGCCGTTGATGGCCCGCAGCGGTGCACGCAGATCGTGGGAGACGGAATATGAAAATGCCTCCAGCTCGCGGTTCGCCGTCTGCAGGGCCCGCGTCCGCTCGATGACGCGCTGCTCGAGCTCCTCGTGCAGGCGCCGCATCTCCCGTTCGTGCGACTTGCGCTCGCGATTGTCTGTTACGAAGGCCAGCGCAGCCGCCAGCTTGCCGTCCTCGTCGTAGAGGTTGGTGGAACTGAAATGCACCGGGATGTTGTGGCCGTCCCGGTGTTGCAGGGCGATTTCGTAGTTGCGCCTGTGCGTTGTCGCCCGCCGGTCCTTCTGCTCTTCGAAGATGCGGGTGTTCTCTGCATCGGTGAAGTCGGTCGGTTCTTTTCCGCGCATATCATCGCGTGCGTAGCCGAGCAGGTCGCACAAGTGCTGGTTGACCTCGAGGGTGCGCGCGTCGGCGCCGATGATCCAGACGCCTTCCGGCGCGCTTTCGAACATGGTGCGGTAACGCTGCTCGCTGGCGCGGATGGCCTGTTCGGCAGCAATTCGTTCGCTGAGATCGGTGAAGATCGCCACATAGTTCGTGGTCACGCCTGCGTTGTTGCGCACGGCGGAAACCGAAAGCCACTCCGGATAGAGGCTGCCGTCCTTGCGCTTGTTCCAGATCTGGCCGCTCCAGTGGCCCTGGTCGGAAGAGAGCGCTGACCACATTGTTCGATAGAAGGCGGCATCCTGGCGGCCGGACTGCAGGATGCGCGGATTGCGGCCGATCACTTCCTCGGGGGCATAGCCGGTGATCTCGGTAAAGCGCGGGCTGACGGTGACGATGTTGGCGTTGGCATCGGTGATGGCGATGGCTTCATTGGCATGTTCGAAGACGCTGGCCGCCAGGCGCAGCTGACGTTCCTGCTCGAGGCGTGCGGTAATGTCGGTGAGGATGCAGTGCGTGCACAGGAATTCGCCTGCCTCATCCCGCGCTACACGGCCATTCACCGTAATCAGGCGCCGGCCGCCGTCGCCGCGGACGATCTCGAAGACATTGCCTTCAGTGTGGTTGTCCCGCTTGAAGCTCGCGAAGCGTGCGCCAAGCTCGGCCTGGGACGCTTCCGTGAGGTAGTCGCCGATGAAGCGGCCGATGACCTCCTCCTTGCGGCGCTGGAACAGATCGAGCCAGGCGGTATTCACATCGAGGATCCCGCCCGCTGCATCGAGCGACTGGTAGGCCAGCGGCGCCAGTTCGTACATCGCACGGAAGTGCCGCTCGCTTTCACGCAGCGCTTCCTGCTGATAGGCCGGCACGCCGCCGGCCAGGTGCACCAGCGGCAGGAGCAGGCGTTGCCGCAAGACGGAGAACAGGCGGATCGGCATGGTCAGGGCAAATCCTTTCAAAAGAGGATAACGGCGCCCAGCCTTTAAACTTTAGCCGTCAATAATTCAAAGCTTACTCCGGGCTAGAATGCCTGTGAACACATTAAGGAAATCCCGCCGATGTCCGAATCCCGCCCTGCCGCCGCACCCAAACTCCAGCTCATTGAAAAAGCGCCTTATTACCAGCCGATCGGCGGAGAGGTCGCCCTCTTCGAGTCGGCGCACCGCCGCCGCCTGCCGGTGCTGCTGAAGGGGCCGACCGGCTGCGGCAAGACGCGCTTCGTCGAGTACATGGCCTGGCGCCTCAAACGGCCGCTGGTGACGGTGGCCTGTCACGACGACCTGACGACGGCGGACCTGGTCGGGCGCTATCTCATCATCGGCAACGAGACGGTGTGGGTGGACGGCCCGCTCACCGCCGCGGTGCGCGCCGGCGCCATCTGCTACCTCGACGAGATCGTCGAGGCGCGCAAGGACACCACCGTGGTGATCCACCCGCTGGCCGACGCGCGCCGCATCCTCGCCGTGGACAAGCGCGGCGAGCTGGTGGCGGCGCCCGACGATTTCATGCTGGTGGTCTCATACAACCCCGGCTACCAGAGCGTACTGAAGGAGATCAAGCCGTCCACGCGCCAGCGCTTTGTCGCGCTGGATTTCGATTATCCCGAAGCCGCCGTCGAGGCCGGCATTGTCGCCACCGAGGGCGGCGTCGACGCGGAAACGGCGCGCCGCCTGGTCAAGCTTGGGGAGCTGACGCGCAACCTCAAGGGCGCCGGCCTGGACGAGGGCGCCAGCACGCGCCTGCTGGTGCATGCCGCCCAGCTCATTGCCGACGGCGTGCAGCCGGCGACGGCCTGCACCGCAGCCGTGGCGCGAGCGCTCACTGACGATCCGGACATGACCGGCACCCTCGATGACCTCGTCCGCGCAGTCTTCTAGAAAGCTCTTCTCCGACGCACTCGAACAGCGCCTCGACGAGGTGCTGTTCGCCTCGCCCTCGCATCGTTCGGCGAAAACCATCGCCGACGGGCTGGAGCGCCTCGCGCGCGTGCAGCAGGAGTTGGTGCTGCACTGGGTGGCGGTGGCGGCACAGACCTATGCCGAGATCGGCTATCTGGTCGCATCGTTCGCGCCCAGAGCGCTGGATCGCCTCGACGCGGCCGGTTTCGAGGCCTGGGTGCTGGCCGGGCTGGACGCCTACGACCGCCAGGGCGGACAGGCGGCGATGACCCTGTTGCGCGACCTCGAAGGCTTCTGCGCGGCGCGCGACCATGCCGGCGCATCCGTGCGCCTCGATGCGTGCGAGGCGCGCCTCGGGCGCTTTCTGCAGGGCCTGTCGGGCCGCGCCCTGGCCCTGGGCGCCGGCGCCGTCGCGCACACCGACAGCGAGACCGTCTTTCTGCCGGCGCAGCTGGCCGCACTGCCGTCGGCCGCCGCCAACCGCCGGCTGTACAAGGCGATGGCCGTGCTGCTGTGGGCGCAGACGCGCTACGGCACCTTCGGCTCGGCGGCGCTCGACATCGAGGCGGCGCTGTCGCGCTGGGCGGACCGCGAACGCGCCTTGCGCTGGTTCGCGGCGCTGGAGGCAGTGCGCCTGGAGGCCGTTCTCGGCGCGGAGTTGCCCGGCCTCGCCGCCGAGATCGCCGCCCTGCGCGGCCCCTGGCCCGAGGCCTTGCGCGAGGCCGTGCGCAGCCTCGGCCGGCCCGATGCCGCCGTGTCCCACAGCCTGACTTTCCTCGCCGAATGCATGGCGGGCGATCTGGAGCCGCCGCCGCTGCCGCATGCCGGCGCGATCGATCTCGCAGCCGTGCTGCGCGTGCGCACGGCGCGCATCGCGCGCGACAGCGAAACGGTGCGCCGCGCCTTGTCGACCCTCAAGGGCTTCGGCGGCCGCCAGCCTTCCGGCGAGCAAACGCCCGCGGTGAATACGGAAGGCGGCAAGGTGGAATTCAGCCTCGACGGCGAGGTGGCGGCGCTGCCGCCCGAGGCGCAGGCGGCCGCGCAGTCGCTGCTGCAGGACCTGGGCGAATTGCCGCCGGAATGCCTGGTGCCGGCCGGGCCCGGCGCCTGGCAGCCGACCCATCGTGAAGGGCGCGAAGCCGCACCCGATGCGCTCACCAGCCACCGCGAGCCGCATCGCCGCTACGACGAATGGGATTACCACCGCCGCGCCTACCGCCGCGGCTGGTGCCACCTGTTCGAGGTGGCGCTGCCGCCGGGCGATGCGGACTACGTGGCGAAAGTCAGCCTGCGCAACACGGCGCTGATCAACCAGATCCGCCGCCGCTTCGAGATGCTGCGCGGCGAGGACCGCCTGCTTGGCCGTCAGCCCGAAGGCGAGGAGGTCAACATCGATGCGCTGGTCAACGCGGCGGGCGACCGTGCTTCCGGCGCCGAACCCTCGGCGCGCCTCTTCTGCCGCCGCATCCGCAACGAGCGCTCACTGGCGGCGATGTTCATGGTCGACATGAGCGGTTCCACCAAGGGCTGGGTGAACGACGCCGAACGCGAGTCGCTGGTCATGCTGTGCGAGGCGGTGGAGGCGCTCGGCGACCGTTACGCCATCTACGGTTTTTCCGGCTGGACGCGCACGCGCTGCGACATCTATCCGGTCAAGCGCTTCGACGAGCGCTACGACGCCGCCGTGCGCGGGCGCATCGCCGCCATCGAAGCCAAGGACTACACGCGCATGGGCGTGGCCATCCGCCACCTCACGCACCTGCTTGAGGCGCAGCCGGCGCGGCACAAGCTGCTGGTGACCCTGTCGGACGGCCGGCCGGACGATTTCGGCGACGAGTATCGCGGCCACTACGGCATCGAGGACACGCGCCGTGCCCTGCAGGAGGCGCACGAGCGCGGCGTGCGCAGCTACTGCGTCACCATCGACCGCCACGGCGCGGACTACCTGCCGCGCCTCTACGGCCCGGCGCGCTACACGGTGCTCGACGACGTGAAGAAGCTGCCGCTCAAGGTGGCCGACATCTACCGCAGGCTGACGACCTGAGATGAACGGCCCCCACGCTCACTTTGTGCGGCAAAGCCGCATCCCGCTTCGCGGGACCAGCCTGCGGCTGTCCTGCGCCCTTCGGGCTGGTGTTCGCGCAGGGCCGGCTTTGCACAGCCGGCCCGTTGCGCAGGCGCGGAGCGGTGCTCCGCGAAACCCCTGCTTCACCCCCCCGAGGGGACGCTCAGCGCCCTGCGGGCGGCCGGGCGGGCGCTGAACCGCCCCCTGCCTCACCCAGCCGCGACACCACCGGCGCCGAAAGGGTCAGGCGCGTCTCGACCTGGCCGTCCGTGCAAGTGAATGACAGCGCCGCGCCGCTGCGCGGCAACAGCGAGCGCAGCAGCGTGAGGCCGGTGCCGAGGCCGGCGCCTGCGGAGAAGTCGAACCCCGGCGGCAGCCGGCCGGCATTGTGGAGGATCACGACAATTTCCTCGTCGTTGCAGACGCAGGCTATCCGCACCGGTTCTGTCGGTTCGTCGTGGTGTTTGATGGCGTTGGTGAACAGCTCGTTGAGGATCAGGGCCAGGGGCACGCTTTCCTCGTCGGCGATGCGCCAGGCGCAGTCGAGGCAATAGGCCTTGCCGGCATTCGCGAACGCCAGGGTGGCGAGGCCGCTGTGGAAGGACACGATTTCCTTCAGCAGTTTGAACAGGCGCACATCGTTGTCTGTTTCCCCGCTTTGCAGGCCGTGGATCAGCGAGATGGCGGTGATTTGTGCGATCACGGTGTCGAGGGGATCCTGCAGCGCCGGATGCTTCCGCTTGTGCTGGTTGAGCAGCCCCGCCAGGCCCTGCAGATGGTTCTTGATGCGGTGGTGCACCTCGCGCACCAGCGTGTCGCGCTGTTGGCGGGCTTCGGTAAGCCGCTGCGCCTCGGCCTGACGGCGTTCGGTGATATCGCGCGCCACGGTCAGGATCGCCGGCGCGCCGTCGATGACGATGCGTGCGGCGGTCGCCTCGACCTGGATGACCCAGCCGTCCAGCGTGAGAAAGTCGAGTTCGGTCGGTAGCAGAAACGCGGCCTCGCCGCTCATGAGGAAGGCAATGCGCGATTCGACTCTCGCCCAGTTTTCCGGAGAAACGAGCGTGCGCCAATTCCGACCGACGAGCGCCTGCGCCGAGGCGGCGCGGAACAGCCGCGCCGCCGCGTCATTGGCGTAGAGGATGCTGCCGTCCCGATGGACGAACACGGCATCGGGCGAGAGCTTGAACAGGTAGCGGTAGCGTTCCTCGCTTTCACGCAAGAGGCGCTCGCTCTCGATGCGGCCGCTGATGTTTCTCGCGTTGTAGGCGAATGCCTCGATGTCCGGGTCGTCCAGATGGCTGGTAAAGGAGGCTTCGACCGTCCACCAGCCGCCTGTGTCCTGAGCGAAACGGTGCTGAAAGAATTGCGGGATGCCCGGCGAGGAGAGTGCGGCCTGGCGCGCGGCCTCGACTGCGGCAATATCTTCGGGATGTACCCTGGCGGTGCCTACACTTATATCTTGCCCAACCGTTGACTGTCCCATAATGCGATCGGTCATCGGGCTGGTGTAGCGGGCGACCATGTCCCGGTCGAACAGCGCGATGATGTCCCAGCCATGCTCGTGCAGCTTGCGGAAACGCGCTTCGCTGGCCGCCAGGGCCCGCTTTTCCGAGGCTTCCTGCGCCAGCGCCATTTCACCCTGGCTGCGGCGCTGCCAGAGGACCAGGATCAGCCCCAGCGCCAGCACCAGCAGCGCCGTGAGCGTGCCGGAAATCCGCACATGGCGCCGCACCGGCGCGAGGATCTCCGCGCGATCGAGCTTGGCGACGACGAACCAGGGCATGCCCGGCACCTGGCCGACCGCCGCCACGACCGGCACGCCGCGGTAGTCGAGGCCTTCGGTCACGCCTTGCAGGCCGCGTGCGGCGTGAGCGGCCGGCAGGGAAGGGTTGTCAACCAGCATATTCATCGTCGCGGCGTCGGCGTGCTTCAGGGCGCTGAGGTAGGCGATCTGCCCATTCACCCGCTCGACGAGGAAGGATTCGCCGCTCTCGCTCGGCGCCGGCCACAGGCCGAGCATGGCGTCCAGATGGCGGCGCGGATCGAGATGCAGCACCAGCGCGCCGGCGAGACGGGCGGATTGCCCGCCGCCGCTGACCACGGGGATGGCGATATCAACGTCGAGGTGTCGCCGGTCTCCCTCGCCGGCATGGTAGGCGCGCGAGACGCGGATCTGCCCACTCTCCATGGCCTGGCGTGCCGCTGCCGCGGTGGATTCGGCCGGAGCGGCTCCGCTCGGGCCGGCCTTGGTGCGCAGCCTGCCGGCGGCATCGAACAGCAGGATCGCTTCGTAATCGTATTCGGCCCGGAACGAATTCGAACAGTTGCGCGAGTTCAGTTGATTCTGCGGCAGTGGCGTGCCCGCTGGCGGCCCTGGCCACCAAAGTCAGTCCGTCCAGGACGGCGGCATCACCGCGGCGTTCATTCAGCCAGGTGCGGACGGACTCGATCTTAAGGTCGGCGATCGGCCTGCAGTTCGCGGCCGCGCTCGCGCAGCACCGTTTCTTCGTAGGTGGTGACGCTCAAAAACCAGATGGCGCCGATGGCGGCGGCCAGCAGCAGGAAAGCAACCCCCAGCCATTTGCCGGCCAGGGTGCGGATCGAATGGGCAGTCATCTGCGGGTTGGCGAAAGCGTGTCCTGCCGGATAGTACTCCCAGTCGAAGGCGCGTGAGGCCGGCGAATTCGGCTAAAATGCCGAACCTTTTACGCAGCGCAATCAGCGGGAGAGAACAAGTGCAGCTGGCATGTCTGGACCTCGAAGGCGTCCTGGTCCCCGAAATCTGGATCGAGTTCTCCAAGCGGACGAACATTCCCGAACTGGCGCGCACCACACGCGACGAGCCGGACTACGACAAGCTGATGAAGGGACGCCTGGCCATCCTGGCGCAGCACAAGCTGGGCCTGCCCGATATCCAGCGCGTCATCGCCGACATGGGGCCGCTGACCGGCGCGCGCGAATGCCTCGACTGGCTGCGCGTGCGCTTCCAGGTGGTGATCCTCTCCGACACCTTCTACGAGTTCGCCATGCCGCTGATGCAGCAGCTCGGCTATCCGGCGCTGTTCTGCCACAAGCTGGTGGTCGACGAGAAAGGCTATGTGCGCGACTACGTCCTGCGCCAGCCGGAGGCCAAGCGCGAGTCGATCCGGGCCTTCCGCGCGCTCAACTTCAAGTCCATCGCCGCCGGCGATTCCTACAACGACACCGCCATGCTCACCGAGGCCGACGCCGGCATACTCTTCCGCCCGCCGCAGAACGTCATCGACGAGTTTCCGCAGTTCCCCGTGACGCGCAACTACGAGGAATTGTGCGCCGCCTTCGCGGCCGCCTCCGCCCGCATCTGAGCCGTCCGCATTTGCCTGAAGCGCCTTTTCACGAAGGCGCGGCAGGGGTATGCTGATTCAATTCGGCAGTTCGGATTTCACTCTGGGGAGGGGCGTCATGAGAACGATCATCCGGGTATTTTTCCACTTGGCGCTTGGCCTGGCGGCAGTGCCGGCAGGCGCGGGCGAGGTGATCGGCAACACCTACGTCGGCGAGCGCTTCGGCTACATCGAACTGACCGCGGCCGATGGCAAGTGGGACATCAGCGACAAGGAAAAGAGCGCCACCAACGACATGGCCGGCATGATTGCGCACTTCAAGCTGAAGGATGCGATTTCCGGCTGGAAGGCAGACGTAAACATCCTGGGTTTCAAGAAGATCGAGGATGCCATCACCGTCAACTTCGTCATTGGCACGATGCGCAAGGAGTGGATCGCCCAGGGCGGCGAAGTCGAGCCGATCGAAACCGGGCGGATCGCCGGCAAGAAAGTTCATCACTATGAGAAGCGCCTCAACGTCAAGGGCATCGCCATGAAGGGGCGCGACATCTACCTCGAGGGCGAGAAGGCGGTCTTCGTCGTGCACATGATCGTGCGCGCCGATGCCTACCCGCCGACCCTGCAACTGCTCGAGGATCTGGTGGCGACCGCGAAATACTGAGGCCGCCCGCCGTGTCGCTGCGTCGCGCATGCGCAGGGCGTCCGCCCTTGATGCTCCTGCTGGGCGCGCTCGTCCTCATTCCCGCACTTTCATCCAGAGCCGAAACGAGCCAGCCCCTGCGGCCGGAGGCGGCGCAAACCGCCATCCTGCAGGGCGCCTACGTCGATGCGCTGCGCCAGTTGCGCGCCATGCAGCAGGGCGGCAACGATGCGGCCCGGCGCGATGCGCTGATCGGCCTGGGCCGTCTGTACCTCGCCCTGGTCGAGCCGAACAAGGTGCGGGACCACCTGCAGCAGGCGCGCGAACTGGCCGAGCGGCTGGGCGAACCCGCTTCCCGCGCCCGTGTGCGCGTGCTCCAGGCGCGGCTCGATCTGCTGCAGACGCGCTACGCGCGCGCGCGGGAAAGCCTCGAACAGGCGCTGGTTCTGGCGACGCAGGCAGGCGACGCGGGCGCCCGCTGCGAAGCGCTGCGCTGGCTTGCCGAACTGCAACAGCGCGAGGGCGATTCGGCAGGCGCGGAGCGTTCCATCAGCGAGTGCCTCGCGTTGGCGCAGGCCGGCCAGGATCGCGGCGAACTGGCCTTCGCCCTCGCCCAGCAGGCGGCGTTCCACGCCCGGCGCGCCGACTACCGGCAGGCGCTCGACCTGTGGCAGCAAGCGCTGGCCGGGTTTCGCGCGCTGGGCTATGCCCCGAGCGAAGCCCAGGCGATCCTCAGCCTGGGCGAGTTGAACCTGGAGCTCGGCCTGGTGGGCGAGGCCGTGCCCCTCTTCGAGGACGCATTCAAGCGCTTCCGTACCCTCGCCGACCCGGTGGGCGAGGTGCGCGCACGCATCCGTCTGGGCGAGGCCTATATGCGACTGGGGCAAGCGGGGCAAGCGCTCACGCATGCCGAGCGCGCGCTGGAGATGGCGCGCAAGCGCCACGACTATGTCGGCGAAGGCGAGGCGCTGGCGCAGATCGGCGAACTGTGGCTCGAGCACAAGGTCGAGGGCATGGTCCTCATGCCCGATCCCAATGTCGCGCTCAAGCATTTCCAGTCGGCCATGGCGATCTACCGGGATGCCGGCGACCACTATGCGGAAGCGCGGACCTACCTGAAGATCGGCGCGGCCTATCTGTCCGCGCGCCAGCCGCGAGTTGCCGTCAAGGTGTTCGAGGAAGTCGGCAAGGGCGCCGCTGCGAGCGGCGACGAAGAGACCCTCTGGCAGGCGCTGCGCGGCCAGGGGCGGGCGCTGGCGAAAGTCAGCGACTACGGCACGGCGGCACAACGCTACGGCGAGGCGGTGGAGGTGCTGGAGCGGGCCTATCGGCGCACGGCAGGACTCGACCGCGAGGCGCGCAGCGCCTTCCTCGGCGACCGGCGCGGCCTGTTCGAGGAGTATCTCGAGGTGCTGATGCGGCTGGATGCGGCGGGCACGAACTCGAAGGCGACGGCCTTCGCCATTTCGGAGCTGGCGCGCAGCCGCCAGTTCAGCGAGATGCTGGCCGGCGCCGGCGCCGAGCGCGCCGCCGGCAGGGAAAGCCCGCGCCTGCGCGAACTGGTGGAGCGCGAACGGCAGTTGCGCCTCGACTATGCGCAGATCACCCAGGCGCTGATTGCAGGCCGCGATCCGGCGCAGCGGCAGGAGCAGGCCACGCTGCAGACGCGGCAGTTGTCCGTCCGCTCGGCGCTCGAAGGCGTTCAGACCAGCATCGAAAGTCAGTTCCCGCGCTACGCCGAGCTGGCCCAGCCGCGGCGCCACACGGTGGCGGACGTGCAGGCGGCGCTGGCCGAGGGCGAGACGCTGCTGTCCTACTTCGTCATGCGCGACGCGTCGGTGGTTTTCGTCATCGAGCGCAAGTCGTTCCGCGTCGTGCCGCTGAATGCGGGGCGGGCCGCGCTGCGGCAACTGGTCAACCGGTTCCGCAGGCCGTTCACCGAACTGCAGGGGATCGACGACCTGCGGCGCTGGAATCCGGAGTCGGCCACGGCGCTCTACGAGGCGGTCATGGCGCCGCTGGCGGCGCAGCTGCCGAAGCAGGGCCGCCTGATCATCGCCGGCGACGATGCCTTGTACACCCTGCCGTTCGAGGCGCTGCTGGCGGGGGAAGTGAGGCCCTCGAAAGCCGGGAGCGGCCCGGCCTTCAGCGATTACGCGGCCTGGCCCTGGTTCGGCGACCGGCACTCGATCGGCTACGTGCCTTCCGCCGGCGCACTGCTGGCCCTGCGCAAGGAGGCACGCGCGGGCGCCTGGAAGCAGACGCTGGTGGCTTTCGCCGATCCCGATTTCGGCGCCGGCTCGGAGGCCGAGGGCGCCCTGTCCGCCCGGGGCGGCCTGCAGGGCGCCGTGCTCGCCCGCGCCACGGGCGTGCGCGGCATCCCGCGCCTGGCCGAAACGGCCGACGAGGTGGCGGCGGTGAACAAGATCCTCGGCGGCACGGGGCGGATTTTCCTGCGCGGCGAGGCGAGCGAGCAGCAGGTGTATCGCACGAACCTCAGCGGCACGCGCTATCTGATGTTCTCCACGCACGGCCTGCTCGGCGGCGATTTTTCCGCGCTGGGGCAGCCGGCGCTCGCCCTGTCGCTGGTGAACAATCCTGCGGGCATCGACGGCTTCCTCACCATGGGCGAGGTGCTGGGCATCCGCCTGGACGCGGACGTCACGGTGCTGTCCGCCTGCAACACTGCCGGCGAACCGGAGAACGCGCGCGGCGGCGAGGGCTTCGCCGGCCTGACGCGCTCCTTCATGTACGCCGGCTCGCGCAGCCTGGTGGTGTCGCACTGGCCGGTCGGCAGCCAGGCCACCGTCGCCCTGATGACGGAATTCTTCAGGCAGCTCGCGGCCGGGCGCCCGAAGCCGGAAGCGCTCACCCATGCGCGACAGAAACTGCGCCAGACCGTGCAGCAGGGCGTGCAACTGGCGCACCCGTTCTTCTGGGCGCCCTTCGTCCTCGTCGGCGACCCGCGCTGAAATGAAAAAGCCCCGGCATGCCGGGGCTTTTTTCGATCCATGCAGGCTTACTTCTTCGTGATCTCTTCCAGCTTCGTCGCCCTGATGAGATGGCCGTCAAGGCCGGCCTCCTTGGCCGTGCCGCCGTAGGCGACGGTCATCAACTGCGAGTAGTAGAGCACCGGCATGCTGAACTTGGTGCCCTGCTTCTTGTTGATCTCGCTCTGGTAGATCTCGACGTTGGCCTGGCACAGCGGGCAGGGCGTGACGATCATCTCGGCGCCGTGGTCGTAGGCCGACTCGACGATGTCGCGGATCTGCTTCTGCGACTTCTCCGGCTCGGAGAAGGCCAGCGCGCCGCCGCAGCAGGTGACCTTCTGGTCGTAGGGCACGGCCTCGCCGCCGACGGTCTCGACCAGCTTGTCGAGGTACACCGGGTTCTCGAAGGACTCGCCGTCGATGCCGAAGGGGCGGTTTGTCTGGCAGCCGACGTAGCCGGCGAACTTGATGCCTTCCAGCGGCTTCACCACCGGCTGCTTGAGCGCGTCGTAGCCGAGGTCCTCGATCAGTACCTCGACCATGTGGCGCACCGGCGTCGTGCCCTGGTACTGCAGGCCTGCGGCGGCCAGCGCCTCGTTGGTTTCCTTCAACAGGACTTCGCTGTGGTCGAGGCGCTCCTTGACTTCGCGCTGCGCCAGCCAGCAGGCGGCGCAGGTGGCGACCATCTGCTTGCCCGGCATGTGCTTCTCGGCCAGGGCGAAGTTGCGCGCGGAGAGCGCCAGTCGCGGCAGTTCGCCGCCCTCGGCGTAGCCGATCGAGGCGCCGCAGCAATTCCAGTCGGGGATCTCGGTGATGGTGACGTCGAGCTTGTCGCACATGGCGTTGACCGACGTCAGGTAGTTCGAGGCCGAGGCCTTCGACTGCGAGGAGCAGCCGGGGTAGAACGCGTATTCCTTCTTTGCCATTTGTTCTCTCCATGGAGGTCGGGCTTTGGCCCGACGCCTACGTTTGATCGGTCGCCGTTGTCGGTCTGAAGGCCGACCTACGGCCCGACCTGCATTATTTTGCGAATCCCTTCTTGCGGTCTTCGATCTCGCGCGCCTTCGCCAGCATGGCCTGCAGGCCGCTCTTGTCCTTGACGGCGTGGCCACCGAGGATTTCCATCGGATTGAGGCGCTTGGCCTTGACCATGCCGAGGCCGGTGGCCTGCATGGCCAATGAATTCTTGATGCCCTGCACCAGGCCGTCCTTGAAGTAGAGCGACAGCGAGAGCTTCAGTTCGTTCACGCGGCCGGTCTTCACCAGGTTGTCCCAGAACATCTTGGCGAACTGGCGCGTCGGCTGGTTCTTCGGCGCCAGCCCGAGGCGGTGGGCGTAGTTGGCCAGGCCATGCATGATGTGGGTGATCGGCAGCTGGCGCGGGCAGCGCACCATGCAGTTGTAGCAGGAGGTGCACATCCACATGGAGTCGGAGGTGAGCACTTCCTCGCGCTTGCCGGCGCGGATCATCATGAAGATTTCCTGCGGCGGATGCGCCCAGGCCGAGCCGAGCGGGCAGGAGCCGGCGCAGACGCCGCACTGCATGCACATCTTGACCCAGTGGCCTTCCTCGATGTTCTTCTCGACCTCCTTGAGGAAGTCGTTGGTGTAGCGGGCAGTGGCTTGTTCGCTCATGTCCTCACCTTTATTAAGCGAAGCCCTTCATGGGGCTCATGCCGATTTCCTTGATCTTCTCGGCGTATTCATTGATGAGCTGCGGCACGCGCTCGATGTCGGTGATGGCGACCTCGTAGGTTGCGACGCGCTCGGTCTCCAGGCCCATCTGCGTGAGCGTGTCGTCCACCTTGCTCATGCGGTAGCTGGCCATTTCCGAGCCCTTGACGAAGTGGCACTGGTAGTCGTCGCCCTTCTTGCAGCCCATCATCATGACGCCGTCCCAGCCGCCGTTGAGGGCGTCGGTGATCCAGATGGTGTTCACCGAGCCCAGGCAGCGCACCGGAATGGCGCGCACGAAGGCGGAGTAGGCCTTGCGCTGCAGGCCCGCCATGTCGAGCGCCGGATAGGCGTCGTTCTCGCAGGCGAGGATGAGGATGCGCGGCTTCTCGGAGAACTCGTCGGGCATGTTGACCGCCTTGATCTGCATGCCGACGGTGTCCACCGAGTAGTTCTCGAAGGAGATGACGCGCACCGGGCAGGCGCCCATGCAGGTGCCGCAGCGGCGGCAGCGGCTCTCGTTGAACACCGGGAAGCGCTTTTCGTCCTCGTCGATGGCGCCGAAGGGGCATTCCACCGTGCAGCGCTTGCACTGGGTGCAGCCTTCCAGGCGCACGATCGGGTAGGACAGGTCGCCGGAACGCGGATGCGCGGCGCGGCCGAGGCTGGCGTTTTCCACCGCCTGGATGGCCTTCATGGCGGCGCCGGTGGCGTCCTCGATGGCCTGCGTCATGTCCATCGGACGGCGCACCGGGCCGGCGGCGTAGATGCCGGTCCTGCGCGTTTCGTAGGGGAAGCAGATGAAGTGCGAATCGGCAAAGCCGCTCTTCAGCTGGGGCATGTCCTTGCCCTGGCGGTAGTTCAGGTTGAGGATGGAAATCGGCTTCGTTTCCATCTTGGCGACTTCTTCCTCCGGGATGTCGATGTCCACGCCGGAGTTGGCGACCATGCCGGTGGCGAGCACGACGAGGTCGGCCTCGATCGTCGCATCCTCGTTGAGGATGAGGTCCTTGAAGCTGACCTTGCAGGCGCCCTTGCCATCACTTCCGGCAGCTTCCACCGAAGACGTCTTGCCCTTGGTGAAGTTGACGCCCTTCTGCTGGCCGCTGCGGTAGAAGTCCTCGCCGGTGCCCGGCACGCGCAGGTCGGTGTACATCACCATCGTGTCGATGTCGGGGTTGGCGTCCTTGAAGTACATGGCCTGCTTGATGCTGGTGGCGCAGCAGTGGCCGGAGCAGTAGGGCAGGTGGCGGCCTTCCGTTTCCTGGGCCTCGTCGCGCTGGCCGGCGCACTGGATGAAGACGACGCGCTTCACTTCGCCGCCGTCGGAAGGACGCTTGACGGCGCCGCCGTTGGCTGACTTGACGAGTTTCTCCAGGCCGAGCTGGTCGACCACGTTCGGGCTCTTGCCGGCGCCCAGTTCCGGCAGTTTCATCATGTCGTAGGGCGTGAAGCCCGAAGCCTGGATGAGGGCGCCGACTTCCTCGGTCACCGTGGCGCCGGATTCCTGCGCGATGTCGATGGAGAAGCGGCCGGGCGCGCCATTGGTCTGGGCGATGGTCGAATTCAGGTGCAGCTTGATGCGCGGATGGGCGGAGACTTTGGCCGCCAGCTCGGCCACGCCGGTGTCGGCCGGGTCGGCATAGGGCTGCTGCGAGGGCACGCGCTTGACGAGCTGGGCGGCCCAGCCGCCGAGGGCGCCGGTCTTCTCGACCAGCACGGTGTCGTAGCCGGCTTCGGCCATTTCCAGCGCAGCGGTCATGCCGGAGACGCCGCCGCCGACGACGAGGATGCGGCGGTTGGTGGCGCGGTTCGGGTTGCCTTCCGGCACTTTCATCTTCTTTACTTCGGCGCAGCCCATGCGCACGTAGTCGTCGGCCATTTCCTGCGTGGTCTCGGCGTGCTCGGCGTCCTCGGGCTGGCTCCAGATGACGCCTTCGCGGATGTTGGCGCGCGCCATGGCGACGGTCGGGAAGTTGAACGCTTCGGTCTTGACGCGGCGCGAGCAGGCGGCGAGGACGATGTGGGTGACGGCTTCCTTCTCGATGTCGTCCTTGATCGTCTGCACGCCGGATTCGTCGCACAGGCACGCATGCTCGCGCACGAGGGCCATCTTGCCTTCCTTCTGCGCGATCTTCGCCATCTGCGCCGTGCTGACGCGCTCGCCGATGCCGCAACCCGAGCAGATGTAGGCTGCTGTTTTCATTTCGGCCATTATGCTGCCTCCGCAGGGCCGCCCCAAGGAGGCAGCAAGTCAATACCCGGAAGCCGCGCGTTGCGCGGCTGAACTGTCGTCACCCCTTTCCTCGGGAAAGGGGATGGGGGAAAGGCGGTATTCATGCTGCCTCCGTGCCGGCTGTCTTGTTGATCACTTGAATCGCGCGCAGCGAGGCCGCCGTGGCGTTCTGCACCGCGCGGTTGACGTCGAGGGCGTTGGTCGCGCAGCCGGCGCTGAACATGCCGTCGCCTGCCGTTTCGATGAAGCCGCTCGAATCGAGCACGATGTCGGCCGGCAGGCTGACGCCCTTGATTGACGGCTCCATGCCCACCGCCAGCACGGCGAGGTCGTGCGGTGTGGCGTAGCGGTTGTAGCCTTCGGTGTCCACGCCGTGCAGCACCACGTCGCCGGTTTTTTCGTCCTGCACGATCTTCGCCACCTTGGACTTGATGAAGCTCACAGTCGCATCGCGCTGCACCATCTGATAGAAATCCTCGAAGCGGTCGATGGCGCGGATGTCGATGTAGTAGATGGTCGACTTGCCCTCGTCGCCGAAGGCTTCCCGCACGTACTGCGTCTGCTTGAGGGAGGCCATGCAGCAGATGCGCGAACAGTGGCGCAGGTGGTTCTCGTCGCGCGAGCCGGCGCACTGGATGAAGGCGATGTTCTTCGCCTCCTTGCCGTCGGAGGGGCGCAGGATCTTGCCGCCGGTCGGGCCGTGCGGATCGCACATGCGCTCGAACTCGACGGAGGTAACGACGTTGGCGAAGCGGTCGTAGCCGTAGGGCTGGATCTTCGCCGCGTCGTAGGGCTTCCAGCCGGTGGCCCAAACCACGGCGCCGACCTTCAGCTCGATCGTCTCTTCCTGCATGCCGAGGTCGATGGCGCCGACCTTGCAGGCAGCCTTGGCCGCCTCGCCGTCGGGCGTGCCGACGATGGAGGGGTCGAGCACATAGCGCTGCGGATAGGCCATGCCGTGCGGCAGGTAGGCGGCCTTCATCTTGTTCAGGCCGTAGTTGAAGGGGTTCGGGATCTCGGCCGAGACGGCCTTGCCGCAGTCGCCGCAGCCGGTGCATTTCTCATTGACGTAGCGCGGGGCGATTTTCAGCGTGGCGGTGTAGTCGCCGCGCGTGCCGCTGATGGCGGACACTTCGGCCATCGTCAGCACCCGCACGTTGCGGTTGCCCTTGAGACGGCGCAGGTTGATTTCCAGGCCGCACACCGGATGGCACATCTTGGGAAAGTAGCGGTAGAGCAGCGCCGTGCGACCGCCGAGCGTCGGCAGTTTTTCGGCGAGGATGACCTGCTTGCCGCATTCGGCGGCTTCGAGCGCCGCGGTCATGCCGGAGATGCCGCCGCCCACGACGAGTATCGTCTGGTTGGTAGCGATGGATGCTGACATCGAGCCTCCCGGGAACTTATTGATCTGTTGAAGAGCAGTAGTGAATTCTAATCAATCGCGCGCTGGTTTCCGTCTCAATTTCCCTATGCACAGATTGAAAGTCTCAATCAGGATATCAGGAGAAGCTTGACGCAAATCAAACCACCTCGAATCAAGGGGTCAAACGGTAGCCATGCTCAGCGGGTGCACGCTGAATGCCATCGTCGCCAGATCGCCCAGCACCCAGGTCGCAGCCGGGGCGCCGAGACCGGCCACCGTGCCCGGGTTGACCAGCCAGGTTTCCCCGCCCTTGACGTTCGGCTGCCGGGCGATGTCGGGCTTGTGGCTGTGGCCGCAGCAGACCAGATCGTAGTCGCCGGTGCAGGCCATGGCGCGGCCGTAGTGCGGGTAGTGCACCAGGAAAATCTTGCGCCCGCCCAGCTCGATCGAGGCATCGCCGCCGTGGTAGTGCAGCAGACCGTTCGAGCGCGAGGCCATCTGGCAGATGGCGGTGAAGTCGCCGAGGTTGTTGCCGTGGATGACATGCGTCTGCAGGCCGAGCTTGAGCAGGGGCTTGAGGGTATTCGGGCCGATGATGTCGCCGCAGTGCAGGATGGCCTCGGCGCCGAGGGAGAGGCTGGCCTCGACGGCGGCGGCGAGCATGGGGCCGCGGTCATGGCTGTCGGAGACGATGCAGACTTTCATGGAGATGTTCGGTACCTGTTGTAGGTCGGCCTTCAGGCCGACAATGACGGTTGCAGTCGGGCTGAAGCCCGACCTACGTTTTTTTCCAGCTGTAAAGAGAGAAATCCTGTCCGGGCGCGAAACCGAAAATACGCTCCAGCTCCAGTTCGGCGATCAGGGCGTCGACGGCTTCGCGGCCGTGTTCGTGCTGCACTTCGGCCAGTACGAGGCGGGCGCCGTTGGCGCTGTAGCCGCCGCCGAAGCCGGCCTGGGCCTGCAGCATCTGGCGCGCCTTGTCGAGCGTCATGGGATGGCTCGGCGGACCTCAGATGACCAGCGGGCCGTGGTAGTCCTCGTCCGGGCCGAGCCCGGGATTGGACATGATGGCGCGGCGCTTCGCATCGTGGTCGACCTGCAGCTGAAGCAGATTGCGCACACAGTCCTCGATGACGTCGTAGTCGTTCTCGCCGATGCGGTACTGCCGGTCCTCGCTGTAGAAGAAATAGGAACGGTAGCGTTTGTCGCCGAGCTTGCAGACGACGAACTGCACATTGCGCTCGTTCCAGTAGATGCCGGGCACGGTGGTCAGTTCTTCGCTGCCCGGCACGAGCCGAACCTCGACGTCGGCTTCCTGCAGTTCGACCAGTTGGCCGTAGCGATAGATCATCGCGGCCTCGATGGCGCGCCGTTCGGTGGGATTGAATCCGGGGATGTCGCTCATGGGGAAACCTGCTAGGCTGAAAATTTGTAGGTCGGGCTTCAGCCCGACATGGGTCGCAGTTGTCGGCCTGAAGGCCGACCTACGAACGCAATACTATCCAATATCAAGATTACACGAAGCCATAAGTTACTCAAGACCATGCTGCTTATAGTCAAATAAAAACAATTGGCTTGAGGACTTAGCGTAAAGCGCCAAGAATATCAACAACCACTAATATATTGGCTCCCCAACCATGCCCATCCCGACCCCGTCCGCGCAGGAGGTAAAGAAAACCACCTGCTACATGTGCGCCTGCCGCTGCGGCATCCGCGTGCATCTGGTCGACGGGCAGGTGCGCTACATCGACGGCAATCCCGACCATCCGCTCAATCAGGGCGTGATCTGCGCCAAGGGCAGCTCCGGCATCATGAAGCAGTATTCGCCTGCGCGGCTGACCAGGCCCTTGCTGCGCAAGCCGGGCAGCGAGCGCGGCGCCGGCGAGTTCGAGGCGATCTCCTGGGAGCAGGCCTTCAGCATCCTGTCCGAGCGCCTGGCGAAGATTCGCGCCACCGATCCGAAAAAATTTGCGCTGTTTACCGGCCGCGACCAGATGCAGGCGCTCACCGGCCTCTTCGCGCGCCAGTTCGGCACGCCCAACTACGCGGCGCACGGCGGCTTCTGCTCGGTGAACATGGCCGCGGGCATGATCTACACCATCGGCGGCTCCTTCTGGGAGTTCGGCGGGCCGGACCTGGACCGCGCCAAGCTGTTCGTGATGATCGGCACCGCCGAGGACCACCACTCGAATCCGCTCAAGATCGCGATATCGAAATTCAAGCGCGACGGCGGCCGCTTCGTCTCCATCAATCCCGTACGCACCGGCTACTCGGCCATTGCCGACGAGTGGGTGCCGATCCGTCCGGGCACAGACGGCGCGCTGCTGTTGGCCATCATCCACGAGATCATCGCGCAGGGCCTTTACGACCGCGACTTCCTCGTGCGCTACACGAATGCCGGCCAGCTGGTGAACCTCGACGAGAAGAGCGACGAGTTCGGCATGTTCCTGCGCACCGAGGTGCCGGAGGAAGAGGGCTGCTTCGATCCGCAGAACAAGCTGTGGTGGGACCGCGCTTCCAACAAGCCGGTGATCACGCACACCGAGGGCTGCGACCCGTACCTGCTGGGCGAATTCAGGCTGGCCGACGGCACGCCGGTGAAGCCGTCCTTCCAGCTGCTGCAGGAGCGTGTCAAGGAATACACGCCGGAATGGGCCGAAGGCCTGACCGGCATTCCCGCCGAGACCATCAAGCGCCTGGCCTACGAGATGGGCGTCACGGCGCGCGACCAGCAAATCGAGCTGCCCATCGCGTGGACCGATTCCTGGGGCAAGGAACACGACACCATCACCGGCAACCCGGTGGCCTTCCATGCCATGCGCGGCCTGGCGGCGCACTCCAACGGCTTCCATTCCATCCGCGCCCTGGCCATCCTGATGAGCCTGCTCGGCACCATCGACCGGCCGGGCGGCTTCCGCCACAAGGCGCCGTTCCCGCGGCCGATTCCACCCTGCGCCAAGACGCCCAACACGCCGCTGGCCATCAAGCCCAACTCGCCGCTGGACGGCATGGCGCTGGGCTGGCCGGCCGAGCCGGACGACCTGTTCGTCGATGAAGACGGCAAGCCGGTGCGCATCGACAAGGCCTTCTCCTGGGAATATCCGCTCTCGGTGCACGGCCTGATGCACAACGTCATCACCAACGCCTGGCGCGGCGATCCCTACCGCATCGACACACTGCTCATCTTCATGGCCAACATGGCGTGGAACTCCACCATGAACACGGTGGAGGTGAGGAAGATGCTCAACGACAAGGACGAAAACGGGGAGTACAAGATCCCCTTCATTGCCGTCTGCGACGCCTTCCAGTCGGAGATGACGGCCTTCGCCGACCTGGTGCTGCCGGACACGACCTATCTCGAGCGCCACGACGTCATGTCCATGCTCGACCGGCCGATCTCGGAATTCGACGGCCCGGTGGATTCGGTGCGCATCCCGGTGCTGCCCCCGACCGGCGAGTGCAAGCCCTTCCAGGAGGTGCTGATCGAACTCGGCACGCGCCTGAAGCTGCCGGTGTTCGTCACAAAGGACGGCACGCGCAAGTATCGCGATTACCCGGACTTCGTCACCAATTACGAGACCGATCCGGGCTCGGGCATCGGCTTTCTCGCCGGCTGGCGCGGCAAGGGCGGCGAGAAGTTCATGCGCGGCGAACCGAATCCGCGCCAATGGGAAATGTATGCGGCCAACAACTGCGTCTACCATCACGTGCTGCCGCGCTCCTACCAGTACATGCGCAACTGGAACAAGGGCTATCTGGAGTGGTCGCAGCGCAGCCGCATCACGCGCTATGCCGAGCCGATCCTCATCCACCTCTACTCCGAGGTGCTGCAGAAATTCCGCCTCGCCGCCCAGGGCAAGGGCATCACGCGCAAACCCCCCGAGCACCTGAAGCAGCGCATCGAGACCTACTTCGATCCGCTGCCCTTCTATTTCGATCCGCTCGAAGTGCAGGCGACCGACACGCACAAGTACCCGCTCGCCGCCGTGACGCAGCGGCCGATGGCGATGTACCACTCGTGGGATTCGCAGAACGCCTGGCTGCGGCAGATCCACGCGCACAACTACCTGTTCATCAATGCGCGCACGGCGCGGCTGGCCGGCATCGCCGACGACGACTGGATCTGGGTCGAATCGCAGTGGGGCAGGGTGCGTTGCATGGCGCGCCACTCCGAGGCGGTGGAGCCGGGCACGGTGTGGACCTGGAACGCCATCGGCAAGGCCGCCGGCGCCTGGAACCTGACGCCGGATGCGAACGAGTCGAAGCTGGGCTTCCTGCTCAATCACGTGATTTCCGAAGAGCTGCCAGACAGCGTAACGGCCGCATCAGCAATTCCGACCCGGTCACCGGGCAGGCCGGCTGGTACGACGTGCGCGTGCGCATTTCGAAAGTCAGCCCCGGGGAGACGGCGGAAACTTCGCCGCAGTTTGCGCCGCTCCAGCCCTATCCGGGACAGGAGGAGCGAAAGAGCCTCTGGAATTATTTCGCGCGGAGGCAGCCATGACCCATGTAGGTCGGGCTTCAGCCCGACAGCGGCGGTTGATCAACCTTTCATGTCGGGCTGAAGCCCGACCTACGGAGGGCTGCGCATGACCCAGCTTGCGCTCGTGATCGACCTCAACGTCTGCGTCGGCTGCCATGCCTGCGTGACGAGCTGCAAGGAGTGGAACACCTCCGGGCAGGCCGGCCCGCTGAGCGACTTCGATCCCTACGGCGCCGACCCGACCGGCACCTTCTTCAACCGCGTGCAGACCTTCGAGGTGGGCGAGTTTCCCAACACGGAAACCGTGCATTTCCCCAAGTCCTGCCTGCACTGCGAGGAACCGCCCTGCGTGCCGGTGTGCCCGACGGGTGCCTCCTACAAGCGGGCGGAGGACGGCATCGTCCTCGTCGACTACGACAAGTGCATCGGCTGCAAGTACTGCTCCTGGGCCTGCCCCTACGGCGCGCGCGAAATCGACGAGAAGCAGAAGGTGATGAAGAAATGCACGCTGTGCGTCGACCGCATCTACGACGCCACGCTGCCGGAACGCGACCGCAAGCCGGCCTGCGTGATGGCCTGCCCGACCAGCGCGCGCCTGTTCGGCGACGTGCACGATCCGGAATCCGAGGTGTCGATTGCGATCCGCGAGAGCGGCGGCTATCCGCTCATGCCGGAGTGGGGCACGCAGCCGGCCAACCACTATCTGCCGCGGCGCAAGACCAAGCTGCGCATCCACGAGGATGAACTGGTGCGTGCCGACAATCCGCTCAAGGTCGACGGCAAGTTGCCGAAGCCGGCCAAGGCCGAGCCTTCGCTCGATGACGTGACCTCCTGGTAACGGGTAACCGCCATGCACCCCGCGTTTTCCGTCATCTTCCTCACCACCCTGATCGGCGTCGGCCAGGGGCTGTTTCTCGCGCTGTTCACTGTCGAGTCCTATGCCGCCTTCGATCTGCTGCCGCAGCAGGACAGCCGCTTCTATGCGCTCGGCAGCGCGCTGGCACTGGGGTTCCTCGTCGCCGGACTGATTGCCTCCTTCTTCCATCTCGGCCATCCGGAACGGGCCTGGCGCTCGGCGGCGAAGTGGCGTACCTCCTGGCTGTCGCGCGAGGTGATCGTGCTGCCGGCTTTCATGGGCACGGTGTTCCTCTACGGCGCTGCCCACTACAGCGGCTACAACCCGGCACTGGCGACGCTGCCTTCCGGCACACCTATTAACTTTACGGCGATTCTCGGCGTGGCCGGCACCGTGTTGGCGTTCGCGCTGTTCGTGTGCACCGGCATGATCTACGCCTGCCTGCGCTTCCTGCAGGAATGGCACACGCCACTGACAGTGATCAATTACACCTTGCTGGGCGGGGCGTCGGGCTTCGTGCTGGCGACCGCATTGGCTGCGATCATGGCGCCGGAGGTGACCCGGTTTTATGCCGGCTGGGCCCTGATCCTGGCGCTGCTCGCCCTTGTCGGCCGCGCCGCTTCGCTGCTGCGCAATGCCCGTCTCAAGCCGAAGTCGAGTTTGCGGACGGCCATCGGCGTGAAGCATCCGCGCATCGTGCAGAAGGCGCAGGGCGCCATGGGTGGATCGTTCAATACGCGCGAGTTCTTCCACGGCAAGTCTGCGGCCTTGCTGCGCCAGATCAAATGGGTGTTTCTCCTGATGGTCTTCCCGCTGCCGCTCGGGCTGCTTGCCGGCGGTGTGGCGGCTGCGTCGCCCGCGCTGTTGCTGGCCGCCTTTGCCGTGCAGTATCTCGGGCTGCTTGCCGAGCGCTGGTTCTTCTTCGCCCAGGCCAACCATCCGCAGAACCTGTATTACCAGGCAGTCTCCTGAATGCGGGGAGAAAGAAATTCGATGTTTTCGATTGCCTGCGATGGGTTGCGCAAGAGACACCGCAAAAGTATATTAGTCACGGCTGAAATTTAGTGCGCTTCGATAAATCACAGAGGAGGTAGGGAAATGAATTTCGACAAGGAACTGGATGCCAAGGGACTGAACTGCCCACTGCCGATTCTGCGCGCCAAAAAGGCGCTGGCGGACATGACGAGCGGCCAGGTGCTGCGCATCATGGCGACCGACCCCGGATCAGTGAAGGATTTTGCCGCCTTCGCCAAGCAGACCGGCAATGAACTCCTCTCGACCGCGGAGAAGGGCAAGGAATACGAGTTTTTCATCAAGCGCAAGTAACTCCCCTTAAGGCGGTAGCCGATTCTTCGGCTGCCGCCCATTCCCCGCCGCTTCTTGCGGTGCAGCATATGTTCTTGAAATTGGCCGATAAATTATTTCAACTGGCTGATACATGAACTTTAGAACATCATTATTCGTTAATACCCAAGACAAGGCCGCTGCAGCACAGCCTTGCAGGTCCCGCAAAGGAGGATAGACACATGAACATGCCAGCAGACAATGCCGCCCTGGATGCGCTGATCCGCCAGCGCCTCGACGAAATCCTCCCGCAGAAGCTCGAGGAGATCCGGGCCGCAAAAACGCCCTCGATGACCATCATCGCCACCAAGGGCACGCTCGACTGGGCTTATCCGCCCTTCATCCTTGGCTCGACGGCCGCCGCATTGGGCTGGAACGTGTCGATCTTCTGCACCTTCTACGGCCTCAACCTGCTCAAGAAGGACATCAGCGACCTGAAGGTGAGCCCGCTGGGCAACCCCGGCATGCCGATGAAAATGCCTTTTGGCCCGGACTGGTTCAAGAGCCTCAACTGGAACATCCCGAATATCATTCAGGCCGGCATTCCCGGCTTCGAGTCGATGGCGACGATGCTCATGAAGCAGACCATCAAGAACAACGGCGTCGCCGAAATCGGCGAACTGCGCGGCCTCTGCGTCGAGGCCGGCGTGGAATTGATCGGCTGCCAGATGACCGTCGACCTGTTCGGCTTCACGCGCGACGATTTCATTCCCGAAGTGAAGGAATACTGCGGCGCGGCAACGTTCCTGCCGATGGCGCAGCAGGCGGATGTCAGTTTGTATATGTAAGTGTGTTGCTTTTATGCAACCTTGCTGCTCGAATTTGTTGATGAGAATGAAGGAATATTTGCATTAAGTGATGTAGGGGAAGATAGTTACCGTAGCAAGATTGCTAATTATTAGAGGGGGCAAGGGGATGAAACTGAAAAGAATTCTTGGCGTGATGGCGGTTGCCGGCCTGGCGGTTCCTGGCATGGCGTGGGCTACCAACGGCTATTTCTCGCATGGCTATGGCATGAAGGCCAAGGGCATGGGCGGGTGTCGGCATCGCGCTGCCACAGGACGCACTGGCGGCGCGCAACAATCCCGCGGGCATGGTCTGGTGGGCGACCGGCTCGATGTCGGCGTGGATCTGGTTCCGGCCGATCCGTGATTCCGAGATCGTCGGCAGTCTGCTCCCGGAGTCAATGGCGACTACAACGGCAGCGACCAGAAGAACTTCTTTGTCCCGGAATTCGGCTACAACAAGATGCTGGGCTGGAACATGTCGCTTGGGTGTCAGCGTCTATGGCAACGGCGGCATGAACACGAACTACAAGAACGGCGATTCCCCTCGTTCGATGGCGCGTTCCCCCGTATATGCGCGTGCCGGTAGGCGTCGATCTGTCGCAGCTATTCATTGCGCCAACCTTCGCTTACAAGATCAACAAGAACCACGCGGTCGGCATTTCGCTGAATCTGGCGTATCAACGCTTCAAGGCCTATGGACTTCAGAACTTTACGGCCCCCGGATTCTCGGTCAGTTCAGCCGATGTCACCAACAATGGCTATGACTCCTCGACCGGATGGGGCATCAAGATTGGCTATACTGGCAATCTGACCGATGCGGTCACGGTCGGCGCGACCTACCAGTCTCGTACCCGCATGGGCAAGTTCAGCGACTACAAGGGCCTGTTCGCGGAGAAGGGCGACTTCGACATTCCCGAGAACTACGGCATCGGCATCGCGGTGAAGGCGACGCCGCAGCTAACCATCGCAGCCGATATCCAGCAGATCAACTACGGTGAAATCGATGCAGTCGCCAACAAGTGTCGAACTGTTTCTTCGCCGGCATGTGCCAACTCGGCGCCAACAATGGCCCCGGCTTCGGCTGGAACGACATGACGGTGTTCAAGCTGGGCCTGAGCTACGCCTACAGCCAGAACCTCACCCTGCGCGGCGGTTTCAGTACTACCAATCAGCCGATATCGAAAAGCCAGACCCTGTTCAACATGTTGGCGCCGGGCGTGATCGAGAATCACCTGACGCTGGGTGCGACCTGGGCCACTTCACCGAGCATTCCGAACTGGACTGTCAGCTATATGCACGGCTTCAGCAAGAAGGTGAATGGTTCGGGCTCGATTTCACTCGTCGGGTTCGGCGGCTGGCAACGCCAACCTGAAGATGCACCAGGATTCGCTGGGCATCGCCTACGGCATGAAGTTCTGAGTTTCACCAAGATTCTGCATGAATCTGAAAAAAGGGCTGCAGGCGTGATCGCTGCAGCCCTTTTTGTTTCCATACCCACAATCAACTGACAACCAAAGGAGACAGTCATGAGAGCACTTCTCAGGGGGATGTTTTGCCTGTTTTTCGGCATCAGCGGCGCAGTCATGGCGCAGGATGCGGTGCTGAAACCGTTCGTGCTGGCCTCGAAGGGGCCGGGCGAGGTGGCTGCGAAGGTTGATGCAACCAAGGCGGCACTGACGCAGCACGGCTTCACGATCGCAGGTAGCTATACGCCCGTACCCCAACGCCACGATCATCGCAGTGACAAACGACGAGATGCGCACTACCGCCGCGAAATCGGAACACGGCGGCTTCGGCGCCGCGCAGCGCGTGTCCGTCACCAAGGTCGGCAATGACGTCCAGGTCGCCTACACCAACCCGGTCTACCTGGCGAACGCCTACCGCATGGCGGGCGACCTGAAGGAGACGGCTGCGAAACTGCAGGCGGCGCTCGGCAAGGTCGAGGAGTTCGGCGCCAAGGGCCTGACGGCCTCGCAACTGCGCAAGTACCACTACACCTTCGGCATGGAATATTTCGACGAGCCGAACGAGTTCGTCAAGTACGCCAGCTACGAAGAGGCCGTCAAGGCGGTGGAAGCCGGCCTTGCCGCCGGCAAGCAGGGCGTGACCAAGGTGTACCGCGTCGATGTCGCCGGCAAGAAGGAGTCACTGTTCGGCGTCGCCATGAAGGGCGAGGGCGATGCCGGCAAAAACATGGACGACAAGTACATCATGAGCGAGATCGACTTCAAGGACGTGAAGTCGACGGCGCATCTGCCCTACGACATCCTGGTCTCCGACAACAAGGTGTATGCGCTGTACGCCCGCTTCCGCATCGCCATCAGCTTCCCCGATCTGTCGATGATGGGGGCGAACAGCTTCATGAACATCATGAAGTCGCCGGAAGCGATCCGCGAGGCGCTGGCGCTGACTTCCGGCGGCAAGAAAGATGCTCGCTGAGGGTTATCGCTGGGCGTAGTGTGGGGCCAGCAGGTCACGCATGAGGGCGAGGCGGGAAGCGAACCGGAGCGCGCCAATCAGACAGAGCGTGCCGCCGACGGCCACCGTGGCGGCGGCGCCGAAGCGCTCTGCAAACAGGCCGAAGACGAGCGAGCCGACCGGCATCACGCCGAGGAAGGCGGCGATGTGCAGGCTCACTATACGTCCGCGCATGGCATCCGGCGCCACCAGTTGCAGGATGGTGTTGACGGAGGCGGCGATGCTGATGATGCCGAAGCCCACCAGCGGCAGCAGAACCAGCGAGAGCCAGAGTGCGCTCGATTGTGAGAACAGGATGAGTCCGATGCCGGCACAGACGCCGGCGAAGGCGATCAGCCGCTCCAGTCCCGCAGCGCCGCGCCGACCGGCAAGGTAGAGCACGCCTGCCATGGCGCCGGCGCCCGATGCGCCGACGAGCAGGCCCAGCGTGCTGGCATCCCCGCCCAGCACGTCGCGCGCGAACACCGGCATCAGCGATGCGTACGGCGTCGCCACGAAGCTGACGAGGGCCACCAACCCGATCAGGTAGCGGCTCGGTGCAAAATTCCAGGCGAAATGCACGGCTTCCCGCAGCCCGGCCAGCCAGTTCTGGCTGCTGCGCGGCGGCGGCGGCGCGGTCAGCCGCATGGCGGCGAGCGCAGCGAGCATGGCGAGGTAGGACGCGGCGTTGAGGAGAAAGCACCAGGCTTCGCCCGCCGCAGCCAGTACCACGCCGGCCAGCGCCGGCCCGACCAGGCGGGAGCCGTTCATCATGAGCGAATTGAGCGCGATGGCGTTCGGCAGGTTTTCCCGAGATCCCACCATCTCCAGCAGGAAAGCCTGGCGCAGCGGCGTGTCGAAGGCGTTGACCAGGCCAAGAAAGGTTGCGGCGGCCAGCAAATGCCACACTTCGATGCTTCCGGCGAAAGTCAGCCCCGCCAGGACGGCGGCCTGGACCAGAGACAACGCCTGAGTGACCTGCATGGCGCGACGCCGATTGAGCCGATCCGACCAGACGCCGCCGAAGGGCGCGAGAAAAAGGATTGGGATGTTGCCGGCGAAGGTGGCCAGGCCGAGCATGAAGGGCGAGCCGGTGAGCCGGTAGATCAGCCAGGCGAGCGCGATCTGCTGCATCCAGGTGCCGACGAAGGAGGCGCTTTGGCCGAGGAAATAGAGGCGGAAGTTGCGCTGGGAGAGGGCGCGCAGGAGGTGCTTCACTCTGTATTGTCATTCCCGCGGAAGCGGGAATCCATGGCGGACTGCGCAGGCCGTTCTGGATCCCCGCTTCCGCGGGGATGACGAAGCTGGGACCACGGTTACAGTCGGGCCAGCTGTGCGCGCAGCTTCTCGGCAAGCGACGCTGAAGTTCGCCAGTCGCTCCTTCTCCTGCGCCACCACGGCAGCGGGCGCGCGTTCGACGAAGCCTGGGTTGCCGAGCTTGGCATTCGCCTTGGCGATCTCGCCATCGACGCGGGCGATTTCCTTGCCGAGCCGTTCGCGCTCGGCCGCCACGTCGATCTCGATTTTCAGCATCAGGCGGAATTCGCCGACGATTTGCACCGGTGCGTCTCCGGCCGGCAGTTCGGCGCCGGTGGCTGTCACCTCCGACAGTCGCGCCAGCGCGGCGAGGTAGGGGGCGAAGGTTGTCACTTTGGCAGTGTCGCCGGCGGCGAGAAGCGGCACCTTCTGCGCCGGCGAGAGGTTCATTTCCCCGCGCAGGCTGCGGCAGGCGCTGATCATGTCCTTGAGCATTTGGACATCCGCCTCGGCTTTCTCGTCGATGCGCGACAACTCGGCCACCGGGTAGGGCTGCAGCATGATGCTCTCGCCTGCACGTCCCGCCACGGGGGCAACTTTTTGCCACAGTTCCTCGGTGATGAAGGGAATCAGCGGGTGCGCCAGGCGCAGCATGGATTCGAGCACGCGTACCAGCGTGCGGCGCGTGGCGCGTTGCTGCGCCTCGCCACCGATCTGGATCTGCACCTTGGCGAGTTCAACGTACCAGTCGCAGTATTCGTCCCAGACGAACTCGTAGATGGCACGCGCAAGCAGGTCGAAGCGATAGTCTGCGAAATGCTGCGCCACCGCGGCCTCGGTGCGCTGCAGCCGGCTGACGATCCAGCGGTCGGCCGAGGAAAAGTCGAGGTAGGCGCCGTTGCAGGCATCCGAGCCCGGGTATACGTTGGGCGCCAGGCCGCAATCCTGCCCTTCGCAGTTCATCAGCACGAAGCGCGTGGCGTTCCACAGCTTGTTGCAGAAGTTGCGGTAGCCCTCGCAGCGGCCCATGTCGAACTTGATGTCGCGGCCGGGGCTGGCAAGCGAGGCGAAGGTGAAGCGCAGCGCGTCGGTGCCGAAGCCGGGAATGCCGCCGGGGAACTCCTTGCGCGTGCGCTTCTCGATCTGCGCCGCCTGCTTCGGGTTCATCAGGCCGCTGGTGCGCTTTTCCACCAGGGCGTCGAGACCGATGCCGTCGATCAGGTCGATCGGGTCGAGCACGTTGCCTTTCGACTTCGACATCTTCTGGCCTTCCGCGTCGCGGATCAGGCCGTGCACGTAGACATCACGGAAGGGAATCCTGCCGGTGATGTGCTTGGTCATCATCACCATGCGCGCCACCCAGAAGAAAATGATGTCGAAGCCGGTGACCAGCACCGAAGAGGGGAGATAGAGGTCCAGCGCGGTGTTCGATTTCTGCGGCGAGTTTGGGTCCCAATCCGGCGTCCAGTCCAGCGTCGAGAAGGGCCACAGCGCCGAGGAGTACCAGGTGTCGAGCACGTCCGGGTCGCGTTCCAGCCCGCCCGAGTAGCCGTCCGCGCGGGCAAGGGTGTAGGCCTCGTTCTCGTCGTGGGCGACATAAACGCGACCGTCATCCGCGTGCCAGGCCGGGATCTGGTGACCCCACCAGAGCTGGCGCGAGATGCACCAGTCCTGGATGTTGTTGAGCCACTGGTTGTAGGTGTTGACCCAGTTCTCGGGGATGAACTTGATCTCCCCGGATGAAACACATGCCAGCGCCTTGCCGGCGATGGAAGTGCCGTCGGCGCCGGTTTTCGACATGGCGACGAACCACTGATCGGTGAGCATCGGCTCGATGACGGCATGGGTGCGGTCGCCGCGCGGCACCATCAGCTTGTGCGGCTTTACGGAAGCGAGCAGGCCAGCGGCCTCGAGGTCGGCGACAATGGCCTTGCGGGCATCGTAGCGGTCCAGGCCGCGGTACTTCTCGGGGCCGTGCTCGTTGATGCGGGCGTCGAGCGTCAGGACGGAGAGCGGCGTGAAGCCGTGTCGATGCCCCACATGCCAGTCGTTGAAGTCGTGGGCCGGCGTGATCTTTACGCAGCCGGTGCCGAACGTCTTGTCGACATAGTCATCGGCGATGATTGGAATGGTGCGGCCGGTGAGCGGCAGGCGCACGTGTTTGCCGACGAGGTGGCGGAAACGTTCGTCTTCTGGGTGCACCGCCACTGCGACGTCGCCGAGAAGGGTTTCCGGCCGCGTCGTGGCGACGACCAGCGCGCCTTCCCCTTCCGCAAAGGGATAGCGGATCTCCCACATGAAGCCGTCTTCCTCTTCGCTGACGACCTCCAGATCGGACACTGCGGTGAGCAGCAATGGGTCCCAATTGACCAGCCGCTTGCCGCGGTAGATCAGCCCCTCCCGGTAGAGGCGCACGAAGGTCTCGGTGACGGTCTGCGACAAGCCCTCGTCCATTGTGAAGCGCTCGCGCGACCAGTCGGGCGAAGTGCCGAGGCGGCGCATTTGTCGCGTGATGGTGCCGCCCGAGTATTCCTTCCACTGCCAGACGCGCTCGAGGAACTTCTCGCGGCCGAGATCGTGCCGAGAGACGCCCTCGGCATCGAGCTGGCGCTCGACGACGATCTGCGTGGCGATGCCGGCGTGGTCGGTGCCCGGCTGCCACAGCGTGTTGGCGCCGCGCATGCGGTGGTAGCGGGTGAGCGCGTCCATCAGCGTCTGATTGAAGCCGTGGCCCATGTGCAACGTGCCGGTGACGTTGGGCGGCGGCAGCAGGATGCAGAAGTTGTCGGTCTTGGACGTGTCGGCGCCGGCGGCGAAATAGCCGCGCGACTCCCACAGCGGGTACCAGCGGCGCTCGATGTCGGCCGGTTCAAAGGATTTGGCGAGTTCCATCGCTCAGGGGGAAAATACGGCGGAAAAACAGAAATTATACCGGAGCGCTCGCCGTGCCCGGCTCAAGTTGCCTTTACTTGTCCGACTTGGTTCTTTCCTGGGCGGAGCGAATCAAATCCGAGATGAGCAGGGGCAGGCTCTCGCGCAGGGCCGCGCCGACTTCTTCTGCGACCTGCTCGGCTATGCCGTCAAGACGGCGAGCTACCAGTCGCGGCAGGGTGGCAACGAGCCAGTTTTCCACGGCGCGCGCGATGTCCGGCGGCAGGGGGCCGAGCAGGTCGCGCATGCGCTCGGCCAGATCCTCGGCGCCTGGGCTGCCCGAGAGGGCGGCAACGAGTGCCGGTACCGCCTGGCTTGGATCGACCACTTCGGTGAGCACCGGCACGTCGTCGGCGGGTGGTTCCGGCCGGACGCCACCGGCGACAAATGCACGACGCTTCATCAGCGCGTCCGCCTTGCCTAAGACGTCTTCGCTCACCGCTCACCGCCTTTTAGGTCGTGGGCCGCGATGGCATAGCCGCGGTCGCGGTAGAACTTGAAGCGCTCGCGCGCGGGTCCGCGGTCGGCTTCATCCATGCCGACGACTTCGACCAGATGTTCGAAGCGGGAAAAGGCCGGCGGCAATTCGCCGTCGAGATTCACTAGCACCTCGTGTTGCGCCGCATCGTCCAGCGTGTCGCCAATAACGATAGGCGTTTCGGCGGCAAGCGCAGCGCCGATACGGCAATGCGGCACGAAGCCCGTCGCGGGCTGGATCCAGAGTTGTCGCTCGACCTGCGCGGCCAGGTCATTCGACCTGGCATAGACCAGCACCTTGCGCCCCTGTGCGTACAGTTCGCCGATCAGACGGCAGGCAGCCTGCACCTTGTCGCCAGCCCCGTGGTAGAAATCGATGCGGGTCACAGCTTGCGCGCACGCTTGAGCAGGAAGTGTGTCAACAGCGGCACCGGGCGCCCGGTTGAACCCTTGCTGACGCCCGAGCGCCAGGCGGTACCTGCTATGTCCAGATGCGCCCAGCGGTATTTTTTCGTGAAGCGTGCCAGAAAGCAGGCTCCGGTGATGGTACCCGCGGCACGGCTGCCGCTAATGTTGGGAATGTCGGCAAAATTGCTCTTCAGCATCTCCTGGTAATCCTCCCACAGTGGCAGTTGCCAGGCGCGATCGCCCGAGGTTTGACCTGCTACCAGCAGCGAATGGGCGAGGTCGTCGTCGTTGGCCATCAGCCCCGAGGCGACCGCGCCCAGGGCGATGACGCAGGCGCCGGTCAGCGTGGCGACATCGATCACGCAGTCGGGATCGAAGCGCTCGGCATAGGTGAGTGCGTCGCACAGGATGAGGCGTCCTTCCGCGTCGGTGTTGAGGACCTCGATGGTCTGGCCCGACATGGAAGTGACGATGTCGCCCGGCCGGGTCGCCGCCCCGCCCGGCATGTTCTCCGTGGCGGGAATCAGGCCGATCACATTCAGTGGCAACTTCATCGCAGCGAGGGCATGGAAGGTGCCGAGCACGCTGGCGGCGCCGGACATGTCGTATTTCATCTCGTCCATTTCGGCGCCCGGCTTGAGCGAGATGCCGCCGGTGTCGAAGGTGACGCCCTTGCCGACCAGCACGATGGGCTTCGCCTTGGCCTTGCCACCGTGATACTGCAACACGATGAACTGCGGCGGTTGGTGAGAGCCGCGCGCGACTGATAGCAAGGAGCCCATGCCGAGTTTTTCCATGCCGGCGCGGTCGAGTACTGTGCATTTCAGCTTGAATGTCTTGGCCAGTTTCTGCGCCTGCTGCGCAAGGTAAGTCGGCGTGCAGATATTCGCCGGCAGGTTGCCCAGTTCGCGCGTGAGGTTCATACCCTGAGCGATGGCTTCGCCCTGCGCAAGCGCGGCGGCGGCGGACTTGGCGTCCTTGCCGGCGAACAAGAAGGATATGGTGCCCAAAGAAGGCTTGTCGTTATCCTTCTTCGACTTGAGCCGATCTGCCCGGTAGAGCGCGTCATGGATGGCCAATACGCCCTGACGCGCCTTCCAGGCGGCGTTGCGCCCGGCGATGGGCAATTCACCCAGGGTGATGAGGACATCCTTGCTTCCCGTGTTCTTCAGGGCTTTTACCGTTGCGGCAATGGCGTCGCGATAGGTTTTCTCGCCAAAATCGGCTTCCTTGCCGAGACCGACGAGCAGTACGCGCTCAGCGGCGATGCCAGGCGTACCGTGCAGCAGCTGCGTTGAGCAGGCCTTTCCTTCCATGTCGCCCTGGCGAAGGATGTCCGCCAAGTAGCTTCCGGCGGCCTTGTCCAGTTTCTGGGCAGGCCCCGACAGCGTGCGTGCCTCGAACACGCCGACCACGATACAGCTGCATCGTACCTTTTCCGGGCTACCGCTTTTTATGCTAAATTCCACGCGCAACTCCTCTCTGGCGAATCAGGCTCCGATTATCCCTTTTCCTCTCTAATAAAGTCAAAATGGCGCGCGGGCTGACCTTTGAGCGTGCGGTGATACGTGAATGCACCGGCACCGCCGGCGCAACGTTTGTTGCGCTTTTCGCCATTCTGCTCACGACTCAGCTGATTCGCCTGCTGAGCCAGGCTGCCGGCGGCAAGCTTGTGTCCGAAGCGGTGATTGCCCTGCTCGGCTTTGGCGCCCTGACACATCTGCCGATCCTGCTTTCGCTCACCCTGTTCATCGCTGTGCTGCTGACCTTGTCGCGCAGTTACCGTGATTCGGAAATGTCGGTATGGTTCGCCTCCGGTCTGCCGCTGACGGCCTGGGTGAAGCCAGTGCTGAAATTTTCCGCTCCCCTCGTGGCGGCGATCGCCGTTCTGTCCCTTCTGCTTTCTCCCTGGGCGCAATCGAAAAGTACAGAATACCGTCAGCGCATGGATACGCGCGACGATGTTGCCCGCGTATCGCCGGGCGCGTTCAAGGAATCGGCGAGTGGCGAACGCGTATTCTTCGTCGAGGCCGCTTCTAGCGATGCTGCCTCTCGCGAAGAGGGGGCTGTGAAGAATATATTCATCAGTTCGGTTCAAAATGGCCGGCTGGGCGTCATGATGTCTACTCACGGTTACACAGAGAGCATGCCCAATGGGGACCGTTTTGTGGTTCTCGTCGACGGCCGGCGCTATGAAGGTACGCCAGGTTCGTCCGAATACCGTGTCATGGAATTCGAGCGCTACGCCGTTCGTATCGAAACGAAGGAAGCACGCGGCATCGAACAGACCACGAAAAGCCTCCCCACCATGGCCTTGCTGCAGGGCGGCAGCAAGGCAGGCAAGGGGGAGGTTCTCTGGCGAATTGGATTGCCGCTGGCCGCCTTCAACCTGGCCCTTCTGGCTATTCCGCTCAGTTTCGTCAATCCGCGCGCTGGTCGTACCAACAATCTTATTTTGGCGCTTCTGACTTACATGTTCTATAGCAATCTGGTCTCAGTATGCCAGGCGTGGGTAGCGCAAGGGAGAATAACCTTTGAAATTGGCTGGTGGCTGGTGCATGTCGCAATGTTCATCGTCATGATCCTGCTGTTTATCAAGCGCATGTCGATGTTGTCCTGGGGAAGGCTGCGCCGATGAAGGTATACCAGCGCTACCTGGCACGGGAAATCTACTCAGCTGTGACATTGGTGCTGGTGGCATTCCTGATGTTGTTCGCGTTTTTCGACTTCATCAATGAACTTGAAAGTCTGGGCAAGGGCAATTACCAATTGCGCTACATGATGCTTTTTGTGCTGCTGACCTTGCCAGGCCATGTCTACGAACTGGCGCCCATCGCAGTGCTGATCGGCACGCTTTACGCCCTGACCATGTTGGCTCGCCATTCCGAGATTACAGTTTTGCGGGCTTCGGGACTGTCAACCGCAGCAATCCTGGCGGGATTCGCGAAAATCGGGCTGGCATTCGTGTTATTGACGTTCGTGGTCGGCGACTTCATTGCGCCACCGGCGGAGCGCGCCGCCAAGGAATTGCGTCTCAAGGCGATGTCGCAGGTAGTAGGACAGGAGTTTCGCTCCGGCCTGTGGGTCAAGGACGACATGAGCTTCATCAATGTCCGCACGGTACTTCCCGATTCCAGGCTGGAAGGGGTGCGCATCTACGAATTCGACAAGAACCATGTCCTGCGCTCGATTTCCGAAGCGAAGGAAGGGGAGTACCTGCCTCCGGACAAGTGGCGGCTCAAGGACGTCGCGCAGACGGCATTCGAGAAAGACCGGGCCAAAGTGAATCGCCTGCCGGAGGCGGTCTGGCAGTCTGCAATCAGCCCGGAAATACTCAGCGTCCTGCTGGTCATGCCCGAACGAATGTCAGTGGCCAGCCTGTATCGCTATATCCGCCACCTCAAGGACAACCAGGTGAAGACGCAGCGTTACGAAATCGCCATGTGGAAGAAACTGGTCTATCCGCTGGCGGCGCTGGTCATGATGGCGTTGGCGCTGCCGTTTGCCTATCTGCAGGATCGCATGGGTGCCGTCAGCGTCAAGGTCTTCGCCGGCATCATGCTTGGCATCACCTTCCACATGCTCAACGGATTGTTCTCCAATCTCGGCATCATCAATAGTTGGCCGCCCTTCTTCTCGGCCATTACACCGAGCGCCCTTTTCCTGCTGGCGGCAGCGGGCATGTTGTGGTGGGTCGAGCGGCGTTGATTAATCCGCCCTGACGAGCCGGGTGCCCGCGAGGCGGTCATGCAGGAACTGCCGGTCGCGGTCGATGAGTGCCCAGACAATCCCGATTCCGCAGGCGAGCAGGCTTGGCCATGCCAGTAGATAGCGCAAGAGTACCTGCCGCTGCGTAAGCGACTTGCCGCTGGCACTCACTAACTTGATTTTCCAGGTCTGCATGGCCAGCGTCTGTCCACTCCGCTCCCAAAGCCAGCCGAAATAAACGAGCAGGACAATGAAGAGGTGCAACCAGAGCAGCGTTCCCGGGGCGGACACTTTCCAGATCATGCCGATCAACAGGTGAGGCACGACCAATGCGACGCTCAATACACCCAGTAACAGGAACGATTCATAGAGCATGCTGGCAAGCCGGCGGCGTATGCTGGGCGGCATGCCGGTGGCGATGAGGGCGTGAGGCACGGGCTATTGTTGCGTATCGGGTAGGGGCGATGATGCTGTGGAAGTCTGGGGGATCTGTTCAGGCGTCCCATCCGAATTGGGCATCCCTGCCTGAATCGCGGTGGGCGTACTATCCTTTGAGACTGCGCCCGGCAGTTGCCCTGCAGCGGCACCGGATGGCAATGCTTGCAGCGTTGCAGCCGGAATCTTGGGGACCGTTTTTTGTGACTTACCCCGAGGCTTTCTGGCAGCCTTTTCAGCCAGGCGTTTTTTTTCTTCGTCTGGTAAATCCTTGTATTGCTCCCATTTCTCCTTGATGGCTTCTTTGCGCTCGGGTGGAGCAGTTTTCAGGCTCTTGTACCGGACACGTGCCTGCGACCGTTGTTCCGGCGTCAGGCTGGCCCAGTCCTTGATGCGTCTTTGCACACGCGCCTGTTCTTCCGGATTCATGGTCGGATAGCGCTTGGCGATTCCCAGCCATTTTTTCTTGCGAAATGCCTCCATCTTGTCCCAATCACGGGCAAGGGGAGCGAGAATCTGTTTCTGTTCCTGGGTGAGTTCAGCCCACGCCGGCTGTCTCAGTTCCGGGACAACGGCTTGGGCGGGAGAGAGCAGAGTGAAAGCGAGAATCAGTCCTGCGACGAGTGCTCGGAGAGCCATGCCTGGAAGCCCTTGTCTAGGTAGGCGTTGATTGGCAGGTCATCAGCGAGAAGTGCGCTGTCGATAATTTCGTATTCATCGGCCTTCTGGTACTCGTTCCAGGTGGAGACTCCGAAAACCCCGAAGACCAGAATGGAAATTGCCACCATGGCGCGGGCATAAGGCAAAAGCATGTCCATGGCGAAATGGCCGATGCCCGCCAGAGATAAGTGAGTGCCTGCTACTTGTTGATGTGAAAGTGCCTTCATGCGCACATCGAACAACCTGTCGGTGGTTCGGCGATCCATCCCATCCGTTCCGAGATTGAGATGGTGGCGGATTTTGTAGGCGAATTCTCGTTCCTTGTTCATAACTCGACGCCCTTTGCCTTTAATGCAACGGCCAATGAATGTGTTGCCCGGGAACAATGCGTTTTCACGCTGCCCTCCGAGCATCCCATCGCCGCCGCGGTTTCGGCGATATCCATGTCCTCCCAATAACGCATCAGGAACGCCTCGCGTTGACGCGGCGGCAGTCTCTTTATTTCTTCCTCAATGATTGCAAGGACTTGTGTTTGCTCTAGATTGCCATGAGGCGTTGCCGGCGAATATGACCCTTGCTCGACTTCCAGAGTTTCAAGGAGGTCGGCGTCCTCATCATCAGGTCGGGAAAAAGCTGAAAAAAGTGGGGTCCATAACGTGCGCACTTTCTGCCGGCGGTAAAAATCGCGAATGGTGTTCTGCAGAATACGCTGGAAGAGCATCGGCAGTTCCGCGGCCGGCTTGCTGCCATATTTCTCGGCCAGTTTAAGCATCGAATCCTGCACGACATCCAGCGCCACCTCGTCGTCGCGCACCGCGAACAAAGCTTGCTTGTAGGCTCGCCGCTCGACGCTGGCAAGAAAATCCGACAATTCAATTCGGGTGGCCAGGATTCAATTTTCCGTATCGTGCAAAGGGTTTTTTCCTTCGCGAAATGCCTTGACCAAGAGGGGGGCGGTAAGTAAAATCACAGGTTTTTCAGCTGTTTATGAAGGCCTTCTGGGTGGGATAATGGTTTTAACCGGTGCGGAAATTGTAATCAGGTGCTTGCAGGAAGAAAAGGTCGAGTATGTATTCGGCTATCCTGGCGGCTCGGTTCTGTTCATTTACGATGAATTGTTCAAGCAGGACAAGGTTCGCCACGTGCTGGTGCGTCATGAGCAGGGCGCCGTGCATGCCGCCGACGGCTATGCGCGCTCAACCGAGAAAGTGGGCGTTGCATTGGTCACATCCGGCCCAGGCGTGACCAATGCTGTAACCGGCATCGCCACAGCCTGCATGGATTCCATACCGATGGTGATCATCTCTGGCCAGGTGCCCACCGCCTATATCGGTCAGGACGCCTTTCAGGAAGTTGACACTGTCGGCATTACCCGCCCCTGCGTCAAGCACAACTTCCTCGTCAAGGACATCCAGGAACTCGCTTCCACCATCAAGAAGGCATTCTATTTGGCCAAGAGCGGGCGCCCAGGGCCGGTGCTGGTCGACATTCCCAAAGACGTTTCGGCGATGAAATGCGAGTTCGCCTATCCCAAAGCGGTCGCCATGCGCTCCTACAACCCGGTGATCAAGGGACATCAGGGGCAAATCAAGAAGGCAGTACAACTGCTGCTAGAAGCCAAGCGGCCCATGATCTACACGGGTGGCGGCGTCATCCTGTCGGATGCCGCCGGGAAGCTGGCGAAGCTGGTGAAGCAGCTCGGTTTTCCGGTCACCAATACGCTGATGGGCTTGGGCGGCTACCCGGCGACAGATAAGCATTTCGTCGGCATGCTCGGCATGCATGGCACCTATGAAGCCAACATGGCCATGCAGCATTGCGATGTCCTGCTGGCGGTCGGTGCGCGCTTTGACGACCGCGTCATCGGCAACCCGGCCAACTTTGCCGAGGTGCCGCGCAAGATCATCCATATCGACATCGATCCATCGTCGATTTCCAAGCGAGTCAAGGTTGACGTGCCGATTGTCGGCGACCTGCCCGAGGTGCTTGATGAGATTTCCAAGCTGCTTGCGGCCAGTGGCGACAGGCCTGAGGAAAAAGCGGTCAAGGCCTGGTGGAATCAGATCGACGAATGGCGCGGCAAGGATTGCCTCAAGTACGACCGCAAGAGCAAGATCATCAAGCCGCAGCACGTCATCGAAAAACTCTACGAGGTGACAAAGGGCGAAGCGTTCGTCACTTCCGATGTCGGACAGCACCAGATGTGGGCGGCGCAATACTACAAATTCGACAAGCCGCGCCGCTGGATGAATTCGGGTGGGCTGGGCACGATGGGCTTTGGCCTGCCGGCGGCGATGGGCGTTCAGCTTGCCCACCCCGGCGCGCCCGTGGCCTGTGTCACCGGCGAGGGCAGCATCCAGATGTGCATCCAGGAACTGTCGACCTGCAAGCAGTATCGTCTGCCGATAAAGATCATTCTTCTCAACAACGGTTTCCTCGGCATGGTGCGCCAGTGGCAGCAGTTATTCCATGGCAACCGCTATGCTGAGTCCTACGTCGATGCATTGCCGGACTTCGTCAGACTGTCCGAATCCTACGGCCATGTCGGCATGCGCGTCGAAAAGCCGGGTGATGTAGAAGGTGCTTTGAAGGAAGCCTTCAAGCGCAAGGACGACCTGGTCTTCCTTGACTTCGCCATCGATCCGACCGAGAACGTTTATCCGATGGTGCAGGGCGGCAAGGGCCTTACCGAAATGATCCTCTCCGAAGAGCTATAAATGCGGCACGTTATTTCCCTACTCATCGAAAACGAAGCCGGCGCCCTCTCCCGCGTCACCGGGCTGTTCTCGGCACGCGCCTACAACATCGAATCGCTGACCGTGGCGCCGACCGAAGATATCTCCATGTCGCGCATCACCATTGTCAGTGTCGGTTCTGACGACATCATCGAGCAAATCACCAAGCAGCTGAACAAACTGATCGAGGTGATCAAGGTAGTGGATATATCCGAGGCGGCTCACATCGAACGCGAACTGATGTTGGTCAAAGTGCGTGCCACCGGCAAGGACCGCGAGGAAATGAAGCGCATGTCGGAGATCTTCCGCGGACGCATCATCGACGTGACTGAAACGACCTACGTCATCGAGTTCGACCGGCAACACTGCCAAGCTCGACTCTTTCATCGAAGCCATCGATCGATCCCTTATTCTCGAGACGGTGCGTACCGGCGTTTGCGGTATTGGCCGTGGTGACAGAATTCTCAAGGTCTAGCAACGCGTGAGGGATGCCGGACGGTTTCGCCTGCATCGCCCGATTTTTTCTTAAGGATGAAAACATGAAAGTCTATTACGACAAGGATGCCGACCTCTCCCTCATCAAGGGCAGGAAGGTCACCATCGTCGGCTATGGCTCGCAGGGCCATGCCCACGCCCTCAACCTGCATGATTCCGGCGTCAAGGTCACGGTCGGCCTGCGCAAGGGTGGTGCTTCGTGGGACAAGGCCAAGAAGGCGGGCTTGTCCGTGAAGGCGGTCGGCGACGCAGTGAAGGGCGCCGACCTTGTCATGATCCTGCTCCCGGACGAGAACATCGGACAGGTCTATCGCGATGACATCGAGCCGAACATCAAGAAGGGTGCGGCGCTGGCATTCGCCCACGGCTTCAACATCCATTACGGTCAGGTACAACCGCGTGCCGACCTCGACGTGATTATGGTCGCGCCGAAGGGTCCAGGCCATCTGGTGCGTTCGACCTATGTCCAGGGGGGTGGCGTGCCTTCGCTGATCGCTGTGCACCAGAACGTCTCGAAGAAGGCGCGAGATATCGCCCTGTCCTATGCTGCGGCCAATGGCGGCACGCGCGGCGGCGTTATCGAGACCAGCTTCCGCGAGGAAACCGAGACGGATCTGTTTGGCGAACAGGTGGTGTTATGCGGTGGCCTGACGCAATTAATACAGAACGGCTACGAGACGTTGGTCGAGGCCGGCTATGCGCCCGAGATGGCCTACTTCGAATGCCTGCATGAGGTGAAGTTGATCGTCGACCTGATCTACGAGGGCGGCATCGCCAACATGCGTTATTCGATCTCCAACAATGCCGAATATGGCGACATCACGCGTGGCCCGCGCATTGTCACCGAGCAGACCAAGATCGAGATGAAGCGCATCCTCAAGGAAATCCAGTCCGGCCAGTACGCCAAGGAATTCATCCTGGAGAACCGCGCCGGTGCGCCGACCCTGCTGGCCTCGCGCCGCAACATGGCCGCTCATTCGATCGAGCAGGTCGGAGCCAAACTGCGCGACATGATGCCCTGGATCAAGAAGAACAAGCTGGTCGACCAGACGAAGAACTAGTGTCGTCCTATCCCCACCCCATCATCGCCCGGGAGGGTTGGCCCTTCCTGGTGGCCTCAGTTGCTGCCGCGCTGGCCGTTGGTTGGCTGGTCGGCTGGGGCTGGTCGTCGCCGCTGTGGATCTGGACGGTCTTTGTCCTGCAATTTTTCCGTGATCCGGCGCGGCCGACCCCCGGCACAGCGAAGGACGTGCTATCGCCCGCGGATGGCCGTATCGTAGCCATCCAGACGACACACGATCCCTATCTAGACCGCGAAGCGCTCAAGATCAGTGTTTTCATGAATGTCTTCAATGTACATTCCAACCGCAGCCCGGTTGACGGTGAAGTGAAAGGCTGCTGGTACCATGCCGGCAGCTTCTTAAACGCCGCGCTCGACAAGGCCTCGCTGCAGAACGAGCGGAACGCGCTCTGGCTGCGTACGTTAGATGGTCATGATGTCACCAGCGTACAAGTGGCAGGACTCGTTGCCAGACGTATCCTCTGTTATGTGAAGGAGGGCGACGCGCTGATGCGTGGCCAGCGCTACGGGTTCATCCGCTTTGGCTCGCGTGTCGATGTCTATTTGCCGGCAGGGTCAAAGGCCAGTGTAACCATCGGCGACAAGGTATCGGCCTCGGCGACCATCCTCGCCGAACTGCCCTGAGCCTCAGCCGGAATTCCCTCGACTACAATAGGGGCATGCCCGAGATTCGATCCCGCAAGGCGCTGGTCAACCCTGAAATGAGAAGGCGGGGCATCTACATCCTGCCCAACCTGTTCACAACGGCTGCGCTGTTCGCCGGTTTCTATGCCATTGTGCAGGCCATGACCGGGCGCTTCGAGCATGCTGCGGTGGCCATATTCATTGCCATGATACTCGACGGACTGGATGGGCGCGTGGCACGCCTGACACGCACGCAGAGTGCCTTCGGCGCCGAGTACGATTCCCTCTCGGACATGGTTTCCTTCGGTGTTGCGCCCGCTTTAGTGATGTTCGAGTGGGCGATGAAGGGCATGGGCAAGTGGGGCTGGATAGCCGCGTTCATCTACTGTGTCGGCGCCGCTCTGCGCCTGGCGCGCTTCAACACCAATATCGAGGTGGTCGACAAGCGCTTTTTCCAGGGCCTGCCGAGTCCGGCAGCCGCAGCGCTGATCGCCGGCTTCGTCTGGGTGCTGATGGATCTGAATTACACCGGAGAGGAAGTGCGCTGGTACGCCTGGGCCCTGACCATTTTCGCCGGCGCGACCATGGTGAGCAACTTCCGCTACTACAGCGGCAAGGATATCAACCTCAGGCGCAGCGTGCCGTTCATTGCCGTTCTGGCGATCGTGCTCTTCTTCGTACTGGTCTCGAGTTATCCTCCGGGCATTCTATTTGCGCTGTTCCTCTGTTATGCCTTTTCCGGTTATGTCTTGGCCGCCTGGGACTGGTTGCGACGCCGGAAAGCCTCTGCTTGATCCCGCTTGCGCCGATGTCAGTTTCTGGATATAGTTGCTTCATGCTTGAAATTGCCTTCTTCCTGACGGCTTCCCTGCTTCTCAGCGGCCTCCTGCTGGCACGGCCGCTGCTGCGCCGCGCGCGCTAAATTCCCCTACCCACAATTTGAGTTGTTTTGGCCGACGAGGGAAAATCCTCGTTCGATGACTGACGTATTCCATTCGGAGACGAAGATGAAAGACCACTTGGTGATTTTCGACACAACGTTGCGGGACGGCGAGCAGAGCCCGGGCGCCTCCATGACAAAGGAAGAGAAATTGCGCGTGGCGCGCCAGCTGGAGCGCATGAAGGTCGACGTCATCGAGGCCGGCTTTGCCGCAGCTTCGCCAGGCGACTTCGAAGCCATCCGTAACATTGCCAAAATGGTGAAGGACTCGACCGTCTGCTCGCTGGCGCGCGCCAACGAAAACGACATCCGACGCGCCGGTGAGGCCATCAAGCCGGCCAAGTCTGGCCGTATCCATACATTCATTGCTACCAGTCCGATCCACATGGAGAAGAAGCTGCGCATGACACCTGATGAGGTGGTTGAAGCGGCTGTCAAGGCGGTGACACTGGCGCTCAAGTATACGGATGACGTCGAGTTCTCCGCGGAAGACGCTGTACGTTCGGATTTTGATTTCCTTTGCCGCATTTTCGACGCGACCATCAAGGCTGGCGCAAGGACCATCAACGTTCCGGACACGGTTGGTTACAGCATTCCTTCTGTTTGGGGCGAACGCATGCGTTCATTAATCGAGCGAGTACCAGGCGCGGACAAGGTGGTGTGGTCCACGCACTGCCACAACGACCTGGGCATGGCCGTGGCCAACTCGCTCGCTGCTGTGATGGGGGGCGCGCGTCAGGTGGAATGTACTATCAATGGCCTGGGCGAGCGCGCAGGCAACGCTTCGCTCGAAGAGGTTGTGATGGCGGTCAGGACGCGCAGCGACTTGTTTGTGGTCGAGACGCGCATCGACGCGACGCAGATCGTCCCGGCATCCAAGCTCATTTCGCAGATTACCGGCTATCCGGTTCAGCCGAACAAGGCCATCGTCGGCGCCAACGCTTTCGCCCACGAATCCGGCATTCACCAGGACGGCGTGATCAAGCACCGCGAAACGTACGAGATCATGCGCGCCCAGGATGTCGGCTGGACGCAGAATAAGCTTGTCTTGGGCAAGCATTCCGGCCGCAACGCCTTCAAGACCCGGCTGGCCGATCTGGGCATCGTCATCGAGAGCGAGGAGCAACTCAACATGGCCTTTTCCCGCTTTAAAGAATTGGCCGACAAGAAGCACGAGATTTTCGACGAGGATCTGCAGGCTCTCATGTCGGACGAGACGGTTACGCCGGAACAGGAGCATTACAAGCTGATCAGCTTGCGCGTGGCTTCCGAAACCGGCGAGACGCCGCATGCCCGCCTCACGCTATCCGTCGGCGGGTCTGAAAGTCAGTCCGAGGCAGACGGCGACGGACCGGTGGATGCTTCCTTCAAGGCGGTGGAACGCATCGCGTCCAGCCAAAGCGATCTATTGCTGTTTTCCGTCAATAGCATCACCGGTGGCACGGATGCGCAGGGCGAGGTGACCGTTCGCCTGGCCAAGGAAGGACGGGTCGTGAATGGACAGGGGGCGGATACCGACATCGTCGTCGCCTCCGTCAAGGCCTACATCAACGCCTTGAACAAGCTTTATTCCATTCCTGAGAAGGTCAACCCGCAAGTTTGAACATGCCCCCCTCAGCGAAGCAGTCAGCACGTTGCTTTTTCGCTGGGGGGGTGCAAGAATTCAACGCCAGAAGGCACGCCCTGCACCTGCCGCCTTCTTCAATACAAGCACAAGCCCGAAAACGCCCTACCCGCAGCACAAACGGCCGCTCCTGCGCAGTGCGATATATCTCTTTATCGCTCGGCAGTTTGGTTGATGGGGGAACATTGCTTGGGCGATGCTATCTAAAGTTATACGAAATAGTGCCGTTCACGATGCGGTAATGGGACAAACATGAATCAGGGCAAACGAAATCCGCAATGCAAGGTGTTGCTGGTTGACGATGACCGACTGGTATTGGCGACGCTTTCGAGCGGACTGGAAGAGGCTGGCTATGCGGTTCAGGCCTGTGCTTCCGCAGAGGAGGCGCGACGCGTGCTTGATTTGGAGCGCCCCGATATCGCGGTGCTGGATGTGCGCATGCCGGGCCAGTCCGGCCTGGAGTTGGCCAAGCAGCTTCAGGAGCAACCCGGCTTGCCGTTCATTTTTTTGACCGCATATGGGGACGAGGATATCGTTCGCGAGGCCATCGAGCATGGTGCGCTCGGCTACCTGGTGAAGCCCGTGGATATCCACCAGTTGATTCCAGCCATAGAAGCAGCCGTGGCACGTGCCGCCGATTTGTGGAATCTGCGTAAAACCGAACAGCAACTGCAGACCGCGCTCAATGAAAACCGCGAAGTGAGCATGGCGGTAGGACTCCTTGTGGAGCGTCGCAGGATCAGCCGACAGCAGGCGTTCGATGCATTGCGCGCGACTGCGCGTACGCAACGTCGGAAAATTGGCGAAGTGGCCGAGGAAATCCTGTCGGCGGCTGAATTGCTCAATGTCGGCAAGCAGCAATAATGTTTCTTTCGGACTGCCTTCTCTTTCATGCAACTGCGTGAACAAATGAGGCTATTGATTCCAAAAGGCGGTGCGGCCGCGCGCGAAGCGGCTGAATAGTACGGTAGTTGGAAGCGATTGAGGTCAGTATGCGCGCGCTGCAATCAGTTGCAAGACTGGAATCCAGTCGCCGTACTGCAGCGGCTGACTCTTGTACTGGCCTAGCGCGCGCTCACGCGGACATAGAGCACCGCGCTGCAGAAGAGGACGAATGTGAGCGCAATCTCGGCCAGTGCGAGCCACGCTGACAGCCCCTGATCGGTTGCGGCGCGCACGACACCCTCGGTGAAATAGACCAAAGCCAGCAGGGTTACCCACTGGTGGGTATAGCGCCGTCCGCGCAACACCCCGAACAGGGGTACCAGAAGAGGTAGCGCCTTCAGTGCCAGCCATGAGCCTCCGGGACGCAGGGGCGCCCACCACAACTCCCAGCTCATGCAGAGGAATACCAAAGCGATCAGGCTGAGCGCGGCGGCGTGATTGAAATAACGGGCGACTGTCGGCATGCATGCTTCCGGTAGAATCGCGGCATTCTATCGGAACGGGATTGTTGATGCGCCTGACTGGTTCATTACCCGATTTCCTCAAGCGCTGCCTCAGGCGATTCCGCGAGGAGCGCTGTACCCAGGTTGCCGCCAGCCTGGCGTTCACCACGCTGCTGGCGCTGGTGCCGCTGCTGACTGTCGCGCTGGTGCTGATTACCCATTTCGATCTCTTCTCCGGCTTGGGCACGGCGCTACGCAATTTTCTGCTGGCCAACCTGCTGCCGGAGAAAGCCGGCAAGGTCATCGCCAGTTATGCCCTGCAATTCAGCCAGAAAACCGGACGCCTGACGGTGCTGGGCATGGGTATGCTGGTTGCGACCGCACTGTTGCTGCTGCTCTCGATCGATCGCGTATTCGGCAGGATCTGGCGCGTCAGGCAGCCAAGGCCGCTGCTGAAAAGAATCTTCGTCTATTTGGGGGTGTTGATACTCGGCCCCGTAGTGCTGGGGGCGAGCGTGGCGGTGGCGACCTACCTATTGACGGCTTCACTGGGCCTGGTCAACGACCCGAGGTGGTTGACCAGCCTGCTCCTGAAAATCCTGCCAGCGGGGCTTCTCGCTGCCCTGTGCGGCCTGCTCTATTACGCCATGCCTAACCGTCCGGTGGCCACCCGTCACGCCGTCGCCGGCGGCATTGTGGCGGCGATCGGCTTTGCTCTCGTACAGCGGGGGTTCGGCCTCTATGTGTCGGCTTTCCCAAGCTATACGCTGATCTACGGCGCTTTCGCCACGGTGCCGATCTTTCTGGTTTGGCTCTATCTGTCCTGGCTGGTGGTGCTGGTTGGGGCGCTGACGACCGCGGTTCTGGGGGAGATGGATTCCCCCAGGCATTGATCACATCGGATAAGGGTCGGATTCGAACTGGAACAACTCAACCGCCCCCGTCTGCAGGTCAAGGCTGAGCAATCGCCCCTGCATGATGTGGGTCTTGTCTTCCCCCGAGACGATGAAGAAACGGCGAGCGCTGTAGGCGCCCGATGGGGCAAGCAGGGCAGGATGATCGCGCAGGGCGGGGATGGCGGGCAGGAGCAAACCGGGTGTCGGTAATTGCCCCGGATCGCCGTTGCGGAACATCAACTGGACAGAACGCGCGGCCGGCGCGATCAGTTCCAGACCCAGTTCGATGTGCTCCGGGTTCTCGCTTTTCATCCAGCGCACGACGCAGATGCTCCAGGGCTTGTCCGGCTCCGGGCGAATGGCAATGGCGCTGCCCGGCACAAGGCCTTCGACTTCGCCAGCAACGTGCATCACGGCGTATCCTCCGGGGCTCTCGTTGAGCACCATCCATTCAGTCATGTGCGGGGCTCCGGCCTCCGCGCCTTCGGGCGCTTCGCCTTTTTCCAGCAATTTCCACAACTCGGTGAGTCCGACACAAACCTGCGCACGGAAGTTGTTGTGGCGGCGGGGGTGGTGACGATGGGGCGGATGCGCCCAGTGGGCCTGCAGACGTTTCAGCGCAGCAATGCCGCCATGTCCGGCCGCGCGCTCCGGCAAGCGAAGGTTGCCCGGCGGCATGCCCGCTTCAAGGGCAGAGACTTGCTCGCTGAGCAGGCGGGCCAGCAACTGGAAGGAACAATAGAGCAGGTCGCCATGATCGGGCGGGATGCGTCTGTTGGGCGGCACGGGTCCCATATCGCGATTGCTGTCCACCCAATACCAGGAGCCTTCATCTTGAGGGGGTGGGGACGGCAGCAGATTGACCGCGGCGGAGAACTGGGCGAGATACTCGCTTGCCAGGGCCACTTCGCCGGGTGAAAACCCTTCTGGCTGAGAAGCCGCCAGGGCCAGGAGGCCCTTGTAGGTTTTTTCCGCGTCGAATGAGAGACCGGGGATGATGGTTGCCGTGGGCTCGAAGTGCGCCCGCGCAGACTTGGCAAGAGCATGGGCGCGGTGCCAAAGATCCGATGGCGTTGGGCAGGCCACCATGCAACTGGTTTCCAGGGCTTCGCTCAGGCTGCGCAGGGCGCGTGCAGCAACGGAGCCTGCACTGCGACGCTTGCTGTGGGCGAGGCGCTCTGCATCAAGCATTACCCGCTCATACCCCGCCGCCACGTTCTCATGCACGGCAATGAGCAAGGCGGCCATGGCGCGCAACTCCTTGCTCAACGGCAGGTTGGCCTCGGTCAGGCGGGTCTTGAGGGCATGAGAGAGGCGGTGCGCCCGGTCGAAGAACAGATCGAGAATGCGATGGTAGTGGGCGCCTTCCAGGGCGGCACGGCCAAGCGCAGCCAACTCCCCGCTCAACTGGGCCAGGTCTTGTGCCGGATCCTCCGGAATCGGAGAGGCAAGCCAGTCCAGGACGTTGGCGACGTCATCGGGAGTCTGCATCTGGCGGGAAGGGGCTGTACGTGCCAAGCGAGCTGCGGACCTAATAGGCGGCCCTGAAACGATAACAGGGTCATTGTAGTGGAATCAGCCGGCCGGGCAATAGGGTTGCGAGGGGCAGCACGGGCGGGGAAGAAGCGCCCGCTTACTTAGGTTTGTTCTTGTTTTTCAGACGATTTTCCATTAATATAACGCCCTTTTTGGCTTCGGCTGCTTTGCTAGACATTCGCCTTTTCCGCAAGGAAGAGCGAAGAGGCTGATTCAGCCTTGCACCGGAACTTTTTTCGAATCCAACCAAGGATTAAACACATGGTCGTCATTCGACTTGCCAGGGGCGGCGCCAAAAAGCGTCCGTTCTACAACATGGTCGTCGCAGATTCGCGCAAGCGCCGTGATGGTTCCTGCATCGAGCGCGTAGGCTTCTATAACCCCGTCGCCGGGGAAAAGGAGCAGGGTTTGCGCGTCGATATGCAACGTATCGAACACTGGACGGGCAAGGGTGCCCAACTGTCGCCCACCGTGGCGCGACTGGTCAAGCAGTTCTCGGCCAAGGCCGCTGCCTAACACGCATGATCGTTCTGGGGCGCATTACCGCCCCATTCGGTGTCCGCGGCTGGATCAAGGTCCAGACATACGGAGACGACCCGCAGGCGCTGGCAAAAATGCCGCGCTGGTGGCTGGCGCCGGAAGAGCAGTCAGCGGAGGAGTTGTGGCAGCCGATGCTGCTGGCGGAATGCAAGCCGCATGGCAAAGGCCTTGTAGCGCGATTTGCCGATTGTGATGATTGCAACGCCGCCGAGAAAATGATCGGGCTGTTTATCGGCGCCCCGCGTGAGGCATTGCCGAAAACGGCCATGAATGAATACTACTGGGCTGATCTGGTGGGCCTGGAAGTGGATAACCTGGCGGGTGAGCGGCTGGGCCGCGTCGCCGAACTGGTGAGAGCCGGCGCACACGAAGTGCTCGATGTGCGTGACGAGGATGGTAACCAGCGTCTGCTGCCCTTTGTGGCGGCGGTGGTCAAGGAGGTGGATCTGGCAGGACGCCGGATCCAGGTGGACTGGGAGCAGGACTGGTGAGCATCGCATTCGATGTCGTCACGTTGTTCCCGGAGATGTTCACCGCGGTGGCCGACTACGGCATTACGCGGCGGGCACGTGAGCAGGGCCTTTGGCGCCTTGCATTGTGGAACCCGCGCGATTTTGCTGTCGATAACTACCGCACGGTGGACGACCGGCCCTACGGTGGCGGGCCTGGCATGGTGATGCTGGCGGAGCCGCTGGAAAAGACGATTGCCGCAGCCAGGAATAACCAGGCGGGCGGCAAAGTGATTTACCTGTCCCCGCAAGGACGACCGCTGCGGCATGAACGGGTGCTGGAACTGGCTCAGGACGCAGGTGCGATTCTGCTCTGCGGGCGCTACGAGGGTATCGATGAGCGCCTCATCGAGCGTTGTGTTGATGAGGAGATTTCGCTGGGCGATTTCGTCCTGTCCGGGGGAGAGATCGCGGCGATGGCGCTGATCGATGCAGTTGTGCGGCAGTTGCCCGGCGCATTGAACGATGCCGATTCGGTCGTGGAGGAATCCTTTGCCGGCGGCTTGCTCGATTTTCCGCACTTCACACGGCCCGAGGTGCATGAGGGAATGCCGGTGCCACCAGTACTGCTCTCCGGCCATCACGCCGAAACCAGGCGCTGGCGACTGAAACAATCGCTGGGGCGCACCTGGCTTCGACGGCCGGAGTTGATAGCGCACCGGCAACTGAGCAGTGAAGAAGCAAACTTGCTTGAGGAATTCAAGCGGGAGCAGGGAAAATAGGGTAGTAGTTTATTAACGAGAAACGCGCGCATCATGCTGCGGCATGCTCTGCGCACAAGGCCAAGGGCCATTCGACTTAGGAGTAAGGCAATGAATCTCATCCAGCAACTGGAGCAGGAAGAAATCGCCCGCCTGGGCAAGAGCATCCCCGATTTCTCCCCCGGCGACACTGTCATCGTAAACGTGAATGTCGTCGAAGGCGAGCGCAAGCGTGTACAGGCATACGAAGGCGTGGTGATCGGCAAGCGCAACCGCGGCCTCAATTCCGCCTTCACGGTGCGCAAGATTTCCTCGGGAGAAGGTGTCGAGCGGACCTTCCAGACCTATTCCCCGCTGATCGCCAGCATCGAAGTGAAGCGCAAGGGCGACGTGCGCCGCGCCAAGCTTTATTACCTGCGTCAGCGTTCGGGTAAGTCGGCGCGCATTCGCGAGAAACTGCCGGCATCACGCAAGAGCGCTGTGCAATAAGGCGTGACGATCAAAGCAAACGGGGCGCTGCGGCGCCCCGTTTGCTTTGCGTCTGGTACGTTCGCTGGGGGTCAGGTCGTGAGCTTGTTGCGCTCGATAAGGGCGTAGGCGGAGTGATTGTGAATCGACTCGAAGTTCTCCGATTCCACCACGTAGGCGTCGATGCGTTTCTCGGCATTGAGCAGCGCCGCGACATCCCGCACCATGTCCTCGACGAACTTCGGGTTGTCGTAGGCACGCTCGGTGACGTACTTCTCATCCGGCCGCTTGAGCAGGCCATATAGCTCGCAGGACGCCTGGCTTTCCACCAGTTGCACCAGATCCTCGATCCAGACCAGGTCGTTGGTCGTAGCCGTGACGGTGACGTGGGAGCGCTGGTTGTGCGCGCCGCGTTCGGAGATTTTTTTCGAGCAGGGGCACAGGCTGGTGACTGGCACCACGACTTTCATGGTGAAGGTGTACTTGTCGCCTTCGTGAATTTCCCCCACGAATGTGACCTCGTAATCGATCAGGCTCTGCACCCCGGAAACGGGCGCCTTCTTGTTGATGAAGTAGGGGAAGGTCATCTCGATATGACCCGTTTCGGCTTCCAGGCGCTTAACCATTTTGCGCAACTTCGGCTCGAAGTTCTCGACGGAGAATTCACGTTCGGCGCTGTTGAGCAGCTCGACGAAACGCGACATGTGCGTGCCCTTGAAATTGTGCGGCAGGCTGACGTACATGTTGAAGAGGGCGATGGTGTGCTGCATGCCGCAATTCTTGTCTTTCACCCTGACCGGATGACGGATCGATTTGATGCCGACCTTGTTGATAGGCAGCTGGCGGGTGTCGGCTAAGCCTTGTACGTCGGGTATGGCCATGGTGTCGTTCAGGTTCATTAAGCTCTCTCAGGGGTTGGGGTGCGTCTATTTGCGCTTGCTTTTGACGTATCCTATCATTCCCGACAGAATCACTCAAGTATTAACTGTTTAACCCTTTCAGAAATGCTTGCGGCGTCAAGGCCCTGTTGTGCCAGCAGGGTTGCGGAGTCACCGTGTTCGGTGAATCTGTCGGGAAGCCCAAAACGCAATAGCCGCGTGTTCAGTCCCTGTACTTCAAGCGAGCGGGCCACCTCGGCACCGGCACCGCCAATGACGGCATTCTCCTCCAGAGTGACGAGCAAGTCATGGTCGAATGCAAGTTCCTTCACTAGAGCGTGATCCAGTGGCTTGACGAAGCGCATGTTGGCGACCGTGGCATTGAGCATATCTCCTGCCTCAAGGGCCGGCGCCAGCAGGCTGCCAAAGGCCAGGAGCGCTACCCGCCCTCCGGTGCGGCGGATCTCGCCCTTGCCGAGGGGGAGGGCTGTCAGTGGCGTTTGTATCGATACGCCGGGGCCTTGGCCGCGTGGATAGCGAACGGCGCTCGGACCATCATGAAAAAACGCCGTGGTGAGCATCTGCCGGCACTCGTTCTCGTCGGCAGGGGCCATGACGAGCATGTTCGGTATGCAAGTCAGATAGGACAGGTCGAACGCGCCATTATGGGTGGCGCCGTCGGCGCCAACGAGACCCCCACGGTCGATGGCCAGCATGACCGGCAGGTTCTGCAGGGCAATGTCGTGAATGAGCTGATCGTAGGCACGCTGCAGGAAAGTCGAGTAGATAGCCACCACCGGCTTGATGCCCTCGCAGGCCAGACCGGCGGCGAAAGTCAGCGCGTGCTGTTCGGCGATGCCGACGTCGTGGAAACGCTGCGGAAATTCCTCTGCGTAGCGCACCATGCCGGAGCCTTCGCGCATGGCCGGCGTGATGGCAACGAGGCGCGCGTCCTGCGCCGCCATGTCGCACAGCCAGTCGCCGAAGACCTGCGTGTAGGTGAGCTTGCCGCCCCCCTTGCCCTGCTGGATGCCATTTTCGCTGTCGAATTTCGACACGCCGTGGTACAGCACGGGATCGGCCTCGGCCAGCTTGTAGCCCTGACCCTTTTTGGTGATGACGTGGAGGAACTGCGGGCCCTTAAGCTCGGCGATGTTCTTCAACGTGGGCACCAGCGAATCGAGGTCATGGCCATCGATCGGGCCAATGTAGTTGAAGCCAAACTCCTCGAACAGGGTGCCGGGCGTGAGCATGCCCTTCAGGTGCTCCTCGGTGCGCTTGGCGAATTCCAGCAGCGAGGGTGAGACGCCGAGCACCTTCTCGCCGGCGCGCCGCGCGGCATTGAAGGCGTGGCCCGAGAACAGCCTGGCCAGATACCGGTTGAGGGCGCCTACCGGCGGCGAGATAGACATGTCGTTGTCGTTGAGGATGACCAGCAGGTTGGCATCCGCCACGCCGGCGTTGTTGAGCGCCTCGAAGGCCATGCCGGCGGTCATGGCGCCGTCACCGATGACGGCGACAACATGCCGCTCCTCGCCCTTGTCGCGCGCGCCGATGGCCATGCCCAGCGCGGCGGAGATCGATGTCGACGAGTGACCGGTGCCGAAGGTGTCGTAGGGGCTTTCGTCGCGGCGCGGGAAGCCGGAGACGCCGCCGAGCATCCTTAGCTTGTCCATGCCGGCGCGCCGGCCGGTCAGCACCTTGTGCGCGTACGTCTGATGGCCGACGTCCCACACCAAGCGGTCCTCCGGCGTGTTGAAGACGTAATGCAAGGCGATGGTCAGCTCGACCGTGCCGAGATTCGAGGAAAGATGGCCGCCCGTCTTCGATACCGACTCGATGAGGAATTCGCGCATTTCCTGCGCCAGTTGCGGCAGCTGTTTTCGCTCGAGCAGCCGCAAGTCGGCGGGGGTGGCGATGGTGTCGAGGAGGGGGTAGGCAGACATCAGAACTTCCGTGTGACGATGAAATGGGCCAGTTCGTGCAGACGCCGGCCGCGTTCGCCGAAAGCCTCGATCGCTTCCCGCGCTTCGCTGCGCAGCGAATCTGCCATCTCACGCGCCTCAGCCAGGCCCATCGCGCTGACGTAAGTTACCTTGCCCTGTGCGGCGTCCTTGCCGGCGGTCTTCCCCAGCGTTGCCGTGCTGGCTTCGGCATCCAGGATGTCGTCGATTACCTGGAAGAGGAGACCGACGCGCTTGGCGAAATGATCGAGGCGGGCCATCTCGTCTTCTGGCAGCGCCGCGCCGCACTGGGCGCCGAGCAGGATTGCCGCACGGATCAGCGCACCGGTCTTGTGCACGTGCATGAACTCCAATTCGGCGCGCGTCAGGTGCTGGCCGGTGCCCTCGATGTCGATCATCTGGCCACCGGCCATGCCGCGAGAGCCGGCGGCCTGGGCCAGATGCCGCAGCATAGCCAATTGGCGGCGCGGGTCGCCCGCCAGCGCATGTTCAGAGAGCAACTGGAAGGCCTGCGCCTGCAGCGCATCGCCGACCAGCATTGCTGTGGCCTCGTCGTATTCGACATGGCAGGTGGGTTTGCCCCGGCGCAGGACGTCGTTGTCCATGCAAGGCAGGTCGTCGTGCACAAGGGAGTAGGCGTGGATCAGTTCGACTGCGCATCCGGCGATGTCAAGGCGCGCTGAATCGGCGCCGGCAAGCTCGCCCGCGGCGTGGCACAGCAGCGGGCGAATGCGCTTGCCGCCGCCAAGGGTAGCGTAGCGCATGGCCTGGTGCAGGCGTTGCGGTGCGATGTCGGGTGCGGGCAGCAGGCTTTCGAGCGCACGCTCGGTGCGCTGCTGCACGGCAGTCATCCAGCTCTGGAAATCCATCTAAAGCGATCAGTTTTCGGTGCGCGGCAAATCCTTCAGCTGACCTGCCTCCAGAACCTGTATTTTATGCTCGGCGGCGGTCAGTGCGCCCTGACAATGCTTGAGCAGCGCCGCGCCGCGCTGGTAAGCCTCGAGGGATTCTTCCAAGCTGAGCTTGCCGGTCTCCATTCCCTGCACGATGGATTCCAGTTCGGCCAGCGCGGCCTCGAAGGATTCAGGCAGCCTGTCTTTTTCGGCTTGGCTCATTGAGGAATGCTGAAAGGCAAACCATAATCATAGCGTATTGCCTATCCTTGAGCACGCGTGCGTCGGTCGGGAAGGATTGATATAGTGACAGGCGAAAACCATTGGGAGGCAACATGATCGTCACCGACCACAAGGACAATCTGGTCACCGTCACCGTATACGGGGAGTTCACCCTGGCCGACTACCGTGAGTTCGAGGAGTTGGTAAATTACAAAGTCCAGTTCCAGGGCGTGGTGAATCTCCTCTTCGACCTGCGCCAGATGGCCGACTTCACGCTGGACATGGCCTGGGAGGAAATCAAGTTCGCACGCGCCCATAGCCACGATTTCGGCAAGATTGTCGTCCTCACGGATTCGCAGTGGGTAACCTGGAGCGCCTGGCTGTCGCAGATTTTCGTCGATGCCGACATGCAGGTATTTGCCGACGAGCAGGAGGCGCGCGACTTTCTGCAGGCAGCATGAACACCTTCAACACCCTGATCGATGCCGACGCCCTGGCGCACCATCTGCACGATGCGCGCTGGCGGGTCTTCGACTGTTCCTTCGACCTGGTGCATCCGCATGCGGGCGAACTCGCATATCGGGAAGCGCACATTCCGGGCGCGATCTACGCGCACCTCGAACGGGACCTGTCAGGCCCGCTCAACGGGCGCAATGGCCGCCACCCCCTGCCGGATCCAGCGCGCTTTGCCGCCAAACTGGGTGAATGGGGTGTTGCCAGCGACACGCAGGTGGTGGTCTACGATGATGTGGCAGGTACCTACGCCGTGCGCCTGTGGTGGATGTTGCGCTGGCTTGGCCATGACGCAGTGGCTTTGCTCGACGGCGGCCTGAATGCCTGGGAGGCGGCCGGCCACGACCTGACCGATGCCGAAACGCAGCATCCCCATGCCGTATTCACGCCGCGGTTGCGTCCGGACATGGCCGTCGATGTGCATTTCGTGGAAAGTCAGCCTCCACGGGACGGCGTCAAGATTCTTGATGCGCGCAATGCGCAGCGCTTCCGCGGCGAAAACGAGACACTCGATCCGGTGGGCGGCCACATCCCTGGCGCGGTGAACCGCTTCTTCAAGGACAACCTGGTACCGACGGGGCGCTTCAAGCCTGCAGAGGTGCTGAAGACCGAGTTCCGGCAGTTGATGGACGGGCGCGGCGCAACCGAGGTTATCCATTCCTGCGGCTCGGGCGTGACCGCCTGCCACAACCTGCTGGCGATGGAAGTGGCGGGCCTGTCCGGCTCGCGGCTCTACCCGGGCTCGTGGAGCGAATGGTGCGCCGATCCGTCCCGGCCGATCGCCACCGGCAGTTGACGTCGATGGCGCGGGCGTGAGCGCGCTCGCCGACCTCGTTCTCGTTGTCCATTTTGCGATCGCGGGATTCATCGCCTCAGGTTTCGTGTGGATTCCGCTCGGCGCCGCTGCCGGCTGGCGCTGGGTGAGAAAGCGACGCCTGCGCTTCGCCCATGCCGGCGCCATCGTCTTTGTCGCAGCCGAATCCCTGGTGGGCATCGCCTGTCCATTGACGGTGTGGGAGGGCTGGCTGCGCGGCGACGCGCCCGAGGACAGCGGCTTCATCGGACGCTGGGTGGGGCGGCTGCTCTACTGGGATTTTTCCGCTTCGGCCTTTGCCGCGCTGTATGCCTCGCTGGCGCTGTTGGCCGTGATGCTCTGGCGCTGGGTGCCGCCGGATCAGCCGGCGCGGTGACGCGCGAGGGCCCAGCGCACATGCTCCTGCACCAGCGCCGAGGAATGGTCGCGACGCGCTATCAGTGCGGCGACAATTGCTGGAGAAGATGGCGCATTGCCAAGGCCCACGGCCAGATTGCGCAGCCAGCGCTCGTAGCCGATGCGATGGATGGCGCTGCCGGCCAGGCGCGACTTGAATTCCGCTTCCGTCCAGGCGAACAGTTCAACCAGGCCGACCGCATCGAGGCCGTTGCGCACGGCGAAATCCGCTTCCCCGGTCAGTTGTGCGTAGCGGTTCCACGGACAGGCGATCTGGCAGTCGTCGCAGCCGTAGACGCGATTGCCGATCAGCGGTCGTAGCGCTTCCGGGATGGCGCCTTTCAGTTCGATGGTGAGATAGGAAATGCAGCGTCGTGCATCCACGGTGTAGGGCGCGACGATGGCCTGCGTCGGGCAGATGTCCAGGCAGGCGCGGCAGGTGCCGCAGTGGTCCGCCAGCGGTTCGTCGGCCGGCAGCGGCAGATCGGTGTAGATCTCGCCGAGGAAGAAGTAGGAGCCGGCCTCGCGCGTCAGCAGCAGCGTGTGCTTGCCGCGCCAGCCCAGCCCGCTTTTTTCCGCCAGCGCCACTTCCATTACCGGGGCGGAATCCGTAAATACGCGGCAGCCGAACGGGCCGATCTCCGCCGCGATGCGGTCGGTCAGTTTTTGCAGGCGGCTTCGCAGGAGCTTGTGGTAATCGCGGCCGAGGGCGTAGCGGGAGATGGCGGCGCGCGTGCCGTCGGCCAGCACCGCATCCATCGGCGTCGCCTGCGGCAGGTAGTTCATGCGCGCGGTGATGACGCACACGGTGCCCGGCACGAGTGCCCCGGGACGCGAGCGTTTCGTGCCGTGGCGTGCCATATAATCCATTTCGCCGTGGAATCCGGCGTCAAGCCAGGCTGCCAGTTCGGCTTCCGCGGCATCGAGCCTCGTGCCGGCAATGCCGATGGCGTCAAATCCCAGCGCCCGCCCCCATTGCCGGATGCGTGTGGCGAGTTCTACCCCGTCAATGGAGCGCGTGTTTTGCATACCGAGGATGATAACCATTTGACCCTGAGCCTGTCCGACGAGACGGCGACGCTGGCCCTGGGCGCCCGGCTGGCCTCTGCGTTGGCGCCGGGGCTGGTGATTTACCTCGACGGCGACCTTGGCAGCGGCAAGACAACCCTGGTGCGCGGGGTGCTGCGCGGCCTCGGTTTCGAGGGAAATGTGAAAAGTCCGACCTATACTTTGGTTGAACTTTATGCTATTTCTAGATTAAACTTGCATCACTTTGATTTTTATCGATTCAGCCAGCCGGAAGAATACCTGGATGCAGGCTTGGACGAATACTTTCAGGGCGGGGCGGTCTGCCTCGTCGAATGGCCGGACAAGGCCGGGGGCTACCTTGCGCCCGCCGACCTGCGAATTACCCTTGCGATGGCCGACGGCGGGCGCCGAATCGGCTTCGAACCCATCACCGAAGCGGGGCGCGCATGCCTAAGCAAGCTCCGCGCATCCCTGCCGGGCTCCGCCGCCGCGACTTCCTGAAGTTTGCCGGTGCGGCGATGACTCTGCTGGTCAGTCCGGTCGGTCAAGCCGCGACCAGCGTCCTCGCCGTTCGCGTCTGGCCGGCGCGCGACTACACCCGTGTGACGCTGGAGTGCCAGCAGTCGATTGCCTTCTCGCAGATGATCCTGAAGGACCCCGACCGGCTGGTCGTCGACCTTGAAGGCATCGAGTTCAACAGCATCCTGCAGAACCTGCCCGACAAGATTTCGGCGACAGATCCCTATATCAAGCTGATTCGCGCCGGGCGCTTCAAGCCGGGCGTGGTGCGCCTGGTGATCGAGCTGAAGACGGAGATCCAGCCGCAGGTGTTTGCGCTGAAGCCGGTCGGCGAGTACGGCTATCGCCTGGTGCTGGACCTGTATCCGACGGTAGCTGACGATCCCCTGCTGGCCCTGCTGGAGAAACTCGATGCGGCGCCCCAGAAAGTGCCGCAGAAGTCACCTGAACAGGACGACCTGATGCGTATGGTGACCATCGTCCTCGACCCGGGCCACGGCGGCGAGGATCCGGGCGCCATCGGCCGCGGCGGCAGCCACGAGAAGAATGTCACCCTGCAGGTGGCGCGCCGGCTCAAGGCGAAGATCGACGCAGAGCCGAACATGCGTTCGATGCTCACGCGCGATGGCGATTTTTTCATTCCCCTGCATCAGCGGGTGCAGAAGGCACGCCGCGTAAAGGCCGATCTTTTCGTTTCCGTGCATGCCGATGCCTTCATCAAGCCGACGGCGCGCGGCTCTTCCGTATTCGTGCTCTCGGAGAACGGAGCGTCCAGTTCCGCCGCGCGCTGGCTGGCGCAGCGCGAGAACTCGGCCGACCTGATCGGTGGCGTCAATCTCGACGTCAAGGACCCGCATCTGGCGCGCACCCTGCTTGACCTCTCGCAGACGGCCACCCTCAACGACAGCCTCAAGCTCGGCCGCGCCGTGCTGGGTGAGCTGGGGGGGATCAATACCCTGCACAAGAATCATGTCGAACAGGCCGGCTTTGCCGTGCTGAAGGCGCCCGACATTCCCTCCATCCTCATCGAAACCGCCTTCATCAGCAATCCGGAAGAAGAGCGGCGCCTCAACGACGATGCCTATCAGGACAAAATGGCCGAGGCCATCCTGAGGGGCATCAAGGGTTATCTGGCAAAAAATCCGCCCCTGGCCAAGTCGAAACTCGTTCGTCTCGACTGATATAATCAGCCGTTTCCCGGCAACCCTTACCCATCGTGCAGGTCTTCCGAGGCATCCCCGCCCGCGCTTTGCATTCGACGGTGCTCACCATCGGCAACTTCGATGGTGTGCACCGTGGCCATCGTGCGCTGCTGGCGAAGCTCACCGGCCTGGCGAAACAGGCCGGCCTGCCGGCGGCGGTGATGACCTTCGAGCCCAACCCGCGCGAGTTCTTCGCCCCCCAGTCAGCGCCGGCACGGTTGGCGAGCCTGCGCGAGAAGCTGCAGCTGCTCGCCGAGTGCGGGGTTGACCAGGCATATGTCTGCGCCTTCAATGCGCGCTTTGCGGCACTGTCGGCCGAGGCCTTTGTCGAGCGCATCGTGCATGGTTTGGGTGTGCGCCACCTCATAATCGGGGACGACTTCCGTTTCGGCAAAGGCCGGTCGGGGGACTTCGCCATGCTGCAGCAGGCAGGGCGGGATCACGGTTTTGGCGTCGAAGCCATGGAAACCCAGGTGCATGAAGGCGAGCGCGTTTCCAGTTCGGCGGTGCGCGAGGCGCTCGATGCCGGCGACCTTGAGCATGCCGAGCGGCTGCTGGGGCGTCCCTACTGCATCGCGGGACGCGTCGTACACGGTGCGAAGCTCGGCCGCAAGATCGGCTATGCCACCGCCAACATCCAGCTCAAGCGCCTGCGTGCGCCGCTTTCGGGCATTTTCGTTGTGACGGTGGATGGCATCGCCGATGGCCCGCTGGAGGGCGTGGCGAGCCTCGGTGTCAGGCCGACGGTGAGTTCCACTGGCGTGCCGACGCTGGAGGTTTACATTTTCGATTACACGGGCGACCTTTATCGTGCGCACCTGCGGGTGAATTTCCTGCACAAATTGCGCGACGAGGCGAAGTTCGATTCCCTTGAGGCATTGACGGCGCAGATCGCCCGCGACGTTTCCGATGCAAAGGCCCATCACGCAGCACTGCGTGTCCAGATTGCGGATTGACATGGCTGACTATAGAAAAACACTGAACCTTCCCGACACGCCTTTTCCCATGAAGGGCGATCTCGCCAGGCGCGAGCCGCTGTGGGTGACCGAATGGCGGCAGCGGAAGTTGTACCAGAAAATCCGCAAGGCCTCGGCCGGTCGGCCGCGCTTTGTGCTGCACGACGGCCCGCCCTATGCCAATGGCGATATCCACATCGGCCATGCAGTCAACAAGATCCTCAAGGACATCATCGTCCGCTCCAAGACCCTGGCTGGCTACGACGCGCCCTACGTGCCGGGCTGGGACTGCCACGGCCTGCCTATCGAGCACCAGATCGAAAAGCTGCACGGCAAGCATCTGCCTGCGGACAAGGCGCGCGAGTTGTGCCGCGCCTTCGCCGCCGAGCAGGTGGAACGGCAGAAGAAGGATTTCATCCGCCTCGGCGTGCTGGGCGACTGGGACGACCCGTACCTGACCATGGCCTTCCGCAACGAGGCCGACGAGATCCGCGCGCTCGGCGATATCCACAAGCGCGGTTTCCTGTTCAAGGGACTGAAACCGGTGAACTGGTGCTTCGACTGCGGCTCGGCGCTGGCGGAAGCGGAGGTCGAATACCAGGACAAGGAATCCCCTGCCATCGACGTGGCTTTTCCGCTTGCGGATGCCGAGCGTGCACGCGTGGCGCATGCCTTCGGCCTGAAGGCATTGCCAGACGGCCCCTGCTTCGCCGTGATCTGGACGACGACGCCCTGGACGATCCCCGGCAACCAGGCGCTCAACCTGCACCCGGAGTTCACCTACGAACTGGTGCAGACATCGCGCGGCCTTCTGGTGCTGGCGGCAGAACTGCGCGGCCAGGCGCTGACCCGCTTCGGCCTCGAAGGCACGGTACTTGGCGCCTGCCAGGGTGCGGCGCTGTCGCTGGTGAAGTTCCGCCATCCCTTCTACGACCGCGAAGCGCCGGTGTACCTGGGCGACTACGTCACGCTGGATACTGGCACCGGCGTGGTGCACAGTGCGCCGGCCTACGGCCTGGAGGACTTCGACTCCTGCAAACGTCATGGCATGCACAACGAGGAAATCCTCACGCCGGTGCAGGGCGACGGCCGCTTCGCCGAACGCCTGCCGTACTTCGGCGGCCTCAATGTCTGGAAGGCCAACGCGGCGATCATCGAGAAGCTTAGCGAGGTCGGCTGTCTGTTCGCCTCCGGGAAAATCACCCACAGCTACATGCACTGCTGGCGCCACAAGACGCCGATTATCTATCGTGCGACCAGCCAATGGTTCGTGGGCATGGATCGCAAGCCTGTCGAAGGCCGCACCCTGCGCGACACGGCGCTGTCTGCCGTCGAGGCGACGAAATTCTTCCCGGACTGGGGACAGGCGCGCCTGCACGCCATGATCGCCAACCGTCCAGACTGGTGCGTCTCGCGCCAGCGCAACTGGGGCGTGCCGATCCCCTTCTTCCTGCACAAGGAAACCGGCGAACTGCATCCGCGCACGGCTGAACTGTTGGAGCAGGTGGCGCTGCGCGTCGAGAAGGAAGGCATAGACGCCTGGTTCAAACTCGATGCGGCCGAGTTGCTCGGCGCCGATGCGGGGCAGTACGACAAGATGCGCGACACGCTGGATGTCTGGTTCGATTCCGGCACGACGCACCGCACCGTATTGCGCGGCAGCCATACGGAAGGCTCGAAGTGGCCGGCCGACCTCTATCTCGAAGGCTCGGACCAGCACCGCGGCTGGTTCCATTCCTCGCTGCTTACCGCCTGCGCGCTGGACGGCCGCGCGCCCTACGACGCTCTGCTCACGCACGGCTTCGTGGTGGACGGCCAGGGCCACAAGATGTCGAAGTCCAAGGGCAACGTCATCGCGCCGCAGAAAGTTTCCGATACGCTGGGGGCCGAAGTGCTGCGCCTGTGGGTGGCGGCGACCGACTACTCGGGCGAGCTGTCGATCTCGGACGAAATCCTCAAACGCGTGGTCGAGTCCTATCGGCGCATCCGCAACACCCTGCGCTTCCTGCTCGCCAACACCGCCGACTTCGATCCGGCGAAGGACATGCTACCGGTGGCCGAGTGGCTGGAGATCGACCGCTACGCCCTGGCGCTGACGCGCCGCCTGCAGGAGCAGGTGGCCGCCGACTACGGACGCTATGAGTTCCATCGCGTCGTGCAGGCGTTGCAAGGCTTCTGTTCCGAGGAGTTGGGCGCTTTCTATCTGGACATCCTCAAGGATCGTCTCTACACGACCGGTGCGGATTCAAAGCCGCGCCGCGCCGCGCAATGTGCCTTGTGGCACATCCTGCAGTCCTTCATCCGGCTGATGGCGCCGGTACTGTCCTTCACCGCAGAGGAAATCTGGCAGATTCTGACGAAGGATCCAGAGGACAGCGTGATGCTGGCCACCTGGCATGCATTGCCGGCGCTGGAGCAAGAGTCAGCCCTCACGGCACGGTGGCAACAGATCCGCGAGGTGCGTGCAGAGGTGTCTAAGGTGCTGGAGGATCTGCGCGTTGCCGGAAAGATCGGCTCGTCCCTGCAGGCGGAGGTGGAGATCCGCGCCGCCGGGACGAAGCATGACCTGCTGGTCGCGCTTGGCGACGATTTACGCCTGGTGCTGATCTGCTCGAAGGTCACGCTGGTTAAGGTTGGCGACGGCATAGCGGAGGGCGTGGTCGCCGTGCCCAGCCCGCATGCAAAATGCCCGCGCTGCTGGCATTGGCGCGAGGATATCGGCGTGAATGCCGAGCACCCAGAACTGTGCGGGCGCTGCGATGCCAACCTGCATGGTGCGGGCGAGCCCCGATCGCATGCCTAGGACTGCGCTTTGGCTGGGACTATCCGGCCTGATCATCGTTCTCGATCAGCTGACGAAGCTCTGGGTCGTGTCGGCGCTCAAGCTTGGCCAGAGCATTGAGCTGACATCGTTCTTCAACCTGGTGTTCGTTTACAACACCGGTGCAGCGTTCAGCTTTCTCGCCGATGCGGGCGGCTGGCAGCGCTGGTTCTTCGTCGGCTTGGCGCTCGCCGTATCGCTGTGGCTGACTTCGCTGATCCTCCGGCATGCGTACGAGCGAATGCTGCCTCTGGCGGCTACGCTGATCCTGGGGGGCGCGCTGGGCAACGTGATCGACCGCATACGCTTCGGCGCGGTGGTGGATTTCCTCGACGTGCACGCAGCCGGCTGGCACTGGCCGGCCTTCAACGTTGCAGATTCGGCTATTTCGGTGGGCGTGGTGCTGCTTGTCTGGCAACAGTTGTTTTATTCTGCCCCGGAGAAGCAATGAGCGACGTCGTCCAGGCCGATAGCCTGCTGACCCTGCATTACCGGCTGGCTCTGGCGGACGACAACGAGCTGGTCAGCACCTTTGGTGCCAAGCCGGCCACGCTGCAGTTGGGCAGCGGGGAACTGGCACCCGTCCTGGAGCGTTGCCTGATTGACCTGCCCGTCGGCCAGCGCACCGTATTCCTGCTCGAGCCCGAGCAGGCATTCGGTTCGCACAATCCACAGCTGATGCAACGCTTCGCTCGCAACGAATTGCCAGAGCCGGGGGAACTTCAGGAAATGGCGCTCATCGAATTCAAGGCGCCCAATGGCGCCGCCTACACTGGACTGGTGCGCGAACTGACGGACGAAAGCGCGCTCATCGACTTCAACCACCCGCTTGCCGGCAAGGCCATCCGCTTCGAGGCGGAAGTCATAGGAATACTGTAATGGACATTCTGCTCGCCAATCCGCGCGGCTTCTGCGCCGGCGTCGAGCGTGCCATCGAGATCGTCGAGCGGGCACTGGAAATATTCGGCGCACCAATCTACGTGCGCCATGAGGTGGTGCATAACAAGTTCGTCGTCGATGACCTGCGCACCAAGGGCGCGGTGTTCGTCGAGGAACTCGACGAGGTGCCCGACGGCGCCACGGTCATCTTCAGCGCCCACGGCGTGTCGAAGGCGGTGCGCGCGGAAGCCGATCGGCGCGGCCTGCGTGTCTTCGACGCCACTTGCCCGCTGGTGACCAAGGTGCATTCCGAAGTAGGCCGCGTGCGCGAGGCGGGAAAAGAGATCGTCATGATCGGCCACCGCGGCCATCCCGAAGTCGAAGGCACCATGGGCCAGGCTGCCGGAGGCATGCACCTGGTGGAGAACGTCGAGGATGTCGCGCGCCTGCAGGTGAAGGATGAGAAGCGGCTGGCCTACGTGACGCAGACCACGCTCTCCGTCGACGACGCGCGCACCATCGTGCAGGCGCTGGAGGCGCGTTTTCCGAGCATCACAGGGCCGAGGCGGGACGATATCTGCTATGCCACGCAGAACCGCCAGGACGCGGTCAAGCAGCTGGCCGGCCAGTGCGACCTCGTCATCGTCGTCGGTTCCCCGAACAGTTCGAATTCCAATCGTCTGCGCGAAGTGGCGATGAACCGCGGCGTCAAGGCCTATCTGGTCGATGGTGCCGATGAAATCCGGCCGGAATGGCTGTCCGGTAAACAGCATGTCGGCGTCACTGCTGGCGCGTCTGCGCCGGAAGTGCTGGTGCGTCAGGTCGTTGATCGCGTGACCGAATTGGGCGCGCGCAGCGTGATCCAGCTTGATGGCAATCCCGAACATGTCGTGTTTCCGCTACCGAGGGAATTGCAGCGGAATGGCGAATAGGGATGCGTCTGGGCGGGGCAGGCGCTATTGCGCTTCGCCTTCGAATGTCACCTCGATGCGCAACCGGCTTCTCACGGTAATGCCGTTGCGTAGGCCCGGCGTGAAGCGGGCAGCGGCAAAGGCCTGACTGGCAAGTTCTTCCAATTCCTTTGGGGCGTCCGCAGACTCCACGATGACCCTGTCAACCGTGCCCTGATCGCCGATCAGAAGGCTCAGCACGACGCGGCTTTGCTTTACATGAGGCAGTTCTGTCGGGTAGGCCAACGGCACCTCGCCGACCGCTTCGGGCTTCCTGTCCAGGTCGCCTGCAGAAAAATATTGCGGCATGGGCAGGTCAATGAGGCCCGGTGCGCTGACGGTGGTCGGGGGAGAGGATCTTCCAATTGCAGTAAGGGAGGGTGCATCCGCCAGGGGTCCAGAGAGAAAGGCGAACATCTGCGCAGGCCTCAGCGCGGCAACAGTACCAGGGCGATTGTTCGCGCCAACTCCCAAAACGCGATCCAGGGTGAAAAATGCGCCGACATGGAGCGTTGCCGATAGCGACAGGGCTGTTGCCAGCGACGAAAAATGGCGCATCACCATACCGGCGATCAGTCAGGCAGTCGCGCGGGCAGGCACGAATGCCTGCCCTGGGCACGGCTTACTGCAGTTCCCTCCATGAAACGCGCCGGGTGTTGCCGCTGGAACCGGCCGTCACGCCCTCGGTGGTTTTCTCGGCGCCGGCGAAAGTGGTAATCACCTTCAACGCGCCACTGGGCAGGCGGATGACGATGAAGCCCACGGCAATGGAGGAGCCGATCTTCTTGCCGACCGTGCCGCCTGAGGCCAGGAGCGCCTTGCCCGAGCAGAAGTCGAATTCGTACTTGAAGCTGTTGCCGCCGACGCTGCAGGCAGAGACGCTCTCGGGCTGGTTGGTCACCACCACGAGCGTGCCCAGCACCAGGGCGGGATCGAGGTTGACCCGCTCACCGGTATTCTGATCCAGGTCGACGAACCAGCCGTTCTGCGTGGCCAGGTCGACGGCGTTGCTGGTGATGGAGTAGGTGCCGCCCGCCAGCCGCTGCAAGGGACTGCTGCACGATATTGTTGCTGCGCAGCGTGCCGAGGGTGGCAGTATTGTCCTTGATGCCCCAGATGCTCTGCAACTGGTTGTCGGTAAGGTCGCTCAGGCCGAGGTAACGACCCGTACCGACGAATACCATTGACGTGTCGTGGCACTTGCCGACATCGGGCCGGGTGGTGATGGGCTGGGTGCCGTTGATGTCATCAGTTAGGCTGGCCAGCTTGATGACCGAGTTCGCGGCCATGTCGAAGCGCCACAGGTTGCCGAGCAGGTCGCCGCCAAAGACGATTGACGCGGTATTGTCGGTCGACGGCATTCTCCGCCCGGCCGGTGATGCGGGCCAGTCCGCTGGGCGTGGTGGTGCTGCCGACGCCGGTATCGATCTTGTTCAGCACTCCTCCCGTTTCGGCGTCCAGCACGAACAGGTAACCGCGGCCGCTGCCTGGACTGGTGTTGTTATAGCCGGAGGCAACCAGCACCACCCACCTCCCGTCTGAGGGTCGTTTGGTGATGATCGGGTTGCCGAAGGTGTAGCCGAGATCGCTGTCGGCCACTGAGCACAGTGCGGCATCGGAGCAGAACTCCCACAGCACCAGCGGATTGGTCGGCTCGGTAATGTCCAGGGCATAGTAGCCGCGCCCGCCCTTGTTCAGGCCGCCGACCAGGATCGTGCGCCATTGGCCGCCGATGTACACGTCGCCGGATTCCGGGCTGCCATCGACATAGTAGCGGTGGTTGTTGCCATAGTTCGAGTCCGCCAGCTTGTGCAGATCCGGGTAGATGCTGTGCGGAACATAGGCCCAGGTTTCATTGCCGGTCGTGGCGTTCAGGGCGTGCAGATAGCCGTCGTTGGCGGCGACGTAAACCATTGCCTGGCGGCTGGACTGGGCGGCCTTGAATACGCTGTAGCCGACGTCGCCGTAGTTGCGGCGGGGGTTGCGGACATAGGCCGGCTTGGCGCTGGCGATGTCCCCCAGAATATGGTCGCGCTGGCGGTAAAGCGGCGGATCGGTAATCTCCATCTCCTGCTGGCCACGGATGTAGCCGAGCATTTTCGTGCCAAGGTTGGCCTGCGTCTTTTGCGTGGCGTCGAACGAGGCGCACTGGGTCAGCGGTGCGCCGCCAAGGCACTTGTCCTGGAAGTACGCCTGCTCGGACGAGGTCAGGTTGCCCCACTCGAAGGTCTTTCGCGTCGGGGTCGGATTGGACAAGTCGGCGGTATAGATGACGCGGCTGTCGGAACTGTCGGAAACCTTGTCGTCGAGTTGTGACTGGGCCGCCCAGGTGCTGTCCGGCAGGATGTTGCCGGTCGCCGTGTCGATCTTCTGCGCAACCAGTTCTCCGTCCCACTTCACGGTGCGGAAGGTCGCGCTGAAGATGTCGTTGTCTTCCTGCGTGACGTTCGGCGTGCTGGTTGCCGAGGCCGAGGCGGCGGCGTTGCGCACCTTCAGTCCGGCCAGCGCGCTGGCCAGACCCGTGGTGAGTGAGGCCGGGTCCTGTGCGCTGAAGTAGCTGCCGTGGCCGTTTACTGCAGCGTGCCAGAGATCGTCCACCGCCCTCTCAGCGTTTGCAGCAGGGCACAGGCCAGTCGCAGGTGCCGGCGGTCCAGGAGCAGCCGGTGGCGCCGGTGCGAATGCGGTAGAAGTCGCCGGCACTGGCCGTCTCGTAGTCCTCGCGGAAGGTCATGACGCCATCCACTCCCAGGCCGAGAGTGAAAGTGGTCATATGCTGCGCCGGGTTCGGATCCTTGGTGGAGGTGGGTACGTTGTCGGTGCACACGTCCGCGCCGCTGACACCCGAATTGCAGTTGCTGGTGCGCAGGTCGCGGTAGTAGTAGTAGAGCGCCACGTCGGCCAGCGACTGGGCTGCGCCGCCGCCCAGGTTGCCGTCGAAGCAGCCGTTGTCGCGGCTGCAGAAGCGAGCGGCGCTCTCGACGTTGTCCTGGTCGCCGATGGACGAGTTGGTACCCCCGTTCCAGTAACCGTCCGTGGTGAGGATGGTGAAGTTCTGCTGGCAGGAATACTCGCATCGGATTCGGTGCGCCGGAGAGCGTGCCCTCGTAGAGTTGTCCCATGCGATCGAGAGCCTCGCGCAGCGGCGTGCTGCCGTTCGGGCTTTGCGCATACAGCTTGCTGTACCAGGTTTGCTTCTGCGTCGCATCGAGTTCGCTCAGGGCCAGCCAGCGCGACCCGCTGGTGCCGGAGAAGTTGGTATTGTTGATGGTGGCGAAGCCAAGCCGGTACTCGTTGTTGAGCGAGAGGAAGGACTGGCCGGCCGCCGACTTCATGGTCTGCATGCGGGTGCGGTAGTAGGCGTACCAGTTGGCGAAGTTGGTCATTTCCTCGTCATAGGTGCACACCCCCGGCGTCGAGCCGCAATCGATGCGGGTCGTGGCCCTCGGATAGGTGGTGGTGGTTGATACGATGTTAACGCGCTGGAAGGAACTGGAAGCCGCACGAGCCGGCGCCGATGTTCGTCACCGTGGTCGGCACGGAATACGACTGGCCGCCGGAAAAGGAGGTGGTGCTTGTCGATACGCCGCCGACGGTGGTGACGTTGATGACGTAGCCGTTGGGCGCGCTACCGGCGCTGAGGGGTGCGTCGACGCAGAGGACGCCAGAGGTCGAGGGGCAGCCGGACTGGTTGCGATCGCGCGCCGTATATTCCCACGGCGAGGTATTCAAGTAGCTGTCGATACGCGCCTCGACCGCGGAGGCAGCGTTTCTTCGGTTGGCGGTCGAGTTGCTGCCGAAGTTGGCGAGGCTGTTGTTGAGCACCTCGACGAAGGGGCCGCCGCTCGGGCCGACGGTGATGCTGGTGATGTTGCCGCTGCCGCTGCCGGTATTGTTGATGTAGATTCGGCCGGAAGAATAGGCGGCGTTGTTGGGTGGGGCGGTGACGGTGATCAGTTCGCCGGCGTGTGAAGCATCGGTGATGTAATCGATTCCGCCTGAAGTGCCTGTTGGAATGATCGCTACCGAGTCGGCCGAGATGATGCCGGCGCCGAGGATGGCGTTGCAGCCCGTGCCCGCACAGGCTGCGTAGAAAGAACCGGGCGCAGCATGGTAGGCGTTTATGGCATTGGCGAGATTGGTCGCAAGCGTGCTGCGCTCCCCCGAGGAGTTTGTGCCGCCACCCGCCGTGAGGGTGGTGTTCATGATCGTGACGCCGTTGACCGTGACCTCGGTGATTGTCACGGCATTGTTGGACCCCGAACTGCCGATCTGGATGGTGCCGTAGGCTTTGGCCGCGGGGGAGGTGATCGAGAAGCGCGCGAACTGGTACGAGCCGACCTTCTTGGCCTGGCAACTGCCGGCCGGCGGCGCGGCTACAAGGGCATTGGCCTCAGTGTTGCACCAACGCACCCGGGCAGGATAGACATAGGCATCATCAGGGGCAGGAAACGGCGGCGATGAGCCCAGCGCGAATGACTTGCAGTTGCTGAGCGATTCGTCGGTGCAGTATTCGCCCGGCAGGATGCGGTAGTAATAGGGATTGCCGTAGCGGAACTTGGCATGCGGCACCGTCGAGCCGGTGCCGCCGGACGAGTTGAAGTTCACGCTGCCGTCCTGGCCGGAGAGATAGGGCGCGTTGGGATAGAAATAGCCGCCCGTGTTGGTGACGCAGTTCGGATTGTTGGCCGGCGAATTCGGATTGTCGCCCTGGTTGATGCACCAGGCGCGGCTGGGATACTGCGTCGTAATATCCCAAGTCGTGTTGCCTTGCTCGAAGTGGTTGATGTTCTGCACGTTGAAGCCGTCGGTCTTCACCGCCGTCCAGGTGGCCGTGTTGGCGGCCGTCTGGCTCTGATAGGCCACGCCGTCCCAGGTGGTGGGCGGGGTATAGGTGATGTCCGGGTTGTAATACTGCTTGTTGAAATCCGGGCTCATGTAGGGCGGATCGCCGAAGATGCACAGATCCCGGTTGGCGTCGCCGTCGTCGCTGCTGTCATAGCAGTGGCGGTCGCTGGCGGCTGGGCTGCCCCAGCGTTCGCTGACGTAATCCGGCGTGTACTGCTGCATCATCGAACCGGAATCATCGAGCAGGAACATGATGTTCGGCTTGACGGTGGCGGTGCCGGCGACGTTGGCCAGCGGCTGGCTGGTGAGGTCGGTCTGGGCGGCCTGGAGCGGCATCGCAGTGGCGACATAGAGGAGCGCCATGAGGCGGGCGATCGTGCGCTTGGCGTTCAGGCGTGTCTTCATGGTGGTTCTCCTTGGGTCCAGGTGTCCGGCGATGGCGCTCAACTGGCGGGCGCCAGCATCAGGGACTGGACATAACTGATGGTGTTGCGCGGGCCAACCACGCGCGAGGTGACACGGAAATAGACATAGACCACGCCGGAAAACTCGGGCGCGTCCACCGACTGGCTACCGCCCGAGGCGGCGGCGCTGGTGCCGGTGTAAGTGGCGCACTGCTGGTTGGGTGCGTTGTAGGACAGGCCGGGAAGCGTACACAGGCGGTGGATGACGTAGGAAACGGTATTGCCGCCGGCGTCGGTGGGCAGGCTTACGGCACTGCCGGTCGGCCAGTTGAAAGCCGGATTCCAGTTCGGGTCATCGGCATGTTGCGTTGAAAAATATCCGCTCGAGGATATCGAGCTATTGAGGCTGGCCGGACTGGCGATAACCGTATTGCGCAGCCAGAAGAACCCCTGGCGGACGCCTTCGTCCGCGGCATGGGTGGCGCTCTGCTTGAGGGTGAGGTTGCCGGCGACCATGGTGGCCGTGTCCACCGAGCGGATCAAAGTCACCGCCGCGAGTACCATGGCGACGAGTACGATCAGGGCGATGGGCAGGGCCACACCACGCTGGCCGATGCTTTGGGGATCAGTAGGCCAACGGATGCTCATGATGCTGCCTTCCAGAACATGTTGCGCAGTGGAATCACGCTTTCGAAGACTTTGTAGCGGTAGCATTTCCACTCATCGGTGTCCGCAGGGTCCAGGACAGCCTCCGGGATGGTACCCCAGGTCCAGGCAGGCACGTTGGTGGTGGTGTTGCACAGTCCGGTCGTCGCATCCGGCCGCTCGGGGTATTTGTTGCGCACCACGATGGCGACACGTACGGCGCCAAGGCGCATCCAGTCGTCGGAGTTGCCGGCCACGCCGCTGCCGTCGGCATCGATGACCGTGTCGCTGAACTGGGTTACCTGCAGATTGGTCTGCGCGCCAGGACGTGTGTCGAAGCCATATTGCGCCTGGAATGAAATCACGTTGTCCAGCAACACGAGGGGCGTCGGTGCGCCCGTCAATTGATCCTGGAAAACAAGTTGATTGTTCACGATGGAAAACACGCTGCTGACGGGGTTGCCGCCGAGATTGAATATCTTGGTCGTATTGGCCGGGTAGGCGATGCCGAGTCCGCCGCTCTTGTTGAAGCGCGAGGGCACGGTTGCTCCCGCGGAATTCACGTACTGGGCCAGTTCGTGTTTGACCTCGTCTGTTTCTCCGGCGGCGGCGGGCAATGCCGTCACCTGATACATGGAGCATTGCCGCGTACCCGCCGGCGAGGGGGGCGAAGGCGCGAGGACGGTAGGATTGGCCAGTATGACGACGTCGCCGGCATTGAAGCCATAACGGTTATTCAGCTTGAGGTTGGTGGTTTCGTCACCGGGGAAGTTCTGGATCAGCGAGGCGGCCGTTGCAAGCATGGGCGAGCTGCTGTAATTGACGGTGATGCTGTCGGGCGCCCCGGCTACGCCCTGAGTGATCAGCACCGGGAAGATCGAAAAGCTGAAATCTGCCGCGGTAGCCAGATTGTCGAAGCGCGCTTCATGGGCCTGCACCAGGCAGGCCAGAATGTCGGGATCGGCCATGCCGTATCCGGCGCTCTGAATTTCCTTCCGCAGGGTGAACAGACCGACGGCGCCCTCGTCCATCGCGCCGGCCGTGCCGACGGTGGTTCGCTTCTGTCCCTCGAAGGTGATGGCAACCTGCATGATGATGATGATGGCGATCATGCCGATCACCACGCCGACCATCAGTTCGATCAGGCTCAATCCACGGTTCTTGTGCATCAGGGCCGGCATGGCTAGTTTTCCGGATTCTGGTTGATATTGGCGATGATCAAGTGCTGGTGCGCACTGCCGTTGGGCGGCTGCCAGCGAACGGTGACCGTAACGACGTTATCTGCGCCGACGTTGATGAGCGGCGGCAGGGTATCGGAGCCGGGCAGGGCGGCCTGCACGTCGGCGACCCAGGGCGCGACCGCTGCGTTGGGGATGCCAACGCCTGCCCAGGTGTAGCTGGCGATGTTGGCCGGATTGACCCACATCTCGGCGACGAGGCGGTCAGCCAGTGCGCCGGCGTCTACCCGGTAGCGGGCATCCGTGGTGAAGGCGATGGAATTGGCCTGCAGGCCAATGATGCCGAGTATGCCGAAGGAGATGAGCAGGATGGCGATCATCGCTTCGAGCAGCGCCACGCCGCTTTGTCCTCTGCCCGCCATGCCTGAAATCTTGCGTGTCATGGTTACTCCAAATTTAGCAGGCGCGCGGGTCGCCGGCCGCAACCTGCGGGTCGCACAGGCGGATGCCGCCCCCAGCCGTGATGACGAGGCGGAGCTCGCGGCTGCGTGCCGCCGTAAGTGTCGATGAATCGAAATCGAGCTGGGTAATGGGGTTGCCGCAGGAATTGGTGCCGGCACCGACCCAGCCCAGCGGTGTAAACGTCACGGTATTGACGCCCGCCGGGGTTACCGCCACGTTTGCAGAAGAAGACCCTTCGCTGCTGTCACGGCGCTGGATTTCACCGGTTTCCTGGCAGGCGGCCCCTACCCCGCCGGAAGGCGGCGTCAGTGAGATCACGCGCCAGCCGGTGCCCGGGCCGAGGATGAACTGGGTAAAGCTGTTGCTGCGCACCGCCTCGGAACGCGCAATCTGCAGGCCGTTCAATGCGGATTCGGCGGCGTTGCGCACCTGCGTGTTGTGAATCCATTCTGTGAACGAGGGGATGCCCAGCGCAATGAGAATGCCTAATACGGCGATGGCGATGACGAGTTCAATGAGCGTGAACCCTCTCGGCGCGGATGTCAGGTTCAGGTGCATCCCCCGCCCTTCCTGACTGCCCAGCAGTTGATCGGCGCGGCACGGCTGGCCGTGCCCCAACCTGTTTTCAGGCCGGTGGTGCGGCGGTTGTTGTTCTGGTCAACCGAGAATTCAAAGGTTGCCATGTTGCCTTGGCCCGTGGCGAAAATGGTATAGGTTGCAGCGGTCTGGGGTGCGCCAGCATCGTTGCAATTGAATGTCCAGAAAGCAGTGTTTGCCGGGCAGGGCATGCCGACATAGGTGCGGTTGTCCTGGAAGAACTGTTCGGCCTGAACGCGGCCGGCGGCCAAGCCGCCTTGCGCCTCGGGGAAGCGGCTGCGCGTGATGTAGTCGCTGTAAAGAGGCAAGCCGATCATGGCGAGTATGCCGATGATCGCCACCACGATCATTACTTCGATTAGGGTGAAGCCACGTAGCTTGGACATGATTCCTCCTTCTGACAATCGCATGTTAGGCGGGCGGGAAGGGCAAACGCCAGCTTCAACCGATAAAACGCCAATTGGGCCGGACAAACGGCCGGCAACCGTGAATATTACTCATTGCGATGGACGTTTGCCCGTGCTCCGGTGCTCGTTTATAATTCGCACCCCATGCTGTTGTAGCTCAGTTGGTAGAGCAACTGATTCGTAATCAGTAGGTCGGAGGTTCGACTCCTCTCAACAGCACCAGAAAACGCAGTTTCAGCGCAGGCTAACATGAGCGGAGCGAATGTTAGGCGAAGCGGCTGAAGCTAAAATTCAATGGCTTGCCAATACTGAGTGATGGGCAAGCCATTTCTTTTATTGGAAGGAGCTTTTCATGCAGATCAAGGACAGCGTATTCATCGTGACCGGCGGCGCTTCTGGCCTGGGCGCGGGCACGGTGCGGGCATTGGCGGGGCAGGGCGGCAAGGTGCTCATTGCCGACCTCAACAAGGCGGCCGGCGAAGCGCTGGCAAAGGAGTTGGGCGCCGGCGTGCGCTTTGCCGAATGCGACGTGTCGTCGGAAGCCAGCGCGAAGGCCGCAGTGGACCTGGCCGTGAGCGCCTTCGGCGGGCTGAACGGCCTGGTCAATTGCGCCGGCATCGCCATCGGCGAGAAGACCCTCGGCAAGGAAGGCCCGCACCAGCTGGCCACGTTCGCCCGCGTCATCAACATCAACCTGATCGGCACCTTCAACATGATCCGCCTGGCGGCGGAGGCCATGAGCCGCGGTCAGGCGAATGCGGCGGGCGAGCGCGGCGTGATTGTCTGCACCGCCTCGGTGGCGGCCTACGACGGGCAGATCGGCCAGGCAGCCTATGCCGCCTCCAAGGGCGGCGTGGTCGGCATGACGCTGCCGATCGCGCGCGACCTGTCGCGCTCCGGCATCCGCGTCATGACCATCGCGCCCGGCATCTTCGAGACGCCGATGCTGCTCGGCATGCCGCAGGAGGTGCAGGATGCACTGGGCAAGATGGTTCCTTTTCCGCCGCGCCTGGGCAAGCCGGCGGAATACGCGGCGCTGGCGCTGCACATCATCCAGAACGAGATGCTCAACGGCGAGGTGATCCGCCTCGACGGCGCGATCCGCATGCAGCCGAAGTGACCAAGTCGCGAAGGCGCCAACTGTAGGTCGGCCTTCAGGCCGACGCGAAGGACTAAGTCGGACTGAACCGACCTACAGGCGGGTCTAGCACAATGACTGAATCCTGCTACCACTGCGGCCTCCCCGTCCCGCAGGGACTGACTTTCACTGTAAACATCGGCGGCGTGCCGCGCGCGATGTGCTGCGCCGGATGCCAGGCGGTAGCGCAGGCCATTGTCGACAATGGCCTGGACGACTACTACCGGCACCGCGACGCACTGCCGGAAAGCCCGCGCGAAGCCTTGCCCGCCGTGCTGGGGGAACTGACTCTCTACGACAATCCGGATGTACAACAGAGCTTCGTGCGGCCGCTCTCCGGACATGAACGCGAAGCCTCCCTCATCCTCGAAGGCATCACCTGCGCTGCCTGCGTCTGGCTCAACGAGCAGCACCTGACGCGCCAGGCCGGCGTCATCGCGGTCGAGATCAATTACGCCACGCGGCGCGCGCGCGTGCGCTGGGACGATCAGCGCATCAAACTCTCCGGCATCCTTGCCGCGGTTGCCGCCATCGGCTACCACGCCTATCCATACGACGCGGCCCGCTCGGAGGAGATTGCCGGTCGCGAACGGCGTTCAGCGCTGTGGCGCCTTTTCGTCGCCGGGTTCGGCATGATGCAGGTGATGATGTACGCCGTGCCGGCGTACGTCGCCGACGAAGGCACCATGAGTGCCGACATCGAGGGCCTGCTGCGTTGGGCCAGCCTGGTCTTGACGCTGCCTGTCGTGCTGTATTCCGCCGCGCCCTTCTTTCGCAATGCCTGGCGGGACCTGCGCCTCAAGCGCGTGGGCATGGACGTGCCGGTGGCGCTGGGCATCGGCGCCGCCTTCGCAGCCAGCCTGTGGGCGACGCTCAGCGGTGCGGGGGAGGTGTATTTCGATTCCGTCACAATGTTTGTTTTTCTGCTCCTGGGCGGACGCTACCTGGAAATGCTCGCGCGCCACCGGTCCGTGCGATCGATCGAACGCGTCGGCCGTGCCTTGCCGGCGTTTGCAGATCGCCTGACAGCGTTTCCTTCGCTGCAGACGGAGCGGGTCGTCGTTTCAGCGCTGTTGCCGGGCGATCAGGTGCTGGTGGCGCCGGGACAGACCATTCCCGCCGACGGCACTGTGCTGCAGGGCGCGAGCGAGGTCGACGAATCCCTGCTGACAGGCGAGAGCTGCCCCATTGCCAAGACGGCAGGCGGCGAACTGACCGGCGGCACGGTCAATATCCGCAGCCCTTTGGTGCAGCGGGTGGAGAAGGTCGGCGAGGCAACGCGGCTGGCCTCGATCATGCGGCTGATGGAGCGGGCGATCACCGAAAAGCCGCGCGTGGTGCTCCTTGCCGATCGCGTCGCGGCCTGGTTCGTCGCGGCATTGCTGCTGATGGCACTCGTGACGGGCGTCGTCTGGATGCAGATCGACGCATCTCGTGCCCTGTGGGTCTTCGTCTCGGTGCTGGTGGTGAGTTGCCCCTGCGCGTTGTCGCTCGCCACGCCGGCGGCGCTGGCGGTGGCCACCGGCGCCTTCTCCAGGCTAGGGCTGCTGGTAGCGCGCGGCCATGCCATCGAAACTCTGGCCCGCGCCGACCATTTCGTCTTCGACAAGACCGGCACGCTGACCTGGGGTCGGTTGCGGCTGCAGGAGACGTTGCCGCTGGGCGGCATGACGGCAGAGGAAGCGTTCTGCCTTGCGGCGGCGTTGGAGCAGGGCTCGGAGCACGCAATCGGGAAGGCGTTCCGCGAATCTGCCGCAAACGTCGCGTCGTGGCCGGCGCCGCAGGCGCTGCAAAGCCAAACCGGCCAGGGCGTCGAAGGCGCTATCGACGGGCGCAGGCTGCGCCTGGGCCGGGCCGAATTCGCCGGCGAAACGCACAATCAGCCGCTGCCGCCCGCCGCGCGGGCCCTTTACGCCACCGGCGACACCTGCGTTGCATTGGCGGACGAGTCAGGCTGGATCGCCGTATTCAGGCTGGGTGATCAATTGCGTCCTGAAGCGGGTGCACTGGTGCGCCGCTTGCGCGATCTCGGCTGCCACATCACGCTGCTCTCCGGAGATTCTGTCGAGGCGGTGGGGCCGGTGGCAACTGCTTTGTCGATCCAGGAGGCCCATGGCGGCATGACGCCCCAAGGCAAGCACGACTTCATCGCTGCCCTGCAGAGTCGAGGTGCCGTGGTGGCGATGGTGGGGGATGGCGTCAACGATGCGCCCGTGCTGGCGCAGGCCCAGGTGTCGGTGGCCATGGGTGGCGGCACGGAACTCGCGCGCAACCAGGCGGATATCGTCCTCCTGGGTGAAAACCTTGGGCGTCTTGCCGAAGCAGTGGAGTTGGCGCGTCGAACCCGGCGCATTGTTCGGCAAAATCTCGCTTGGGCTTTCGCCTACAACCTTTCCGCCATCCCGCTGGCGATGATGGGCTGGATTACCCCCTGGATGGCGGGGATAGGCATGTCGGCCAGTTCCCTGCTGGTGGTGGCCAACGCGCTGCGGCTGCAAGGTAGCGGTAAAAACTGATGGAAATCCTTTACTTGCTGATTCCGCTTTCGGTCGTACTGGTCTTTCTGATCGGTGCGGTGTTCTGGTGGTCGGTCAACAACGGGCAGTTCGATGACCTCGAAGGCCCGGGCTACCGCGTGCTCATGGATGACGATCGGCCCAGACCGGGATTGGATCAGGAAGTGGACCCGGGCATGAGCGCGGTAGAGGCGCCCCGCGATGGCGAGGGCAAGAAGCCAAATGGATCAGATGCACCAAAGTAATACGCCGAATCGACCCCGATTTGATTCACATCAATTTTTTCGGGAGGGCCTTTATCCATACTTCGCCCAAGGTTTTGGGCCCGGCAACGGGCCCGGAGTCTTGTCTCTCTGTTGGGGTTGGGGTGCGCATTGCGCACCCTTTTTTTATGCCTCCATTAGTACATTGATAATTGTCAATAAATATCGGTTGATACTTTTGACATGAATCAATCAAGTAGTGATTATTCATGGGTATCCTTGCGGCTTATGCGGGTATCCTGCGTACCCAATACGATTACGATTTCTGCATTCCCTAAGTGAGGCCCTCCGTTTATGGATAACCAAGCGACGTACAACTACAAGGTGGTGCGCCAGTTCGCCGTGATGACGGTGGTCTGGGGCATTGTCGGCATGCTGGTCGGCGTCATCATTGCCGCCCAGCTGGTGTGGCCGGATCTCAACGTGCATGAATGGCTGAGCTACGGCCGCTTGCGTCCGCTGCACACCAACGCCGTGATCTTTGCCTTCGGGGGCTGCGCGCTGTTTGCCACCAGCTACTACGTGGTGCAGCGCACCGGGCACACGCCGCTGTTTGCGCCGGGGCTGGCTGCCTTCACCTTCTGGGGCTGGCAACTGGTCATCGTATTGGCCGCCGTGACGCTGCCGCTGGGCATTACCTCCAGCAAGGAGTACGCCGAACTCGAATGGCCGATCGACATCCTCATCACGCTGGTGTGGGTGTCCTATGCCGTGGTCTTCTTCGGCACCATCGTGAAACGCAAGGTGCCGCACATCTATGTCGCCAACTGGTTCTACGGCGGCTTCATCCTCACCGTGGCGATCCTGCACCTGGTCAACAGCTGCGCGATTCCAGTGACCCTGACCAAGTCCTACTCCTGCTATGCCGGGGTGCAGGATGCCATGATCCAGTGGTGGTACGGCCACAACGCGGTGGGCTTCTTCCTCACGGCCGGCTTCCTCGGCATGATGTACTACTTCGTGCCCAAGCAGGCGGGGCGCCCGGTGTATTCCTACCGCCTCTCGGTGGTGCACTTCTGGGCCCTGATTTTCACCTACATGTGGGCCGGCCCGCACCACCTGCATTACACTGCGCTGCCCGACTGGGCTCAGTCGGTCGGCATGGTCTTCTCGCTGATCCTGCTGGCGCCTTCCTGGGGCGGCATGATCAACGGCATCATGACCATGTCGGGCGCCTGGCATAAACTGCGCGACGACCCGATCCTCAAGTTCCTCATCACCAGCCTGTCCTTCTACGGCATGAGCACCTTCGAGGGGCCGATGATGTCGATCAAGACGGTCAATGCCCTCTCGCACTACACCGACTGGACCGTCGGCCACGTGCATAGCGGGGCGCTGGGCTGGGTGGCCTTCATCTCCATCGGCTCGATCTACTATCTGATCCCGCGCCTCTTCGGCCGCGAGCAGATGCACAGCATCAAGCTGATGACGGTTCATTTCTGGATCGCCACCATCGGCGTCGTGCTCTACATCGCGGCGATGTGGATCGCCGGCGTGATGCAGGGCCTCATGTGGCGCGCCACCAACCCCGACGGCACGCTCACCTACGCCTTCGTCGAAAGCGTCAAGTCCACCTATCCGTTCTGGACCATCCGCTTTTTCGGCGGGCTCATGTTCCTCGTCGGCATGCTGCTCATGGCCTGGAACGTCTGGAAGACCGTGGCCGGGCAGAAGCCCTACAACGCGCCGGTGCTGGCCCCGGCCGGCGGCCACGCCTGAAATACGGGGGAATCCATTATGAAACTCACGCACGATTTCATCGAACGCAACATCGGCTGGATGATCGGCCTGACCATTCTCGTCGTCAGCGTCGGCGGCCTGGTCGAGATCGTTCCGCTGTTCTTCCAGAAGTCCACCACCCAGCCGGTAGCGGGCCTCAAGCCCTACGATCCCGTGCAACTGACCGGGCGCGACATCTACATCCGCGAAGGCTGCTACAACTGCCACTCGCAGATGATCCGCCCCTTCAGGGCCGAGACCGAGCGCTACGGTCACTACTCGGTAGCCGGCGAGTTCGTCTATGACCACCCCTTCCAGTGGGGCTCCAAGCGTACCGGACCGGACCTGCACCGCGTCGGCGGCCGCTACTCGGATGAATGGCATCGCGCCCATCTCAACAACCCACGCGACGTGGTGCCAGAGTCGAACATGCCGCCCTACGCCTTCCTCGAGCGTCCGGCCAAGTCTGACGACATCGAGGCCAAGATGCGGGCGCTGCGCATGCTCGGCGTGCCCTACCAGGACGAGGAGATCGCCGGGGCGAAGCAGCAGCTCGAGGGCAAGACAGAGATGGACGCCCTCATCGCCTACCTGCAAGGCCTGGGCACCGCCCTCAAGCAGACGAGGTAGCCATGGACATCAACGACCTGCGTTCGATCCTCACCGTTTTGGCTTTCGCCACCTTCATAGGTATCGTGGTTTGGGCCTATAGCAGACGGCGCCGCGCAGCCTTCGAGGAGGCCGCCAACCTGCCCTTTACGGAAGATGAACTGCCGGGCGCAGCCCGCCAGCGCAAGGAAGGAAAAGCATCATGAGCGATTTCGTTAGCGGTTTCTGGAGCGTCTATGTGGCGCTCATTACCCTGGTCAGCGTCGTCGGCTGCGGCGTGTTCCTCTGGGTGCAGAGCAAGGCCAGGGCGACCGCAACCTCTGCAGAGCAAGTGCAGACCATGGGCCACGTCTGGGACGAAGATCTCGAGGAATACAACAACCCGCTGCCGCGCTGGTGGAGCTGGCTGTTCTACATCACCATCGTCTTCGCCCTGGGCTATCTGGCGGCCTATCCGGGCCTGGGCAGCTACAAGGGCGCCTTCGGCTGGACCTCGAAAGGCGAGTATGAAGGCGAGATGCAGCAGGCCGAAGCGAAGTACGCGCCGATCTTTGCCAAGTTCGCCCAGCAGGACGTCAAGGCCGTAGCCGCCGATCCTGAAGCGAAGCAGATGGGCGAGCGTCTCTTCCTCACCTATTGCGCGCAGTGCCACGGCTCGGATGCGCGCGGCGCCAGGGGCTTCCCCAACCTGACCGACCAGGATTGGCAGTGGGGCGGCGAGCCCGAGCAGATCAAGACCTCCATCCTGGAAGGCCGCCAGGGCGTCATGCCCCCGCATGCCCAGCTCGGCGCAGAAACCGTCAAGGACCTGGCCCATTACGTGCGCTCGCTCTCGCCCGACAAGCTGGCCCACGACAGCGCCCGTGCTACCCGCGGCAAGGAGTCATTCAATACGGTCGGCTGCGCCGGTTGCCACGGCCCCGACGCCAAGGGCATGGCTGCACTGGGTGCGCCCAACCTGACCGACTCGATCTGGCTCTACGGTTCCACGGAAACCATCCTCCTCGAGACCATCGGCAAGGGCCGCACCAACAAGATGCCCGGCCACAAGGAATTCCTCGGCGAAGCCAAATCCCACTTGCTCGCGGCTTACGTTTTCGGCCTGTCGCAGGGCGGAACCGCGAAATAGCCAAGCTGTCACAATAACGACCCCGGAAGCACCGCTTCCGGGGCATTCTTTTCCCAACGTCGAACGGAGTCATGGCGCAGACCGTCCCCCAGCCGGAGAATGCCGCAGACAAGGTCATTCCGATCCAGGAGTCGTCCCTCTACGAAGCGCACAAGAAGATTTATGCGCGCAGCGTGACCGGGGTCTTCGCCAATTGGCGCTGGGCGCTCGTGTGGATCACGCAAGCCATCTACTACGGCCTCTGCTGGCTGGAATGGAATGGCCGCCAGGCCGTGCTCTTCGACCTGGTCGAACGCAAGTTCTACATCTTCGGCCTGGTGTTCTGGCCGCAGGACGTGTTCTATCTCGCCGTCCTGCTCATCCTTTCCGCGCTGGCATTGTTCCTGTTCACGGCCGTTGCCGGGCGCCTGTTTTGCGGCTATGCCTGTCCGCAAACCGTCTACACCGAGATATTCATGTGGGTGGAGAAGCTCATCGAGGGCGATCGCGCCGCACGCATGAAGTTCGACGCCGCGCCCATGAGCGCACGCAAACTTTCCCGCAAGGCGGCCAAGCATGCAGTCTGGGTGGCGATCGCCCTGTGGACCGGTTTCACCTTCGTCGGCTACTTCACACCCATCAAGACACTGGCGGGATCGGTGATGAGCTGGCAGCTCGGCCCCTGGGAAACCTTCTGGATTCTCTTCTACGGTTTCGCCACCTGGGGCAACGCCGGCTTCATGCGCGAGCAGGTGTGCAAGTACATGTGCCCCTACGCCCGTTTCCAGGGCGTCATGTTCGATCCCGACACCCTCATCGTCACCTACGACACCGAGCGCGGCGAACCGCGCGGCGCGCGCTCGAAGAAACTCGATTACAAAGCCGCGGGCAAGGGAGACTGCGTCGATTGCGGCATCTGCGTGCAGGTCTGTCCGACCGGCATCGACATCCGCGACGGGACTTGCAATACGAATGCATCGGCTGCTCGGCCTGCATCGACGCCTGCGACCAGGTGATGGACAAGATGGACTATCCGCGCGGACTGATCCGATATTCCACCGAGCATGCGCTTTCCGAGCACTGGGGCCGCAAGCAGATCGTCCGCCACATCCTGCGGCCGCGCACGCTGCTCTACGGCGCCATCCTCTCCGCCATCGTCATCGCCGCCGCGGTGGGACTGACTTTGCGCCAGCCGCTCAAGGTGGATGTAATCCGCGACCGCGCCACGCTGACCCGTGAGGTCGAGGGCGGCCTGATCGAGAATGTCTACCGCCTGCAGATCATGAACCTGGCCGAAGAACCGCGCCGCTTCTCGCTCTCCGTCACCGGCCTGAAAGGCCTGCAAATCGACACCGACCCCGTGGTAGAAATTCCGGCTGCCGCTACACAGTCCGTCTCCGTGCGCGTGCGCGTTGAACCGGATGCCGGCAAGCGCGGCTCCAACCGCATCCATTTTGAAATACGCGCCCTCGGCCACGACGATATCTTCGTGCGCGAGAAGGCGAGTTTCCTGCTGCCATGAATCCTGCTGACCGCGACAGTCGCCCCTGGTATCGCCACCACTGGCCTTGGATCCTCATGGCCGGGCCGGGCCTGGTAGTGGTGGCCGGCATCGTCACCGTCTGGATCGCCGTGGCCACCAACGACGGGCTGGTGGCGGACGACTACTACAAGCAGGGCCTGGAGGTTAACCAGATGCTGGCACGCAATGACGCGGCTGCAACGCTGCAACTGGAGGCCCGCCTGCGGCTTGCCGCCGGCCAAATTGAACTGCACCTGGTTTCGCATAGCGGCGCTGTGTTACCCGCGAAGGTGAAGATCACGCTGGCGCATCCGACGCGCGGCGGGGAAGACAAGCATCTTGTCCTGGCAGGTGAGCAGGGCGACTATGCGGGGCATATGCCGCCGCTGGGCCCGGGGCGCTGGTACGTGGAAATCGAGGATGAGGCCGGTACCTGGCGCCTGGCAGGCAGCGTGCGGTTGCCGGATGCGCCCGAAACGCTGCTCGTGGCGGCCGGGAAAAGATAACAACAAGGATACTGCGACAGGAAACGGAGAGAGACATGCAAAAACTGATCTGGATACTGTGGCCGTCCTTCGTCGTGGCGGGCATTGCCGAGGCGCTGTTTTTCACCCTGGTCGATCCGCAGGAGCTGTACCTGTTCGGCGAACCGGCGAATTTCTCGCGGATCGCGACCTACTCCATCGGCTTCTTTGCCTTCTGGGCGGTTTGCGCCGCTTCCAGCACGTTCACCTGCTTCATCCAGCGATCCTCGCGCGAGATCAACAGTTGTCCCCTGCCGAAGCGCGAGCGTCCGAAGGATTGCCCCAAGTCCGAGGAGTAGTGCTTCTCTTCCCGCCCCAAGGTACAATCGAGGCACGTTGGCGCTCCCCGGATTCCGGAGTGCGGACGAAATAATAATAACGACGGCAGCAGCATGGCGGGCTGCCGATAACCTCCGCGAACGCGAGGGCATGGCGGGCATGGACGAGTGTGATGTGCTGGTCGTCGGGCTGGGCCCGGCCGGCGCAGCAGCTGCAACGGCTGCGGCAAAGGCGGGTGCCAGAGTACTGGCCGTTGAGCGGCGGCAATCCCTCGGCGGCGTGGCAAACTGCCCCGAGTTCATTCCCGTTCCCCTGGGCTTGCATGCCCGCGCCGATCATGTGGTGATTCAGAGTATCGTGGGTGCACGCAGCCACCATGGCAACGGCGCTCGCGCGGACAGCCTCCTGCCGGGCTGCGTCATCAACCGTGATGCCTTCGATCGTGCGCTGATCGATTTCTCCCGTGCCTCAGGTGCCCAGGTGCGCCACGACATCGTGTTTTCGGGACTGGATGCGGATCACAGCGAGGCAACACTCAATGACAATGGGCGTTCACGCATCGTGCATTACCGTGCCCTGGTGGCGGCCGACGGTCATGCTTCATCCGTGGCGCGCCTGATTGGGTTGCCCGCCCTGAAGAAAATGTTTACCCGACGCTATCGCGTTGCGCTGCATGCGCCGCAGGATGCCGTCGAATTCTGGTTGTCCCGGCGTTATCCGGGCGGTTATGGCTGGCTGATTCCCGCGGGCAAGGATGCCGTCCTCGGCACGGGTATGGAAGTGCAGGTCGCCCATGAGGCGCTGGACGATCTGCATCGGCAGCTTGCCGGTGCCGGACTGGTGGGCGATACGATCTTCAGCCAGTCCGCAGGGGCTGTTCCGGTAGGCGGCCTGCGCGATAAACTTGCCTTGGGCAATATCCTGTTTGTCGGCGATGCAGCGGGACTGGCCCATCCCCTCACCGGCGCAGGCATCCATCCTGCCGTGGTTTCAGGCGAGGCGGCGGGCAAGGCCGCTGCGGAATGGGCGAGCGGACACCTCGGTGCGATTCCCTCCTACGAAGCGAAGATGCGTGGCCAGTTCGGCGCTGTTCTGGCGCGTGCGCTCAGACACCGCGAGCCCCTGGAAATGCCATTCAGCGCCGCGTACGGCGAGCCCGACCTGGAAGCCAGCGGCTGGCATGTCGTGCGCGGGGCGTTCGAGCAGGAATTCAGGCAGTAGTTCGTGGAGGCCCGACGCCGATCGGCGGCGGCGCAAGATTGACGATGCGCGAGAACAGCGAGCGCAACTCCTGGTCCGGCTCGGCGCCGAAGCGCGGGTCGCCGTTCGTGCCGAAGGCCTGCGCGATTTCGATCCAGTCCTCCGCCTGCAGATGCTGCTTGGCGAGGGGAAGGACGACATTCTCTTCCAGGGCCATGTGCACCGCGAGTTCGTCGGCGAAGGTTTCCGCGGCCGCCATGAAGGCCTCGCGTCCGCCGGGCACGCCCGCTTCATAGCGCCCCAGCGCCATTTCCAGCGCCTTGACATGCTCGGCGCCGGCCCGGTGCTGGCCCTCGAGTTCCATGATGGCCTTGTCCGCTTCGCGCGTGCGCATTTTCAGGCGGCGGAACAGGTAGGCCTCCTCCTTCGGATGGTGCAGCTTCTGCGGGAAGGTGTCGATGTAGTAGAGCATCGCCCAGAGCAGCTTGCTGTCCGGATCGCTGCCCTTTTCGCGCATTTCGCGAACGAGGAAGCGCAGCCCATGCGTGACGGCGGCGAGCGAGCGGTGCTCGTCGAGGATGATGGTGAGGGCGGTATTGAGCATGAAAAGCGTGGGCCCTAGCGATATACCAGCACGGGCACCTTGGAATGGGTCAACACCTTCTGCGTTTCCGAGCCGAGCAGCAGGCCGGACAGGCCGCGCCGGCCGTGCGAGGCCATGAAGATGAGGTCGCAGCCGCTGGACGTCGCCGCGTTGATGATGGCTTCGTAGGGCACGTCGCTGGTGGCCGAGGCGCCGGCGCATGGGACGCTGGCAGTGGAGGCCGCATTCTTTGCCGCGGAGAGGATGTCCTCCGCCTGCTTGTCCGCCATCGCGGCGAACTTCTCCGGCGTGGTCGGATCGATCAGGGCGCCTTCGCCGTAGAACGCCACGGGATAGTCCGGCTTGGCATAGAAGAAGGTGATCTTCGCCCCGATTTCCCGGGCGAAATCCACAGCTTTTTTCACCGTGTCGGCTGACAGTTCGGAGCCGTCGGTGGGTACGAGAATATGCTTGAACATGCTGTCCTCCAGTTCGAGAGAAATCATTATCCCACAGGGATTTCCTATGGTCATAGAAAGCGCAACCCAATTGCGGTTGATGCAGATCAAGCATGATACCGCCGCTGCTGGCACAAAATGTACCATGCGTATCACATTTCATGGCGCCGCCGGCGAGGTGACCGGCTCCTGCTTCCTGGTCGAGACCGATGAAGTGCGCTTTCTTGTCAACTGCGGCATGTTCCAGGGCGGGCGCGATGCCTGGGCGAAGAATCTGGATGCGCTGTCCTTCGATTTGCGCAGCCTGGATTTCATCCTGCTCACCCACGCCCACCTCGACCATTCCGGCCTGTTGCCGCGCGCCGTGGCGCTGGGGTTTCGCGGGCCGGTATATGCCACGGCGGCGACTGCGGACCTGCTCGGCGTGATGCTGCTCGACTCGGCCCACATTCAGGAGAAGGAAGCCGAATGGGAGGCCAAGCGCGCGCATGGCAAGCGCGGCCGGCGGCAGCCCCGTCCGCCTCTCTACAGCGTGGCCCAGGCACAGGCCAGCCTGGGGCAGTTGCGCAGGGCGGAGTACGACCAGTCGATTCAGCCGCATGCCGTCGTCAAGGTGCGCCTGCGCGACGCCGGCCACATCCTCGGTTCGGCCATCGCCGAGGTCTGGGTCGAGCAAGCGGGACGTACGCGCAAGCTGGTTTTTTCCGGCGATCTGGGCATGCCCGACCGTCCGGTGCTGTGCGATCCTCAGCCGATCGAGTCGGCGGACGTGCTCTGCGTCGAATCGACCTACGGCAACCGGCTGCACAAGCCGCTCGATGCGACCGAGGATGAACTGGTCGAACGCCGTCGAGCGCACCCTGCGCGGCAAGCGCGGCAATGTCATCATGCCGGCCTTCTCCGTCGGCCGCACGCAGGAGGTGATCTTCGTCCTGACCGACCTGGTGAAGCGCGGCCGGCTGAAGAATCTGCAGGTGGTGGTCGATTCGCCGATGTCGATGGCAGCGACCGAAATCACGCTCAGGCATGCGACCCTGCTCGACGCGCACACGCGTGATCTGATCGAATGGCAACGCGCCCATGCGGATGCCATCAGCGTGCGCTTCGTGCAGGACGTCGAGGAGTCGATCGCGCTGAACCAGGTGCGCGGCGGGCTGGTGATCATCTCCGCCAGCGGCATGTGCGATGCCGGGCGCATCAAGTACCATCTGCTGCACAATCTCGGGCGGCACGAATGTGCGGTCGTCATCACCGGTTTCCAGGCGGGCGGCACGCAAGGGCGGCGCCTGGTCGATGGCGCGAAATCGCTCACCCTGTTCGGCAAGAGCGTGCCGGTGCGTGCCGCCATCCACACCATCGGCGGCCTGTCGGCGCATGCCGACCAGGACGGGTTGCTCGGCTGGCTCGGGCAGTTCCGGCAGCCGCCCCGGCACACCTTCATCGTGCATGGCGAGGCGGAAACCGCGCGCATCTTTGCCGATGCGGTGGCGCAGCGCCTGAAATGGGAAAACGTGGTTGTACCGCAACAGGGTCAGACGGTCGAATTGAATTAGGGAGAAGTCATGAGCCCCCACGCGCACTATCGTTCGCTGCCCCCGAAGGGGGCGCATGCCCCCTTTGGGGCGGCCCTGCAGGAGGCATGATGCCCAGACAAAAAGAGAACCACAACGCCCCGGTCGTCGCCAGCCCCACCGCGACGCTGAAGGCCCTGCATGACATCACCGAGGCCGGCATCGACCCCCTCGGCATGGCGGCGCCGCTCAGCCATGCACAGGTGGCCTGGATGACGCATCCGCTGGAGCTGGCCGAACTCGGCGCCAGACTCTCCGGCGACCTGATGGCCTTCACCTGGCATGCCTGGAACCGCGCGCTCGGCCTGCCGAGCGCGGATCCGGTCCAGCCGCACTCGGACGACACGCGCTTCGCCGATCCGGTGTGGAAAGATTCCGCCACCTGGGACATCGTCAAGGAGTGGTATCTCCTGCTTACCCACAACGTGCAGGACGCCCTCTACGACACGCCGGCGCTCTCCGGCAAGGAGCGCCGCCGCGCCGCCTTCTGGTGGCGCAAGTGGCTCAATGCCATGGCGCCGACGAATTTCCTGCTCACCAACCCCGTCGCCATGGCCAAGGCCGCCGAGACCAACGGTGAGAGCCTGGTGCGCGGCATGCACAACTTCCTCGAGGACCTGCGCGCCGGCACCGTGCGCATGACGCGGCCGGAGGATTTCACCGTCGGCAAGAACCTGGCGACGACGCCGGGCGCGGTGGTGTTCCGCAACCGCCTGCTGGAGGTGATCCACTACGCGCCGACGACGCCGCAGGTGCATGCGATGCCCATCGTCATCGTCACGCCGTGGATCAACAAGTTCTACATTCTCGATCTCAACCCGAAGAAGAGCCTGGTGAAGTACCTGCGCGACCAGGGCTTCTCGGTATTCATCACGAGCTGGAAGAATCCGACGCCGGAGATGCGCGATGTCACCTTCGAGGACTACATCGTCGAAGGCGTGGGGGAGGCCATCGAGGCGGCGCGCGGCCTCACCGGCGCGAAGCAGGTGCATGCCGTCGGCTACTGCATCGGCGGCACGGCGCTGTCAACCTGGATGGCCTGGGCCAACCGCAAGTACGGCGAGCCGGAGAAGGTTCCGGTGGCCCACTGGACGCTGCTCACCACGCTGGTCGATTTCCACAAGCCGGGCGACATCGAGGTCTTCATCGACGAGGGCAGCGTGCGCTGGCTGACCCAGGCCATGCAGACCAAGGGTTTTCTCGACGGCAAGGAAATGGCCTCGGCCTTCCGCCTGCTGCGCTCGAACAGCCTGATCTGGCAATACGTCGTGCACGGCTACCTCTACGGCGAGGCGCCGCCGCCGTTCGACGTGCTCTACTGGAACATGGACACCACGCGCATGCCCTTCGCCATGCACGAGTGGTACCTGCGCGAGCTGTACCTGCACAACAACCTCATGAAGGGCGATGCGCTCACCGTGGGCGGCCAGCCCATCGACCTGGGCCGCATCCGCCAGCCCTTGTATGCCGTCTCTGCCGAGGACGACCACATCGCGCCCTGGCGCCAGTGCTTCCGCATCTGCAACTTCGTGCCGGCGGAGAAGCGTTTTGCGCGGTCCTCCTCGGGCCACATCCTCGGCATCGTCAATCCTCCCGTGACGCCACCCAAGCGCAGCTACCGCGCCGGCGCCGCCCATCGCCGCGACCGCGTCGAGCAGTGGCTGGAGCGCGTCGAAGAGCAACCCGGCAGCTGGTGGGAGGACTGGATGGCCTGGCTCAAGCCGCAGGCGGGGGAACTGGTCGACGCCTACCCTGCGGCGACGCGCAAGTACAAGGCGCTGGCCGAGGCGCCGGGCACCTACGTGCTGGAAACGTGATGCCGCCGCCGTCCTTCGGCGGCTGACTATTGCCCGCCCGGGCCGCTGGCTACACCGATAGATCGACAGCCCAGGGTACGCACCGTTTGGATAGTTGAGCATGGCAAAGACTCTCCAAGGCTGATCACGGCGCATCCGCTTTGGTGAGAGTCACATGACTTGCGAACGTGATCAGGTTGTATTGACCGAGAACCTGCCCGACTTGTCCCTCGAAGCCGGCGATGTAGGCGTGATCGTGCATGTCTATCGTGCGGGCGAAGCTTTTGAAGTCGAGTTTCTGACCCTCGAAGGCGAAACAGCCGGAATCGCCACCTTGCCGGCCGGCAAGGTGCGCGCCGTTCGCAAGGGCGAAATCGCCCATGTGCGCGGACAGCTTGCGGCATAGGCAGCGCCTGCCGTTCGCCTGTCGCTCCGCAGGCGATGAACGGGCTTTGGAATCGCCGTCTCCCCGGGACTGACTTTAGGATCGACTGTTTGATTGGCCGCAGGCCGACTGCGGCATTTCATCGCGCGCCCCTCATATCAAGAGGGTTTATCCCCGCATCTATTCTTGACAACCGTCAAGGCCCAACTTGCTGCTAAACAAGGAAAATCAAACCTCAAGCGAGAATCGAGGAGGAAGACGAATGAGCGGCATCACCAGCGCCCTGCAACACCACCACAAACTCTGCGACGAGGACTTCGCCGACGCGGAAGACGCGGCCAACAAAGGCGACTGGGCGGCCTGCGCGGCGACCTACGACAAGTTCCGCACCGAGATGCTGGCGCATTTCAGCGTCGAGGAAGAGGTGCTCTTCCCGGCCTTCGAGCAGCGCTCCGGCATGGTCGACGGCCCGACCCAGGTCATGCGTTCCGAACACGTACAGATGCGCGAGCTGCTGCGGCAGATGGACGAGGCCCTGGCGCAGAAGAATGCCGACGGCTTCGGCGGCGCGGCGGACACCCTCCTCATCATGATGCAGCAGCACAACATGAAGGAGGAGAACATCCTCTATCCGATGTGCGACCAGGCCATCGGCCAGGACGGCGATCTGCAATCCCGCATCGCGGCGGGCTTGAGCGCCTGAGATGGCCGAGGAAAGGGTGATCGACGGCAGGGGGCTGATGCCCCCTGAGCCGATGGAGCTGACGCTCACTGCCCTGGATACGCTGCCGGACGGCGAGGAACTGCTGCTGTTGCTCTACGTCGAGCCGCATCCCCTGTACGGCATCCTCAAGCAGAACGGCTACACGCACCGCTCGCAATCCCGCCCCGACGGCACCGTAGAGATCCACATCAAGAAAGCCTGAGATGCAGCCGGGCTTGTCCTTCGAGCAGGCACCGCCCATCTCGGTGCCCTTCCGCTTCTTCCTTACCGCGCCGCTCTTCGGCATGGCGGCGGGCCTGCTGCTGCTCTGGCAGGGGACGGAGGCGTTCGCCTCGCGCTGGACATCCGTGGCGCTGGCGCTGACGCATCTGCTTGCCGTCGGCTTCATGCTGCAGGCGATGTGCGGCGCCCTGCTGCAGATGCTGCCTGTGGCGGCGGGCGCCAACATCTGGCAGCCGCGCCGCGTCACCCATCTGACCCATGCCGGCCTGACCATCGGCACGCTGCTTCTGGTGGCCGGCTTTCTCGGCGAACAGGCGCTGCTTTTTCAGATCGCCGTGCCTTTCATGACGATCTCTCTTGGCGCCTTTGCGCTGATCGTGCTCATCGCGCTGTTCCGCACGCCGGCCAAGGGGCCGACCATCATTTCCCTGCGCATCGCCGTGTTCGGCCTGATCGTGACCATCGCGCTGGGCGCGACGCTGGCCTCCGCGTTCGGCTGGCAGCTGGCGCTGCCGCTCACCGAAATCACCCATGTCCATGCGGCCTGGGGGCTGGGCGGCTGGAGCATGCTGCTGGTGGCCGGCGTGGCCTACCTGGTGGTGCCGATGTTCCAGCTGACGCCGCCCTATCCCGCCTGGCTGACGCGCAGCTTCTCGGTAACCTTGTTCTTCCTGCTGGCGGCGTGGTCGATCACCTGGCTGCCGCTGCAGCGGCCGGACGGCCTGCAAGTCGCCCTGGCCTGCGCCGCTGCGCTGCTCGCCATGATCTTCGCCGTGGTGACATTGCGCCTGCAAGCGCAGCGGCGGCGCAAGGTGACCGAGCCGACGCTGCTCTTCTGGCGGCTGGCGATGTCCGTCCTCGTCATGGCGACCGTCGTCGTGGTGCTGCAGCAGCTCAATCCGGGCGTGGAGGAGTATGCCGGCTTGCCCTTCCTGCTCGGCGTGCTGCTCATGGTGGGCGTTTTCATGCCGGTCATCAGCGGCATGCTCTACAAGATCATGCCCTTCCTCAACTGGATGCATCTGCAGAAGATCGGCAAGCCCGGCCTGGTGGTGCCGAACATGCGCCAGATGATTTCGGAGCCGCGCATGATGATGCAGTTCAGGCTGCATCTGGCCGCGCTGCTCCTGTTGCTGGGGGCGGTGCCGTTGCCCTGGCTGGTCTATCCCGGCGGCGTTGCGCTGATCGCCTCGTGCGCCTGGCTGGAATGGAACCTGATCGTGGCGACGCGCAACTACGCCCGCTTCAGCAGCGAGCTCGAAGCACGCTTGGCTGCCGAGCAAGAAGTTTCCCCGCAGCCTCTATCCCAGTGAAGGGGGTGACTGGGTTTCGCAGCGCCAGCTTGGGGCGGCCCGGCGTCTGCCGCGGCCGATCAGGGCTCGTATTCGCGCAGCCGCTTCACGCCATGCACCGTGACGTGCTTGCCATGCACGGTGATCAGTTTGGCGGCGGCGAGGTCGTGGAAAATCCGCGAAAGGGTTTCCGGGGTGAGGTTGAGGCGGGAGGCGATGACCTGCTTGCTGGTGGGCAGGTCGATTTCGACATCGCCCGATTCGTCATCGCTGTGGTTGGTTCGCTGCAGCAGGAAGCCGATGACGCGCTGCGTGCTGGAGCGCAGCGAATAGGACTCGACGTCGCGTATCAGCCCGTGCAGGCGCAGCGCCAGCCCGGCCAGCATGCGGCGGGCGAAGGAGGGATCGGTTTCGAGCATGTCGAATACGGCCTGCCGGGCGATATGCAGCAGCAGGGTGTCGGAGAGCGATTCGGCGAAGACGGGGTAGGGGCGGTCCATGAACATGACGGCTTCGCCGAAGCTTTGCTGCGGCCCGAGGATCTCGACCACTTTCTCGTTGCCGGCGGCCGAGGGGAAGGCGAGCTTCATCTGGCCATAGACGATTGCGTAGAAGCCCCGCGGCTGATCGCCTTTTTGAAACAGCATCTCGCCTTTTTGCAGCCGTTTTTCCCGCGTTTGCGAGGCGAGATGTTCGATCTGTTCCTGGCTGAGTTCCTGGAACAGGGAAATTCTGCGGAGTATCTGAGCGATGTCGAGCTTGTCGTTGTGCATTGAGCGGCCTTTACCGGCCCTGACGGAGACGCGGCGCAGGAAACATAACATGGAATTCCCATGCCGGGCGCATGGAGGCGGTCAAAAGTGACACGCGCCAGCGCACCGTCATTCTTTCATGCGCCCCACCGCGTCATGTTCCTCGCCGGGGCGACGCAGGGCGTGCTGACCATGCTGTGGTGGGCATTCGATCTGGCGGCCCGCCATGCGCAACTGCATGCCGTGCCGTCCTGGCCGCTGCCAGCGCCATGGGTTCACGCGACGCTGATGACGCTCGGCTTCTTCCCGTTCTTCATTTTCGGCTTCGTCATGACGGCGGGACCGCGCTGGCAGGGCGCGGCGCCGGTGGCGACGAGGGCGTATCTGAGCGCCTTCGCCCTGATGGGCACCGGCTGGCTGTGCTTCTATGCGGCGCTATGGCTGCCGCAACTGCTGCTGCCCGCGCTGGGGTTGGTGCTCGCCGGCTGGTGCGCCGCTCTGCCCGCGCTGTGGCGCGTGGCGCGCACGCCGAGCAACGAGCAGACCCACATCCTCGCCGTGGTGGGGGGGCTGACTTGCGGAGCCGCCCTGCTCGCGGCGTTTCTCGGCTATGTCGGCGGCGGGCCGGCCTGGCTGGCGCAGACCGCGGTGAAGGGCGGCGTGTGGTTCTTCCTGCTGCCGGTGTTCACGGCGCTGTGCCATCGCATGATTCCCTTTTTCTCCAGCGCCGTGCTGCCGAACTACCGCGTCGTGCGGCCCTTGTGGGCGCTGCATGCGCTGCTGGCCTGCTATGGCGTGCATGGCGTGCTTGTGCTGTCCGGCCTGCCGCAATGGACCTGGCTCGCCGACCTGCCTGCCGCGCTGGTCGCACTGTGGCTGACAGTCGCCTGGCAGTTGCCGCGGAGCCTGGCGGTTCGCCTGCTGGCCGTGCTGCATATCGCCTTTGCCTGGCTTGGCTTCGCCCTTGGCCTGCATGCGGCGCAGAGCCTGCTGCTGTTCTTCGAGGCGGGATCGCTGGGCCTGGCGCCGCTGCATGCGCTGACGCTCGGCTTCTTCGCCTCCGCCGTGGTCGGCATGGTCACGCGCGTCACGCTGGGCCACTCCGGCCGCGCCCTGAACGCGGATACGGCGACCTGGCTGATTTTCTGGGGCATGCAGGGCGTGGCGGTGGTGCGCCTCGCAGCGGAGTTCGTCCAGCTTTCAGGCGCGGCGAATCTCAGCTTCCTCGCCGCCCTTGGCTGGCTGGCCGTGTTCGGCGTCTGGTATGCGAAGTTCGCGCCGATATACCTCAAGCCTCGACCGGACGGTCGGCCCGGATAAAATTCCGCCATGACCTACCTGCTGCTCAAGCATCTCCATGTCACCTGCGTGGTGATCTCGATCATGGGCTTTTTTCTGCGCGGAATCTGGATGCTGCGGGATTCCCCCCTGCTCGATCGGCTCTGGGTGCGGGTGGTGCCGCATGTGAACGACACGCTGCTGCTGGCGGCCGCGATCGGCCTGTCCATCGTGCAGCAGCAATATCCCTTCGTGCACGGCTGGGTGACGGCCAAGGTGCTGGGTCTGCTGGGGTACATCGGCTTCGGCCTGTTCGCCTTGCGGCGCGGCCGCAGCAAGGTGGTGCGCGCGGGTTTCTGGCTGGCCGCGCTGGCCAGCTTCGCCTACATCGTCTCGGTGGCGCTGACGAAGAATCCGGCCGGATTCTTCGTCTGAGTTTCATCTGGGTTGGTGGTTGAGCAGCCGCTTCAAGCCGTCGCCGTCGATGATGCGAATGTGCTTCTGCTGCACCGCGATCAGCCCTTCCTCCTGGAAGCGCGAGAAGGCGCGGCTGACGGTCTCGAGTTTCAGGCCCAGGTAGCTGCCGATCTCCTCGCGCGTCATGCGCAGATGGAACTCCGCCGCTGAGTAGCCGCGCGTGGTGAAGCGCTGCGACATGTTGAGGAGGAAGGCCGCCAGGCGTTCCTCGGCGCGCATGGTGCCAAGCAGCATCATCAGGCTCTGGTCGCGCACCAGTTCGCGGCTCATCACCTTGTGGAAGTTGTGCTGCAGCGTCTGGATCTCGCGCGAGAGCTGCTCCAGTTGCGAGAAGGGGATGATGCAAACCTCGCTGTCCTCGAGCGCGACGGCGTTGCAGGAATGCGTCGCCGTGCCGATACCGTCCATGCCGAGGATCTCGCCCGCCATCTGGAAGCCGGTGACCTGATCGCGGCCGTCCTCGAGCAGGATGTCGGTCTTGAAGAAGCCGGTGCGGATGGCGTAGAGGGCCTCGAAAGTGTCACCGACCCGATACAGGCTCTGCTGGCGTTTGAGCTTGCGGCGGGAGCCGACCAGGTTGTCGAGCTTGTGCAGTTCCTCCTTGCTCAGGCCTTCGGAGAGGCACAGCTCATGCAGGCTGCATTGGGAACAGGCCGCCTTGATGGTGACCAGGCTGATGGGAACGGCGGATTTGTTGGGCAATTCCAGCTCGCTTTCTCTCTCTGTTGGTTAGGGCCTATTGACATGCATCGCATGGAGCGCGTTGCCACCCAATGCGGATGGATGCAAGGCGCGTGCCGCCGGCAAGGGCCATCCCCTTGCCAAGGTGCGCAACGCAGCAGACGCCGCATTGGGCGGCAACCCTCCGGGACGGGCATATTTGGGCGCATCGCCGCGTTGCGTCGGCTTGTCGTGGAACAACCACTGCCTGCGCCGCCGCGCCTTGCGCTGCATCCCAAATATGCCCGTCGCGCCCATGTGCTGCATGTCAATAGGCCCTAATCGCTTTGATCCATGTCAATACGATAATCGGGCCGATGCGGCATCTTTGTCCATCATTCCGCAGCACCGCGCCGCACCCACATGAACGCGACTTTTCAGGATCTTATTTTCGACCCGCAACTCATTCGCCGGTTCGACGTGAACGGACCCCGTTACACCTCGTACCCGACGGCCGACCGCTTCGTCGAGGCCTTCGATGCCGACGCCTACCGGCTCTGGCTGGGAAAACGCACGGTAGGGGGCATCAGCAGACCACTTTCATTATACGTACACATCCCCTTCTGTAACACCATCTGCTACTACTGTGCCTGCAACAAGATCATCACCAAGGATCATGGTCGTTCCGCCAAGTACCTGAAATACCTCGACAAGGAGATGGCCCTGCAGGCCGGCCACCTCGAGGGCAGCCACGACGTGGTGCAGTTGCACTGGGGCGGCGGCACGCCGACTTTCCTCTCGCACGAGGAAATGCGGCAACTGATGCGCTCGGCCCGCGAGCATTTCCGCCTGCTGCCCAACGGCGAGTATTCCATCGAAGTCGACCCGCGCAAGGTCGACGAGGCAACGGTGGCCCTGCTCGGCGAACTGGGCTTCAACCGCATGAGCCTGGGCGTGCAGGACTTCGACCTGGCGGTGCAGGAAGCGGTCAACCGCGTGCAGACCATCGAGGAGACGGAAACCGTGCTGCGCGCGGCGCGCGCCAACGGCTTCAAGTCGATTTCCGTCGACCTCATCTACGGCCTGCCCAAACAGAACGTCATCAGCTTCAACCGCACGCTCGAAGAGGTCATTCGCCTCTCGCCGGATCGCCTGTCGATCTACAACTACGCCCACCTGCCGAGCCTGTTCAAGCCGCAGCGGCGCATCGCCGATGCCGAGCTGCCCACGGCCGATGCCAAGCTGCAGATCCTCCAGCTGGCTATCCGTCGCCTGACCGAGGCCGGCTACGTATATATCGGCATGGACCACTTCGCCAAGCCGGACGACGAACTCGCCGTGGCGCAGCGCCAGGGCCGGCTGCACCGCAACTTCCAGGGCTACTCGACCCACGCCGAGTGCGACATGATGTCCTTCGGCATCTCGTCGATCAGCATGGTCGGGCCCAGCTACTGCCAGAACGTGAAGACGCTCGACGAGTACTACGACCGCCTCGACAACGGCGTGCTGCCGGTCTACCGCGGCATCGAACTGACGCCGGACGACCTGCTGCGCCGCTCCATCATCCAGGCCCTGATGTGCCACTTCGAGGTTTCCATCGAGGCGCTGGAGGTGGCGCACCTGATCGACTTCAAGCGTTATTTCGCCGACGAGATCGCCGACCTGCGCGAGATGGAGAAGGGCGGCCTGCTCAAGCTCGAAGAGAAGTGGATCAGCGTGCAGCCGCGCGGACGCATGCTGGTGCGCGCCATCGCCATGGTGTTCGACCGCTACCTGCGAGCCGACCGCGAGCGGGCGCGCTATTCGAAGGTTATTTAACCCGCCCCCCTTCGCCCCCCTCGCGGGGGGGGTCTTTGGTGCTCGCTATACTCGTTTATTACGGGGTGCGTCCGATGGGCTGCGGTGCAGATTGCGCCTCCGGCGCGTGACGCGTTTGCTTGCCCCACGGGGATTTCCTTCGGTCAGGGCGGCCCGGCGCAAACGCTGCTTTTCACGGTGCGGGCTGACAGCGAAGCGTAGTTTTTCTCCCGGTTTATACTTCCCGCTCTTGGTCCCATAAGTCTCTCCATGCCTGATTCCGGCTTCATTGCCGTCTTCCTCGTTGGCCTGCTCGGCGGCACGCACTGCGTCGGCATGTGCGGCGGCATCGTCGGCGCGCTGACGGCGAACACCGCAGGCGGCCGGCGCCAGTGGCCGATCCACCTTGCCTACAACCTCGGCCGCATTTCCAGCTACGCCCTGGCCGGCGCGGTGCTCGGCGCCGTCGGCGGCGCCGGCCTGTTGTTCAACAATATCCTGCCGGTGCAGCTGGCGCTGTATGTGCTCGCCAACCTGATGCTGGTGGCGCTGGGCCTTTACCTCCTCGGCGTGACGCGGACACTGACTTTCCTCGAGCGCGGCGGGCAGAAGCTGTGGTCGCGCATCCAGCCGCTGACGCGGCGCTTCCTGCCGGTGACCCATGTCGGCCGCGCGCTGCCGTTGGGCATGCTGTGGGGCTTCCTGCCCTGCGGCATGGTGTATTCGGTGCTGACCACCGCATTGCTCACCGGCAATTCCCTGCGCGGCGCGGGGTTGATGTTGGCCTTCGGTCTGGGCACACTGCCGAACCTGCTGCTGGCCGGCATGCTGCTGAAGCGGTTCCGCGACATCGCCCAGGCGCGTGCCCTGCGCCTGGCCTCGGGGCTGCTGGTGATGGGCTTCGGCGTATGGGGCCTGTTCAACGCCACGACGCTGGGTGGTCGCCTGTGGCAGGGCGTGGTGTGCGCAGTCTGAACTGTTCCATGCACATTCGATCTCAAGCGACATGAATGAAGCGACAAAGCAAGGCGCGATCGACCTGCCCATCGAGGGCATGACCTGTGCCGCCTGTGCCGCGCGCATCGAGCGCCAGTTGAACAAGCTGCCCGGCGTGTCGGCGGCGGTGAACTTCGCCAGCGAGCGCGCCCGTGTCGAGTTCGACGTCGGCACCGTCAGCGAGCCGAAGCTGGTCGAGACGATCGAGAAGGCCGGCTTCAAGGTGCCGCCGCAGTCGCTCGACCTGGCCATTTCCGGCATGACCTGCGCCGCCTGCGCCACGCGCATCGAGACGGTGCTGAACAAGCTGCCCGGCGTTGCGGCCAACGTCAATTTCGCCTCGGAGAAGGCCAACATCCGCTATGTGCCGGGGCTGGCCGATGCCGGCGCGATGATCGCGGCAGTGCGCCGCACCGGCTACGAGGCGCGCGAGGCGACCTCCGACAGCCGCGCCGCCGACAAGGCACGCAAGGCCGCCGCCTACCAGGCCGAACTGAAGCGCTTCTGGATTTCCGTCGTCCTCACGCTGCCGCTGGTGGCGCAGATGGGCGCCATGTTCACGGGCGAGCATCAGGACATCCTGCCGCGCTGGCTGCAGTTCGCGCTCGCCACGCCGGTGCAGTTCTGGATCGGCTGGCGCTTCTACGTCGGCGCGTATCACGCGCTGCGCGGCGGCGCCGGCAACATGGACGTGCTGGTGGCGCTCGGCACCAGCATGGCCTGGGCCTTCAGCGCCGTGGTGACGGCGGCCGGTCTGCACCATCACCATGTTTACTTCGAAGCCTCGGCGGCGGTCATCACCCTGGTGCTGATGGGCAAGCTGCTCGAGGCGCGCGCCAAGGCCAAGACCTCGGCGGCCATCGAGGCGCTGATCCGCCTGCAGCCGCAGACGGCGCGCGTGCTGCGCGAAGGCGTGCTGGTGGAGGTGGCGGTCGACAGCCTGAACCCCGGCGACGTCTTCGTCGTGCGCCCGGGCGAGAGCGTGCCGGTCAACGGCGAAGTGGTCGAAGGTGCCTCCAGCGTGAACGAGGCCATGCTCACCGGCGAGAGCCTGCCCGTCGCCAAGGCCGTCGATGGCAAGGTATATGCCGCCACGGTGAACGGCGAAGGCCTGCTCACCTGCCGCGCCACCGGCGTCGGCAGCCACACGCTGCTCGCCGGCATCATCCGCATGGTCGAGCAGGCGCAGGGCTCCAAGGCGCCGGTGCAGCGCCTGGCCGACCGCATCTCGGCGATCTTCGTGCCGGTGGTGACGGCCATCGCGCTCGTCGCCTTCGCCGGCTGGTGGATTTTTGCGGGCGACTTCACGAACGCGCTGGTGAATGCCGTCGCCGTGCTGGTGATCGCCTGCCCCTGCGCGCTCGGCCTGGCGACGCCGACGGCGATCATGGTCGGCACCGGGCGCGGCGCCGCGGCCGGCATCCTCGTGAAGAATGCCGAGGCGCTGGAGCTGGCGCAGAAGGTCGGCGTGCTGGCGGTCGACAAGACCGGCACGCTGACGCAGGGCAAGCCGGCGGTGACCGATCTCGTTCCCGCCAACGGCACCGACGCGACAGAACTGCTGCGCGTGGCCGCCAGCCTGGAGCAGGGCGCCAGCCATCCGTTGGCCGAGGCCGTCTTGGCGTATGCGCAAGAGAAAAAGACTGTGCTGACCCAGCCGGCCGGCTTGCGCGCCGTGCCGGGCAAGGGTCTGCACGCCACGCTCGATGGCAGCGACTATGCACTCGGTTCGCCGGCCTTCCTCGCCGAGCAGGGCGTCGCCGTTCCCGAAGCCCTTCTCGCGCCGCTGGCCGGCGCCGGCAAGAGCGTCGTCGGCGTGGCGCGGGGGCTGACTTTGCTCGGCCTGCTCGGCGTCGCCGATCAATTGCGGCCGACTTCGCGCGCAGCCGTGGCGCGACTGAGGGAGCAGGGTGTCGAGGTGGTCATGCTCACCGGCGACAACGCGGCGACGGCCGCGGCCATCGCGCGCGAGGCCGGCATCGAACGCTTCGAGGCGGAAGTGCTGCCGCAGGACAAGGCGGCGGCTGTAGTGAAACTCAAATCCGGCGACCGCCTTGTCGGCATGGTCGGCGACGGAATCAACGACGCGCCGGCGCTGGCGGCGGCCGATGTCTCCTTCGCCATCGGCGGCGGCTCGGACGTGGCGCTGGAGGCGGCCGACGTGACGCTGATGAAGAGCGACCTGCTCTCGGTGGCCGACGCCATCGACCTGTCGCGCGCGACGCTGTCGAAGATCCGCCAGAACCTGTTCTTCGCCTTCATCTACAATGTGCTCGGCATCCCGCTCGCCGCCATTGGCCTGCTCAACCCGGTGATCGCCGGCGCGGCGATGGCGATGAGTTCCGTCTCCGTGGTGAGCAATTCTCTGCTGCTGCGGCGCTGGAAACCGCTTCGGAGTAAAGAATGAACCTGCATCGATTTTTGTTCGCCGTATTCTGGGGGCTGACTTTCACTGCGAGTTCGCCGACATGGGCGCAAACGACGCTCGGTGCCAACGAGCCGCCGATTTTCGACGCCGCCAGGCTCGGCACCGCCGCCGAGGTGGCGAAGATCCTCAAAGCCGAGCCGGCCATGCGCGACGCGCGCAATCAGCTCGGCGCCACGCCCCTGCACCTTGCGGCGACGAATTCCGACAGCGGCCCGCTCAAGACGCTACTGACCGCCGGCGCCGACGTGACCGTGAGGGACAAGGACGACCTCACGCCGCTGCACATGGCCGCCTATGCCGACAAGTCGGAGAACGCACGCCTGTTGCTCGAGGCCGGTGCCGACGTGAATGCCAAGTCTGCGGGCGGGCGCACGCCGCTGTCGCTGGCGCGCAAGTCGCGCGCGGATGTGACGGCGGGCGTCATGTCGTTGTGGGTGCTGAAGGGCTGCAAGCCGGGAAAACCCTGTTGAAAGGAAAGAAATGGAAACCGTCACCCTGCAAGTCGAAGGAATGTCCTGCGGCGGCTGCGTCAAGAGCGTGACCAACGTGCTCACAGCGCTGCCCGGCGTGGCGAAGGCGGAGGTCTCGCTCGAGGACAAGCAGGCGCGCGTCGAATTCGAGGCGGGCCGCGTCACGCCCGACGACATGAAGCGCGCCATCGTCGACGCCGGTTTCGAGGCAGCGTGATCGTGCAGCGCCATTGCCACTCCCTCTCCCGCTGGCGGGAGAGGGCTGGGGTGAGGGTGGCTCGGCGGCTGTCCCCTCACCCTAACCCTCTCCCCGCGAGCGGGGAGAGGGAATGACGGGCGGCCGCATGCGCTTTTCCGCTCACCCCCTCTGGCTCGTCGGCTTCCGTCCCTTCTTCGCGCTGGCCTGCCTCTCCGGCCTGAGCCTGCCGGTGCTGTGGGCGCTCATGTTCGCAGGCGTCATAGAGGCGCCGACGGCGGCGTTCACGGGCTTCCAGTGGCATGCCCACGAGATGTTCTTCGGCTTCGGCTGGGCCATGCTCGGCGGCTTCCTCCTCACCGCCAGCAAGAACTGGGTGAAGATCCGCGGCTATCACGGCGGCTGGCTGGTCTTCCTTGCCGCTGCCTGGTGCTTCGAGCGGCTCGGCATGTGGTTCGGCGCCGCCTGGCCGCAGCCGTTGTTCCTGCTCTCGAACCAACTCTTCCTTGTCGCCATCGTGGCGATGCTGCTGGCCACGCTGTTGCGCCATCGCGAAACCGACGGCTACCGCCGCGACAACATTTTTTTCCTGCTCCTGCTGCCCCTGTTTCCGTTCGCCAAGTTCCTGCTACTGGATGGGCCTTACGCCCAGGCTGGCCAGACGATGGCGCTCGGCCTGTTTCGCCTCGCCTTCCTCATCATGCTCGAGCGCACGCTGACCGACTTCATGAAGAACATCTTTCAGGCGGCCATCCTGCGCCACCCGCTGCTCGATGGCGCGATCAAGACTGTCGCGCTGGCGATGGCCTTCTCGGGCTTCCTGCCGCCTCCGGCGACGGCGAGCCTCGCGGCGCTGCTGGCGCTGCTGCTCGCCGTCCGTTTCGTTTATTGGAAGCCCGCGCTGGCCTTCACGCGACTCGACATCGGCATCATGCACCTCGGCTATCTCGCCATCATCGGCCAGTTGCTGGTAGTGGCGTTCGAGCAGGCCGCGCAGGTCGTCTGGGTCGGCAGTGTGTCAACCCATCTGTTCACCTTCGGGGTGATGGGCCTGATCACCCCGGCCATGATCCTGCGCATCTCGCGGGGACACACCGGGCGCAAGGTGGCGTTCGACGCCGTCGATCGCGGCGTGCTGTGGATCATGATCCTGGCGCTGCTCCTGCGTGTGGGTGCGCCGCAGTTTGCCCCGGACGCCTACCTGCTGTGGGTCCAGCTGGCGACCGCCTGCTGGTTCATCGCCTTCGCCGTGCTGGCCTGGCGTGTCGTGCCCATGCTGCTGCAGCCACGCATCGACGGCAGGGAGCACTGATTCAGGCTTGGGTTGTTGACTGCGCCGGCCCGTGGCCGCCGCATCAATGCAGGGTGTAGGCAGGCGCCGGCCGCAGCCCGACATTGAGCAGCATGACCCGATGGCCGAGCAGGACCACGCTGCCGCTGCACCGGTTGTCGCCGGTGTCGCTGTATTCGAAGGTGTATACCCGCCGCAGTTGGAGTCGCCCATCCGCGTTGCGCGCCGGCCGCAGGCTGCCGATCGAGACTGTGTCGTCGAGCAATTGCAGGTTTTCCGCTTCGCAGGCGGCGCGGGCGGCGGCGATACCGATGTCCCGTGCGCGCAGGCTGTCGAGCCAGAGCCAGCCGCCGCCCGCAAGGACGGCGAGGCCGATCATCTCGAGCACGGGCAAACCGTTCATCGACCGTTGTTGAGGATCTGCTTCGCCTTGCTCTGCGCGTCGACCTTGTTATTGGCGGAGACGCGTCGTCCGAAGGCGTCGCGCTCGTCCCGGCTGCGCTTGGTTGCCTCGATGCTCTTCACGCAACGCCAGCGCTTGCCGGCCTTGGTGGATATCTGGCGCATCTCTTTCTTGAGGTGATGGGTGCCGCAGTGATAGCAGTAAGCTGTGTCGGTCATCTGTGTCCTGAGCCGGTGCCGCCGCGAGGCGACAACTGTTTTCTCGGCCCTTATTGTCTCATGTCGGGCGCGATGCCCAAAATGCCGTTGATTCCGCGCTAAGTTGATTTGATCTTGTGCGTGGTAATCCTGTCCTAGAATCCGCCATTCAGATTCGAATCCGAGGCCATATATGATCAAGCTGCTTTCAGCCTTGCTGCTCCTGGCCGCATCCTGGCCGGCGCTTGCCGACGAGGTCACCTACCAGAAGCATATCCGCCCCGTGTGGGAGGAACAGTGCGAGCGCTGCCATGGCACGAGCGCGCCCGAATACGCAACCTTCATGAAAAACCCGAGACAGTTCGAGCTCGACGACAAGGGCCCGCGCATGGACGGCTACGAAGCCATGATGTTCTTCGTCAACGGGAAAGAAGCCGGTATCCTGATGCGGCGCCTCGACGACGGCAGCAACACCCAGGACGGCCAACCCGGCAACATGTACCGGCACCTAGGCCGCAAGGACGCGCGCCAGGAGAACCTCAAGCTCTTCAAGAAATGGATCGGCGAGGACGCCTGGATCATGAAGAAAACCGCCGACATCACCGCGGAAGACCTGCAGCGCATCAAGGCGAAGAACTGATGCGAAGGGGCTTCAGGGCCCCTTCGTACGCTGCGCGAGGTGGCTGATCAGGCGGTCGTGGGGTGCGATGAACTTCGCGATGCCTTCGCTTTCCAGGCTTGCCGCCACGGCTGCCAGATCGATGCCAAGCGCCGCCAGGCACCCGGGCAGCGCGTGCGCCCCTTCCACATCCTCCTCCAGCCGGGCCGCGGCGCGGCCGTGGCCGCGGAAGGCCTCCAGGGTGTCCGGCGGCAGGGTGGTGACGGTGTCGCGGCCGATCAGCGGCTCGACATAATAGACATCCCGATAGGCCGGGTCCTTGGTGCCGGTGCTGGCCCACAGCAGGCGCTGGCTGCGCGCGCCGCGTCCTGCCAGCGCTTGCCAGCGCGGCGAAGCAATCAACCCGAGATACTCCTGATAGGCGAGGCGGGCGCAGGCGATCGCGGCGTGGCCGCGCAGCGCCCTGGCTTCGGGCGTCGCCAGCGCATCGAGCTGGTGGTCGACCTGCGTGTCGATGCGGCTGAGGAAGAAGCTTGCCACCGAGGCCACGTTGTCCAGAGCCTGGTTCGCGGCGGCGCGATCCTCGAGCCCTGAAAGGTACGCCTCGGCTGTCTCACGGTAGCGGGCGACGCTGAACAGCAGTGTCACGTTGACGCTGATGCCGGCCGCGACCAGGCGCCGGATGGCGATGAGGCCCGCCGGCGTCGCCGGCACCTTGATCATGAGGTTCTGCCGGCCGACATGCCGCCACAGGCGCAATGCCTCGGAGACGGTGGCGTCGGCGTCGTGCGCCAGATGCGGCGACACCTCGAGGCTGACGTAGCCGTCGCGGCCGCCGCTCTGCGCGTGCACCGGCGCGAGCGCGTCGGCCGCCGCGCATATGTCCGCCATCGCCAGCGTCTCGTAGATCGTCACGGCATCCGCGCCGTCGCGCGCCAGGGAGGCAATGGCGCCGTCGTAATCGCCATGCTCGGCGATCGCCTGGTGGAAGATCGCCGGGTTGGAGGTCAGCCCCGCCAGCCCGTCTTCTGCGATCAGGCGCGCCAGCGTACCGTCCTCGAGCAGGGCGCGCCGGATGAAGTCGAGCCACACGCTCTGGCCCAGCGCACGCAGTTGCAGCAGCGGGTTGCTCAATGCGGCCATTTCCAGTCGCGGATGTCGGGAATGTCCTGGCCGTGCGCGGCGATGTAGTGGCGGTGCTCGATCAGGCGGTCGCGCAGGTGCTGCTTGAAGTGGGCCGCGCGGTAGCCCAGCTTGGGCACGCGATTGACCACATCGGCGGCGAGATGGAAGCGGTCGATGTCGTTGCGCACCGCCATGTCGAAGGGCGTGGTGGTGGTGCCTTCCTCCTTGTAGCCGCGCACGTGCAGGTTGCCGTGGTTGGTGCGCCGGTAGGTGAGGCGATGGATCAGCCACGGGTAGCCGTGATAGGCGAAGAGGATCGGCTTGTCGGTGGTGAACAGGCCGTCGAAGTCGCGGTCCGAGAGGCCGTGCGGATGCTCCTCCTTGGGCTGCAGCGTCATCAGGTCGACGACATTGATGAAGCGCACCTTCAGCTCCGGCAGGTGGCGGCGCAGCAGGTCGATGGCGGCGAGCGTCTCCAGCGTCGGCACGTCGCCCGCCGCGGCCATGACGATGTCCGGCTCGCCGTCGTGGTCGTTGCTGGCCCAATCCCAGATGCCGATGCCGGCCGAGCAGTGCTTGACCGCCGCGTCCATGCCGAGCCACTGCAGCTGCGGCTGCTTGCCGGCGACGATGACGTTGATGAAGTTGCGCGAGCGCAGGCACTTGTCGGTGACGCACAGCAGCGTGTTGGCATCCGGCGCGAGATAGACGCGGATGATGTCCGCCTTCTTGTTCACGACATGGTCGATGAAGCCGGGGTCCTGGTGCGAGAAGCCGTTGTGATCCTGGCGCCAGACGTGCGAGGTGAGCAGGATGTTGAGCGAGGCGATGGCGCGCCGCCAGGGGATTTCATTGCTCACCTTGAGCCATTTCGCGTGCTGGTTGAACATCGAGTCGACGATGTGGATGAAGGCCTCGTAGCAGGAGAAGAGGCCGTGCCGGCCGGTGAGCAGGTAGCCCTCCAGCCAGCCCTGGCAGGTGTGCTCGGAGAGGATCTCCATGACGCGGCCTTCGGCGCCGAGGTGGTCGTCCCCGGGCAGGCGCTGCGCCATCCAGGCGCGCTCCGTCACCTCGAAGAGGGCGCCGAGGCGGTTCGACGCCGTTTCGTCCGGCCCGACGACGCGGAAGTTGCGCGCGGCGGCATTCTGCCTCATGACATCGCGCAGGAAATTGCCCATGACGCGCGTCGCTTCGCCGATGCCGGTGCCGGGCGCGGCGACCGGCAGGGCGTAATCGCGGAAATCCGGCAGCGCGAGATCGCGCATCAGCAGGCCGCCGTTGGCATGCGGGTTGGCGCTCATGCGCCGTGTGCCGACGGGGGCGAGGGCGCGCAAGTCCGCGCGCGGGCTGCCGTCGGCCTCGAACAGTTCCTCGGGGCGGTAGCTCTTCAGCCAGTCCTCGAGCAGGCGCAGGTGGGCGGGATTGCTCGCCATGTCGGAGAACGGCACCTGGTGCGAGCGCCAGGAGCCTTCCGCCTGGCGTCCGTCGACGCTCTTCGGCCCCGTCCAGCCCTTGGGCGAACGCAGGACGATCATCGGCCAGCGCGGGCGCACCGGCTCGCCGCCGGCGCGCGCCTTCTTGCGGATGGCGGCGATTTCCGCCACGGCAGCGTCGAGCGCGGCCGCCATGGCCTGGTGCATCGCCTCGGGTTCCTCGCCCTCGACGAAGCGCGGCGCGTAGCCGTAGCCGACGAGCAGGCTTTCCAGTTCCTCGCGCGGAATGCGCGCGAGGATCGTCGGGTTGGCGATCTTGTAGCCGTTCAGGTGCAGGATCGGCAGCACCGCGCCGTCGCTGGCCGGATTGAGGAACTTGTTCGAATGCCAGGCGGTGGCCAGCGGGCCGGTCTCGGCCTCGCCGTCGCCGACGACGCAGGCGACCACCAGTTCCGGGTTGTCGAAGGCGGCGCCGAAGGCGTGCGACAGCGCGTAGCCCAGTTCGCCGCCCTCGTGGATCGAGCCGGGCGTCTCCGGCGTGACGTGGCTGCCCACCCCGCCCGGATAGGAGAACTGCTTGAAGAGGCGCTGCATGCCGGCGGCGTTCTCCGGCACGCCGGGGTAGAACTCGCTGTAGGTGCCCTCGAGCCAGGCGTTGGCGACCAGCGCCGGGCCGCCGTGGCCCGGGCCGGCGACGAAGATCATGTCCAGGTCGCGCGCCTTGATCACGCGGTTCAGGTGCAGATAGATGAAGTTCAGGCCCGGCGTCGTGCCCCAGTGGCCGAGCAGCCGCGGCTTGACGTGCTCGATGCGCAGCGGCTCGGCCAGCAGCGGATTGTCGAGCAGGTAGATCTGGCCGACGGAGAGGTAGTTCGCGGCGCGCCAGTAGGCGTGCATGCACGCGAGTTCGTCCGGCTTCAGGGGGCTTGCAGGCTTCCGTCGAGGCGCATTCTTCATGCTTCTCTCCTTTCTCGTTGGAATCGGGAGCGGTTGGCGTCGCCCGGGACACACGGGGCGCCTGTCCAACTATACGACCCAATTCGGGTTCGGGTGTTCCGCACGAATCAGTCTTCGGCAACAGCCGGGGAAAGTCAGCCCCCGTGATACGGCGAGATTATTCTGACGCGGCGGACGCGGGATGAATCGCGGCAGGCGCTGCTCACTCCTCGAGCAAGCTGCGCAGCATCCAGGCCGTTTTCTCGTGCACCTCCAGGCGCTGGGTGAGCAGGTCGGCGGAGGGCTGGTCGTCGGCCTTGGCCACCAGCGGGAAGACGGAACGCGCAGTGGCTTCCTGGGCGGCGACCAGCAGGCGGATCATGACGGTCGCCTGCGGAGATGCCGATGTCGATGGCGGGGCGGCGTTCTTGCTTCGCTTCATGATGGCCCATTCGTGGTTGGCTATGGGGCAATACTCCCTTGATTCGCGCGTGTTGTCCAACACGCGCCTTGTGTTGATAGCTACAGACAATCGCCTCGATTTATTTTATTCAATGGAAACTATGATGAGAAGCCTATACGCTGGTTCTCATCGAACACCCCATGCGCTCTTGAAAGGAGTAATCCGCCATGAACACCGAAAGCAAATGCCCCTTCGCCGCGCAACACGGCGCCCGCACCACGGCCAGCATGCAGTCGAACAGCGACTGGTGGCCGAACCAGCTTAACCTCAAGATCCTGCACCAGCATTCGACGAAGTCCAATCCGCTCGGCGAGAAATTCAACTACGCCGAGGAATTCAGGAAGCTCGACCTGGCCGCGCTGAAGAAGGACCTCACCGCGCTGATGACCGATTCGCAGGACTGGTGGCCGGCCGACTGGGGCCATTACGGCGGCCTTTTCATCCGCATGGCCTGGCACAGCGCCGGCACCTACCGCATCTCCGACGGGCGCGGCGGCGCCGGCCACGGCAACCAGCGCTTCGCGCCGGTGAACAGCTGGCCCGACAACGTCAACCTCGACAAGGCGCGCCGCCTGCTCTGGCCGATCAAGCGCAAGTACGGCAACAAGATTTCCTGGGCCGACCTCTTCATCCTCACCGGCAACGTGGCGCTCGAATCGATGGGCTTCAAGACCTTCGGCTTCGCCGGCGGACGCGAGGACATCTGGGAACCGGAAGAGGACGTCTATTGGGGCGGCGAGGCCGAGTGGCTCGGCGACAAGCGCTACACAGGCGAGCGCGAACTGGAGAACCCGCTGGCCGCCGTGCAGATGGGTCTGATCTACGTGAACCCCGAAGGCCCCAACGGCGAGCCGGACGTGCTCGCCTCCGGCCGCGACATCCGCGAGACCTTCCGCCGCATGGCGATGGACGACGAGGAAACCGTCGCGCTGGTCGCCGGCGGCCACACCTTCGGCAAATGCCACGGTGCGGGCGATGCGACGCTGGTCGGCCCCGAACCCGAGGCCGCTGCGCTCGAAGAAATGGGCCTCGGCTGGAAGAATGCCTTCGGCTCCGGCCGCGGCGGCGACACCACCAGCAGCGGCATCGAGGGCGCCTGGACGTCGAACCCGACGCAGTGGGACATGGGCTACTTCGACTTGCTGTTCGGCTACGACTGGAACCTGGTGAAGAGCCCGGCCGGCGCCTGGCAGTGGGTGCCGGCGAACGTGGCCGACAAGGACCTCGCGCCGGCCGCGCACGACCCGTCGAAGAAGGTCACCACCATCATGACCACGGCGGATCTCGCGCTGCGCATGGACCCGATCTACGGGCCGATCTCGCGCCGCTTCCACAAGGACCCGAAAGCCTTCGCCGACGCCTTCGCCCGCGCCTGGTTCAAGCTGACCCACCGCGACCTCGGCCCGCGCTCGCGCTACCTCGGTCCCGAAGTTCCGGCCGAAGCGCTGGTCTGGCAGGACCCGGTTCCCGCCGCCGACCACCCGCCGATCGACGCCAAGGACATAGCCGATTTGAAGGCGAAGATCCTCGCTACCGGCCTGTCGGTTTCCGAACTGGTGTCCACCGCCTGGGCCTCCGCCTCCACCTTCCGCGGCTCGGACAAGCGCGGCGGCGCCAACGGCGCGCGCATCCGCCTGGCACCCCAGAAGGACTGGGACGCCAACCAGCCCGCGCAACTGGCCAAGGTGCTGGCCGCGCTCGAAGGCGTGCAGAAGGCCTTCAATGCGGGGAAGAAGAAGGTCTCGCTGGCCGACCTGATCGTGCTGGGCGGCTGCGCCGGCGTGGAAGCTGCCGCCAAGGCCGCCGGCCATGCCGTCACCGTGCCCTTCACGCCGGGCCGCGGCGACGCCTCGCAGGAGCAGACCGACGTCGAGTCCTTCGAGGTGCTCGAACCCGTCGCCGACGGCTTCCGCAACTTCCTCAAGAGCGGGTTGCCCGGCGTGCGTTCCGAGGAGCGGCTGCTCGACAAGGCGCAGCTCCTGACGCTGACCGCGCCGGAGATGACGGCCCTCATCGGCGGCCTGCGCGCCATCGACATCAACGTCGGCCAGTCGAAACATGGCGTCTTCACCGACCGTCCCGGCGTCCTCAGCAACGACTTCTTCGTGAATGTGCTCGACATGGGCACGGCGTGGGCGCCGACCTCGGAGGCCCGGGACGTGTTCGAAGGCCGCGACCGCAAGACCGGCAAGCCGAAGTGGACCGCCACGCGCGTCGATCTCGTCTTCGGCTCCAACTCGCAGCTGCGGGCGCTCGCCGAGGTCTATGCGCAGGGCGACGCAAAGGAGAAGTTCGTGCGCGACTTCGTCGCCGCCTGGGACAAGGTGATGAACCTCGACCGCTTCGACGTGAAGTGATGTTCACTCCCCTCTCCCGCCTGGGCGGGAGAGGGCCGGGGTGAGGGTGGGCAAACGAAGCCCACGCATCCCGGGCAAAAGTCAGTCCGCGCAGCACGGCGATGGCGTGACACCGGCGCATAATGCACGGACGAAATTGCTCCGGGTGCCGCCATGAAACAGGCCATCAGCCTCATCACCCTCGGCGTCGGCGGCCTTGCGCGCAGCCGCGCCTTCTACCGCGCGCTGGGCTGGCGCGAATCCTCCGCCAGCCAGGCCGAAGTGGCCTTCTATCAGGTCGGCAGCGTCGCCTTCGCGCTCTTCGCGCGCGATGCGCTCGCCGAGGATGCCGGCGTCCCACCGCAAGGTTCAGGCTTCCCCGGCTTCAGTCTCGCCCACAATGTTCCTTCCGAAGCGGCAGTCGATGCCACGCTGCGCGAAGCCGTCACAGCCGGCGGTCGCCTCGTTCGCGCGGGCGAGAAAGCGCCCTGGGGCGGCTACCGCGGCTACTTCGCCGACCCCGACGGATTCCACTGGGAAGTCTGCTTCAATCCTTTCTTTCCGCTGGACGAGAACGGGTTCGTGCAGTTGCCTGAATAGGCGGGGTGTTGCGGGAGAATGTCAGTCGCTGCGAGACGGCGAGGAGTTTTGGACTGGGTGCTTACGGCCATAACCGGCCGGTCGGGACGTTGCTCGTATTGCGGTCATTCAACCTGAGCCTTGCTCCGCACCGGCCATTCGCTTGAGCGTACCAATATTTTCAGCTTGGCAGTCGGCTGTGCAGCAATACGAGCCATTCACGGGGCTGTAACTGCCGGGCTTTGATTGTCGGCTTACTGGGTCCACCCGCTCCGCAAGGTGTAGAGTTGTTCTCAAGTAGCAAACGGGACTCGGCGAGTATCAACCGCACAATAACCTGCCCCAAAGCGGGCAGTAACAAGTCCCGCATATATATACTGAATCATCTCTACGTCACATTTGTTCAGCTAGGAGATCTCATGAAAATTCACGGCCGCTGCCACTGCGAAAACATCAGCTTTACCGCTGAAGTAGATCCTGCAAAAGTCATTGCTTGCCATTGCGACGACTGTCAGAAAATGTCTGGTGCGCCTTTTAGGGCAGTTGTCCCAGTACCCGCGAATGATTTTTCATTGACAGGAAGCCCCAAGATCTACATCAAGACCGCGCAAAGTGGTAATCGACGCGCGCAAGCTTTTTGTGGCGACTGCGGTACGCCGCTGTATGCGACCTCTCCTGACAATCCAGCCGTCTACGGTGTGAGACTTGGATGCGTCAACGAACGCGCCCAGCTTGCTCCGTCAAAGCAGATCTGGACTCGCTCCTCCATGCCCTGGCTCCACGACCTCAATTCGGTGCCGGGTGTGTCCGAACAATAGTCGCCCCGTTACATTGCCAAGTAATTGATGGCATTCAAGTCAGGGACTCGATAGCCGCAAGGCATACCGAACGGCCGCTTCCGAATTCCGGATGTCTGGCGCCAATGGCTGCTTCCATTTTCTCGACCGGCAGGAATGGGCACAAAGTACCCACCCGCCGTACTGCGGCGACGCGCTCCAGCAGCAGCGCTGCCAGCTCGGCGGCGCGCTGGTTGCGCTACGACAACTCCCCCATCTGCGACTGCAGATAGTTCTGCAGGCCGACCTTGCCGACGAGCTCGATCTGCGTCTCGAGGAAGTCGATGTGCTCCTCGGTGTCCTCGAGGATCTCTGCGAAGAGCTCGCGCGAGACGTAGTCGCCGCAGGATTCGCAGTGGGCGACGGCCTCGAGCAGGGTGGCGCGCGCGAGGTGCTCCAGCTTGAGATCGCCGGCGAGTGTCTCCGGCACGCGCTCGCCGATCATCAGCTTGCCGAGCATCTGCATGTTCGGCAGGCCCTCGAGGAAGAGGATGCGCTCGATCAGCTTGTCGGCGTGGCGCATCTCCTCGATCGATTCCTCGTATTCCTTCTTGCCGAGCTTGGCGAGGCCCCAGTTCTTGTACATGCGCGCATGCAGGAAGTACTGGTTGACCGCAGTCAGTTCGTTGGTGAGGGCCTTGTTGAGGTGCTGCAGCGTCTTCTTGTCGCCTTTCATGGTTTTTTCTCCTTCGTGTTGGGGCAGTTGCCGCAATCCTTGTCGCATCGCGGCTTCATTGTCAGCGCGCCGCCCTTTAGCAGGCCGTGCGCGTAGCCGGCGCAGCGGCCGCATTCGAGTGCGATGCCTAGGCGGGCCTGCAGACCGCGCAGGTTGCGCACGCCTTCCTCGACGGCGCGCAGGACCTGGGACTCGGTGACCGCATTGCAGACGCAGACATACATAGTTTAGACCTCAAAGGGAACGCCGCCTGGGCGCTTTCACCATACGAAGAACACCAGTATCCAGGCCGTGCCGACGGTGGCGAGCGGAAGCAGCAGGCCGGGCAGGGCCAGCATGGCACGCTGCGGATTCGGCGCGCGGTCGAAAAGCAGGCGGGCGCCGAGCCAGCCCGACCAGGCGACGCCCGCCGCCAGCAGGAGCCCGCGCAGCAGGGGCAGCCAGCCGAGTGGCGCGCCCTCGGCGCGCAGGTGCGTGGCGGTCATCATCGAGAGGCCGAGGAAGAGGCCGATGCCGGCGAGCGGGATCAGTGAGAGGGACAAGGCGCGCCAGTCGATCTTTGCCATACGCCCTGCAAAAGTCAGTCCCGCCAGCACGGCGCCGCCGAGCACGAGCGCCACGCCGCCGATGTAGGCGAGGATCAAGGCGCCGTCGAGCCAGGTGAAGGCGTCGTTGGCCTCCGGGTAATGGGTGAGCAGCCACCACGGCGCGTTGGTCTCCAGCGGGCCGAACCATTCACGCTCGACCAGCCATTCCGCCGCCTGCTGTCGCAGGGCGACGAACCACGGGCTGACGGTCCACTGGAAGGCGCCGATGGCTACCCCCAGCATGCCGAAGACGAGCAGCAGCGCCTCGCTGGTGTGCGGTGTTTTTCCTGCCAGCACTTCGGCGTTGGGCGAGCGCGCCGACAGTGCCACCGCCTCGCGGTGGCCGCTGCAGCGTCCGCAAGCGTGACATTCCGCGCCGCTGGTCATGTGCTTGACGTCGAGCAGCGGCGCGCAGTCGACGGCGCTGCTGCGCCCCGGCTGCGCGTCCCAGGCGGCGCGGTCGATGCGGAAGTGCACCGGCGCGATGCGCGCGAGCAGGGCGAAGACGCCGGAGACCGGGCAGAGGTAGCGGCACCAGACGCGTTTCCCCTTGCCATAGAGCCAGCCGACGGCGGCGGCGGCGACCGTCGAGCCGCCGAGGATGAGCAACGCCGCCTGCGGGTATTCGTACACGCTGATCATCTGGCCGTAGAGCGTGGTGAGGACGAAGGCGAGGAAGGGCCAGCCGCCCCAGCGCAGCCATTTGGGGATGCGTCCGCCGCGGCCGTGGCGCGAGGCGAATTCGGCCAACGCGCCCTCCGGGCAGAGCACGCCGCACCAGACGCGGCCCATGAGCATGATGGAGAGGATGACGAAGGGCCACCAGATGCCCCAGAAGGCGAACTGGGCGAACAGCGTCAGGTTGTCGAGGACCGTCGCGCCCAGCGGCGGCACGGGCAGCATCGTGGGGACCACCAGCAGCACGGTGTAGGCCCCGACGATCGCCCACTGCAGGCCGAGGATCAGGCGACGGTTCGCCGCCATCCAGTCGCCCAGGCGCGCGAGGCGCGCCCTGCGGCGCGGGTGGAAGACGAGGGTTGCGGCGTGCGCTGACATTTTGGTGACGGCTTAGAAGCCGACCTTGGCGCGCAGGCCGACGACCTTGATGCTGGACGCGCCGCCGTCCCCGCCCGGACGCTGGATCAACTGGACGTCCGGCGTCAGTTCCAGGCGCTCGTTGACGCGGTAGCGGTAATAGAGTTCGGCGACGCGTTCCGTGCCGGAGGCGCGCGGATCGAGTGCGCCGTCCCCGTCGAGGTCCAGCGTGGCGGAGTCGCGGCGGTAAGCGGAACTGGTGCGCAGCAGGCCGAAGGCCGCGCCGAGCGAATCGGCGGAGCGCCCCCAGGCGTTGCCGGCGATTTCCGCGCCGACGGTGAGCGCCCGGTCGAAGCGCACCTTGCCGGCGCCCTGGTGGCCGAAGCGGGCGAACGCCGTCACCCAGTCGCTGACTTTCTGGTCGATCGACATGCCGATGCCGGAATGGCGGCGCTCGATGCCGTCGTAGCCCATGCCGCGGCCGTTGCTCCACAAGTAGGCGCGGTAGTTGCCCGGCAGGTGATCGAGGCGCCAGGTGGTGTCGGCCTGCGCAATGACGAAGGGATTGCCGAGCGAGCCGGAGAAATTCGCGCCGGGGCCGGAGCCGAAGGCGCCGAGCGACAGGCCCCAGGTCTCGGCCTTGTTGCGCTCGTTGGCGTATTGCACGATGGCGCCGGGGGCGAAGCCGTAGCGGTCGGCGCCGACGTCGCCGCCGGAATCGAGCAGCGGATTGTGCACGAAGGCGTTGTTGAGGAATTTCGTCGATTCGTCGTCCGCGGCGGCGTTCTGGTCGAAGAAGACGAAGGGGTCGATCTTGCCGAAGGTGAGGTGCACGTGCTCCTTCGATTGCGCCGGGACGCCGCCGCGCGGCAGCGGCACCTTGAGCTGGTACCAGGCCTGGGCGAGGATGGCGAAGGAGGAGTCGGGGTCGCTCACGCCGCTCACCTGGAAGGCAGTGGTGTTGGCCGTGCTGGTGTAGGTCGGGCGCAGGCCGAGCCCGTCGCCCTGGCCGAAGCGGACATGCGTGAAGATGCTGCCTTCGATGTCGCCCATGCTGCCGCCCGGCAGGGTGACGGAGACATCGCCGCGGTAGTTGGCGCGCGACTGGCGCGAGGCGCCGCCGGCGGTGCCTTCGCGGTTGGCCCGCTGCGCCACGCCGGTGAGGCTGGCGCCGACGCTGATGCCTTCCAGCGCCTCGATCTGGCGCGCCTGCTTCTGCATGGACAGGGTCTGGAATTCGACGGCCTTGAGGCGGGTGGCGATTTCCGGCTCCTTCTCGGACAGGCGTTCCGTGGCGAGCGATTTTTCCAGTTCGCGGTTGTTCTGCTCCAGCGCCTCGACGCGGTCGGCCAGGCGCTGGACCTCGGCCAGCAGGGCCTTCATGTCGTCGCCGGCGGCGGCCGGGCCGGCGATGAGCGCCGCGGCCAGTACGATGGGTTTCAACCAGACCTTCCGCCGGGCCGTCCCAAGGCAGGGCTGCGCCCCCTCGGGGGGCAGCGCAGCGCAGCAAGCGTGGGGGCTGTTTTTCATCAGTACCCGCCCTTCTTGCCGGTGCCGGCGTAGGTGAATTCCCACTCGACCTCGACGGGCTTGAACCAGGGGCGCACGCCGGTGGCGCGGTCGGTATGGCGGCCGAAGTGGTTGCCGCCGGGGTTGTCCCTGGCGTTGGGCGGGAGGATGATGAATTTCACCTTGTACTTGCCGGGGCCCTTGAGCTTGATGTTGTCGCCGTAGTGGGGGCCGTCGCTGGCGACCATCGGCATCATGTCGCCCTTGACGACTTCGCCCGAGGGCAGCTTGGAGAGTTCATACTTGACCAGCAGGTGCGGGATCCAGAAGCCCTCGGGGAAGCCGTTGGGGTTGTTGGCCAGCGCATGGATGTCGGCCTCGAGGTGGATGTCCGATTCCGCTGCCTTGCGCATGTGGCCTTCCGGCTCCATGTCGATCGGCTGCAGATAGACGGCGGCGATCTCCAGGCCGGCAACGTTGTGCGGTGTGCCGATCGGGTATTCGAGGGCCTGGGCGGGGGCGGAAAGCAGAAGGCCTGCGCCGAGCAGGAAAGTGGATGCGAGACGTTGCAGGCGGAACATGAAAAACCCCTTTCATAAAGGCAAAAACGAATAAGAACGATTCGCATTGTGATTAGTGGGCTGAGGATTGTCAAGCGAGCCGGTCAAGCCGCGGCCCAGGTCATGTTGCGGCGCGAAAAAACTAAACAGTCAGCTGTATAATCAGTGTTTTACGGAAGATAGCGGAGAGCAGAACATGAACCTCGATCGTGTGACTTCGGGGCGCGACATCCCCAACGACTTCAACGTCATCATCGAAATACCGATGAATGCCGATCCGATCAAATATGAAGTGGATAAGCAGACGGGCGCCATGTTCGTCGACCGTTTCATGTCCACGGCCATGCACTACCCGTGCAATTACGGCTACATCCCCCACACCATTTCCGACGACGGCGACCCGGTCGACGTGCTGGTGCTCTCGCCCGTGCCGCTGATCACCGGCGTAGTGGTGCGTTGCCGTCCGGTGGGCATGCTCAAGATGGAGGACGAGGCGGGCGGCGATTCCAAGCTGCTGGCCGTGCCGGTGGACAAGCTGTGCAGCCTGTATCGCGGCATCCAGTCGCCGCGCGACCTGCCGGAGATGGTGCTCTCGCAGCTTTCGCACTTCTTCCAGCACTACAAGGATCTGGAAGCCGGCAAGTGGGTCAAGGTGATGGGCTGGGTCGGCCCCGAGGAGGGCAAGAAGGAAATCCTCGACGGCATCGCCCGCTACGAGGCGGCCGCCACCAAGCCGATGTTCTGACGCTGCGGCATCCCACAGGGATTTCCTTCGGTCATAATCCGGCGATGAACACGCTCCGCATAGCCCTCGCCCAAATCAACAGCACGGTCGGCGACCTGCAAGGCAATGCACGCAAGATCGCAGCGTTTGCGGATCGCGCGCGCGCCGCCGGGGCCCACTTGATGGTGACGCCCGAACTGGCGCTGTGCGGCTATCCGCCCGAGGATCTGCTGATGCGGGCGGACTTCTACCGCGCCTGCGCCAGTACGCTGAACGAACTCGCGGCCCGCATCGAAGGCATTGCCGTCATCGTCGGTCATCCCGAAGCGCATCAAGGCGACTTCTACAATGCCGCTACCCTGCTGCGGGACGGCAGCGCCGTCGCCACGTATCGCAAGCACCGCCTGCCCAACTACGAGGTGTTCGACGAACAGCGCTATTTCTCCCCCGGACACGAACCCTGCGTGATTGAAGCCAACGGCGTGCGCTGCGGCATCAACATCTGTGCCGACGTGTGGGAGCCGGGTGCCGCCGACGCCGCGCGCAGCGCCGGAGCCGAACTGCTGCTGGCGCTGAACGCCTCGCCCTATCACATGAACAAGCAGGCGACCCGCTACGAGGTGATGCGCGAGCGCATCAAGGCGATAGGCATGCCTGTGCTGTATGCCAACATGGTCGGTGGCCAGGATGAACTGGTGTTCGACGGCGCATCGTTTGCGCTGGACCGGCTGGGACGCCTGACGCACCAGTTGCCGCAGTTCGCCGAGGCCCTGGAAATCGTCGAATATGCGGGCGGAGAGTTGCGGGCCGGCGACGTTGCGCCGCCGCGCCCGCTCGAGGCAGAAATTTATGAAGCCCTCACCCTGGGTGTGCGCGACTACCTCGGCAAGAACGGTTTTCCGGGCGCCATCATCGGCCTGTCGGGCGGCATCGACTCGGCCTTGACGCTGTCCATCGCCGTCGATGCCTTGGGTGCCGACAAGGTGCGCGCCGTCATGATGCCCTCGCCGTATACCGCGCAGATCAGCCTGGATGATGCGCGCGAAATGGCGCAGGGTCTGGGCGTGCGCTATGACGAGTTTCCCATCGCGCCGGCGATGAAGACGCTCGCCGCGATGCTGGAAAGGGAATTTGCTTCGGGCAGTGGCAGCAGCGCCGCCGACACCACCGAGGAAAACCTGCAGGCGCGCATCCGCGGCATGATCCTCATGGCGCTGTCGAACAAGTACGGCTCGATCGTGCTCACCACCGGCAACAAGAGCGAGATGGCGGTCGGCTATGCCACGCTGTACGGCGACATGGCGGGCGGCTTTGCCGTCATCAAGGACATCTACAAGACCATGGTCTGGCGCCTGTCGCGCTATCGCAACGGCCTGGCGCCGGTGATCCCCGAGCGCATCATCACGCGGCCGCCGACCGCGGAGTTGAAGCCGGACCAGACCGACCAGGACACGCTGCCGCCCTACGAGGTGCTCGACGCCATCATCGAGGCGTACATGGAGCGCGACCTCAGCCCGCGCGAGATTGTCGCGCTCGGCCATGACGAGGCCGACGTGCGGCGCACGGTGGGCATGCTCAAGCGCAGCGAATACAAGCGCCGCCAGGCGCCGATCGGCATCCGCGTCACCCGACGCGGTTTTGGCAAGGACTGGCGTTATCCGATAACATCGGCTTACGCCGACGAATGGTGAGCCATCCCCCCGCCCTCTTCCCCGGGAAAGGGGTGACGGGCGCTCAGCCGCTCAAGCGGCTTCGGGAAACAGACATCGAGGGATTACGGAAATGAAGAAGATCGAAGCCATCATCAAGCCTTTCAAACTGGACGAGGTGCGCGAAGCCCTCTCCGAGGTCGGCGTCACCGGCCTGACCGTGACGGAAGTGAAGGGTTTCGGCCGGCAGAAGGGCCACACCGAGCTCTATCGCGGCGCCGAGTACGTGGTGGACTTCCTGCCGAAGATCAAGATCGAGGTGGTGGTGGCGGAGGGCACCGTCGAACCCGCCCTCGAGGCCATCATCAAGGCCGCGCGCACCGGCAAGATCGGCGACGGCAAGATCTTCGTCACGCCGGTGGAGCAGATCGTGCGCATCCGCACTGGCGAGACGGACGAATCGGCTATTTGACCGGCTTCGGCTTGTCCCGCTGCGGCGCCGCGTTTAACGCCAGAAGTCCGCGCGCTCGCGCCTGTTCCGCATTCAGCAGCATGGCGTGCTCCCCGAGGTAGGGCTGCATGGAAACGGGCGTGGCCTCGCCCGGCTGCGGATCGTCGTAAATGATCACCATGCCGTCCGGGTGTTTGTCGAACCAGGGGGCGATTTCCGTCGGGCTCAGAAGTTCGTCGATCGGCTTTGTCAGCCGGCCGGCGAACTGGAACTGGGCGTGGTAGAAGCCGTTGTTGGCCACGGGAATGCCGCGATCCTGCAGCCTGGCGAGCGTTTCCGCCAGCGGGTGGACGTCGTAGCGGCGCCACAGGTTGTCGGAGAGGGTGAACAGTGCGGCGGCATAGAGCGCCGCGCCGAGCATGGCCAGCCCCGGCATGCGCAGGTTCTCCCGTCTGCCTGACCATCCTGCCAGCAGCGCCGCCAGCACGAGCAATGCGCCCGGCCACCAGGGAAATCCCTGCCACATGTCGGGCTTGTCGGGCAGGCCGGCCAGTCCGACATACACCATCCCCAGGCCCGCTGCGCCGGCAAGCAGGGCCGGCAACAAGAGGCCATGCGGTTTGGCGCCCCGCAACGCATGGCCGGCTACCAGGGCGAAGGCGGGCACCAGCGGCACCAGGTAATGGATCTGCTTGCCGCTGATGAGGGAAAAGAAGACGAATACCGGCGCCAGCCACGACAGGCAGAAGCGCAGGCCGCCATCCAGGCCTTCGTTCCTCAGGGCCGCCAGCCGGCGCCACAGTCCCGGCCACAGCAGCCAGGGAAAGAAGAGGATGGGCAGCAGCGGCAGATACCACCAGAACGGCCGCTTGTGGGCGAAGGAGTTGACCATGCGGTTGGCGGTCTGGCCCCAGAAGATCATGCGCTGGTATTCCTCGCCGCCGCGCAGGGCCGCCGGGATGGCCCAGGCCAGCGCGATGGCGGCGCCGGCCAGCACGGCCAGCAGCACGCCGCCATACCAGCGCTTCAGGTTCATGCCCGGTCGCCACCAGGGCGCCAGCAAGGCCACCGGCAGCAGGTGCAGCAGGATCACCGGGCCTTTCGCCAGCACGCCGAAGCCGATCGCCAGGGCCAGCCAGGCGAAGCCGCGCATGGCTGGACTACCTACCCCCCGACCCCCTCCCCAAGGGAGGGAGTGACGGTTGTTCGCGGGCAGTGCCCGCTCCGGGTTGTGGCTTGCGTCCCCTTGGGGCGGCCCGGCGGGGACGCATCCGTCCGCCGCAATGAGCAGGCCGCGCATGCCGAGCAGGGCGAAGAAGGTCAGCATCACGTCGAACATGGCCGAGGTGGAGAACAGCATCCACAGCAGGCCGGATACCAGGATCCACAGGGCGTTGCGGCCTGCTTCCCGCTCCTCCGGCCAAAGCCGCCGGGCGATCGACAGGGTCAAGGCCATGCCGCCGAGCGAAAACAGCGGAGACACCAGCCGCGGCCACCATTCGTTGACGCCGGTGACGAACCAGCCGAGGTTGTAGAGCCAGAACAGCAGGGGCGGCTTGTGGCTGTAGGGCTCGCCGTTCTTGAACAGCACCAGGTACTCGTTTTTCAGCCACATCTCCCACGCCACGCCGACGTAGCGGGTTTCGTCGATCGGCGTGAGCGGACGGGCGGCAAGGGCCACCACGGTCAGGACGGCCAGCAGCAGGATAGGGCCAAGGAGTAACGACCTATCCCCCATCCCCTTTCCCCCGGAAAGGGGTGACGCCGGTTCAGCCGCTGTGCGGCTTCCAGTGCCTTGGCTACCGTCCTCCTTGGGGCGGCCCGGCGGAGGCCGGTGAAAAGTCAGTCCCTGCGGTACGGCGCGGTTCGGTTTCATCTTGCCTGCGTTCGGTTGCCCTTGAGCAGAAGCACCAGCGCGCCGCTGCCGCCCTCGGCAGCGCGGGCCTGGCAGTAGGCGAGCACCTCCGGCCGATGCATCAGCCAGTGCTTCACCAGGCCCTTCAGCACCGGTTCGCGCCCTGGCGAGCCAAGCCCCTTGCCATGCACCACGCGCACGCAGCGCAGGCCGCGCTTGAGCGACTCGGCGAGGAATTCCTCCAGCAGGAGACGCGCCTCGTCGCGGGTGGCGCCGTGCAGGTCGAGATGCTCCTGCACCACCCAGCGCCCGCGGCGCAGGTCGCGAAGGACCGTGCGCGCCAGCCCGGGGCGCAGAAAATTCGGCTCGTCGCCGCCTTCCAGGCTGAGTTCGAGCGGGGCGGGGGAGAGGGATTCGGCGAGCGCAGCCGCCTCGTCGCGCTGGCGCTGCTTTGGCACCGCCAGCGGCGGCGGGGGCTCGTGGTGAACCCTGTCGGGCACGAGAGGCCTGGCCCCGGCTACCGCTTCGCGAAACAGTGCGCGCTCCTCCTCGGTGGGCGCGTGTGTCGAACGACCTTCCCCCCGTCCCCCTTCCCGGGGAAGGGGGTGACGCTGGTTCGCCGCTACGCGGCTTCGAGTTGTTGACTGCGCCATTCTTGGGGCGGCCCGGCGAATGGCGCGATCATGCCTGCTCGAGACTGTCCAGGTATTTCTCGGCATCCAGCGCCGCCATGCAGCCAGTGGCGGCGCTGGTGACGGCCTGCTTGTAGATCGGGTCCTGCACATCGCCCGCGGCATACACGCCGGGGAGGCTGGTCTGGGTGGCGTTGCCGCCGCGGCCGCAGCGCGTGATGAGATAGCCGTTTTCCATCTCCAGCTGGCCTTCGAAGATGTCGGTGTTGGGCTTGTGGCCAATGGCGATGAAGACACCCTGCAGGGCGAAATCCCGCGTGGCGCCGCTCTTGACATTCATCACGCGCATGCCGGTGACGCCTTTCGCGTCGCCAAGCACTTCTTCGAGCGTGCTGTCGAGTTCAAGTTCGATGTGGCCCGATTTCACCTTGTCCATCAGCTTGTCGATCATGATCTTCTCGGCGCGGAACTTGTCGCGGCGATGCACCAGCGTCACCTTCTTCGCAATGTTGGCGAGATAAAGCGCCTCCTCGACGGCGGTGTCGCCGCCGCCGATGACGGCGACTTCCTGGCCCTTGTAGAAGAAGCCGTCGCAGGTGGCACAGGCGGAAACGCCGCGGCCGGAAAAAGCCTCTTCGGAGGGCAGGCCGAGATACTTGGCGGTGGCGCCGGTGGCGATGATGAGCGCGTCGCAGGTATAAGTGCCGTTGTCGCCCACCAGGGCGAAGGGCTTCTCCTTCAGCCTGGCGGTGTGGATGTGGTCGAAGATGATCTCGGTGTTGAAGCGCTCCGCGTGCTGCTGGAAGCGCGTCATCAGGTCGGGACCCTGCACGCCTTCGGCGTCTGCCGGCCAGTTGTCCACGTCGGTGGTGGTCATGAGCTGGCCGCCCTGGGCCATGCCGGTGATGAGGACGGGATTCAGGTTGGCGCGCGCGGCATAGACGGCGGCGGTATAGCCGGCCGGGCCGGAACCGAGAATGATGAGGCGGGAATGGCGGGTAGCACTTGTCATGGCGGATATCGCTCGTTCAGGGGTCGGAATGGCGAAATTATACTGGAGGCGCAGGAAGGTTAAGGCAAGGGAGGATCGGCAACTCCGGAACCATCCCGGAAAGGACTTATAATTCGGCAGGCTTGACAAAAATAATGACCGAGGCGGGTTCGCCCCGCAGAGGAGGTAGCTAGCATGACGCAAGCAAGCAGCGTGTCCGTCGATGCCCTGCGCTCGATGCCGATTTTCGAATCCCTGTCCGTCGAGCGCCTCGTTCCCATCGCCCGCGTCGCCGTGTTCCGCAAGATGCCGCGTGCCGCAACCATTCTGCGCGCCGGCGACCGCACCGATTTCGTCTACTTCATCCTCTCCGGCGCCCTCAAGGTACTGGTTTCCGACGAAGAAGGCCGGGAGGTGATCCTGTCCAACCTCGGCCCGGGCGAATTCTTCGGCGAGATGGGCGTGCTCGACGACAACCCCCGCTCGGCCACGGTGATGACCAGCACGCCGTGCGAACTGGTGGTGGTCTCCAAGGCGGATTTCAAGCGCTGCCTGGCCGAGAATTTCGACGTCTCCCTCTACATCATGCGTGCCCTGGTCAAGCGTCTGCGCACGGCCGACCGCAAGATCGAGAGCCTGGCGCTGATGGATGTCTATGGCCGCGTGGCCCGCCTGTTGCTGGAACTGGCAGAAGAGGATGCCGACGGCCAGCAGGTGGTCATGAAGAAGATCTCCAAGCAGGACATCGCCAAAATGGTCGGCGCCTCGCGCGAAATGGTCAGCCGCGTCATGAAGGACCTGAGCCTGCAGGGCCTGATCGAGGAGGGCGGCGGCCGCATCCTCCTGCGCGAGAAGATCAACCTGATCTGAGAGTCCCCATGATCCCGGGCGTATAATCGCGCATTCGCCGGCTTACGCCTTTATCCATCGAGCGTGCAAGAAAAAAACGCCTCACAACCCCTGCCGGAAAAGATCGTTGCGCTTCTGCAGGAAGCGCGCTGGCTGGTGCTCGGCGTCGTCGCCCTCTATATCGGCCTGATTCTCTACGGTTACAGCAAGGCTGACCCTGGCTGGTCGCATGCCGCCCAGGTCGAGCGCATCGCCAATCCCGGCGGCCGCGTTGGCGCCTGGGTGGCCGATCTCCTGCTCTACCTGTTCGGCCTGTCCGCCTGGTGGTGGGTCCTCTTCTTCCTGTTCCTGGTGATCTGGGGCTACCGCCGCCTCGAAGGCATCTTCCATACGGATCGGCGGCCCTTTTTCATCGCCCTCTCCGGCTTCATCGTCCTCATTGCGGCCTCCAGCGGCCTCGAGGCACTGCGCTTCCACAGCACGAAAACGCCCTTGCCGCTGGAAGCGGGCGGCATGCTCGGCCTGGAAATCGGCCGGCTGTTTTCGCAGTTCCTCGGTTTCACCGGTGGCACCCTCATTCTCATCACGCTGTTTGCCGCGGGCCTGACCATTTTCACGGGGATGTCCTGGCTCAAGCTGATCGAGCGCCTGGGCGCCCTGCTGGAGGGAATCTGGTTCGGTTCGCTGCATCTCTACCAGCGCTGGCAGGACCGGCGCATCGGCCGCGAAGTGGCGCGCAGCCGCGAAGCCGAAGTGGAAGTCGAGCGCAAGCGCATCGAAGAGTTCCATGTCGAGCCGATCCGCATCGAGCCTGCCGAGGTCGTCGTCCCGAAATCGACGCGCCGGGAGAAGGAACGCCAGGCGCCGCTGTTCATGGACATCCCGGGCGGCGCGCTGCCGCCGCTGCACCTGCTCGAGGAGCCGGCGCACGACGTCGAGCCACCCTCGGACGAGACGCTGGAATTCACCTCGCGCCTGATCGAGCGCAAGCTGGCCGACTTCGGCGTCCAGGTGAAGGTGCTCGCCGCCTATCCCGGCCCGGTCATCACGCGCTATGAGATCGAGCCGGCTGTCGGCGTCAAGGGCGCGCAGATCGTGAACCTGGTGAAGGACATCGCCCGCGCGCTCTCCGTGGTGAGCGTGCGCGTCGTCGAGACCATTCCGGGCAAGTCCTGCATGGGGCTGGAACTGCCCAACCCGAAGCGGCAGACGGTGCGCCTGTCCGAGATCCTCGGCTCGAAGGCCTACCATGACATGCATTCGCCGCTGACGCTGACGCTGGGCAAGGATATCGGCGGCCTGCCGGTGGTGGTCGACCTGGCGAAGATGCCGCACCTGCTGGTGGCCGGCACCACCGGTTCGGGCAAGTCGGTGGGCATCAACGCCATGATCCTGTCGCTGGTCTACAAGTCGGAACCGGCCGACGTGCGCCTCATCCTCGTCGATCCGAAGATGCTGGAACTGTCGATCTACGAGGGCATTCCGCACCTGCTGGCGCCGGTGGTGACCGACATGAAGCAGGCCGCCAACGCCCTGCAGTGGTGCGTCGCCGAGATGGACCGGCGCTATCGGCTCATGTCGGCGATGGGCGTGCGCAACCTGGCCGGCTTCAACGGCAAGATCAAGGACGCCGCCAAGGCCGGTGCCCCGATCACCAATCCGTTCACGCTGACGCCGGAGAGCCCCGAGCCGCTCAATGCGCTGCCCTACGTGGTGGTCATCATCGACGAGCTGGCCGACCTGATGATGGTCGCCGGCAAGAAGGTCGAGGAGCTGATCGCGCGTCTGGCGCAGAAGGCGCGCGCCGCCGGCATACACCTGATCCTGGCGACGCAGCGGCCGTCGGTGGATGTCATCACCGGGCTCATCAAGGCCAATATCCCGACGCGGATTTCCTTCCAGGTCTCCAGCAAGATCGATTCGCGCACCATCCTCGACCAGATGGGCGCCGAGGCGCTGCTCGGACAGGGCGACATGCTCTACCTGCCGCCCGGCACCGGCTTCCCGGTGCGGGTGCATGGCGCCTTCGTCGCCGACAGCGAGGTGCACAAGGTCGTCGACTACCTGAAGAAGACGGGCCAGCCGGAGTACGTCGAGGGCATCCTCGATGCGCCGGGTGGCGAGGAGGGCGTGGGCGGCGATGGCGAGGCGGGGCCCGACGGCGAAGCCGATCCGCTCTACGACCAGGCGGTGGAGGTCGTGCTGAAGACGCGCCGTCCCTCCATCTCGCTGGTGCAGCGCCACCTGCGCATCGGCTACAACCGCGCCGCGCGGCTTATCGAGCAGATGGAACGCTCAGGGCTGGTCTCGCCGATGGGCAGCAACGGCAACCGCGAGGTCATCGTGCCGGCGCGGGAGAGCTGATGAAGACAACACCATTAACCACAGAGACACAGAGACACAGAGTGTTTTTGCATTGCATTTCTCTGTGCCTCTGTGTCTCTGTGGTGAGTGGTTTTCTTGCAATATTTCCGACGACCTCCGAAGCCGCCGCGCTCGACAAGCTGAAGGCCTTCGTCGATGGCACGAAGAGCGGCAAGGCCGATTTCATCCAGACGGTGGTGTCGAAGAGCGGCCGCAAGCCGCAGAACGCCGCCGGCAGCATGATGTTCTCGCGTCCCGGCAAGTTCCGCTGGACCTACGACAAGCCCTACTACCAACTCATCGTCGGCGACGGCGAGCGGCTGTGGGTGTACGACCGCGACCTCAACCAGGTCAGCACGAAGAAGCTCACCGCCGCGCTGGGCAGCAGCCCTGCCGCCCTGCTCGCCGGCGACAATGCGCTGGAGAAGAATTTCGATCTCAAGGAAGGCGACAGCGCTGAAGGCATCGAGTGGGTCGACGCCCAGCCGAAGAGCCAGGATGCCGGCTTCCAGTTCCTGCGCATCGGCTTTGTCGGCGACGCGCTGCGGACGATGGAGCTGACCGACAGCTTCGGCCAGGTGACGACCATCGCCTTCGAAAAGTTCGAGCGCAATCCCCAGCTGCCTGCTGCCCTGTTCCGCTTCACGCCGCCGAAAGGCGCCGACATCCTCGGCGAGTAGGGCTCGCATGAGCTCGGATCTCTTCACGGCAAAGCCGCATGCCCCGCTGGCCGAGCTGATGCGCCCGCGCACGTTCGACGAGGTGGTCGGCCAGGCCGACCTGCTCGGGCCGGGCAAGCCGCTGCGCCTCGCCTTTGCGTCGCGCACGCCGCACTCGATGATCCTGTGGGGGCCGCCTGGCGTCGGCAAGACGACGCTGGCGCGGCTCATGGCAGAGGCATTCGACGCCGAGTTCATCGCGCTCTCGGCCGTCTTCTCCGGCGTCAAGGACATCCGCGAGGCGGTGCAGCGCGCCGAGCTGACGCTGGCGCAGAGCGGCCGCCACACCATCCTCTTCGTGGACGAGGTGCACCGCTTCAACAAGGCGCAGCAGGACGCCTTCCTGCCCTATGTGGAGCAGGGCCTCGTCACCTTCATCGGCGCCACCACCGAGAACCCCTCGTTCGAGGTGATCAGCGCGCTGCTGTCGCGCGCGGCGGTGTATGTGCTGAAGAGCTTGAGCGAGGCGGAGCTGGGCGAGCTCTTCGGGCGCGCGCGCGCGCAAGCCTTCCCGGAGCTGGAATTCGACGAAGGCGCGAAAAGCCGCCTCGTCGGCCTCGCCGACGGTGATGCGCGGCGCCTGCTGAACTTGCTGGAGATCGTGCACACGGCCGCCACGACGTCGGATCGCCGTGTCGTGGACGCTGACTTTCTGCAGGGCGCGCTGGCGAAGAACCTGCGCCGCTTCGACAAGGGCGGAGATGCCTTCTACGACCAGATCTCCGCCCTGCACAAGTCGGTGCGCGGCTCCGATCCCGATGCTGCGCTCTACTGGCTGCTGCGCATGCTCGACGGCGGCGCCGACCCGCTCTACATGGGACGCCGCATCATTCGCATGGCGTCGGAGGATATCGGTCTGGCCGATCCGCGCGCGCTGCAGATCGCGCTCAATGCCGTCGAGACCTACGAGCGGCTCGGCTCGCCGGAGGGCGAGCTGGCGCTGGCCGAGGCGGTGATCTTCATGGCCTGCGCGGCCAAGTCGAATGCGGTCTACGTCGCGTATAATTCCGCGCGCAAATTCGTCTCCGGCGACGCCTCGCGCGAGGTGCCGGTGCACCTGCGCAACGCGCCGACGAAGCTGATGAAGGAATTGGGCTTCGGGCACGAATACCGCTACGCGCACGACGAACCGGAAGCCTACGCCGCCGGCGAGAACTACTTTCCCGACGGCATGCCGAAGGTGAGCTGGTACCAGCCGACAGAGCGCGGGCTGGAGGCGCAGATCCGCGAGAAGCTCGCGCACCTGCGCGCACTCGACCGCAAGGCCGGCAAGAAGTAGGTCGGGCTTCAGCCCGACTTGGGCGGCGTCGGCCTGAAGGCCGACCTACATCCGGCAGGTACTACACTACGAGGCTGAATAAACATGCTCGACATACAACTTCTGCGCAGCCAGGCGGCCCGGGTGGCCGAGCGCCTCGCCGCGCGCGGCGTCGGCTTCGACGTGGCCACCTTCCAGGCGCTCGAAGACGAGCGCAAGGGCCTGCAGATGCGCACGCAGGAGCTGCAGGCGCGGCGCAACACCCTGTCGAAGCAGATCGGCCAGCTCAAGTCGAAGGGCGAGGACACCGCCGCCGTGATGAACGAAGTGGCCGGCCTCGGCGACGAACTGAAGGGCAACGAGGAACAACTCGCCGATCTGCTCAACCGCATCAATGCCTTCCTCTCGCTGATTCCCAATCTGCCGCACGAGAGCGTGCCAGTCGGCGCTTCCGAGGCGGACAACCTGGAAGTCAGGCGCTGGGGTACGCCGCGTACCTTCGAGTTTGCCGTGAAGGACCATGTCGATCTCGGCACGGCGCTGGGTGGGCTGGACTTCGATGCCGCCACCAAGATCAGCGGCGCGCGCTTCACGCTGATGAAGGGCGCCGTGGCGCGCCTGCACCGCGCGCTCGCCCAGTTCATGCTGGACGTGCACACGCTGGAACACGGCTACACCGAGGTGTATGCGCCGTATCTCGTCAATGGCAACAGCCTCTACGGCACCGGCCAGCTGCCGAAATTCCACGAGGACCTCTTTCACATCAAGGATGCCGGCTACTACCTCATCCCCACGGCCGAAGTGCCGGTGACCAACATCGTGCGCGACGAGATAGTGGACCTGGCGCAAATGCCGCTCAAGTTCGTCTGCCACACGCCGTGCTTCCGCTCCGAGGCCGGCTCCTATGGCAAGGACACGCGTGGCATGATCCGCCAGCACCAGTTCGACAAGGTCGAACTGGTGAGGATCGAGCAGCCCGAGAATTCCTGGGCGGCGCTGGAGGAACTGACGCGCCACGCCGAGATCATCCTGGAAAAACTGGAACTGCCCTATCGCCGCGTCGCGCTATGCACCGGTGACATGGGGTTCTCCGCGGCGAAGACCTACGACCTCGAAGTCTGGCTGCCGGCGCAGAATACCTACCGCGAAATTTCCTCATGTAGCCATTTCGAGGCCTTTCAGGCAAGGCGCATGCAGGCGCGCTTCCGCAACGCGAATGGCAAGCCGGAACTGGCGCATACCCTGAACGGCTCCGGCCTGGCCGTCGGCCGCACGCTGGTGGCTATCCTCGAGAACTTTCAGCGCGCCGACGGCAGCGTCGAGGTGCCCGCCGCGCTGCGGCCCTACATGGGCGACATGGAACTCATCGAAAAGGCCTGAGTCTTCACCGCCGGTTGTTCCAGGCGGCGCAGGATGTCGTAGTAGTTGCGGATGTTCTCGGTCATGATGACTGCCTCGCCGCCGCGGCCCGCGCCACTCTTCAGGCGCGTGTAGTATTCCGGCCGCGACAGCAGCGGCAGCACCTGCTTCATTTCATACCAGTAATTCGGGTCGCGTTTCACCAGTTCGGCGATGAAGCGCGCGCCGTTCATGTGGCCCATGCCCAGGTTGTAGGCGGCAAGCGCCAGCCAGCTGCGGTCGGGTTCGTCCACCGTCGGCGGGAACTGATCGCGCAGTTCGGCGAGATAGCGCGCGCCGGCGAGGATGCTCTGCTTAGCATCGAGGCGGTCGGTGACGCGCAGGCGGTCTGCGGTATCTTCTGTCAGCATCATCATGCCGCGCACGTTGGTGTACGAAGTGGCCAGCGGATCCCAGTGCGATTCCTGATAGGCCAGTGCGGCGAGCAGGCGCCAGTCGATGCCATGCAGGCGCTGCGCCTCGATGAAATCGCGCCGGTAGCGCGGCAGAACAGTCTGGGCCCTTTCCAGAAATTGTTCGACATCGATCTGGTTGAGCCGGCGCACATGCCCGAAGTAGCGGTCCTCGAGTCTGGCTAGCGTGCCGTCTTTGCGAACACGATCGATGAAGGCTTCGCTGCGCGCGAAAAGTGCCGCATCGCCTTTTCTGGGGAAAGCCCATGCTTGCGGCTGCTTGCCTGGCAAGGCAAATGCGGCGTTCAGTCCTGGGAAGAAGTTCGACCCGATGTCGAAATGCGTCGAATCGACGGCAGCCAGCATGCCTGGATCGGCGTTGGCGCGCTCGAGCAATTCCAGTTCGCTGAGTCCTTTCAGCTTGGCCAGCCGCAGGCCTTTGGGCCGAGGCTTTAGGCTTTCGAGGGCGGTAATTTGCGGCGACCGGGCCAGGACGGTGACCGTGCGCCCGGCCAGGTCGGCTGGTTTCTTCACGGGGAGTGCATCCTCGTTCTGCACCAGGAACTGCTGCATGTCACGGATCGGCCGGGAGTAATGCAGGCTGTTGCTGTTCCTCGGCGACAGGGCAGCGGCGGCCAAGTGGGCGCGCCCCTTTCTCACGTGCTTTAGCGTTTCGGCATGGTCCTGCGCGATGATGAAGTGGGCCTCAACGCCAAGATCCTGCGCGAGCAGAACGACCAGATCGTGCTCGAACCCGGAAACCGTGCCGTTGCCATCCACCTGATAGGTGGCCGGGCCAACGCGCGTTGCGACGACCAGCTTGCCGAGTTCGGCCGGCGGCGGCAGCGGTTCGCCGCAGGCGGCGAGCAATGACAGCAGGATGGCAGCGAGCAACGAACGCATGTGGCCCCTGTGCAGAGGAGGGGAGAGTGCCTCCCCCGCGTCGCATCCACTGGGGGATTGGTGTAGAATGCGCGCCTCCGGAGAGGTGGCAGAGTGGTCGATTGTACCTGACTCGAAATCAGGCGTAGGTGCAAGCCTACCGTGGGTTCGAATCCCACCCTCTCCGCCATCCGAACTCAAAAAAAGCCGGCCATTCTGGCCGGCTTTTCGTTTATTGATTTCCTATTATTTCAGCTGCTCGGCTGTTTCCCTGACGATGCGCCAGCGGCCGTCGATGTGCTCCCACGCCAGCGTTTTCAGGACGACGTCCTTGTATTCCTCGGAGCGGTAGGCCTGCTTGAATGTCGTGCTGGCGTGCTTCGCGTCATTGACGACGAGCTTGATGTCGCGAATGTCGAGCGAGATGTCCTTGGCGCGCGTGAGGACGGCTTTGCGCTTTTCCGCCCAGGCGTCGTTTGTGCTGCCGTCGGCGGGCGTGAAGGAAGGTGCGTAACTATCCAGGTAGCCTTGCACATTGCGACCCGACCAGGCGAGTGTCCAGGCCTTGAGGGCCTCGGCAACGGCGCGCTCGGCTGTGACTTCGGACGCGGGAGATGCCGGCGCAACGGATGTGGCGGGCGGTGGCGAAAGCTCCTTGATCAGTTCCTGCGCACGGGCGTTGAGTGCATCCTTGTTGGCGATATAAAGCTGCGGATTGTCCGGCGGGCAATTCTCCGGCGCTTCCTCCCCGGCCGCCCACAATTCAGGCACGGGCGGGGGCGGGTCCCCGGCTTTCGACACACCCAGGGTGGCGAGCAGCTTGCCGAGGCCGGCATGGGCGCGCACATAGGCAACGGCCAGGTCGTGCTCGGCATTGCTGTAGGCGCGCTTCGCCTGAAAGAGTTCGTTCTCGCTGTCGAGCAGGTCGAGCAGAGTGCGCTGGCCGATGTCGAACTGCTTGCGATAGGCGTCGCGCGCCTTTTCGATGGAAAGCTGGTGCTGGTCGAGGTAGCCGAGTTGTTCGGTCAGTTTGCGCGTGTCGTTGTAGGCGATGGCGACGGTCTGGCGGATGTCGCGGCAGGTCTTGTCGCGGATGTCCTTGGCGACGTTGTGCTGCTCCGCGTACTGCCGCGAGCGGGCGGAATCGGAAAAACCGTTGAAAAGATTCCAGCTCAGCACGACTTCGGCGGTGCTGGATTCATGCTGGCCGGCATAGCCGTTGAGGTTGCGGCCGTCGTCGCGCTTCAGGCGCAGATCGACGCGCGGCTGGTAGGCGGCATCGCGCACGCGCGCGGCGGCAAAGGCGGAGCGTACGTTCTCGATGGAGGCGAGCAGGGCGGGATTGCCGCGCTGGGCGGAGGCCAGTGCATCGGTCATGTCTTTCGGCAGGCCCTTGGTGAGGTTGGCAAGGGGTTCCAGTTCCCTGGCGGGCTGATCGCCCACCACGCGCATGTAGCGTGCGCTGACGTCATGCAGGTTGCTGGTTTCCGTCAGAAGGTTGGCTTCGGCCAGAGCCAGGCGGCCGGCGGCCTGCTCCAGGTCGACGCGGCGACCGACGCCGGCCTGCACTTTTTTCTGGATCTGCTCGAACACCGAGCGGTGGCGAATGTAGTTTTCCTCGGCGAGACCGACCAGGGTGCGGTAGCGCTGGACGTCGATGTAGGCGCGCGCAGCCTCCAGCGCGGCGGTTTCCGAGGCGTCCTGCAATTCGTACAGGCGGACGGTAAGGGCATGGTCGAAGCGCCTGACTTCATTGCGCGTGGCGAACCCGTCGTATAGCATCTGCGTCAGGGTGAGGGTCGTCGCGTTGCGCGTATAGTCCTTCTTCAGCAGAGGATCGTCGCGATGGTCGCGCCCTTTGCTGGCGGAGAGGTCGAGGCGGGGCAGGTAGCCGCCGAAGGCGGCATCGCGCTCGCCCTGCGCGGCCTTGTAGGCGTGCCAGCGCTGCAGAACCTCCGGGTTGGAGAGGACGGCCTTCTGCGCCGCGCTCTGCAGCGTTGTTACTTCAGCCTGTGCCAGCAGCGGGTTCAGGGCCAGGCACAATATTATGATTTTGCGATGCATTCTCTGACGGCTTAGTGCAAGCAGCATTATTCTTCGATTGCGCATGATATCCCAGACGGGGGAGGACAGGCTATTGAGGTTGCAGGTCGCGCTGCGCCGCCTGGCCGCGCTGGCGGCTGTTTTCCTGCTGATCCAGGCGACGGTCGCCGACGTCGAGAAAATGCTGGCGACATTGCAGCGGTACGGCGGTGCGGAATCCGCCGTTTCGCGAATGGCGGCAATTGATCGAAGACAGCAAGCCGCTGGGAACGCAGGACAAGCTCAAACGCATCAACGAATTCTTCAACCGGAAACTCCTCTTTCTGGACGACATCAAGATCTGGGGCCAGACGGACTACTGGGCCACACCGCTCGAGACCCTGGCCAAGGGCCAGGCCGACTGCGAGGACTTCACCATCGCAAAATATTTCACGCTGTTGAGTGCAGGCATGCCGAACGAGCAGATGCGCCTGATTTACGTCAAGGCCAGGATCGGCGGTCCGGCCAGCAACGTCACGCAGGCCCACATGGTGCTGGCCTACTATGCGACGCCGGATGCGGAGCCACTGCTTCTGGATAACCTGATTACAGACATCCGCCCTGCGTCGCGCCGCCCGGACCTGCAGCCGGTGTTCAGTTTCAACAGCATGGGCATCTGGTCGAATCCCGTTGCAAAGGGCGTGCCAAGCTCGACTGGGGTTGGCCGCTTGACGCGCTGGCAAGACCTGCTGAGCCGCGCGAAGGCCGAGGGGTTCGAGTTTTGAGCATTATTTAACGAAGTTCTTGTCGAAGGAAGAACGATTATGTCGATGTATCGTCAACTTTGGCTTGCCGTCATCGTCAGCATGCTGGTCGCGCTGGCCGGCAGCCTGATGGCTTCCTCGCTGAGTGCGCGCATCTATCTGTCCGAGCAGCTTGCGATGAAGAATACCGACAACGCAGCGGCGCTGGCGCTGTCGCTCAGCTTGCGCGAGCCGGACAAGGTGGAAGTCGAGCTGGCGGTTTCCGCCCTCTTCGACAGCGGCCATTACGAATCGATCCGGGTCACGGATCCACTGGGCAAGACCATCGTCGAGCGCAGAGCCGCCGCCGGCTTCAATGGCGCACCGGCGTGGTTTACCCGTGTCTTGCCGATCGTTTCGCAACCGGGCCAGGCGCAGATCAGCAGCGGCTGGAAGCAGTTCGGCACCGTGCAGTTGGTGAGCCACAGCCGTTTCGCCTACGAGGCGCTTTGGAAAAGCGTGTGGGAGCTGGCCGGCGCCCTCTTCGTGGCGACGCTCATCGGCGGCTATCTGGGCACGCTGATCCTGCGACGGCTGCGGGCGCCGCTTCGGGCCGTCATCGGCCAGGCGAAGGCGATCACCGAGCGGCGTTTTGTCACCATCGAGGAGCCTGCCGTACCGGAGTTGCGGCAACTGGCCACGGCGATGAATACCACCGTCCGCCGCCTTAAATCCATGTTCGACGAGGAAGCCGCTCGGCTCGATGCGGTGCGCCGCGAAGCGAACTGCGATGCGCTGACGGGACTTGCCAACCGCAGCCATTTCCTCGCTCGCCTGCACGATGCCCTTGAGGCGGAAGATTCGCGCGGCATCGGACTGATCCTGGTGCGCCTCGCGGACCTGGCGGGCATCAACAAGCGCCTGGGCCGTGATGCGACTGACGAACTGCTGCGCCGCTTCGCCGCCGTCTTGAGCGAAGCGTCCGCACAGCAGGCCGACAACCTGGCGGCACGGTTGAACGGGGCGGATTATGCTCTTCTCCTGACGGGACAGGCCGGCGTACGCGAGCAGGCCGGGGCGCTGATGAACACGCTCGTGCAGGAGGCTTCCGCCTTCGTGGCCGATGCGCCCGTGGCGCATATCGGACTGGGTGTTTTCCCGCGTGGCATCGAGTTGAGCGCGGTATTGTCGCAGGTCGATGCCGCATTGGCGGCGGCGGAAGCCGAGGGCGCCAATGCCATCCGCGAAGCCGGCCAGGCCGCAGGCGAGGATGCGCCGAGGAGCGCAGATGAGTGGTCGCGGATGATCCGGCATGCGCTCGACGAGCGCTGGGTCAAGCTGATTTCGTTTCCCGTGGCGGATTTCGATGGCCGCCTGATCCACCGCGAGTGCCCGCTGCGCCTGATGCTGGACGATCACGGCGAGTGGCTGCCGGCGGGCCGCTTCCTGCCGATCGCCGAACGTCTCAGGCTGACGTCCCGGCTCGACCTGTCCGCCGTTGCGCTGGGTTTGGCCGAACTGGCCGACAAGCCCGGCATGAAGGGCTTGGCGGTGAACCTCTCGGCCAGTTCGCTGCAGGACAAGGATTTCCGCGTGAAACTGCAAAGTCAGCTGCGGCAGCACGGCGAGCCGGCACGGCGTCTCTGGCTGGAAGTGGCGGAAAACGGCGCACTCAGCCATTTCGACGATTTCCGCGACCTGTGCAGGGAACTGAAAGCCTGCGGATGCCGTGTCGGCATCGAGCATTTCGGGCGGCAGTTCAGCCAGATCGGGCTGCTGCACGACCTCGGGCTGGACTACATCAAGGTCGATGCGAGCTTCGTGCGCGGTCTGGAGAGCAATCCGGGCAATCAGGCCTTCCTCAAGGGTCTGTGCTCGATCATTCATGGCATCGGCATCCAGGTGATAGCCGAAGGGGTGGTGAGCGAGGCCGAGTTGCAGGCCCTGGCCGGCGTGGGGTTCGATGGCGCCACCGGTCCGGCGGTGAAGGAGCCTGCGTAGGCGGCGCGGGACCGCCAGGGCGGATCTCGCCGTATTGCAGCGGCTGACTTTCGTTCCGGCGTAATGCCTGCTCCCGCGGGCATGCGCCTTCACTGAACTGCGTTTCAGTCCGTGATCAGCTTGCCCTTGTTGAGCATGTCCTGGATCACTTGCTGGTCGGTGGTGAAGCCGCCGATGAGGTTGACGCCCTGGAGCAGGATGGTCTGGTCTTCCAGGGCAGCAGAGTAGCCACCGCCGAAGCTGCCGCTGCTGCTGATATGCACATGGGTATCGCTGCCGACTTTCTCGAAATGCAGATAGTTCTCCAGATTTGCGCCGACGCCGCTGCCGATCTCGCCCTGCAGCAAATCGCGCAGGTCGAGCTTGTCGCTTCCCGCCGTCGTATCGAAATCGCCGGTTGTGATCGTGTCGATGGCGGGCGAGCCTGGCGAGCCCTTGTCGGCCAGTTCCCACTTGAAGACGTCTGCGCCAAGGCCGCCCGTCAGCGTATCGTTGCCGGCGCCGCCGATGAGCAGGTCGTTGCCGGCACCGCCATCTAGCACGTCGTTGCCAGTGCCGCCTTCCAGGCGGTCGATGCCGTCGCCGCCGTAGAGCGCATCGTTGCCGCCGCCGCCGATGAGAACATCGTTGCCGCCAAAGCCCTTCAAGGTATCGTTCGTCGACCCGCCAATCAGGATTTCATCGTTGCTGCCGCCGTTGATGGTCGTGCCGGGCACGTTATACACAACAGCCGATGCACTGGACTGAACCGCGTTGTCCGTGACCGTGTAGTCGAACTGGCCGGACGGAGCAAGTGCGCCATGAATCTGGTCGAGGGTCAGCAGCAGGTCGTAGCTGGTATCTACCGTCGCCGAATCGGTACGCAGGCGCAGAAAGTACTCTCCGTCCTGCGGTGCGACGAACCAGGCGTTCGGGTTGTTGCTGACCTCTGAAATGACCACGGTCTGCCAGACGCCGTTGCCGTCGCGGTATTCCATCTGCGCGGCCATGCTGTTGGTGGGATTGTTCACACCCAGCAGCCCGTCGATATCGACGAATATCCGCTCGCCGGCAAACAGCTTGAGCTTGAAGAAATCCGTGTCGCGTGTGCCGCCCGTGCTGTTGTCGATGGTGCCGCGGAACACGCGCGTGGCACCGGCCTGATCGATTCCCAGCGTTTCTCCACCCGGAACGACCGTGCCGAACAGGCTGCGGTCGGTCAGGTCGACGGCATTCTCGCGGATGTCGCTCTGCGGCTGGTTGTAGCTGTCGTAGGGCGCCTCGCTGGTGATGCCGATGGTCGTGGCCGGCGTCGCTCCGGGGGTGTATTGCACCGTGCTTGTGCCGCTGACGGTGGCATTGACCGGATTCTGTACGCTTGTGACGGCGGCAGTCGGACTGTTCGCATCGTTGTGCAGCAGCGCCGCCGAGGGGATGTCGATGGGCGTGCCGGGCGCAACATTGGTCAGGATGATGTCGCGGTTGGCATCCAGGTTCGCGACGTAATCCAGGTTGATGACCATGTTGATGGTCTTGGCATCGCCGTCGCCGTCGACAGCAGTGACCTGGAAGACTTCCTGCTGGCCTTGTGTCGTCTTGTTGAGGACCAACTGGTAGCCATATTCGCCCGTGCTGAAATTGATGGTCAGCAACCCGCCTTTTGCAGTAGTGACCGTAATGGTGCCAGGTCCGTTGTGGGTGACACCGTCGACCACGACGCTTTGCAGTTGCCCGCCGTCCGCACCCATCAGGAAGCCGCTGCTGCCGCCGCCGGAGAGCACTGAGACGTTGCCCACGACGACCCCGCCACTTACTGTGGCCAGCAGCGTGTTCGCCAGGTCGGTCGGGTTGGCGACCTTGATGGCGTAATCCTCCAGACCGTTGCCGTCGGCATCCACATTCGGGAAAGCGATGGGATTGACCGCTGCCAGGCTGGCGCCGCCGATGCCGATGCCGAAGGAGATGCTGGCGTTGGCGCCACTGCCCTGGGAAGTGACGAAGTTCTGCCAGGCCGTTTGCACCCCGGTTGCTTCAAAGCCGGTGCTCGGCTGGCCATCCGTGATGAAATAGAACAGGGTCTTGTCCGCGGGCGGAGGCGCGAAGCCCGCCATGACGGCGTTGAGCGCAGTGGAATACTCGGTGCCGCCGCCCGCCTGCAACCCGGTGATGTACTCCGTAGCGCCTTGCCGGTTGTCTATATACCAGGCGCTTTCATTGGCACCGCTGGCAAAATCGACGATCTGGATGTTGACGTTGCCGAGTTGGTCGAAGCGGTCGATGAGTTTCGCCAGGGCATCCTTGGCGATGTTCATGCGCACCGTGCTGGGGTCGAAGGCCGCCGACGAGGACCAGTTGCCGTCTGCATCCTGCGCCATGCTGCCGGAACGGTCGACGACCAGCACCAGGTTGTAGGTCGGCGTGCCGGTGGCGGCCTGCAAGGTGTGCGAGACGTCGTAGCCGATGGGGGCGTCGTCCGTCACGTTCAAGGTCAGCGACGACGTGGAGGTGAATCCGGTGGCGCTATCCTGCAGGGTGTAGCTGAAGGTCGGCGTGTCCGTGCTGCCTTCGACCGTTGCGGCAGTGAGCGTATAGGTGTAATCGCCGGCCCTGTTGCCGCCAAAATCCTGCGTATAGACTGTCAGCGTTCCCGTTGCGTTCGCGACGGTGATGATGCCGTTGGCGCCTGGCGCCTGGCCGGCGACATCGGTGATCGAGGCGTTTGCGCCCACGCCCGTGTCGTTGTCGAGCAGATTGCCCGAGACTGTAGTGGGCACTGTGCCCGCCTGCGTGCCGTCGGGGAGTCCGGCTTCGTATACCGTAGCGCTGTCGGTGACCGCCGTCAGCGTACTGTCATGCTTGATAGTCAGGGACGCCGACGAAGTGTCATTGTCCGCATCGTTCAACTGATAGGTGAAAACTTCGTCCGGCACGCTGATTGCCGGCTGGTAGGTCAGGCTCCAGATGTTGTAGTCGTCGTTGCTGTCGCCTCCGGTCAGCACGACATAACGGAAACTCGTACCGGGATTGACAGTCGCGGTCGTGCTGTTGAACGTGCCGGTGCCGACAAGCGCGCCTGAACTGCTATAGGCGCGCCAGATACCGCCGTCGTTTCCATCGATGTCCCTTAGGGTCACTTGGGCGCTCAAGGCCGCCTGGCCCAGATCGATGGCGATCGCCTCGGTGTTGGCTCCATCCGTGTCAAGCTCATTATTGTCGTCGGCGTTCCCGGGGCTGTCGATGTACAGGCCGTTATTGTTGCGGTACTCCACCGTTCCGTCGGCCCAGCCTAGTTGGAGATTGCCGCTCCCGTTTTCGAAGGCCGTTCCCATGTTGAACCCATACAGCCCGGAGGACCAGGAACCCAGATTGCCGCCACCATCAGTTACCGGCGACACTGACTGGCTCGAGGCATAGCTGTAGCTGCCGTTCTGATTGATGACCAGTGTTCCGCTGTCGGCGGTGATCGTCCATGCACCGGTCCCGGCATTGAATTGCGGACTGCCTGTGGTGTAGGTTGTTCCCTTGTAGGTAATCTGGTTCACGACGGTGGCGTCCGCGCCAATGCTGTCGGCGCCCGAGCCATCTCCGCCGGCACCGGTGATGACATTGCCAAACACGGTGCCGCCGATGCCCACACTGTCGTTGTCCGCGTTGGCTGTGGGAGCCGTATCAAGCAGGTCAATCGTAACTGTTGCCCAGCCGGATTCGGCAGAGCCGTCGCTGAGCTTATAGACGAAGCTGTCCACATCCGGCGTAGCGTCGGCATGGTTGCGTGCGGGCGCGATGTAATCGAAGGTGCCGTCTGCACGCATGATGACGGTGCCGCCAAGCGCCGTGGTGATGCTGTTCGTGCCGTTCACCACGACGGCGGGGCTGCCCGAGGTGGTGGCGAACTGCGCGGCGGCGAACGACACCGGCGGCGAGTCGATGTCCGTGTCGTTGGTCAGCACGCTGCCGCGGATGACCGTGGTGCCTTCCGTTGCCGTGTATGCATCGGCGTTGCCCACCGGGGCGTCATTGACGGGATTGACCGTGACGCTGGCGGTGGCCGTTTCGGTGACGCCGCCGGAGGTGACCGTGTAGGTGAAGCTGGTGCTGCCGTTGTAGTCGGCCGTCGGATTGAAGGTGAACTGGGTGCCGGCTGCATTCAAGGCAACGGTGCCGTTGGCCACGGCCACGGCGGGCCCACCGGCGGTGATGGCCGCGCCATTGACGGCAGTGATGGTGCGCCCGGCGTTCTCGAAGGAATCGTTGGCCAGTATCGAAATGGCGACCGGGGTGTCCTCGTTGGTGATGGCCGTGTCGTTGGCGATGTCGACCACCGGCGTGACGGTGATGGGTACCGTGTCGGCGTCGGTGAAACTGCCGTCAGTGGTGCTCACCGTCAGTGTGGCTGCACCGTTGTAGTCGGCCGTCGGTGCATAACTCAGTCCGTTCAGGGCGGCGTTGATCTGCGCAGCGGTGCCCTGGATCGTCACGGCGGTGGTTCCATTGTTGGTGATGGTGGCGCCGCCGCCAGTGATTGCGGTGAGGATGCCGTTGGCGATCGAGACGGTGGTGGTGAGCGTGCCCCCGTCCGCGTCGGCCACGGTAATGGCATTCGCGCCGCTGAATATGAGCGCTGCGTCTTCGGCTGTGGCCTGGGCGCCAGGTACCGTGTTGACCGGCGCGTTGTCGTTGATGTTGGTCTCGTTGAGGGTGATGTTGGCGCTGATGGCGTTGCCGGCCGCGTCACGCGCGGTGACGCCGTAGATGCCCGAGTTGGTGCCGGCCTCGAAGTCATTCACGGCCGAGGCGGCGCCGGCGGCGGTCAGGGCGATGTTGCCGCTGTTGTCGATCTGGTAGTAGCCGTCGGCGCTGGTGTTGGTACCTGTGGCCGTGAAAGTGAAGGCGGTGACGGCGACGTTGTCCGTGGCCACGACGCTGGCGACGCTGGCGCCGGCGACCTGGTTCTCGGCGTAGCTGAAGGTCTGCGCTGAGAGGGTTGGCGCGGTGGTATCGACCGAGTAGGACTCGGTGTCGGTGCCGGTGCCGGTGTTGCCGGCCGCATCGGTGGTGCTGATGCTCGCATCGATGGTGGTGTCGGGGTCGGCGGCCAGATCGGCGCCGGCCACGTTGATGCTGAAAGTCAGTCCGGCGGCCACGGTGCCGGTGTAGGTGTTGCCATTGACCGTCAGCGTGACGGTGTCGCCGACCTGGGCATCGCCGCCCACGGTGCCGGTGACGGCGACGTTGGCGCCGGCTTCGGCGGCGTTGATGACGTCATCGGCGGTGATGTTGGCGTCGAGCGTGATGGTGGGCACGGGCGCGGTGGTATCGACCGAGTAGGACTCGGTGTCGGTGCCGGTGCCGGTGTTGCCGGCCGCATCGGTGGTGCTGATGCTCGCATCGATGGTGGTGTCGGGGTCGGCGGCCAGATCGGCGCCGGCCACGTTGATGCTGAAAGTCAGTCCGGCGGCCACGGTGCCGGTGTAGGTGTTGCCATTGACCGTCAGCGTGACGGTGTCGCCGACCTGGGCATCGCCGCCCACGGTGCCGGTGACGGCGACGTTGGCGCCGGCTTCGGCGGCGTTGATGACGTCATCGGCGGTGATGTTGGCGTCGAGCGTGATGGTGGGCACGGGCGCGGTGGTATCGACCGAGTAGGACTCGGTGTCGGTGCCGGTGCCGGTGTTGCCGGCCGCATCGGTGGTGCTGATGCTCGCATCGATGGTGGTGTCGGGGTCGGCGGCCAGATCGGCGCCGGCCACGTTGATGCTGAAAGTCAGTCCGGCGGCCACGGTGCCGGTGTAGGTGTTGCCATTGACCGTCAGCGTGACGGTGTCGCCGACCTGGGCATCGCCGCCCACGGTGCCGGTGACGGCGACGTTGGCGCCGGCTTCGGCGGCGTTGATGACGTCATCGGCGGTGATGTTGGCGTCGAGCGTGATGGTGGGCACGGGCGCGGTGGTATCGACCGAGTAGGACTCGGTGTCGGTGCCGGTGCCGGTGTTGCCGGCCGCATCGGTGGTGCTGATGCTCGCATCGATGGTGGTGTCGGGGTCGGCGGCCAGATCGGCGCCGGCCACGTTGATGCTGAAAGTCAGTCCGGCGGCCACGGTGCCGGTGTAGGTGTTGCCATTGACCGTCAGCGTGACGGTGTCGCCGACCTGGGCATCGCCGCCCACGGTGCCGGTGACGGCGACGTTGGCGCCGGCTTCGGCGGCGTTGATGACGTCATCGGCGGTGATGTTGGCGTCGAGCGTGATGGTGGGCACGGGCGCGGTGGTATCGACCGAGTAGGACTCGGTGTCGGTGCCGGTGCCGGTGTTGCCGGCCGCATCGGTGGTGCTGATGCTCGCATCGATGGTGGTGTCGGGGTCGGCGGCCAGATCGGCGCCGGCCACGTTGATGCTGAAAGTCAGTCCGGCGGCCACGGTGCCGGTGTAGGTGTTGCCATTGACCGTCAGCGTGACGGTGTCGCCGACCTGGGCATCGCCGCCCACGGTGCCGGTGACGGCGACGTTGGCGCCGGCTTCGGCGGCGTTGATGACGTCATCGGCGGTGATGTTGGCGTCGAGCGTGATGGTGGGCACGGGCGCGGTGGTATCGACCGAGTAGGACTCGGTGTCGGTGCCGGTGCCGGTGTTGCCGGCCGCATCGGTGGTGCTGATGCTCGCATCGATGGTGGTGTCGGGGTCGGCGGCCAGATCGGCGCCGGCCACGTTGATGCTGAAAGTCAGTCCGGCGGCCACGGTGCCGGTGTAGGTGTTGCCATTGACCGTCAGCGTGACGGTGTCGCCGACCTGGGCATCGCCGCCCACGGTGCCGGTGACGGCGACGTTGGCGCCGGCTTCGGCGGCGTTGATGACGTCATCGGCGGTGATGTTGGCGTCGAGCGTGATGGTGGGCACGGGCGCGGTGGTATCGACCGAGTAGGACTCGGTGTCGGTGCCGGTGCCGGTGTTGCCGGCCGCATCGGTGGTGCTGATGCTCGCATCGATGGTGGTGTCGGGGTCGGCGGCCAGATCGGCGCCGGCCACGTTGATGCTGAAAGTCAGTCCGGCGGCCACGGTGCCGGTGTAGGTGTTGCCATTGACCGTCAGCGTGACGGTGTCGCCGACCTGGGCATCGCCGCCCACGGTGCCGGTGACGGCGACGTTGGCGCCGGCTTCGGCGGCGTTGATGACGTCATCGGCGGTGATGTTGGCGTCGAGCGTGATGGTGGGCACGGGCGCGGTGGTATCGACCGAGTAGGACTCGGTGTCGGTGCCGGTGCCGGTGTTGCCGGCCGCATCGGTGGTGCTGATGCTCGCATCGATGGTGGTGTCGGGGTCGGCGGCCAGATCGGCGCCGGCCACGTTGATGCTGAAAGTCAGTCCGGCGGCCACGGTGCCGGTGTAGGTGTTGCCATTGACCGTCAGCGTGACGGTGTCGCCGACCTGGGCATCGCCGCCCACGGTGCCGGTGACGGCGACGTTGGCGCCGGCTTCGGCGGCGTTGATGACGTCATCGGCGGTGATGTTGGCGTCGAGCGTGATGGTGGGCACGGGCGCGGTGGTATCGACCGAGTAGGACTCGGTGTCGGTGCCGGTGCCGGTGTTGCCGGCCGCATCGGTGGTGCTGATGCTCGCATCGATGGTGGTGTCGGGGTCGGCGGCCAGATCGGCGCCGGCCACGTTGATGCTGAAAGTCAGTCCGGCGGCCACGGTGCCGGTGTAGGTGTTGCCATTGACCGTCAGCGTGACGGTGTCGCCGACCTGGGCATCGCCGCCCACGGTGCCGGTGACGGCGACGTTGGCGCCGGCTTCGGCGGCGTTGATGACGTCATCGGCGGTGATGTTGGCGTCGAGCGTGATGGTGGGCACGGGCGCGGTGGTATCGACCGAGTAGGACTCGGTGTCGGTGCCGGTGCCGGTGTTGCCGGCCGCATCGGTGGTGCTGATGCTCGCATCGATGGTGGTGTCGGGGTCGGCGGCCAGATCGGCGCCGGCCACGTTGATGCTGAAAGTCAGTCCGGCGGCCACGGTGCCGGTGTAGGTGTTGCCATTGACCGTCAGCGTGACGGTGTCGCCGACCTGGGCATCGCCGCCCACGGTGCCGGTGACGGCGACGTTGGCGCCGGCTTCGGCGGCGTTGATGACGTCATCGGCGGTGATGTTGGCGTCGAGCGTGATGGTGGGCACGGGCGCGGTGGTATCGACCGAGTAGGACTCGGTGTCGGTGCCGGTGCCGGTGTTGCCGGCCGCATCGGTGGTGCTGATGCTCGCATCGATGGTGGTGTCGGGGTCGGCGGCCAGATCGGCGCCGGCCACGTTGATGCTGAAAGTCAGTCCGGCGGCCACGGTGCCGGTGTAGGTGTTGCCATTGACCGTCAGCGTGACGGTGTCGCCGACCTGGGCATCGCCGCCCACGGTGCCGGTGACGGCGACGTTGGCGCCGGCTTCGGCGGCGTTGATGACGTCATCGGCGGTGATGTTGGCGTCGAGCGTGATGGTGGGCACGGGCGCGGTGGTATCGACCGAGTAGGACTCGGTGTCGGTGCCGGTGCCGGTGTTGCCGGCCGCATCGGTGGTGCTGATGCTCGCATCGATGGTGGTGTCGGGGTCGGCGGCCAGATCGGCGCCGGCCACGTTGATGCTGAAAGTCAGTCCGGCGGCCACGGTGCCGGTGTAGGTGTTGCCATTGACCGTCAGCGTGACGGTGTCGCCGACCTGGGCATCGCCGCCCACGGTGCCGGTGACGGCGACGTTGGCGCCGGCTTCGGCGGCGTTGATGACGTCATCGGCGGTGATGTTGGCGTCGAGCGTGATGGTGGGCACGGGCGCGGTGGTATCGACCGAGTAGGACTCGGTGTCGGTGCCGGTGCCGGTGTTGCCGGCCGCATCGGTGGTGCTGATGCTCGCATCGATGGTGGTGTCGGGGTCGGCGGCCAGATCGGCGCCGGCCACGTTGATGCTGAAAGTCAGTCCGGCGGCCACGGTGCCGGTGTAGGTGTTGCCATTGACCGTCAGCGTGACGGTGTCGCCGACCTGGGCATCGCCGCCCACGGTGCCGGTGACGGCGACGTTGGCGCCGGCTTCGGCGGCGTTGATGACGTCATCGGCGGTGATGTTGGCGTCGAGCGTGATGGTGGGCACGGGCGCGGTGGTATCGACCGAGTAGGACTCGGTGTCGGTGCCGGTGCCGGTGTTGCCGGCCGCATCGGTGGTGCTGATGCTCGCATCGATGGTGGTGTCGGGGTCGGCGGCCAGATCGGCGCCGGCCACGTTGATGCTGAAAGTCAGTCCGGCGGCCACGGTGCCGGTGTAGGTGTTGCCATTGACCGTCAGCGTGACGGTGTCGCCGACCTGGGCATCGCCGCCCACGGTGCCGGTGACGGCGACGTTGGCGCCGGCTTCGGCGGCGTTGATGACGTCATCGGCGGTGATGTTGGCGTCGAGCGTGATGGTGGGCACGGGCGCGGTGGTATCGACCGAGTAGGACTCGGTGTCGGTGCCGGTGCCGGTGTTGCCGGCCGCATCGGTGGTGCTGATGCTCGCATCGATGGTGGTGTCGGGGTCGGCGGCCAGATCGGCGCCGGCCACGTTGATGCTGAAAGTCAGTCCGGCGGCCACGGTGCCGGTGTAGGTGTTGCCATTGACCGTCAGCGTGACGGTGTCGCCGACCTGGGCATCGCCGCCCACGGTGCCGGTGACGGCGACGTTGGCGCCGGCTTCGGCGGCGTTGATGACGTCATCGGCGGTGATGTTGGCGTCGAGCGTGATGGTGGGCACGGGCGCGGTGGTATCGACCGAGTAGGACTCGGTGTCGGTGCCGGTGCCGGTGTTGCCGGCCGCATCGGTGGTGCTGATGCTCGCATCGATGGTGGTGTCGGGGTCGGCGGCCAGATCGGCGCCGGCCACGTTGATGCTGAAAGTCAGTCCGGCGGCCACGGTGCCGGTGTAGGTGTTGCCATTGACCGTCAGCGTGACGGTGTCGCCGACCTGGGCATCGCCGCCCACGGTGCCGGTGACGGCGACGTTGGCGCCGGCTTCGGCGGCGTTGATGACGTCATCGGCGGTGATGTTGGCGTCGAGCGTGATGGTGGGCACGGGCGCGGTGGTATCGACCGAGTAGGACTCGGTGTCGGTGCCGGTGCCGGTGTTGCCGGCCGCATCGGTGGTGCTGATGCTCGCATCGATGGTGGTGTCGGGGTCGGCGGCCAGATCGGCGCCGGCCACGTTGATGCTGAAAGTCAGTCCGGCGGCCACGGTGCCGGTGTAGGTGTTGCCATTGACCGTCAGCGTGACGGTGTCGCCGACCTGGGCATCGCCGCCCACGGTGCCGGTGACGGCGACGTTGGCGCCGGCTTCGGCGGCGTTGATGACGTCATCGGCGGTGATGTTGGCGTCGAGCGTGATGGTGGGCACGGGCGCGGTGGTATCGACCGAGTAGGACTCGGTGTCGGTGCCGGTGCCGGTGTTGCCGGCCGCATCGGTGGTGCTGATGCTCGCATCGATGGTGGTGTCGGGGTCGGCGGCCAGATCGGCGCCGGCCACGTTGATGCTGAAAGTCAGTCCGGCGGCCACGGTGCCGGTGTAGGTGTTGCCATTGACCGTCAGCGTGACGGTGTCGCCGACCTGGGCATCGCCGCCCACGGTGCCGGTGACGGCGACGTTGGCGCCGGCTTCGGCGGCGTTGATGACGTCATCGGCGGTGATGTTGGCGTCGAGCGTGATGGTGGGCACGGGCGCGGTGGTATCGACCGAGTAGGACTCGGTGTCGGTGCCGGTGCCGGTGTTGCCGGCCGCATCGGTGGTGCTGATGCTCGCATCGATGGTGGTGTCGGGGTCGGCGGCCAGATCGGCGCCGGCCACGTTGATGCTGAAAGTCAGTCCGGCGGCCACGGTGCCGGTGTAGGTGTTGCCATTGACCGTCAGCGTGACGGTGTCGCCGACCTGGGCATCGCCGCCCACGGTGCCGGTGACGGCGACGTTGGCGCCGGCTTCGGCGGCGTTGATGACGTCATCGGCGGTGATGTTGGCGTCGAGCGTGATGGTGGGCACGGGCGCGGTGGTATCGACCGAGTAGGACTCGGTGTCGGTGCCGGTGCCGGTGTTGCCGGCCGCATCGGTGGTGCTGATGCTCGCATCGATGGTGGTGTCGGGGTCGGCGGCCAGATCGGCGCCGGCCACGTTGATGCTGAAAGTCAGTCCGGCGGCCACGGTGCCGGTGTAGGTGTTGCCATTGACCGTCAGCGTGACGGTGTCGCCGACCTGGGCATCGCCGCCCACGGTGCCGGTGACGGCGACGTTGGCGCCGGCTTCGGCGGCGTTGATGACGTCATCGGCGGTGATGTTGGCGTCGAGCGTGATGGTGGGCACGGGCGCGGTGGTATCGACCGAGTAGGACTCGGTGTCGGTGCCGGTGCCGGTGTTGCCGGCCGCATCGGTGGTGCTGATGCTCGCATCGATGGTGGTGTCGGGGTCGGCGGCCAGATCGGCGCCGGCCACGTTGATGCTGAAAGTCAGTCCGGCGGCCACGGTGCCGGTGTAGGTGTTGCCATTGACCGTCAGCGTGACGGTGTCGCCGACCTGGGCATCGCCGCCCACGGTGCCGGTGACGGCGACGTTGGCGCCGGCTTCGGCGGCGTTGATGACGTCATCGGCGGTGATGTTGGCGTCGAGCGTGATGGTGGGCACGGGCGCGGTGGTATCGACCGAGTAGGACTCGGTGTCGGTGCCGGTGCCGGTGTTGCCGGCCGCATCGGTGGTGCTGATGCTCGCATCGATGGTGGTGTCGGGGTCGGCGGCCAGATCGGCGCCGGCCACGTTGATGCTGAAAGTCAGTCCGGCGGCCACGGTGCCGGTGTAGGTGTTGCCATTGACCGTCAGCGTGACGGTGTCGCCGACCTGGGCATCGCCGCCCACGGTGCCGGTGACGGCGACGTTGGCGCCGGCTTCGGCGGCGTTGATGACGTCATCGGCGGTGATGTTGGCGTCGAGCGTGATGGTGGGCACGGGCGCGGTGGTATCGACCGAGTAGGACTCGGTGTCGGTGCCGGTGCCGGTGTTGCCGGCCGCATCGGTGGTGCTGATGCTCGCATCGATGGTGGTGTCGGGGTCGGCGGCCAGATCGGCGCCGGCCACGTTGATGCTGAAAGTCAGTCCGGCGGCCACGGTGCCGGTGTAGGTGTTGCCATTGACCGTCAGCGTGACGGTGTCGCCGACCTGGGCATCGCCGCCCACGGTGCCGGTGACGGCGACGTTGGCGCCGGCTTCGGCGGCGTTGATGACGTCATCGGCGGTGATGTTGGCGTCGAGCGTGATGGTGGGCACGGGCGCGGTGGTATCGACCGAGTAGGACTCGGTGTCGGTGCCGGTGCCGGTGTTGCCGGCCGCATCGGTGGTGCTGATGCTCGCATCGATGGTGGTGTCGGGGTCGGCGGCCAGATCGGCGCCGGCCACGTTGATGCTGAAAGTCAGTCCGGCGGCCACGGTGCCGGTGTAGGTGTTGCCATTGACCGTCAGCGTGACGGTGTCGCCGACCTGGGCATCGCCGCCCACGGTGCCGGTGACGGCGACGTTGGCGCCGGCTTCGGCGGCGTTGATGACGTCATCGGCGGTGATGTTGGCGTCGAGCGTGATGGTGGGCACGGGCGCGGTGGTATCGACCGAGTAGGACTCGGTGTCGGTGCCGGTGCCGGTGTTGCCGGCCGCATCGGTGGTGCTGATGCTCGCATCGATGGTGGTGTCGGGGTCGGCGGCCAGATCGGCGCCGGCCACGTTGATGCTGAAAGTCAGTCCGGCGGCCACGGTGCCGGTGTAGGTGTTGCCATTGACCGTCAGCGTGACGGTGTCGCCGACCTGGGCATCGCCGCCCACGGTGCCGGTGACGGCGACGTTGGCGCCGGCTTCGGCGGCGTTGATGACGTCATCGGCGGTGATGTTGGCGTCGAGCGTGATGGTGGGCACGGGCGCGGTGGTATCGACCGAGTAGGACTCGGTGTCGGTGCCGGTGCCGGTGTTGCCGGCCGCATCGGTGGTGCTGATGCTCGCATCGATGGTGGTGTCGGGGTCGGCGGCCAGATCGGCGCCGGCCACGTTGATGCTGAAAGTCAGTCCGGCGGCCACGGTGCCGGTGTAGGTGTTGCCATTGACCGTCAGCGTGACGGTGTCGCCGACCTGGGCATCGCCGCCCACGGTGCCGGTGACGGCGACGTTGGCGCCGGCTTCGGCGGCGTTGATGACGTCATCGGCGGTGATGTTGGCGTCGAGCGTGATGGTGGGCACGGGCGCGGTGGTATCGACCGAGTAGGACTCGGTGTCGGTGCCGGTGCCGGTGTTGCCGGCCGCATCGGTGGTGCTGATGCTCGCATCGATGGTGGTGTCGGGGTCGGCGGCCAGATCGGCGCCGGCCACGTTGATGCTGAAAGTCAGTCCGGCGGCCACGGTGCCGGTGTAGGTGTTGCCATTGACCGTCAGCGTGACGGTGTCGCCGACCTGGGCATCGCCGCCCACGGTGCCGGTGACGGCGACGTTGGCGCCGGCTTCGGCGGCGTTGATGACGTCATCGGCGGTGATGTTGGCGTCGAGCGTGATGGTGGGCACGGGCGCGGTGGTATCGACCGAGTAGGACTCGGTGTCGGTGCCGGTGCCGGTGTTGCCGGCCGCATCGGTGGTGCTGATGCTCGCATCGATGGTGGTGTCGGGGTCGGCGGCCAGATCGGCGCCGGCCACGTTGATGCTGAAAGTCAGTCCGGCGGCCACGGTGCCGGTGTAGGTGTTGCCATTGACCGTCAGCGTGACGGTGTCGCCGACCTGGGCATCGCCGCCCACGGTGCCGGTGACGGCGACGTTGGCGCCGGCTTCGGCGGCGTTGATGACGTCATCGGCGGTGATGTTGGCGTCGAGCGTGATGGTGGGCACGGGCGCGGTGGTATCGACCGAGTAGGACTCGGTGTCGGTGCCGGTGCCGGTGTTGCCGGCCGCATCGGTGGTGCTGATGCTCGCATCGATGGTGGTGTCGGGGTCGGCGGCCAGATCGGCGCCGGCCACGTTGATGCTGAAAGTCAGTCCGGCGGCCACGGTGCCGGTGTAGGTGTTGCCATTGACCGTCAGCGTGACGGTGTCGCCGACCTGGGCATCGCCGCCCACGGTGCCGGTGACGGCGACGTTGGCGCCGGCTTCGGCGGCGTTGATGACGTCATCGGCGGTGATGTTGGCGTCGAGCGTGATGGTGGGCACGGGCGCGGTGGTATCGACCGAGTAGGACTCGGTGTCGGTGCCGGTGCCGGTGTTGCCGGCCGCATCGGTGGTGCTGATGCTCGCATCGATGGTGGTGTCGGGGTCGGCGGCCAGATCGGCGCCGGCCACGTTGATGCTGAAAGTCAGTCCGGCGGCCACGGTGCCGGTGTAGGTGTTGCCATTGACCGTCAGCGTGACGGTGTCGCCGACCTGGGCATCGCCGCCCACGGTGCCGGTGACGGCGACGTTGGCGCCGGCTTCGGCGGCGTTGATGACGTCATCGGCGGTGATGTTGGCGTCGAGCGTGATGGTGGGCACGGGCGCGGTGGTATCGACCGAGTAGGACTCGGTGTCGGTGCCGGTGCCGGTGTTGCCGGCCGCATCGGTGGTGCTGATGCTCGCATCGATGGTGGTGTCGGGGTCGGCGGCCAGATCGGCGCCGGCCACGTTGATGCTGAAAGTCAGTCCGGCGGCCACGGTGCCGGTGTAGGTGTTGCCATTGACCGTCAGCGTGACGGTGTCGCCGACCTGGGCATCGCCGCCCACGGTGCCGGTGACGGCGACGTTGGCGCCGGCTTCGGCGGCGTTGATGACGTCATCGGCGGTGATGTTGGCGTCGAGCGTGATGGTGGGCACGGGCGCGGTGGTATCGACCGAGTAGGACTCGGTGTCGGTGCCGGTGCCGGTGTTGCCGGCCGCATCGGTGGTGCTGATGCTCGCATCGATGGTGGTGTCGGGGTCGGCGGCCAGATCGGCGCCGGCCACGTTGATGCTGAAAGTCAGTCCGGCGGCCACGGTGCCGGTGTAGGTGTTGCCATTGACCGTCAGCGTGACGGTGTCGCCGACCTGGGCATCGCCGCCCACGGTGCCGGTGACGGCGACGTTGGCGCCGGCTTCGGCGGCGTTGATGACGTCATCGGCGGTGATGTTGGCGTCGAGCGTGATGGTGGCGCTGGCGGGCGGCGTTGCGGGGGGCGCAGCCGGAACGGGCACCTCATCTGGCATCCCGCCCCCTGGCGGCAGTTCGAAACCGGGGCCGCTCGGGCCAAACTGGTAGTTGTATCCGGCTGGATCGAGGGCTTCGGCGATGCGCAGCAGCTGGACGAAGCTGTGGCCGCCGTCGCCGCCGTCACCCCCGGTGAGGCCGGCCGCGGTTTCTTCGAGGAGCTGGTCGAGGCTGCTGCCTTCGGCAATGGCGCGGGTGATATCGGCTAGTTCGCCGACGCGATCGAGCAGGGCGGCGTTGCGCGGTTCGGGCAGTTCGGCACCGATGACGGCGGCGTCGAGGGTGACGGTTTCGTTGGCGCGCAGGAGAAACGGCTTGCCGTCGTTGAATTCCAGCTCGACGCGGCTGTTGTCGGCGGTGAGGATGACCTCGCCTTCATGGACGAGGTCGCCGACCTTGAGGGGGCGCCGACTGCCGTCCTGGGCCTGGATGAAAGCCTGGCCCTGGATGGATGCCACTTTGCCAATGATGTCGCCTGCTGCCATGGTGTTTCTCCCTGCGGATTGAGCTCAATATGGGCATGATGCCCGCCGGGGAGGGAGTCGGGAACTGTACCGAAGTACAGGGTGCGGCTGGACCCGCCGTGTCAGGCGGGCTGACTTTGGCGTATGCCGTTGACGATCAGGGCGATCTGCAGGCGGTCGCGCACGGCAAGCTTTTCGAGGACGGCGCCGACATGGAGCTTGACGGTGCGCTCGGTGATGCCGAGTCCGCGGGCGATTTCCTTGTTGCTGGCGCCTTCGGCGACGGCGCGCGCCACTTCCTGTTCCCGCGGGGTGAGCAGGCTGGCCCAGGATTCTGCGGGACCGGCGGGCTTGTCGATGGCGATGCGCGCCGTGGCGTCAACCAGGCGGTTCATCAGGTTTTCGCCGATCCATAATCCGCCCTGGCCGACGACTTCGGCGATCTGCTGCAGGAAGGCGGGGGCGGCGTGCGTGTTGCAGTAACCTCTTGCTGCGGCAGAGAAACCTGCCAAGGCCTGGTCGTCGCCCGGGGTGTCACTGAGGAGAATGCAGGGCAGGTTTCCCAGGCGATGGCGGAGATCCGCCAGCAATGGGGCGATGGCCCGGTTGGGGGGCAGGCGCACCCATAAAAGCGTGGGTGCGGGTTTTGGTTTGGCGATTTCGTCGAGGCGCAAGCCGCTGGCTTTCGGAAACGCTTGCAGCCAGCGCGGCAGGAGTTCCCCTGTTTCCGATACAAAACAATGTGTTGCCTGCTTCATCCCCGCCTCAACGCTCGGTGAACGCTGCCTGTTTGGCCTTGAGCACCGGTTTCAACAGGTAGGCGAGGATGCTTTTCTGGCCTGTCACGATGTCGACTTCCGCCACCATGCCGGGAATGATCGGCAGATTGGCGCCCAGACTTGATTTGTCCGTGCGCACTTTCACTGTGTAAAAGGTATTGCCGCGCTCGTCGGTGATGGAATCCGCGGCGATATTCTCCAGCTTGGCGTCCAGACCGCCGTAGATGGAGAAATCATAGGCGGTGAACTTGACGATGGCCTTCTGCCCCGGCCGCAGGAAGGCGATGTCCTTGGGCAGCACCTTGGCTTCGAGCAGCAGGTTGTCCTCCAGCGGCACGATCTCGACGACGTCCTTGCCCGGCTGCACCACGCCGCCCACGGTGTTGACCAGCAGGCGCTTCACGGTGCCGCGCACGGGGGAGCGGATGTCGGAATGCTTGACCTTGTCGGCCAGGCCGACATTGCCTTCCGTCAGGGCGTTCAGCCTGCCCTGGGTTTCGGCCAGTTCCTTGCCGGCTTCGTTGCGGAAGTTCAGCTCGACTTCCTGGATCTTGCGCGTCGCCTCGGCAATGGCCGCCTGGGAGCGCGCGATCTGCGCGCTGGCCTGGTCGCGCTCGCCGCGGAAGCGGGATACATCGCGCTCCAGGCGCAGGAGCTCGACTTCGGAAACGGCGCCGGCGCTGAGCAAGGGCTTGGTGACCGACAGTTCCCTGGCGGTGAGATCGTAGGCCTGGGCAGCCTGGGCACGCCGCGAAGAGGCTTCGTTGAGCTCCTGCTGGCGCTGCGCCAGCTGCTGGCGCGCGATCGAGATCTGCGCCTCCAGTTCGGAGGCGCGCGATTCGTACAGGCGGCGTTCTTCCTCCACTGTCTTCGGATCTTCCTTGAGCGCCTCCGGCGGTGGCACGAAAGGCTTGCCCTCAACCAGCGCGCGCAGGCGTGCCGCCTTGGCGAGGATGCGACAGAATACTGCGCGCGGCTCTCCCGCACCGAGGAGACGAAGCGCGTCGGGTCGACCTTGAGCAGGATCTGCCCGGCTTCGACGATCTGGCCTTCCTGCACGGCGATCTCTTCGACGATGCCGCCGTCCAGGCTCTGCAGCACCTGCAACTGGCGCGAAGGGATGACCTTGCCTTCGCCGCGCGTGATCTCGTCGATCTGGGCGACCGCCGCCCACATGATGAAGATCGCCAGGACGACGATGCCGCTTTTCAGCAGCACGCGCGCGCGCAGCGGCTCCTGCTGGATCATGTAGAGGTCGGCGTCGGCGACGAAATCCGGCTCCGGGCGCTCGCCCTCGGACTGCCACGCCTTCAGCCAGCGGTCGAAGTGCGGCTGGATCCTGAGGCGGATGGCCTCCAGCCAGCCATGCACTTTCCCGGCGCGGCGGATCCAGGGCTGCGGGTTCATGATGCCGCCCTCCCGACCTTGCCCGACTGCAGGGCCTCGACGACCTTGTCGCGCGCACCGTCGGCGACCACCCGGCCGCCGTCGACGACGATGATGCGATGCGCCAGGTCGAGCAGGCTCAGCCGATGCGTGACGATGACCATCGTCTTGTGCTCAGCGAAGCGGCGCAGCCGGCCCTTGAGCTCTTCCTCGGAGCTGAAGTCCATCGAACTGGTAGGCTCGTCGAGCAGCAGGATCGGCGGATCGAGCAGCACGGCGCGCGCCATGGCCACGCCCTGACGCTGGCCGCCGGAGATGGATTCGCCACGCTCGCCGATGAGCATGTCGAAGCCCTTCGGATGGCGATTGACGAAATCGGCGAGGCCGCCCATTTCCGCCGCTTCGATGATGGTCTGGTCGTCGGCATATTGCGCGCCGATGGCGATGTTGTCGCGCAGGCTGCCGTAGAAGAGCAGGGCGTCCTGCCCGACATAGCCGATGTTGCGGCGCACGTCGGCGGGGTCGAGCTGGCGCAGGTCCACGCCGTCGATGTACACCGCGCCCGAGGTGGGCGCATACAGGCCCATGATCAGCTTCTGCAGCGTCGTCTTGCCGGAGCCGACGCGACCCAGCACGACGACGTGCTCGCCGGGGCGCAGCTTGAAGGAAACGTTCTTCAGCGCCGGTTCGGTGTCTTCGGCATAGCCGAAGGTGACGTCGCGGAACTCGATCTCGCCGCGGATTTCGGCACGGTGCACGAATGCCGATTCATTGGCGCGTTCGGTCGGGCGCTTCATCGTCTCCTCGAGCGACGTCAGGGCCAGGCGCGCGTTCTGGTACTGCATGAGCAGGGCGACGAGTTGCGCCAGCGGCGCCATCGCCCGGCCGGACAGCATGGTGCAGGCGATCAGGCCGCCCATGGTCAGCATGCCGGCATGGATCAGGTAGACGCCGCCCACCACTGTGGCGAGGTTGACGAACTGCTGCAGGGTGGCCGCCCCGTTCATGGCGGAGGAAGAAAGCAGGCGCAACTCGGCGCTGACGCGGGCGAGGAAGGCGGCGGTCTTCTCCCACTTCGCCTGCATCTGGCCTTCTGCGCCGTGCGCCTTGATGGTTTCCAGCGCGGTCAGGCTTTCGATCAGGGTGGCGTTGCGCAGGGCGGAAGCGCGGTAGGTGGTCTCCGACAGATCGTGCATCTTGTGCTGGATGACGTAGCTGTAGATCAGCATGCCCAGACCGCCGAGAATCGGGATGAAGACCAGGGGCCAGGAAATCCAGGCGATGACCAGCAGGAAGAGGATGGCGAAGGGCCAATCGATCAGCGCGGTGACCGTGGCCGAGGCGATGAAGTCGCGCACCGATTCGAAGGAGCGCAGCGTGGCGGCAAAGGAGCCGACCGAAGCGGGCCGGTCGGCCATGCGCATGCCCAGCACCCGCTCCATGATCAGCGCCGAGAGCTTGTGGTCGATGCGCGCGCCGGCCAGGTCCACGAAATGGCCGCGCAGCAGGCGCAGGGCGTAATCGACACCCAGCACGAGCAGGATGCCCGCCGCCAGCATCCACAGCGTCTCGACGGCGAAATTGGGCACGACGCGGTCGTACACGTTCATGACGAACAGCGGCATCGCCAGCGCCAGGACGTTGATGAGGCCTGCGGCCATGAGGACGTCGCGGTAGACCGGCATCTGTTCCAGGAAAGTGCCCCAGAACCAATGGCGCTGGACGACTTCGCTGACCTGCGGCGTGCGCTGGTCGAAGCGGAAGTGCGGCCGGGCGAAGATGGCGATGCCGGCGTAGCGCGTCTCGATGGCCTCGCGTTCGAGGCTGACGCTGCCCTGGCCCGCATCCGGAAACAACACACGTGCCTTTTGGCCGTCCTCCTCCCAGCCCATCAGCAGGCAGGCTTCGTTGCCTTCCAGCAGCAGGATGGCGGGCAGCAGCACCGTTTCGATCTTCTCCAGCGGGCGGCGCACCACCTTGCTGGAAAAACCGGCGCGCGAAGCGGCGCGATGGAAGAGGGAAGGTGTGAGCCCCACCTTCGGCAGGGGCAGGCCGGCAGAGAGGGCGGCGCGCGTGCTGGGCCGGCCATGGATGCGCGTCAACTCGACCAGGCAGTCGAGCAGCGGATCATGGTGCAGCTGGTCCTCGGGCAGGCTCTCGCCCAGATGCAGGGTTGCCTTGGGGGCCGCCTGTTTTTTTTCCTGTTCTTCGCTCACGGTTGTCGCGTCGTGTTTGTCCTGGGGGATGATAACTTATTGCATGGCAGATTCTGTGAAATATGCAACGACTATCAGTATCTTAACGACTGCCGACGGGAATGCTTTAGCGCTTGCCGGAGCGCTGTCCTGCGGTCGTCTTGCCGCTTCTTGCGGCGGGCCGCGCGGTCCTGGCGACGGGCCTGGCGGTTCCAGCCGGCTGGAAGGCCGGGATCAGGTGCTGCTTGCCGCCGCCGATCAGGTTGGCACGTCCCATGCGCCGTAGCGCCTCGCGCAGCAGCGGCCAGTTCTCCGGATCGTGGTAGCGCAGGAAGGCCTTGTGCAGCTTGCGCTGGCGGCCGCCGCGCACGACCTCGACGCCTTCCGCCGTGCGCGTCACCTTGCGCAGCGGGTTCTTCTCCGTGTGGTACATGGCGGTGGCCAGCGCCAGCGGCGTGGGCAGGAAGGTCTGCACCTGGTCGAGGCGGAAACCGTTCTTCTTCAGCCACAGCGCCAATGCCAGCATGTCCTCGTCGGTGGTGCCGGGATGGGCGGCGATGAAGTAGGGGATGAGGTATTGCTCCTTGCCCGCTTCGCGCGAGAATTTCTCGAACAGCGCCTTGAAGCGTGTCATAGGCGCCGATGCCCGGCTTCATCATTTTCGACAGCGGGCCCGCCTCGGTGTGCTCCGGCGCGATCTTCAGGTAGCCGCCGACGTGGTGCGTGACGAGTTCCTTGACGTACTCCGGCGATTTCACGGCGAGGTCGTAGCGCAGGCCGGAGCCGATCAGCACCTTCTTCACGCCAGGCAGGGCGCGCGCCTTGCGGTAGAGCTGCACCAGCGGGCCGTGGTCGGTGCCCATGTTCGGGCAGATGTCCGGATAGACACAGGACAGGCGCCGGCAGGCCTCCTCGATCTTCGCGTCCTTGCATTGCAGGCGGTACATGTTCGCCGTCGGCCCGCCCAGGTCGGAGACGACGCCGGTGAAGCCGGGCGTCTTGTCGCGGATCTCCTCGATCTCGTGCAGGATCGAGGCCTCGGAGCGGCTCTGGATGATGCGGCCCTCGTGCTCGGTGATGGAGCAGAAGGTGCAGCCGCCGAAGCAGCCGCGCATGATGTTGATGGAGAAACGGATCATCTCCCACGCCGGGATTTTTGCATTGCCATAGGCGGGGTGCGGCGCGCGCGCGAAGGGCAGGCCGTAGACATGGTCCATCTCCGGCGTGGTGAGCGGCACCGGCGGCGGGTTGAGCCAGACGTCCCGCTCGCCGTGGGCCTGCACCAGCGCGCGCGCGTTGCCGGGATTGGATTCGAGGTGAAAAGTGCGCGAGGCGTGGGCGTAGAGGACCGGGTCTTCCTTCACCTGCTCGTAGGCAGGCAGCCGGATCACGGTGTGGGCGCGTTCGGCGCGGCGCGCTTCCAGCTTGAGCTGGCGCAGCGGGAAAGTTGTCGCCGTGTTGTGGGGGCTGACTTTCGATTCAGCCAGTGAAATCCCCTCCGGCCCCCCTTTTTCAAAGGGGGGAGATGACCCTCCATCCCCCGACCCCACTTTTCCGAATGGGGGCGTTGTGGCATACGGGTCTGGGTGGGGATGCACGGCACCCGGCGTATCCATTTCCGTCGAGTCGACCTCGGCCCACGCCTCGCCCGGCCGCCAGCCGCGCGGCGCCATGAAGGCGCTGCCGCGCAGGTCGCGGATTTCCTGGATCGGCACGCCCTTCGCCAGGCGATGCGCCAGTTCGACGATGGCGCGCTCGGCATTGCCGAAGAGCAGCAGGTCGGCCTTGGAATCCGGCAGGATGGAGCGGCGCACCGTGTCCGACCAGTAGTCGTAGTGGGCGATGCGGCGCAAGCTCGCCTCGATGCTGCCGATGACGACGGCCGTGCCGGGGAAAGCCTCGCGGCAGCGCTGCGCATAGACGACGACGGCGCGGTCGGGGCGCTTGCCCGGCTCGGCGTGCGGCGTATAGGCGTCGTCGGAGCGGATCTTGCGGTCGGCCGTGTAGCGGTTGACCATCGAATCCATGTTGCCGGCGGTCACGCCGAAGAAGAGCTTCGGCCGGCCCAGCGCGCGGAAGGGCTCGGCCGAATGCCAGTCCGGCTGGCTGAGGATACCGACGCGAAAGCCCTGCGCCTCGAGCAGACGGCCAACCAGCGCCATGCCGAAGCTGGGGTGGTCGATGTAGGCATCGCCGGTGACGAGGATGATGTCGCACTCGTCCCAGCCGCGCGCATCCATTTCGGCGCGCGACATCGGCAGGAAGGGCGAGATGCCGAAGCGGTGGGCCCAGTGCTTGCGGTAGGCGGTGAGAAGCCGGGTTTCGGGCGGCAATAGCATCCGCCCATTCTACCGGGTGGCTGAAGCGATGCTCAGGCCGATTTCTTCTGCGGCGGTGGCGCGATCTTCTTCAGCAGTTCGCTCGGCTCGCCGCGCATGACCTTGAGCAGCTCCGTGCGCGCCAGCACCTTGTCCACGCCGTTCGTCACAAGATAGGCGTGCAGCTCCTCGAAGCGCTTGCGCCGCAGCAGGCCCTTGTCCGACGTGTCACGGCGCTCGCTGAAGAAATCCATCAGAGTCGAGCCGCAGGGGCAATTGCGGTAGAGCTCGAGCATGGCCACGCCGTTGTCGTTCTGCGCCTGTTTCACGCCGCTGTGGTTGGAGCGCACCGGCTGCGTCTGGGCGACGAACTCGGCCGCCGTCTCGAAAGTGCGTCCGCAGGTCGGGCAGCGCTTGGGAAAGGAAGCCTCGGCCAGCTCACGCAGGCCGTGCAGGAAGTCGCCAAGATTTTCCATGCCGTGTTCGTGTTGCACGATCTCGTCCTCGCCTATTGGGCCGGTTGATCAGTTCTGAGGGCAGCCTCCGGTGCGCGCGCCGGTTCGCCTGTCGGGCTGGTACCGCCAGCCTCGCGCAGCGTTGCCTTCAGCAGCAGCGCGGTGAGTTGCGCGCTGACCCGGTTAAGCGCGCCTTCGCGGGCGATGTCCTGGCGGGCTTCATCGAATTGCTTCTGCTTGATCATCTGGATGATGCTCCCCGCAACGCGATGGAATTCCGCATGCGCGGTGGTGATCTGATCATGCAGTTCGGTCGGCATCAGACGGTGGCCTTCCTTGCCCAGCCAGCGGCCGAAATCGCATTGGTCCGTCGCCGATACGGCGTCGAGGTCGAAGGCGGCATGGCCGTAGAGATAGTCCTTGAAGTGCTTGCGCCAGGCGGCATGCGCCTGCAGCGCCGCGTCGATCTCGTCCTTCATTCCCATGGTTCCGCTCCCGTTGTTCCGCCACTCAGGCCAGGCGCTGCTGAAAGTCAGCTTCCGCGATACGGCGGAGGGCGGCGTCGTTCCACAAGGTGAAGTAAAAGGCGGCGCCCTGTCCCTTTGCGCTTTCGGCCCAGATGCGGCCGCCATGCCGGCGCACGATGCGCTGCACTGTGGCGAGGCCGACGCCGTGGCCGTCGAAGTCATCCTCGCGATGCAGGCGCTGGAACAGCTTGAACAGCTTGTCGGCGAAGCGCATGTCGAAGCCGTCGCCATTGTCGCGGACGAAGAAGACCGGGCTGGCCGCACTCTCATCGACGACGCCGAACTCGATACGCGCCTGTCCGGCGCGGGCCGTGTATTTCCAGGCGTTGTCGAGCAGATTGGCCAGCACGATCCTCAGCAGGTCGGAATCGCCCTCCGCTGCCATGTCCGATGCGACCATGACGTCGACCTGTCGCGCGGGGTCTGCATGCCGAAGATCTTCGATGATCGCCCAGGCATTGGCCGACAGGTCCACCTTGCGGATCTGCATCAGCGAGCGCGTCAGCCGGGACAAGTGGAACATGGCATCGATGAGCACGCCCATGCGTTTTGTCGCCGCGCCAATGCGCTGCAGGTAGTCGCGTCCGCTGTCATCGAGCGCATCCGCATAGTCTTCCAGCAAGGCCTGGCTGAAGCCCTCCACCGAACGCAGCGGGGCGCGCAGGTCGTGTGAAACCGAGTAGTTGTAGGCGTCCAGTTCCTGGTTGGCGGATTCGAGTTCGCTGGTGCGTGCCCGCACGCGCTCTTCCAGGGTGGCGTTCAGTTCGCGCACCTGTGCTTCCGCGCGGACGCGTTCGGTGATGTCGCGGCCCACGCCCCGGTAGCCCTTGAGACGACCCGCGGCGTCGAGGAGTGGCTGGCCGCTGATCTCTACGGTGCGGATGTCGCCATCGGTATCCCGCCGCTGCAACTGCAGGTCGGAGAAGGGTTTTCCGGCGGCGAGCAGGCGCCGGTGCTCTTCCCAGAACGCTTCGGAGGCGTTGACGTAGGGCAATTCCCAGCGGCATTTGCCGATGGAGCCGACATCGTAATAAGGCGGAAGCGCGGGGCGGCTGCCCGGGCCGTAACTGACTTCGGTGAAGCGGAATTCGGCGTCCTGTTCCCAGTACCAGTCGGCCGCCAGTTTGGTGAAGTCGCGGAAGCGCTGCTCGGATTCGCGCAGCGCCTTCGCGTCGCGATCATGCGCGAGGGCCAGCCGCGCCACTTCGACGCCGAACTCGATCAGTCGTGCATCCTCGGCGCTCGGCGTACCCGGCAGATCGGGCATCAGGGCCAGCGTGCCGAGGCCGTGTCCTTCCTGCAGGATGGGGTAGGACCAGATGGCGCCGTAGCCGAACTGATGCCTGTCAGCCAGCACCTGCGCCGGCGCATCCTCGTTCAGCGCATCTTCGATGTTGACCGGCTGGCCGGTGCGCAGGGCGCGGGCGCAGGCCGAAGCGCCCTCAGGAATGGAATAGACAGCGTACTGACGGAAGGCCGTCGGTAGGCTCGGCGCGGTCAGGCAGCGCAGTACGGTGCCGCCGTCATCGGCGGCCATGATGGCGCCGCGCAACGGATGCGAGGCGAGCTTCTGCAGCGTGAGGCACAGGTCGTCCAGGATTTCCAGCAGTGAGGCATCGCTGGCGATGCGGCGCAGCAGGCGGCGTTCCTGTTCTGAAATTTCTTCCTGACGCTTGCGTGCGTCGATGTCACTGACAAAGCCGGTCAGGCCGAGGAAAACACCGTCGTCGTCGAAAACCGGCGTGGAGGAGACGGCGATCCAGACGGATGTGCCGTCTTTCCTGCGCACGCGGTAATCGCTGAGTCCGGACTCGCCCAGGCGGCGCGCCTCGAAATTTCGCTTCGCCCGCGAAAGATCCTCGCCGAAGTGCAGTTCGAAGAAGCGCTTGCCGACCAGCTCGTCGTCGCTGCAGCAGAACATCTCGGCGGCGCGCCGGTTGACGAAGACGAGAACGCCTTGTGCGTCTACGCGGAAGATGCCCTCGCGGCTGTGCTCAAAAAGGGCGCGGCAAGCGTCTGCGCACAGCCCCTGCTGCGCCGGAGGAATGTCGTTTTCCGTCAAGACTGCATTCCTTCCGCTGCAATGTCGGTGTCGACCAGATGTACCGCGCCGTCGGCGTCCCAGTTCACCCTGGTGATGCCGGGGCTCTCGCGCTCCAGGCGCCGCAACTCGGCCTCCTGGCGGGCGATGACGCCGCGGCTGGCGCGCAGTTCGTCGGCGAGGCGCTGATTCTCCAGCAGCAGGTTGCGCTCGCGCAGGGCGGTTTCGACGGCGAAGACCAGCTCGGCTTCCTCCCAGGGCTTGGCGAGGAAGCGCATGATGCCGGCCTCGTTGATGGCTCCGATCATGCCGGCCAGGTCGGTCTGGCCGGAGAGGATCAGCCGCGCCGCCGTCGGCTGCAGGCTGCGGAAGCCGCGCAGGAAGTCGACGCCATTCATCTCCGGCATGCGGTAATCGGAAATCACCAGATCGAAAGCGGCTTCCCCGGCGCGCTGCAGCGCGACGACGGGATTGGTGCAGGTCTCGATGAGATAGGCCGGGCCGTCACCCCGGCTGATGGTGCGCAGCTGGCGCTCGAGGGAGCGCAGGATGTTCGGCTCGTCATCGACCAGCAGCAGACGGGATTTCTGAGTACTCATGCGGCCTCCACGGCGCGAACGGATTTCATGATGACGTGCAGTTCCAGCGAGAGGCCTTCGGCCTGCTCGTAATCGCGGATCTGCTGGATCAGCGTTTCATCGAGCATGATGTCGTGCGCCAGCAGCAGCACGCCGTCGCGCGTCACCAGGTCCTTGGTGAGCGCCATGCCCAGCTTGAGGTCGGCCGTGCGCACTACCCAGCCGCTTGGCGCCGGCGCCTCGGCTTTCTCCGGGTTGCGCATCATGGCAACGAAGGCGTCGGCCACGCGCGGGTCGTAGCGCTTGCCGCGCGAGGCGGCGATCATGTCCAGCGCTTCGTTCTGCGTCATGTCGCGGTTGTAGATCGTGCCGTTGAGCATGCCGTCGAAGTCGTTGACCACGGCCAGCACGCGGGCGCCCATCGGGATGGCCGCGCCGCGCACCTTGTTCGGATAGCCGCTGCCATCCCAATGTTCGTGGTGGGCGAGGATCATCGGGGCGGCGTCGCGCATCTGATCCAGGCCCATCAGCAGCGCCGTGGCGCGTGCCGGGTGCTTCTCCACTTCATGGCGTTCGCCGGGCGCCAGCGTCATGTAGGGCTTCTGCAGCAGGCGGTCGGGCAGGCCGATCTTGCCGATGTCGTGCAGCAGCCCGGCAAAGAAGACGTTCTGTACTTCCGCCGGCGGCGCCTTCAGCAGGCCGGCCAGTCTGCGGGCAAGATCGGCGACGCGGCGCGAATGGCCGGCCATCTTGCCGCCGCGCAGCTCGATCACGGCGGAGAAGGTCTTGATGGCATTGATGAAGCCGGCCTTGAGCTTTTCATTGGCGGCGGCCAGCTCCGCCGTGCGCGCTTCGACCTTCTGCTCCAGGCTGGCGTTGAGTTCCTTGAGTTCCTCATTCTGCTTGTGCGTCAGCGCCTCGAGACGTGCCTTCTCGCGCAGCAGGGCCTTCTTCTCCAGCCCCTCGCGCACGACCAGCAGTACCTCGTTGTCGTCCCAGGGCTTGGCGATGTAGCGGTGCAGCTGCCCGTTGTTGATGGCCTCGATGGTGGAGCTCATGTCGGCAAAGCCGGTGAGCAGGATGCGCACCGTGTCGGGCCAGCGTTCGCGCGAGGCGGCCAGCACCTGGGCGCCGTTCAGACCGGGCATGCGCATGTCCGAGATGATGAGGTCGACGGCTTCCTTTTCCATCAGGGCGAGGGCCTCTTCGCCGCTGTTCGCGGTGAGGAGGCGGTAGCCCGTCGGGCGGAACAGGCGCTTGAGCGAGGACAGGATGTTGGCTTCGTCGTCCACGCAGAGCACGGTGAAATCGTCTCCCGGTGCGGCCGCAGCCTCGCCGTCCTGCGCAGGCTGACTTTCCGCCGCCGCGGCGGGCGCGTCGAACAGGGCGCCCCAGTCGTCGCCGGCGGCCGGTGCCTCGGGCGTGGATTCGGTTTCGGTATCGGATTCGTTCATGACGCAAATCTCAGGCGGCCTGCGCGACCCGCTCGCGCGGCAGGATGACGCGGAAGGTGGTGCCGCGGCCCAACTCACTCTCCACCTCGAGGCGGCCGCCGTGCTTCTGCAGGATGCCGTAGGAAAGCGACAGGCCGAGGCCGGTGCCCTTGCCCACCGGCTTGGTGGTGAAGAAGGGCTCGAAGATGCGCTTCAGGTTTTCCGGCGCGATGCCGCTGCCGGTGTCGGACACCGACACCCACAGGCTGCGTTCGTCGGCGCCGGTGCGCACGGTGATGGTGCCCTGCGATTCGATGGCATGCGAGGCATTCACCAGCAGGTTCATGAAGACCTGGTTCAGCTGCGAGGGCAGGCATTCGATCTCCGGCAGCGTGCCGTACTCCTTGACCACCTTGGCCTTGTACTTGATCTCGTTGTTGACGATGTTGAGCGTGGAATCGATGCCCTTGTGCAGGTCGGCCCACTGCCATTCGTCCTCGGCGCCGGTGCGCGAGAAGTCCTTCAGGTCCTGCACGATTTTCTTGACGCGGCCGATGCCCTCGCGCGTTTCCGCCAGCAGGGCGCGCACGTCTTCCTTGAGGAAATCGATGTCGAGTTTTTCGCGCAGCGCCTTCGCTTCGACGAACAGCGCCGCCTGTTCGGGATGGGCGCTTTCGACGCCGGCATACACTTCGAGCATGCGGAAGATGTCGCCGACGTAGCTTTCCAGGCTGCCCAGGTTGGAGTGCACATAGCCGATGGGATTGTTGATCTCGTGCGCCACGCCGGCGGCGAGCTGGCCGATGGAAGCCATCTTCTCCGACTGCAGGAGCTGCTGCTGGGTGTCCTCCAGGCGCTTGTTGATGGCCTGCACCTCGGCATGGGCCTTCTCGAGTTCCTCGACGCGACGGGCCAGTGTTTGGGCTTCTTCTGTGGACATGGTGGCTTTCCTTAGTTGAGTACGGCGGCAAGTGCCTCGATCCGGTCGGGTACGGGGGTGAGTGCCTCGACGCATTGCACCCGCGTCAGCGCGAGCCGGATGGCGGCGTTGTTGGGCGCAGCCGTCGTCACGGAGTTTTCCAGGGTGTTGTCGGCGAGCGCATGCGACAGCTGGTCGGCCAGGTAGATGAGATCCGTCAGCGGGTGGGTGGGGACCGTGTCCGGCTGGTGATGGAACTCCACGGCCCGAATCAGAATGCCCGGCAGGCGCCAGCGCTCGAGCAGGCGCGCGCCGAACTCGGCGTGTGTGAAGCCCAGCAGGGCCGTCTCGGCGGCGGAGAGATCCGGGTATTGGGCGCGCGCGGCAAGCACGGCGGCGAAGCGTTGCGGGTCGACGGAGAGCAGGGCGATGCGGCCGATGTCGTGCAGCAGGCCGGCGGTGAAGGCCGCTTCCGCCTCGATGCGGCACAGGGGCGCCAGCGCCTGGGCGCACAGCGCCACGCAGAAGCTGTGGCGCCAGATGCGGCGCGGGTCGGCTTCCCCATGGCCACGCATGGGGAAGCTGCCATTGAGCGAGACGGCCAGGGCCAGGCGCCGCACATTGGAAAAACCCAGCACCATGACGGCTTCCTGCAGGCTGGCGACCTGGCCGGCGACGCCGTAGAAGGGCGAGTTCGACGATCTTCAGCACGCGCGCCGAGAGCACAGGGTCCTGGCCGATCTTTTTTGCCAGGCTGGTGGCGTTGAGGTTCTCGTCGTCGAGTGAGCGCAGCAACTCCATGACGGCACCGGCGACCGGCGGTACCTTGTCGAGCGTGGTTTGCGTGAGGTCGACTGTAGTGGTGGTTGTCATATATCTAGTGAATGCTAGTGAATGCGTGGCGGGACCGCGCCGGGGACGGTCTCGGAGGGCGCACCCGTTGCGTCATGGGATGCGGGGAGGAAGGTGAGCAGCCAGCCGGTGCCGCCGGAGCGCGAATCGATGCGCTGGCGCTGCCCGAGATAGCGCCGACCGCCGATTTCCAGCGGCAGCGGTTCGATCGCAGCGACCGAGAGCAACAGGGCAGCCAGTTCCGCCGGCAATGCCTCGACCAGGTCGCTGCCGGGCAGGGCTTCGGGCCACAGTTCCAGGGCGCGGCTGTTGGCTAGCACGACCATGCCGTTGTCGTTGACGCCCACCAGCGGCACCGGCACCTGGTAGAAGGCTTCCTGGGCGGCGCCGATCAGCGCCTCGTCGCGCGCGATGCGGTCCGATTTCTGGCTGAGCAGGCTTTCCAGACGCTCGTTCATCTCCTGCAGGCGCGCGGTGTTCTCGCGGTTCTGCTGGTTGAGGAGGGCATTCTCCTGGGCCATCTCCTGCTGCTGGAAAGCTTCGCGGATGACAGCTCGCAGCTGGTCGTCATCCCACGGCTTGGTGAGGAAGCGGTAGATCGAGCCCTCGTTGATGGCTTCGATGACCGATTGCAGGTCGGTGTAGCCGGACAGCACCATGCGGGTCGTGTCGGGATAGAACTCCTTGACGCGCTTGAGGAACTCCGTGCCGGTCATGTCCGGCATGCGCTGGTCCGAGATGACCACGCCGACCGGGTTGGCGGAGAGCAGTTCGAAGGCCTCGGTCGAGTTGTTGGCGATGAGGATGTTGTAGCCCTCGCGGCGCAGCAGACGTTTGAGGGAGGTGAGGATGTTCGCCTCGTCGTCGAGCAGCAGCAGGGTGCGCGTGCGTGCCGAGGCCTGGGTCGGCAGCGTGCCCAGCGACAATCCCTTGTGCAGCAGTTCGCCTGCCGCCGCCGCCACCACCGGCTTGCTGAAGTGATAGCCCTGGGCGATGTCGCAATGCTGTTGGGCGAGGAAGCCCAGCTGGGCTTCGTTCTCGACGCCCTCGGCCACGACTTTCTTGCGCAGCGAGTGGGCCATGGCGATGATCGAGGAGCAGATGGCGGCATCGTCCGGGTTCGAGGTGATCTCGGCGACGAAGGATTTGTCGATCTTGAGGATGTCGAGGGGAAAGCGCTTCAGGTAGGCCAGGCTGGAATAGCCGGTGCCGAAGTCGTCGACGGCGAGGGTGATGCCCATGGCCTTGAGTTCGCGCAGCGTGTGCGCCGACTGCTCGACATCCTGCATGATGAGCGATTCGGTGACTTCCAGCTCCAGGTTGCGCGCCGGCAGGCCCGATTCCTTCAGGGCGGCGGCGACCACCTGCGGCAGGTTGGGCAGGCTGAACTGGCGCGCCGAGAGGTTGACCGCCACGCGCAGATTGGTGTCGAAGGCTTCCACCCACTGCTTGGCCTGGCGACAGGCGCGGGCGAGTACCCATTCGCCGATCGGCACGATGAGGCCGGTTTCCTCGGCGATGGGGATGAACTCGGCCGGCGAGACAAAGCCGAGCTCGGCATGGTGTCCAGCGCAACAGGGCCTCGAAGCCGCAGATGGCGCCATTGCGGCCGAGGTCGATCTGCGGCTGGTAGTGCAGGTCGAGCTCGTTGCGCGCGAGGGCGTCGCGCAGGGCGTTTTCCAGCTTCAGGTTGCGGCTGGCATCGGCATTCATGGCGGCGGCGTAGAAGCGGAAGGTGTCGCGCCCGGCGCGCTTGGCTTCGTACATGGCGACGTCGGCGTTCTTCAGCAGCGCCTCGACGCTGTCGCCGTCGCGCGGGAAGAGAGAGATGCCGAGGCTGGCCGAACAGTGGATGCGGTGGCCCTCGATCTCGATCGTCGGCGCGATGGCCTGGACGAGCTTGCGTGCCACCACGGCGACATGGTCCTCGTGCGCGACATTGGGCAGGAGCACGACGAACTCGTCGCCGCCCAGGCGCGCCACGGTGTCCTCGATGCGCAACGCCTGGCGCAGCCGGTGGGCCACTTCCGAGAGGACCTGATCGCCGATCTTGTGGCCGAGGCTGTCGTTGATGGTCTTGAAGCGGTCGACGTCGATGATGAGGACGGCCAGCGTTTCTCCGATGTGTCCGTGCTTGTGCAGCGCCTGGCGCAGGCGATCCTGCATCAGGCCGCGATTGGGCAGGCCGGTGAGGGCGTCGTGGTGGGCCACCTTGTAGAGCAGGTCCTGCTGCTGCTGGTAATGCGTCACGTCGCTGGTGATGCCATCGACGCGCAGTGGCTCGCCGTTGTCGCCGCTGATGACGCGGGCGCGGTCGAACAGCCAGCGGAGCTCGCCGTCGGGGCGCACGATGCGGTATTCCGCGCTGTTCGAACCCTTGGCCACGGTCTCGCCGATGTAGTGGCGCATGCGCTCGCGGTCCTCTGCATGCACCATTTCCAGCCAGGACTTCTGGTTGCTGAAGAGTTCGGCCACGGGGCGGCCGCAGATGGCCTCCGCGGCGTCGTTCAAATAGTCCATGTGCATGTCCGGCAGGCTGACCGACCAGACGATGTCGCCGAGCGAGCCGAGCAGGCTGCCGAGCCGTTCCTGGAATTGACTCAGGGCCGCTTCGGTTTCCTTGTTGCGGCGCCGGGCGTCGGCTTCTTCGAGTTCGCGCGCAATGGCGGGCACCAGTCGCGCCAGGTTGCTCTTGATGACATAGTCCTGTGCGCCGGCACGCATGGCGCCCACCGCCACGTCCTCGCCGATGTTGCCCGAGACGATGATGAAGGGCAGGTGTGGGTCGTGCTGGCGCGTGATGGCCAGCGCCTGCAGGCCGCTGAACTCGGGCATGGTGTAGTCGGAGATGACGAAGTCCCAGCCGCCCGCGTCGAGTGCCGCACGCAGATCCTCGGCAGTCTGTACGCGTACCGTGTCGGGCTGGAAGCCCCCTTTTTTGAGGGTGCGCTCGAGAAGCAGCGCGTCATCCTGGGTGTCCTCGACCAGGAGCAGGCGCAGGGGGCGCAAGACGGATTCTTCCGGGGAGTTCATGGCCTCCCCACCTCCGGCAGGCGCACTGGGCGTTCCGTCGCGCAGGGCGATTTATGGAAAGGCTCCATAGAATCAATAAGCTGAACCAGCACTTCACCCTCGCTGACTTGTCCGGACAGGGAAAGTAACGGCAGGAGGCGTAGGAGCCTGCATCCGTCATTTCCCCATCCCCCATCAGGAATTTCCTGATGGGGGATGCCGGGAAGACCGGTACCCCAGGAGTACTTGTTCGGGCGGGGTTCTCCCGCCCTCAGGCGCACCCCAGGAGTACTTGTTCGGGCGGGGTTCCCCCGCCCTCAGGCGTTGGCGTCGATGAGGCCGTTGCGGATGGCGTAGCGCACCAGACTGGCCAGGTCGTGAATGCCCAGCCGGTCCATGATCTGCGCGCGGTAGGTTTCCACGGTCTTGGGAGACAGTTGCAGGTTGAAGGCGATCTCCTTGGTGCTATGGCCCAGCGCCAGCAATTTCAGTACTTCGAGCTGGCGCGCCGTGAGCGTCGGCTGTGCCGGAGCTTCGGCCGGACGCAGCCCGTTCGATTGCAGCAAGCGGCTGGTGATGCGTGGCGAGAGGTAGGTTGCGCCCGAGGACACCGCTTCGAGGGCCGCGCGGAGTTCGAGCGTGGCGGCATCCTTGAGGAGATAGCCCGAGACGCCCAGCTTGAGGGCCTGCGACACGTATTCCTCGCCGGCGTGCATGGAGAGGAAGAGGACACGGGTGGCCGGCAGTTCGCGCAGTATCCGCTCGGCAGCCTGCAATCCGTTCATGCCGGGCATGGTGATGTCGAGCAGGGCCACGTCCGGTTGGTGCTGCGCGGCCAGCGCCACGGCCTGCTCGCCATTGTCCGCCTCTGCCACGACGGTAACGCCTTCAATGCCGTCGAGCAGCGCGCGCAGGCCCGCCCGCACCAGGGTGTGATCGTCCGCCAGGAGCAAGCGCATCGGTTTCAAAGTCAGTCTCCGCAAGACGCCGGCACAGCGCACGGAAAATCGAGAACGACCTCGGTGCCTTCATCCGGCCGTGTGGCGATATGCAAGGTGCCGCCGGCGAGCACGGCGCGCTCGCTCATGCCGACCAGGCCCAGGCTGCCGCCACGCAGGGCATGATCCTGCGCCGTGGACAGGTCGAAGCCGGTGCCGTCGTCGCGCACAGTCAGTTCGAAACGGTTCCCGGCGAAGCCGAGGGCGATGCGGATTTCCGCTGCCCGGGCATGCCGCAGGGCGTTGGTGAGGGCCTCCTGGGCGACGCGGAAACCGGCGGTTTCGACAAGCGGATCGAGGCGGGGCATTGATTCGGGCGTGTCGAGGACGATGGCCGGGCCTTCCGGCAGGCTATGGCGCTTGACCAGCCAGTTGAGCGCGGCCGCGAGCCCCAGGTCATCGAGCTGCGGCGGGCGCAGGTCGAGAGAGAGTTTGCGCACCTGGTCGAGCAGCAGATCGGCGATGTCCGTGACTTCGAGAGCCAGGGGCAGGGCGTCATGATCGAGCAGGCGGCGCTGCAGGGCATCGAGGTTGAGCTTCATGGCGGTGAGCGACTGGCCGATCTCGTCATGCAGCTCGCGCGCGATATGGCGGCGTTCCGCTTCCTGCATCTGCAGCATGCGGTTGGACAGGGCCTGCAGGCGCAGCTTGGCTTCGCGCAGCTCCTGCTCGCTTCTGCGGCGCGCACGGCGGCCCTCGGCTTCCTTCACCTCGCGCTCGATGGCTGCGCCCAGGCGGGCAAAATTGCCCTTGATGAGGTAGTCGTGCGCGCCGGCTTTCATGGCCGAGACGGCGACGTCCTCGCCGATGTTGCCGGAGACGATGATGAAGGGCATGTCCGGGTCGAACGCCTGCACCTGGTGAAGCGCCATCAGCCCGGAGTAGTCGGGCAGGGCGTAGTCGGAAAGCACGATGTCCCAGGGGCGGTCATTCAGCGCCTGCTCGGTTTCCGCGGCAGTGCGCACGCAGCGGTAATCCGCGGCGTAACCTGCCCGGCGCAGGGCGCGCAAGAGGAGGGCCAGGTCGTCCGGCGAATCCTCGATGATGAGCAGGCCGAGGGGGCGCAGCGGCGCGTGCGTCGGCGCTGCTTGCGTGCCGTCAGACTTGTCTGTCATGGCTGTATGCATGATTCCGGCATGTTACCTGCATGGCTGAGTCACTGGATCACGTAGTCGCGCAGGAGTGCACCTGGTCGGAATACGGGCCAACCTACGCCTAGTCTAAGCAGTAACGTCAGAAGCTCGCTCGACTTGAGCACTTGTGAGAACCCGGGCGACTGCCCGCCGGGGTGGTGTGCAGCCGATGTCAGGCGGCCGATTTCACGCGGCTGTGCGCCGAGACATGCTGCGCGAGGAAGTCCATCTGGTCGACGAGGATGTTGCGGTTGCAGAGGATGAGGAACTCGGCCTTGTTCGGCACGTAGGGGGCGTAGAGCAGTTCCATGCCGGCCTGCTCGGGGGTGCGGCCGCTCTTCTTCTGGTTGCAGTGGCGGCAGGCGGTGACGACGTTCATCCACAGGTCGCGTCCGCCTTGCGAAACGGGCAGGATGTGGTCGCGCGTCAGGCGGATGAAGGAGTATTCGTGGCCGCAGTAGCCGCACATGTGGCGGTCGCGGTGGAACAGTTCGCGGTTGTTGAGGGGCGGCACGACGGAGCGGCTGCGCGGCGCCAGCGCCTTGCCCTTGATGGCGATGATGCTGTCCACCGTGATGAAGGAGCGTTCGCCGGTGTCGCGGCTCATGCCGCCGTGGATGGTGAAACTGTGGTCGCCCGCTACCCAGGCGACGAGATTCTTGGCGTAGTAAAAACAGGCATGCTGCCAGTTCACCCAGCGGTGCGGCGCACCGTTCATGTCGAGTGTCAGGATGAGTGGATGACCCAGGTTTGACATAACGCTATCCAGGCGCTTTTGGCGTCCGTTTTCCGGTTTAATCTTCAGTGTAAAATCATAAAGTTGCCGTAGCGTATCAGAGCATCGTGATTTTTAAAAGTATTGCCGAAGAAGGGCGACTTGCAAGCGGGTTGCTGCCCGCCCTGGCCCTTTCCTGTGTCCTGCATGTCCTGCTGCTCTGGCCGGATGCCTTGCCGCGAATGGCCCAGCAGGATGGGCGGCCGCTGACGGCGACGCTGCGTACTTCCGCACTGGACCACAGCCCTGCCCTGGCGTCCCCGCACAGCCCGACTGCGCAGGACAAGTCCGAAACCAAGACCGCCCTGCGGCAGCGCGTCGCTGCCAAGTCCGAGACGGAGCCGGTGGCGTTTGCTGCGCCGCCTGCCGCCGAAGGCGTGCGCACAGCGGGACCGGCAACCCTTGGCACGGCGGCCGTCAGCAGCGACATGGGGAACCAGAATCCGAATCCGGCTGCGCAGGAGGGGACTGCGTCACGCCCGGATGCCGACGGAATCCGCGCCTACCGCATCGGGCTGGCGCGGGAAGCGCGGGCCTACAAGCAATATCCTTCCTTGGCGCGCGAACGCGGCTGGAAGGGTACGGCGGAAGTGCGGGTCGATGTTTCCCAAGACGGCCAGCCCCGGCAAATCCTTCTGGCCCGCTCCAGCGGGCATGACATCCTCGACCGCGAAGCCGTACACTTGATGTCGCGTGCCGCCGCTTCCGCCGCCCTGCCCGAATCCCTGCGTGGCCGCGCCTTCGCCGTGCGCTTGCCAGTGGTGTTCGATATCCCCGAGGTCCGCTAGCCTTACTTCGGTGGAACCTGCAGATCGCTGGCGTGAAAGCCGAAACGGCCGGTCTTGCGGTCTTCGTAGTAATGGCGCAAGGTCAAGCCGATGGTGCGGAAGGCGATTTCCTTCCAGGGAATGTCGGCCTCGTCGAACAGCTGCACCTCGAGCGATTCCTGGCCGGGGGCGAAATCCAGATCGAGCAGGCGTGCCCGATAGAAGATATGCACCTGGTTGATGTGCGGCACGTTGATGAAGGTGAACATCTCGCCGATCTCCACGCGCGCGCAGGCTTCCTCCAGGGTTTCCCGCGCGGCGGCCTGGGCGGTGGTCTCGGCGTTTTCCATGAAGCCGGCCGGCAGCGTCCATAAACCGGCGCGCGGCTCGATGGCGCGCCGGCAAAGCAGGATCTTGTCTCCCCATTCCGGTATCGCCCCAGCCACCATTTTCGGATTCAGGTAGTGCACCGTCATGCAGCGCTCGCACACATGGCGCGGCAGCGTGTCGCCGGCGGGAACTTTCAGGATGACGGGGGCGCCGCAGTGACTGCAATAGTTCATCTGCGCATTCTACCTTTATGACGGGCCCCTAAAGAAACCGGCCTGGCGGCCGTTATGGTTCCACAAGGCCTATCAACCCCCTTTTATTAGACCAAGATCAACCATGCATAACGTCCAGCCATGAACCCGATGGACATGTCGCAGTTTGAAAAGCTCAAGGCCCTGGGCAGCCTGCCCTCGCCCAAGGGCGTGGCACTGGCCATCTTGCGCCTGACGCAAAAGGAAGACGCCTCGATGGCCGAACTGGCGCGCATCATCAAGCCGGACCCGGCGTTTGTCGGCCGGCTCATCAAGGCGGCCAATTCGGTGAACGCCAATCCGGGGCGTCCCGTCGTGTCGGTCCAGGAAGCACTGGTCGTGCTCGGCATGCCGGCGGTGCGCAACCTGTCGCTGGGCTTCTCGCTGCTATCCCAGCACAAGGAGGGCGCCTGCAGGGGATTCGATTACCCGCGTTTCTGGGCGTCGTCGCTGGCCTGCGGCATCGCCCTGCAGGCCTTGACGCTGCGCACACGCGCAGCACAGGCCGAAGAGGCGTTTTCCGTCGGCCTGCTCGCCCGCGTCGGCGAACTGGCGCTGGCGACGCTGTATGCCAACGAATACGCCGACGTGCTTCGCAGCGCCTCGAAGAGCCGGCAGACCGGCCTGGTCGAACTCGAGCGGGAACGCTTCGCCATCGACCACCGCTACCTGACGGCCGCGATGCTGACCGACTGGGGGCTGCCGAGAATCTATTGCGACAGCGTGCGCGGCCACGAGCTGTGCGACGAGGCCATCTTTCCCGAGGACAGCCGCGAATACGTCCTGCAGCAGTCCCTCGGCCTGGCGCGCCTGATTGCCGACATCTGTACTACTGCCGAAGCGGAACGTGCAGCACACATGCCGCGTCTGCATGCATTGGGCGAGCGCGTCTCGGTCGCCAACGATGAGCTCACGCAGCTATGCGACAGCGTGGTCCGTGAATGGCGGGAATGGGCCGCGATCCTCGGCGTGGCCGCGCCGGAGGGGCCGAACTTCGAGGCGTTGGCCCAATCCGCCGCGGCACAAGATGCCGCGGCGAGCGTTCGGGAAGCGGAATCGGCGCCACGGATGCGCGTCCTGGTGGTGGATGACGATCGTTCGATCCGCCTGGCGCTGCGCGCCCTGCTCGAGGCGGATGGCTACGCGGTGTCCGAGGCTGCCGATGGACGGGAGGGCCTGCGCATCGCCCTGGATATGCAACCGCACATGCTGGTGACGGACCGGGTCATGCCCCACCTGGACGGCATGGAGATGACCCGGACTTTGCGCGGGACGCGTCTCGGGCGCGATCTGTACATCCTGATGCTGACCGCGCTGGACGAGGAAGACAGACTGCTGGAGGGCTATCAGGCAGGCGTGGACGACTACCTTGCCAAGCCGCTCAATCCGCGCATGATCCTGGCGCGCCTGCGCGCGGGGCAGCGCATCGTGCGCCTGCTCGAGGAACGCGAGCACGACCGCGAGGAACTGCGCCGCTTCGCCGCCGAACTTTCCATCTCCAACCGCCGCCTGGAGGAGATGGCGCTCACCGATGTGCTCACGGGCCTTCCCAACCGTCGCCATGCCATGGCGCGGATCGAGCAGGAATGGGCAGCCAGCATGCGCAACAGGCGCCCGCTGGCCTGCATGGTGATCGACCTCGACCAGTTCAAGCAGGTGAATGACATCTACGGCCATGATGTCGGCGACGCCTATCTGACGCAGGTCGCATGCGCCATTCGCGGCGCCGTACGCACACATGACGTGGTGTCCCGCACGGGCGGCGATGAATTCCAGGTCATCTGCCCCGACACCGACCTGCAGGCCGCGCTGGCGTGCGCCGAGCGCATCAGGTGCGCAGTCGAGCAGTCGCCGATCGTGGCGGGCGCGCGCCGGCTGAAGGCCTGCATGAGCGCCGGCGTCGCGGAGCGCGAGCTTTCCATGCCCAATGCCGATGCGCTCATCAAGCGCGCCGACGAGGGCGTCTATCTCGCCAAGCAACAGGGGCGCAATCGCGTCGCTTCTCCGCAAAACCGGGCAACGCCTTGAACAAAAACGCGTTAAATATATAACGCTGCAGTCCTAAAGTTTTCCAGCTTGCTGCCGTTAATCGGTCAACCCCGACGAATAGCTATTTTCGGACAAGACTGCGATGGAACGAGCGAACAGGAACATGTTGTTGCGGGAGCAGCCCATCAGCATGCTGATTGTGGATGATTCCGAGGACGACGCCTTCCTGCTTTTCTCCGAACTGGCCTCCCGCGGCGCCAAGGTCGACTACAAGCGGGTTAACACCGCGCCGGACATGAGTACTGCGCTCAGCGTCGGCAACTGGGACCTCATCATCTGCGACCACTCCATGCCGGGCTTCGATGCGCTCACGGCGCTGGAGGTCCTCAAGCAAAGCGGCAAGGATATCCCCTTCATCATCTACTCCGGCCACATCAGCGACCAGACGGCCTACTCGGCCATGGGCGACGGGGTGAACGACTACATCCAGAAGGGCAACTACGCGCGCCTGATCCCCGTCATCGAACGCGAATTGAAGGGGGCGGCGGCGCGCAGCGCGGTGCGTCAGGCCGATTCGCGCATCATGGAGCTGGCCTATTTCGACAAGCTGTCGAGCCTGCCCAACCACAATTACTTCTGCGCCCGCGTCACCGAACTGATCGCGGAATGCGAGCAGTTCGGCAATGCGCCCTGCGGCGCGCTGTTCTACATCGACCTCGACCGTTTCCTGCGCATCAACAGTTCCTTCGGCTACGAGGCCGGCAACGAGATCCTGCGTCAGTCTGCCGCCAGGCTGAAGGAGTGCGCCGCCGAGTCCGGCGCAATCCTGGCCCGTTTCGGCGGCGACGAGTTTGGCATCTACTATCCCGGCCTGACGGACAGGGTCGCGGTGCAGAACTTCGCCGAATGGCTGAAGCAGGCCTTCGACGCGCCGTTCATGCTCGCCGGCATCGAGTTGTTTCTCACGTGTTCGATCGGCATCGCCCTGGTACCGGAGCATGGCAGGCAGGTGTATGACCTGCTCATGAATGCCGAGACCGCGATGGCCAATGCCAAGCGCGGCGGCAGCAACGGTTATCGCCTTTACGTGAAGGAGATGAACGCCACCTCTGCCGAACGCATTGCCATGGAAAGCGAACTGCGTCACGCCATCGAACGCAATGAGCTGTTCCTGCAATACCAGCCCTGTGTGGATGCGACCAGCCTCAATACGATCGGCGTCGAGGCACTCGTGCGCTGGCGCCATCCGGAGCGTGGCCTGATTCCACCCGACCGTTTCATTCCGATCGCCGACGAATCCGGCCTGATCGTCGATATCGGCGAGTGGGTGCTGCGCCAGGCCTGTCGTCAGGCCAAGGCTTGGCATGACCTGGGGCTTGAGGAATTTTCGATTTCGGTGAACGTCTCGGCAGTCCAGTTTGCCCAGCCGCGCCTGCTCGACGTGGTCAATCGCGCCCTGACGGATTCAGGCTTGCCGCCACAAGCCCTGACGCTGGAGATCACCGAGTCGGTCGTCATGCACGATGCCGAAACTGCGGTCGGCATGTTGCGGGCCCTGAAACATATGGGGGTGAAGCTGTCCATCGACGACTTCGGTACGGGCTATTCTTCTTTGTCCTATCTGAGGCGCTTCCCCATCGACATCCTCAAGATCGACAAGTCCTTCGTCGGCACGCTGGGCGTCAATGAGGAGGACACCGCCATCGTGCGGGCCATCATGGCCCTGGCGAAAAGCCTGCGGCTGACGACCATCGCCGAAGGCGTGGAGACCGAGCGCCAGGTCGAACTCCTGCAGCGCGAGCAGTGCGACCGTTTCCAGGGATACCACTTCAGCCGACCAATCGACATAGACAGTCTGACCGCGCGCCTTATGGGTGAGCAGCGCCGGGACAATGCCCTCCTGCATTGATTAATGGACTGATTCTATTAGGGTAAATAAATTACCGAAATATCCTAAAGTTTTCACTTTGAATGCCGTAAAAGTAAGTTAAGCAGGCAACCCTCCCTTCGTGTAGGTGCAATTCCTACAGGAAGGCGTTCCCTCGTTCGTACGTCAAATACCGAAGGCTGCTGATTCCGCCGGCGGGCGGACAGATGCAGAATGCGCTCAACCAAGGCACCGCGCGTGCCATATAAACGGGGGAGCGAGAAATGACCACTGCGGATGTTTACAACGAAATCAAGGAACTGAACCTGTCCTACCTGATGCTGGCCCAACAGCTTATTCGGGCCGACCGGGAAACCGCCCAGTACCGTCTGGGGATCGGCACGGACATTGCCGAGGTGATCGACAATTTGACGCCCGGCCAAGTGCTGAAAATGGCCGGTTCGAACATGGCGCTTTGCCGCTTCCGCTTCGATGACAAGCTGCTGCTGGGCCTGCTCTCCAGCCATGAACGCGACCGCGGCACATCCCATACGCATGCAGCCATCCTGGCTTCCGCGCGGCCGGTCGAGGCCATTGCTTAAGGACCCGCCATGCGTAACAAGAGCGTAGTCGTCGAGGCGCAGGAGATTCAGCTCGCCGTCGAACTGATCCGGCTCGGTGCGCGGTTGCAGCTGCTGGAAGCGGAAACCAATGTGTCGCGGGAACGCCTGCTCAAACTCTACAAGGAGGTGAAGGGCGTTTCGCCGCCGAAGGGCATGCTGCCATTTTCGACCGATTGGTTTCTCACCTGGCAGCCGAATGTGCATGCTTCGCTGTTCATGTCGTTCTATCAGTTCATGCTGGAGAACACGAAACTTCGCGGCCTGAATGCCGTAGTGAAGGCCTTTCGCCTGTATCTGGAACACATCGAACTGCATGGGCTGGAGTGCGTGCTCTCGCTGACCCGCGCCTGGACGCTGGTGCGTTTCTTCGATGCCAACATGTTGCAACTGGCCCAATGCAAGGATTGCGGCGGCCATTTTGTCGCCCATGCGCTGGATCTGACCAGAAACTATGCCTGCGGCCTGTGCCATGTGCCGGCCCGCGCGGGCAAGACCAAACGCAACGCGGAGGCCGCCGCCGCCGTCTGATTCCCGTATGACCTCCTCCTTGTCCTGCAAGGAGTTTCTGCCGCCCGGCAACCAACGTTTCCGGGCGGCTTTCTTTTCCGCTTTCGGCCTGTCCTGCTCAAGTTCCCCGATGCCGCGCCGATACAGGAAATATGCCTGTCAAGTGCATCGTCCCCCGGGGCGATTAAATATCCATTAAGAACAGAGAGATGCAAGCATGTTCGTAATTGTCGGCTATGTCGTGGTGCTGGCTGCGGTGTTCGGCGGATTCGTCATGGCGGGCGGGCATGTCGCGTCGCTGTTTCAACCCGTCGAACTCATCATGATTGGCGGAGCGGCGCTTGGCGCCTTTTTCGTTGCCAATACGCCGAAGACGGTCAAGTCGACGCTGAAGGCACTGCCGACGCTGCTCAAGGGTTCGAAATTTTCCAAGGCCCTTTATATCGATCTGCTGTCGATGCTCTACGAAATCCTCGCCAAGGTGCGCAAGGAAGGTCTGATGTCGATCGAATCCGACGTGGAGAATCCCGAGTCCAGTCCGATTTTCGCGAAATATCCGCATATCCAGCACGACCACCACGCCATGGAGTTCCTAACCGACTACATGCGCATGATGGTGGGCGGCAACCTGAATGCCTTCGAGATCGAGAACCTGATGGACAACGAGATCGAAACCCACCACCACGAGGGCGAGGTGCCCATCCATGCCCTGGCCAAGCTCGCCGACGGCCTGCCCGCCTTCGGCATCGTCGCGGCGGTGATGGGCGTGGTGCATACCATGGAGTCGGTGGGCATTCCGCCGGCCGAACTGGGCAAGCTGATCGCCGCGGCGCTGGTCGGCACCTTCCTCGGCATCCTTCTTTCCTACGGCTTCGTCGCGCCGCTGACCTCGCTGCTGGAGCAGAAGCTGCACGAGTCGACCAAGATGTTCCAGTGCATGAAAGTGACGCTGCTGGCCAGCATGAACGGCTACGCGCCACAGGTAGCGGTCGAATTCGGCCGCAAGGTCCTCTATTCGACCGAGCGCCCAGGCTTCCGCGAGCTGGAGGACGAGGTCAAGCAAAGGAAGGGCAAGTAGGTCGGGCTTTAGCCCGACTTAGGCATTGTCGGCCTGAAGGCCGACCTACAGAGCGACATGCAACGACATCATGAGCGACGATAGCCAGAAGCCGATAGTCGTCAAGCGCATCAAGAAGGGCGGCGGCGGCCACCACGGCGGCGCCTGGAAAATCGCCTATGCCGACTTCGTCACGGCGATGATGGCCTTCTTCCTGCTCATGTGGCTGCTCGGCTCGACCGCCAAGGGCGACCTGAACGGCATCGCGGAGTATTTCGCCACGCCGCTGAAGGTCGCCATGCAGGGCGGGTCGGGTTCGGGCGACGCCTCCAGCGTCATTCAGGGCGGTGGCCAGGATCTCACGCGTACTGCCGGCCAGGTCAAACGGGGCGACGTCGTGGCGGAAAAAAAGACGGTCAATCTGCAGGCGCTGAAGGCCGAGCAGGAACGCCTGGAGCGGATCAGGCTGGGCGAACTGAAGGAGAAGATCGAAAGGAGCATCGAGGGCAACGCGGGCCTGCGTCAGTACAAGAACCAGTTGAAACTCGACATCACCACGGAAGGCCTGCGCATCCAGATCGTGGACGAGAAGAACCGCCCGATGTTCGACCTCTCCAGCGCCGAGGTGAAGCCCTACATGCGCGACATCCTGCGCGAGATCGGCAATTCGCTCAACGAGGTGGATAACCGCATTTCGCTCTCCGGGCACACAGACGCCAAGCCCTTCGTCACCGGCGATCGCGGCATCGGCAACTGGGAACTGTCGGCCAGCCGGGCGAACGCTTCGCGGCGCGAACTGATTGCCGGGGGCATGGCGGAAAGCAAGGTGATCCGTGTCGTCGGCCAATCCTCGACCGTGCTGTTCGATCAGGCTGATCCCTTCAACCCGCAGAACCGGCGCATTGGCATCGTCGTCCTCAACAGGAAAACCGAGGAAGCCATCCTGCGCGACGGCAAGCTGCCGGAGGCGGATGCCGCCCCGGCGGAAGTGGCCGCCAAGCCGGCCAACTGAACCGATTCTTGAGTGCAAGCCATGCCGCTCGACATGACCCAGTTTCACCAGGTCTTCTTCGACGAGACTGCCGAGCATCTGGCGACAATGGAATCGTTGCTGCTCTACCTCGATGCATCGCATCCCGATCCGGAACAACTGGACGATCTCAGCCGCGCCGCGCACTCGATCAAGGGTTCCGGCGGCACCTTCGGCTTTGAGGACATGGCCGGCCTGGCGCAGGAAATCGAAGCGCTGATTGCGCGGGTGCAAAGGGGCGGGGAGCGGCTGACGGCGCAGTGCGTGCAGGCCATGCACGAGGCTTGCGGCGTGCTCAGGTCCCTGCTTGCCGCACATCGTGGCGAAGGCGAGGTGGCGCACGACACCGTGGCGCACGCGGTCGACTTGCTGCGTGGCCGTCCTCGCGACCCGGGCGGGAAAGTCAGTCCCCACGGCACGGCGAAGGCCTTCGCCGAAGTGGCCGGGACACGGTCGGACCTGGCGCGACGCACGGCTAAGGCGACGCATCAGGTCATGGACCTGGTCGAGGCTGCCGGCAGCGGCAACCTGGGCGATGTTACCGAAGCAGTACGCGTACTGGGCGAGGCGATCGAGCAGAATGCCTTGCTTGCCGAGCAGGCCGCCGGGAATGCCGATTCGCTGCGGGAGTCCTTCCGCGTACTGGTTCTGACCGTCGCCGGGCTGGCCTTGTCGCCGCAGGGTACTCGCGCCGCTTCGGCACGGCCGACCAGGGCGCACCCCCTGCCCAAGGTGCGTCGCGCCACTGGTGGAGCGGGAAACGACAATGAGTGGCCGGAATTTTGAATCCCTGCAACAAGTGCGGCAGGCCTCAGGGGGCATCCTGGCGATGAACGACAAGCTGCCCGTGGCGCGCGAGTTTGAATTCACCACGGACGATTTCGAGCGCGTGCGCAAGCTGATCTACGCGCATGCCGGCATTGCGCTGTCTGCCGCCAAGCAGGACATGGTCTACAGCCGCCTGGTGCGGCGCTTGCGGGCCAGCGGCGACCGCAGCTTCGCCCAGTATCTGCAGCGCCTCGAGCGCGGCGATGCACTGGAGTGGGAACCGTTCATCAACTCGCTGACGACCAACCTGACGTCCTTTTTCCGCGAGGCGCATCACTTCGAAGTGCTCTCGAGGCATCTCAAATCCATATCCGACAAGCGCCCCATCCGCATCTGGTGCAATGCGGCGTCGACCGGCGAGGAGCCCTATTCGATCGCCATCACCGCGGTCGAGGCCTTCAACAGTCCGTCGCCGCCCGTGTCCATCATCGCCAGCGACCTCGACACCAGCGTGCTGGCACAAGGGGAGCGCGGCATCTATCCGGCGGAGCGCCTCGCCAAGCTCACACCAGAACAGGTCTCGCGCCACTTCCTCAAGTGTCGTACTGGAGCAGAAAACCATGTCGAGGTACGGCCCGAACTGAAGCGTCTGATCACCTTCCGCCGCATCAACCTGCTCGATGCCGGCTGGCCGGTGCAGGGGCCGCTGGACGCGATCTTCTGCCGCAATGTGATGATCTATTTCGACAAGCAGACGCAGTACGGCATTCTGAAGAAATTCGTGCCGCTGCTGCGTGAGGACGGGCTGCTGCTTGCAGGTCATTCGGAGAGCTTCATGCATGCCACGGACCTGTTCCGTTCCCTCGGCCGCACCACCTATGTACGCGCCGACCGCAGCCCAAGGGTATTGCCTCGTGCGGCGGGGTAGCACCACCCCGCAGGGCACGGCCGAGGAAAAGGCGCACGACGCCGGGAAGAAAGTCCTCCTCGCCGACTCTCCGCTCAAGCGCCCTTCTGCAGCCGAACGCGAACCGACGCCCCCACCTGTTCCGGCTGCCGTTCGACCCGGCAGGCATTCAGCGGCGGAGAGCCTGATCGTGATCGGCGCATCAACTGGCGGCACCGAGGCACTCAAGTTATTGCTGCTTGCCCTGCCGGAGAACGCCCCCGCCATTCTCGTGGTGCAGCACATGCCGCAGACGTTTACCGGTTCGTTCGCCAGGCGGCTGGACGATTTGTGCCGCATTCATGTCAAGGAGGCCGAGCACGGCGAGTCCGTTTGCCCGGGCACCGCCTACATCGCGCCGGGGCATTCCCATCTGCTGGCGAAGCGGGGCGGTGCCGGCTATATCGTCGAGCTGTCGGCAGCCGAGCCGGTCAACCGCCATCGCCCCTCGGTGGACGTGCTCTTTCATGCTGCCGCAGCCTGCGCCGGCCATCATGCCATCGGCGTCATCCTGACCGGTATGGGCAAGGACGGCGCGGCGGGCATGCTGGCATTGAAGCGCGCCGGCGCCTGGACGATTGCCCAGGACCAGGCGTCCTGCGTCGTATACGGCATGCCCCGTGAAGCGGTTGCGCTCAAGGCTGTTGACGAGGTGGCGCCGCTGGCCGAGATCGGCGCGAGGTTGATGTCCCGTCTGTGCATGGTCGGGCGCCGCGCCTGAGGCAGCCCCCCCAAGCCACATCCTTGGACAAAGGCTGGTCTAAAGATCCCGTTCCTCAGGCCGTTATGTCTCTTATGTCTCCCATGCCGCCGCAGCGCAGACTGCATCCGTCTCTGTGCCCATGCCACGGCTTGTGAATCACCACTGATCGACGCGGAAAGACATCGAGGTCGGTGCATTTCGAAGGAAAGGAACATAGTCATGAATCACACTGGCACGACGGCGCGCATCATGGCAGGGTTTGCCCTGCTCGGCCTCTCCCTTGCCGGCGGCGCGATGCTGGCCACGTACTGGGCGGGTGCGAGCCTCGGCTGGGGACTGGTGTCCTATCACCTGGCAGCCGGCCTGGCGGCGGGCATGATTCCCTTTTTCGTTTTGCGGAGCACCCTGCTCGATCCGCTGACCAACCTGCGGCGCGTGATGCAGGCGACGCGCAGCGACGGCGATCTCTCCCGCCGTTCGCCGCTGGCAGGCAGTGCGGCAACGGTCCAGGCCGCCAAGGCCTTCAACGATCTGATGGAAAGCTTTCAGGGCATCATCGGCAAGGTCTGCTACGACTCGATGCAGGTTGCCGTCGGTGCCGAGACCCTCATCAAGGAAGCGAAGCGGGTGGCCGGCGGCTCCGATCAGCAACAGAATGCGGCAGAAGCGACCATGCATGCAATGGAAGAGATGAATGTCGGCATCAATCAGGTAGCCGAGAATGCGGAACTGACTGCAGCCAATGCCCAGGCGGCGCGCGAGTTGTCCATGAAGGGCGCCGACATCGTGGCCCGCGCTTCGGCTGAAATAGAACGCATCGCCCGATCGGTCGAGGAATCGGCGCAGGTCGTGGCTGCCCTGGGCGAACGCTCGCAGGCCATTTCCGGCATCGTGCGGGTAATTCATGACATTGCCGACCAGACCAACCTGCTGGCCCTGAATGCCGCCATCGAGGCGGCGCGCGCCGGCGAACAGGGCCGCGGCTTCGCCGTCGTTGCCGATGAGGTGCGCAAACTGGCCGAGCGCACCACGGCCGCCACCGGCGAAATCGGCGCCATGATCGGCGCCATCCAGAGCGAGACGCAGACAGCCATCCACAGCATCCAGCAGGGCAGTTCGCAGGCGCGTTCCGGCGCCGATCTCGCGCGCCAGGCGGCCGATTCGCTGCAGCAGATCAACTCCGGCGCGCAGGAGACCATGGAGAAGATCGAGGCCATCGCCAGCGCCATCCAGCAGCAGAGCGCGAACGGGCAGAACATCACGGGGCATGTGCAGGACATCCTCAAGATGGCCGAGGACAACAATGCCACGGCCGGCCGCACCTTGCAGGAAGCCGGCCAGCTGGACACGCTGGCCCTGAACCTGAAGGAGGTCGGCAATGTCTTCAGGCTCGGCGAGCGCGGTGAGCAGTCCATGGCAGTGCACGGCCGCATGCCTGCCATCGCGCAAAAAGCAGCAAAGGACATCGGCCGCGTGCTGGAAGAAGCGGTGACATCCGGCCAGATCAGGCTCGAGGACCTGTTCGACCACAGCTACGTGCCGATCCCCAACACCAGGCCGCAGAAATACACCAGCAAGTTCGACGCGCTCACCGACAGGATTTTCCCGCCGGTGCAGGAGCCGATCCTGGAAGGCATTGCGGAGGTGGCCTATGCCGGCGCGGTGGACCTCAACGGCTATTTCCCGACGCACAACAAGCGTTTCTCGAAGCCGCTGACCGGCGACGAAAAGGTGGATTTCCTGAATAACCGCACCAAGCGTATTTTCAACGATCCGGTCGGCAAAAAGTGCGGCAGCCATGAACAGGCCTTCCTGCTGCAGACTTACCGCCGCGATACCGGCGAGATCATGCATGACCTGTCCGTGCCGATCCATGTGCAGGGCCGCCATTGGGGCGGTTTCCGTCTCGGCTATCGCACCGAGTGATGGGCTGGATTTTCCAGTCACGCGCGGCGGATTGAAGTGCGAATGGCGAGCATTTTGGGGAGTGCAACATGCAGGACATTTTTTTTGCATTGATGCGTCCGTCGCTCCTGATTATGGGGCGCCTGCGCATGCGGACAAAATTCATCGTGACCGCCATCGCCGGCGGCATCGTCATGGCCTATCTCCTGTTCAGCGGAGAGACAGGCCGGCCCCGGGTGAGCGTGGCACTGGCCGGCTTCGCGTTGACCGGCTATGTTGTGCTGGGCGCCTACCTGTCGATGCGGGAGTCGGTGCGTCAGGTGATCGAAGGCGGCCGGCGCATCGCGGCGGGCGACCTGTCGGCGAGGGTGGCGCTGCAGGCACAGGATGAATACCGCGACATCGGCGAGGCCATCGACAGCATTGCGCAAAGCTTGTACGAAGTGATCCGCCGCGTACAGGACAACGCCGGCCATATGGAGGCCGCTATCGTCGGCCTGAGCGAAACGACTCGCCGCATCAGCGACAGTTCCCGTGCGCAAAACGAAGCGACCGCCTTGGTGGTCAGCGCCGCGGAAGAGGTCAATGCCAGCGTGCTGCGCGTGGCCGGAAATGCCCAGGAGGTGGGCGACCTGTCCGCCGCCGCCCGCAGCAAGGCGGCTGAAGGCAACGAAAGCCTTGCCAGCATGATCGGCGAGATCGACCTGATCGAGGAAGCCGTGAGCGACATCGAGCGGAATGTCGATACCTTCATTGCCAACACCCACTCCATCATGGAAATGACGCGCCAGGTGAAGGACATCGCCGAGCAGACCAATATGCTGGCCCTGAATGCCGCCATCGAGGCGGCGCGCGCCGGCGAACAGGGCCGCGGCTTTGCCGTGGTCGCCGACGAGGTGCGCAAGCTGGCGGAAAAATCCGCCAAATCCGCCGCACAGATCGACGAGGTGACGCGCGCGCTGGGCGCCAAATCCGCCGATGTCGAGAGCGCCATTCGCCGCGGCCGCAATTCGCTCAGGGCGGGGCAGGACAATATGGAAACGGTAGCGCTCGTGCTCTCCGAAGCCAGCAGTTCTGTCGCGCGCACAAGTGCCGGCATGGACGAAATCGGCGCTTCCGTCAGGCAGCAAAGCGTTGCCAGCCGTGGCATCACCGAAAACGTGGAGCGCATTGCAGCGATGGCCAGCGAGAATGCCCAGGCCATGGACGGAATGAACCGGCAGACCGCCCAGCTGGAGCAGCTTTCCCGCGAAATGAGCCAGTCCGTGCAGGTATTCAGAACCTAAAGGATGGCCGCGAGATGCCGTTGGAGAAACATGACCCTGATGTATTGCCGGAATGCGTTGCGCCACCATGGCGGCAACGGGGAGGCGTAAATGTCTGACCTGATGAAGAATATCGAAGCGCGAGCGAAGTTGGCGGGTACCAACAAGCTCGAACTGCTCCTGTTCTCCCTCGGCGTCGACAGCCGCACGGGACGCAAGGAGACCTTCGGCATCAATGTCTTCAAGGTGCGCGAGGTGATGCGCACGCCGCCCATCACGGCCGCGCCGGAAATGCCCGAGGCCGTCGAGGGGATGGTGAGCCTGCGCGGAGTCCTGGTGCCGGTTGTGGACCTGGGCAGGTATGCCCATGTCGCGGCCGACCAGCCGCGCGAGATCATGATCGTCACCGAATACAACGGGCACACGCAAGGCTTCCTGGTCGATGCGGTGGATACCATCCTGCGCCTGGACTGGGCGCAGATGAAGGTGCCGCCGCAAATGCTGACGGCACGCATGGGCGGCCTGGTCACCGCCGTCACCGAACTGCAGGACGGGCGCCTCGTGATGCTGCTGGATGTCGAGCGCGTGCTCTCCGAAACGACGCACTTCGACGACGAACTCATCTTTCGCGACATCAAGCCGATCGGCCGCAGTGACGCGCTGGTGGTATTCGCAGATGATTCCTCGGTTGCACGCAAGCAGGTGCAGACGACATTGGAGCGCATGGAGGTCAGGTTCGTCGCCTCGATCAACGGACGCCAGGCCTGGGACGAGTTGCAGCGGCTGGCACGACATGCCGAAACCCTTGGGTGTCCGGTGCGCGACTTGGTGAGCCTGGTGCTTACCGACATCGAAATGCCGGAAATCGACGGCTACATGCTGACCAAGCTGATCAAGAGCGATGCACGCTTCACCGGCATACCCGTGCTGATGCATTCCTCGCTGTCCGGCGCCTCCAATCAGAAACTGGGGAGCTCGGTCGGCGTTGACGAATATGTCTCGAAGTTCGAGCCGCAGCATCTGGCGCTGTGCATTGCGCGCCTGCTGCGCCCGGAATCGGCGCCAATCAAGCGGGCTCCCAGCCCGCTCGCTGCCTGAGCGCGACGGAACCAGGGACAACGCCATGGAGCGTACAGAAAATTCCCTGCTGGCAAGCGTGGATGCCCGTACCAAACTGGCCGGATCCAACCGCATGGAGATCCTGCTTTTCTCGCTTGGCACGATGGAGATGTTCGGCATCAATGTCTTCAAGGTGCGTGAAGTGACGCGCACGCCGGTGATCACCCGTTCGCCGAACATGCCCGCCGGGGTCGAAGGCCTGATCTCGTTGCGCGGCAATGTCATTCCGGTGGTATCACTGGGGGGCGTGCTGAAACTGTCTGGCGCACCCAAGGAGCAGGGCGGCACCATGATGGTGACCGAGTACAACAAGCGCATTCTGGGATTCCTCGTTAACGGGGTGGATCGCATCATCCGCGTCGACTGGGACAAGGTACGCGCGCCCGACGGCCTGATTTCACCGACGCAGAGCTACATCACGGCAATTTGCGAGTTGCCGCTCGACTCCGGTGCGGGACAGCCCGGTCGGCTGGTGTCGCTTCTCGACGTCGAGCAGATCATGGCCGCAACCTTTGGCGAACCCCCTGTAGCCAATGTGGCGCCGCTGCAGGACAGCGCCGAGCATGTTGTCTTCTTCGTCGACGACTCGGCGATTGCGCGCAAGAAAATCTCCGAAGTGCTGGACCAGCTCGGCATCAAGCACAAGCACGCCCTCAACGGCATGGAGGCGTGGACGCGCCTTTCCGGCATGGCCGCCCATGCCCAGCAGACCGGCGGCAGGCTGGCCGATGACCTGGGCGTCATTCTCGTCGATGCCGAAATGCCTGAGATGGACGGTTACGTCCTGACGCGCCACATCAAGAGCGATTCACGCTTCGACGGCATTCCCGTCGTCATGCATTCCTCCCTCTCATCCGAAGCCACGCGCGCCATGGGCAAGAGTGTCGGAGTGGATGCTTATGTCGCGAAATTCGATGCCGGAATTCTGGCGGATACGCTCCGCCCCCTGCTAGCCAAGGCGCACTCGCGCATGAATTGATTGGAGAAGAACATGCCTGATATGAAAATGAAGTTTCTCGTCGTGGACGATTTTTCGACCATGCGGAGAATCGTCAGGAACCTGCTGAAGGAACTCGGCTTTCTCAACGTCGAGGAGGCCGAGGACGGCGCCATGGCCTATTCCAAGCTCACCAGCGAGCCATACGACTTCATCGTCACCGACTGGAACATGCCGAACATGGATGGCCTGACGCTGTTGCAGCAAGTGCGTGCCAATCCCCAGCTGAAGCATCTGCCGGTTCTCATGATCACCGCGGAGGCGAAAAAGGAGAACATCGTTGCCGCCGCCCAGGCAGGCGCCAGCGGCTACATCGTCAAGCCCTTCACGGCGGCCACCTTGAACGAGAAACTCAACAAGATCTTCGAGAAACTGGAGAAGGAGGCCGCCTGAGGGCGGCGCTTCGGGAGGCTCAACATGTCCAAACGGTTCAGATTCGACGATTCCGGCGACTCCGACGATCTTCAGGCGCTGTTCGACAGCATTGCCGCCCAGCCGCCCGCCCGACCGCATGCGCCAAAGGCATCTCCCGCAGTCATTGAAGTGGTCGGCGGCACGGCCGCCGTAGGCGATTCACCCGACCTGGAGGCCCTTTTTGACAGCGTCGCAGGGCAGAGGGCGTGTCAGGCCAAAGCTGAATCCACGGCGCAAGCCGGGGTGTCCGGCGGCATCGATAGCCGGAGGGAAGCCTCACCGATGGAGATCGTATATCAACGCATCGGCCACATGACGCGGGAGCTGCACGACACGTTGCGCGAACTCGGCTATGACCACGCGCTGGAAGAGGCGGCAAAAGCCATTCCGGATGCACGCCAGCGCCTGATCTATGTTGCGCAGATGACAGAGCAGGCCGCCAGCCGCGTGCTCAATGCCACGGATGTCGCCAGGCCGATACAGGAAAAACTGCAGGCCAGGGCAGTAGCGCTCAACGGTCGCTGGGACCGTCTCATGAACGGCGATCTGTCGGTCGAGGAGTTCAAGACGCTTGCCGGCGATACGCGCGCGTACCTGGGCGATGTTCCCGTGCAGACGGCAGCCACCAGCGAGCAGTTGATGGAGATCATGATGGCCCAGGATTTTCAGGACCTGACCGGCCAGGTCATCAAGAAAATCGTCGATCTGGCCCAGAGCATGGAGACGGATCTCCTCCAGGTCCTGCTGGAGGCCATGCCGCAGGGCATGAAGACCGAGGCAACGATAAGCCTGATGAACGGTCCGGCCATGAATGCCGGCGGACGTACCGATGTGGCCAGCAGCCAGGAGCAGGTGGACGACCTGCTTGAGAGCCTCGGCTTCTAGGAAAAATCATGAGTGATTTTTCGGGAATGGAAGACCTGCTGCAGGATTTCCTCGTCGAGGCCACCGACCTCCTTTCCGGGGTGGACAACAAGCTGGTTGAACTGGAGAAGAATCCGCATGACAAGGGCTTGCTGAACGACATTTTCCGCGGCTTCCATACCATCAAGGGTGGCGCCGGCTTTCTCAATGCAACCGAACTGGTCACGCTCTGCCACCTGACGGAAAATCTGTTCGACAAGCTGCGCAACGGCGAGCTGGACATCACGACCGATGCCATGGATGCCATCATGGCGGCCACCGGTACCGTGCGGGAGATGTTCCATGCGCTCGAAAAGGGGGCGCTGCCCCATGCGGCAGACAACGGCCTGATAGCGAACCTGAAAAGAGTCATCTCCGGCGAACCGGCTGGGGGTGCGGCCAAGGCCATGCCAGCTGCTGCAGTTCCGGCGACCGATGCGCCTGCAGTGGGATGCGCCGGCGGCGTCATCGACTGGAAAGCCTATTACGAGGCGGTGACCGGCAAAACGCCGGAAGTTCCGGCGCAAGCCGGCAAGGGCATTCCCCGGCCGCCCAAGCCGGCCGAAGAAGTCATTCACGCCGCCATCGGCCGGCGTGCCTCGGACAGGCCCGGCTACAGCGGCCCGGCAGGAAGGCGCGACACCGAGAAGGTCCGCGACAATTCGATCCGCGTCGATACCTCGCGCCTCGACCAGGTGCTCAATCTTTCCGGCGAGATCGGGCTGACCAAGAATCGCCTGACCAGCCTGCGCACCGATATCCTCACCGGCATGACGGGCGCCGAAACGCTGCAGGCGCTGGATGCCGCCGTGGGCCAACTCGACCTGCTGGTGTCGGACCTGCAAAACGCGGTGATGAAGACGCGCATGCAGCCGATTGGCCGGCTGTTCCAGAAGTACCCGCGCATCGCCCGCGACCTGGCGCGCAACCTGGGCAAGGAAGTCGAGCTGGTGCTGGCGGGGGAAGAGACCGAGATCGACAAGACGATGATCGAGGACTTGTCCGATCCGATCATCCACCTGATCCGCAATGCCGTCGACCACGGCGTCGAGTCGCCGCTGGAACGTGCAGCCGCCGGCAAGCCGGAGAAATCCGAGGTGCGCCTGGAGGCGCGCCAGGAGGGCGACCATATCGTCATACTTGTTGCCGACGACGGGCATGGCATGAATGCCGAGAAGTTGCGCGCCAAGGCGCTGGCGAAAGGTCTCATCGGCAACGAAGAGGCCAATACCATGGATGAGCGCCAGAGTTACAACCTGGTGTTCCTGCCCGGTTTTTCCATGGCGCCCCAGGTGTCCGACGTGTCCGGCCGCGGCGTCGGCATGGACGTGGTGCGCACCAACATCCAGAAGCTCAACGGCAGCATCGAGATCAAGTCTGAACTGGGCAAGGGCACCACGTTCGTGATATCCCTGCCGCTGACCCTCGCCATCCTGCCGGTGTTGATCGTCAAGCTGGGCGAGCAGCCCTTTGCCGTGCCGCTCTCGATGGTGCGCGAAATCATGCCCATCGTGCCGGGCGAGGTGCAGGAGGTCGGCGGACGCGCCACCATGGTCGTGCGCGGCGAGGTGCTGCCGGTTTACCCGCTCAATTACCTGATCGACTGGCCTCGGACTCAGGCGCCAGGGTACGGCGTGCTGATGCAGACGGCGGAACTCAGCTTCATCCTGGCCATCGACAACTTCGCCGGCCGCGATGACGCGGTGATCAAGTCGCTCGAGGGATTCCGGCCGAAGGGTGTCGCCGGCGTCACGACGCTGGCGAACGGGCAAATCGTGCTGATCCTCGACATCAAGGAACTGCTGGGCGAGCTTGGCGAAAACCGCGGCGTGGCGCGTCAGTTGTTCATGGGCGAAAACTTGCTGGACAAGGCGGCGTAAGAAATTGGAGACGTCATGGGCGATGACATGGCACGAGTGATTTCGCATGAATCGGACTTCCCGCACGGCGCAGAGGAAGTCGCACTGCGCCTGGCGCTGCAGGAGGCGCGGCATCTGGCCGCCCAGACCAGGTTGCTGGCGCTGAATGCCGCCCTCGAAGCGGTGGCCGCCAGCTGCGATGCGAATGCGTCAACGGAGATGAGTGCGCTGGGCAAGTCCGCCGGCCAGGCCATCGCCGAAGCGGACAGCATCGTTTTGGCCATGGCGTTGCGGCTGCGGCAATTCGAATCGTCCCCTGCCTTGTCCGGGCCGTTGTGATTTGTCCGTTCGCGTGCTGAAATAGGACACGCCACCCACGGAACTCATTTTGTCCCGTTTCGATTTCGATGCCTGGCGCGAGCTGGCTGCGCGCGACCCGGCTAAATATTTCCGCGAGCGCGAGCGTACCCTGGACGCGTTCATCGCCGAACGGCCCGAATCGGAGAAAGGGCTGCGCGAGCTCCAGGCGCACATCGATCAGGTGCGCGCTGTCTCCGGCAGTCCGGCAGCGGCCGCACGGGAACTTGCCCGCATGATGGGGGATCGGCTCGATGCCCTCGCCGGCCATCTGCGGCAACTCGACGAACAGACCGGGGTCCTGCGCAAGCTGGTCACCCGGCGCAGTGGATTCTGACCCATTCTGCTGTTTAGGCTGGCCCCGTCCCTTGTCCCCACTTCTTGAAATAGCCGGTTAATCCCCGCCTATTCCCGCCGCCAACCCTTGCCGGAGGCGGCAATAATCGCCGCCATGGAGTAGCCCTCACCCCCAACCCCGCTCCCCGTGTGGAGTGGGAAGCGTTGTGATCGCTACGCGACAGATGGAATGGGGCCATGGCTGAAGATTCCGATCTCGAAAAAACCGAACCAGCATCACCCAGGCGACTGGAGCAGGCGCGCGAAGAAGGCCAGGTGCCGCAATCGCGCGAGCTGTCCGCCTTTCTCGTCCTGATCGCCGGATCCGGCGCGCTGTGGGTGACGGGGAGTTGGCTGGCGCAGCGCATTGCCGGCATTGTCAGCCGTGGCCTCACGCTGGATCGAGCCGCGGCTTTTGACCCGGGCGCGCCGACGACTGTTTTGTCGGGTCTGGCCTGGGAGGCGCTCGCTTCGATCGGGCCGCTCCTGCTGGTCCTGATTGTGGCGGCCCTTGCCGGCCCGTTCATGCTGGGCAGGCTGAATTTCTCCAGCAAGGCGCTGATGCCGGACTGGACGCGACTCGACCCGCTCAAGGGCTTTGGCCGCATGTTCTCCCTCAACAGCGTGAGCGAGCTGGTGAAAGCCATCTTCAAGTCGCTTCTGATCAGCGGCGTGGTGGTGTGGGTGATACTGAACGAGAAGGATCAGTTGTTCGCCCTGATCGGCCAGCCGATCGAGGTTGGCCTGCGCTCGGTGGGGCGGACGATCCTGTTCAGCGCCGTGATGATCGTCGCTTCGATGATTCTCATCGTCGCCGCAGATGTGCCTTTCCAGCTCTGGCAATACCAGAAAAAGTTGCGCATGAGCAAGGAAGAGGTGCGGCGGGAAATGAAGGAACTGGAAGGCGATCCGCAGCTGAAGGCGCGCATCCGCAGCCAGCAGCGCGAAATCGCCCGCCGCCGCATGATGGCGGCCGTGCCAAAGGCCCAGGTGGTGGTCACCAATCCGACGCATTTCGCCGTGGCGCTTGCCTACGACGAGAACATGCCGGCGCCGCGAGTCGTCGCCAAGGGGCGCGGCCTCATCGCGCAGAGAATTCGCGATATCGCGCAGGAACACGGCGTGCCGCTGCTGCAGGCCCCCCCCTTGGCGCGCGCGCTGTACGCCCACACCGAGCTCGACGACATTATCCCGTCGCCGCTCTATCGTGCCGTCGCCGAGGTGATGGCCTATGTGTATCAGCTCAACGCCTACCTCGCCAAGGGCGGCCGTCCGCCCCAGGCGCCGGCCGAATTGCCGGTGCCGGTGGAACTTGACCCGGGGGTGGCTGTATGAACGGCGAACTCACCCTGAAAGCGATGTTCAGCGGCGGCAACCTGCGCCAGCTTGGCGCGCCGCTGCTCATCATCATGATCCTCTCCATGATGGTGCTGCCGCTGCCACCGGTTCTCCTCGACCTCTTCTTCACCTTCAACATCGCGCTGGCGGTGATGGTGCTGCTGGTGTCGATGTACACCAAGAAGCCGCTGGATTTCTCCATCTTTCCGACCGTGCTGCTGGTGACCACGCTGCTGCGCCTGTCGCTCAACGTGGCCTCGACCCGGATCGTGTTGCTGGACGGCCACACCGGACCGGATGCGGCGGGCAAGGTAATCGAGGCCTTCGGCCATTTCCTCGTCGGCGGCAACTACGCCGTCGGCCTGGTGGTCTTCGTCATCCTGGTGCTGATCAACTTCGTCGTTATCACCAAGGGCGCCGGCCGCATTGCCGAGGTGTCGGCGCGCTTCACCCTGGACGCCATGCCCGGCAAGCAGATGGCCATCGACGCCGATCTCAACGCCGGACTGATCGGCGAGGATGAGGCCCGCAAGCGCCGCGCCGAGATCGCGCAGGAAGCCGACTTCTTCGGTTCCATGGACGGCGCCTCGAAGTTCGTGCGCGGCGACGCCGTCGCCGGCATCCTCATCCTCTTCATCAATATCATCGGCGGACTCATCATCGGCGTGGTGCAGCACGACATGGATCTGGCGCGCGCGGCGCAGAACTACGTCCTGCTGACCATCGGCGACGGCCTGGTGGCGCAGATTCCCGCGCTGATCATCTCCACCGCCGCCGGCCTGGTGGTAAGCCGCGTGGCCACCGACGAGGACATCGGCCAGCAGTTCGCCAGCCAGGTTTTCTCCAACCCGCAGGTGCTGATGCTGACTGCCGGGATACTCGGCATCCTTGGCCTGATCCCCGGCATGCCGAACTTCGTCTTCCTGTTCTTTGCCGGCGCGACCGGGGGGCTGGCGTACTGGATGGTGCAGCGCCAGCGGCAGCCCGAAGCGGAAAAGCCTGCTACTCCTGCTGCAGCCGCGCCAACGGAATCGCAAGAGGCAAGCTGGGCGGACGTCGCACCGGTGGATGTGCTTGGGCTGGAAGTGGGCTACCGCCTGATTCCGCTGGTGGACCGCGGCCAGGATGGAGAGCTGCTCAAACGCATTCGCGGCCTGCGCAAGAAATTTGCCCAGGAAGTGGGTTTTCTCTCTGCGCCGGTGCACATTCGCGACAATCTCGAACTCAAGCCGAACGGCTACCGCATCGCGCTCAAGGGCGTCGAGGTCGGCGCCGGCGAGGCCTGGCCGGGCATGCTCCTTGCAATCAATCCCGGCCGCGTGGCCGGTACCCTGCCGGGCACGCAAACGAAGGATCCGGCCTTCGGCCTGCCGGCCATCTGGATCGAGGCCGGCCTGCGCGACCAGGCGAATGCCCTCGGCTATACGGTGGTCGATGCCAGCACGGTGGTCGCCACGCACCTCAATCACGTCATTCTCAGTCATGCCGCGGAGCTGCTCGGCCGCCAGGAAACCCAGGCCCTGCTCGACCACATCGCCAAGGATGCACCGAAGGTCATCGAGGATCTGGTGCCCAAGCAGATCGCGCTCGCCATCGTGCAGCGCGTGCTGCAGAACCTGCTGGAAGAGGGCGTCACCCTGCGCGACATGCGCAGCATCATCGAGATCATTGCCGAGCATGCACCGCGCACCCAGGACCCTGTCGAGCTGACGGCACAGGTGCGCGTGGCGCTGGGACGGTCCATCGTGCAGCAGCTCTATCCGGGCAATGCCGAACTGTCGGTGATGGCGCTCGATCCCGCGCTGGAGCGCGTGCTGCTGCAGGCGGTGCAGACGGCCGGCACCGATGGCAGCGGCATCGAGCCCGGCCTCGCCGATACGCTTATGCGCCAGACGACCGCCGCCGCGCAGCGGCAGGAGGAGATCGGCCTGCCCGCCGTGCTCATCGTGCCGGGTCAGCTGCGCTGGCTGCTGTCGCGTTTCCTGCGCCGTGCCGTGCCCCAATTGAAAGTCATCGCGAATGCCGAAGTGCCGGATTCGCGCACCATCAAAGTCACAGCGATCATCGGAGGTAAGTGATGAACATCAAGCGATATTTTGCCCCTACGGCCCGCGAGGCCCTGCGCCGCGTCAAGGAGGAACTGGGCGCCGACGCGATCGTGTTGTCCAACCGCAGTGTTGACGACGGCGTCGAGATCACCGCCGTCCTGGCGAGCGAAATCCCAGACGAATTCATGGCAGCATCGCCTGCCTCGTTGCCGAGGGTAGATCGCGAAGAGGATTTCACCGTCAGCCTTTCCGCGGGCAAGCGCAAACCCGTGACGCCCCGTCCTGCCGCCGCGGAGAATAAGACCGTGCGCGAATGGCAACCGGCGCCGGCGCGCTCACGGTCTGACGCGCCAAAGCGTGAAGCGGCACAGCGCCAGTCTGCTGTTGCTGCTTCCGACGACAGCCGTTTGCTGCGAGAACTGGCCGGCATCAAGGGGCTCATCGAGCAGCAGCTGGCCGGTTTTGCGTGGACGGGGCTGGGACACGAGGCGCCGGCGAAGACCCTGCTCCTCACGGACCTGCTCGATGCCGGCTTCTCCGCCCATCTGGCGCGCCAACTCGTCGGTGGCCTGCCTGCAGGCGCCACGCGCGAGGAAGGGCGCGACTGGCTCAAGGGCGTGCTCAGCCGCAACCTGCATACCGTCGCCACGGAAGACGAGATCATCGATGCCGGCGGCGTGTATGCCCTGGTCGGCCCGACCGGGGTGGGCAAGACCACCACGACGGCCAAACTGGCGGCGCGCTGCGTGGTTCGCCATGGCGCCGACAGCGTGGCGCTGCTCACCACCGACGGTTACCGCATTGGGGCGCATGAGCAGTTGCGCATCTACGGCCGCATTCTCGGCGTGCAGGTGCATGCGGTGCGCGATGCTGCCGACCTGCGACGGACTCTGGCCGATCTCGCCGGCAAGCACATGGTGCTGATCGACACCATCGGCATGAGCCAGCGCGACCGCCTGGTGTCCGAGCAGGCTGCAATGCTGGACGGCGCAGGCGACGTGAGGCGACTGCTGCTGCTCAACGCCACCAGCCGTGGCGACACGCTCGACGATGTCGTACGCGCCTACGGCCGGGATGCGGGGGGCAGCGCGCTGGCCGGCGCCATCCTGACCAAGGTGGACGAGGCGCTGAGCCTGGCGCCGGCGGTCGATGCGCTGATTCGCAACCGCCTTGAGCTGTATTACGTCGCCAATGGGCAGCGCGTACCGGAGGATCTGCATCTGCCCAATCGTGCCTATCTGCTGCACCGTGCGCTGAAGGGATTGCCGGAGAATTCGCCGCACCGCCTTGTCGGCGATGAGGCCGGACTGCTCTTGGCAGCGGGTCCGGCGCACAACGATCGCCATCTGGGAGCGATCCATGGTTAGCCTGTTCGACGATCAGGCTGCAGGGCTGAGAAAGCTGTTTTCCGCTGCGCAAGGCCCGATGAGTATCGCCTTCGCAGGATCCGGTGGCATGCGCAGCGCGCCGGGGCACAATGTTCTGGTGGCAGACCTGGCACGCGGGCTTGCCGCAGCCGGCAAGGAGGTCCTCATTCTGGACGAGCGCGCCGGTGCGGACAGCATGGCGGCGGCATTTGGCATGCGCTCACGCTACGATCTGCTGCAGGCGCTCAATCGCGACGTGCCGGCAAACAAGGTGCTGTTGCAGGCCGAGACGGCCATCCGCCTGCTGCCTGCAGCGCGCGCGGCGAGGCAATATGCCCGGCTCGACGACATGGAACGGCGCGCCCTGGGCGAATGGCTGCGCCGACTGCAGAAAGGGGTCGATTATGCGCTGGTACATACATCAGACCGGGTCGAAGCGGATTTCTCGCCGTTGTTGCCGCAACCCCAGCGCATCGTGATTGCGGTGTCGACGGAGGCATCGTCCATCACCGCGGCCTACGCCCTGATGAAGCGCCTGGCGCTTCGGCGCGGTTGCCGCCGCTACGGCATCGTGGTCATGCGTGCCGACAGCCTGGCCGAGGGCGAGGCGGTCTTCTTCAATCTGCTCGAGGTGGCCAGTCGGCACCTGGGTGCAGAGCTTGACTTGCTTGCCGTCATGGCGACGCGAGGCGCTCCAGTCGATATCGACCACCCGCTGGTCGAAGCATTCCTGAACCCGTCATGTGATTCTGCTGAAAGCGGGTCGAAGGTTTCAGGACAGAGTAAGCGGTGCAGGTCGCACGGCATGTTTTTCGAGGGCGCACCCCAGGAGTACTTCCTCGAGCGGGGCGAGCCCCGCCCTCGGGGCGTGTCGGCCGGCTAACAGGTGGTATAGTGAAAGCCCATTCCGGCTCGCATGACAAGCATCAAGGGATCAGGCGGATGTATACCGCAAGCGGCAACCTGGACAGGGACCAACTCATCATGCAGTACGCGCCGCTGGTCAAGCGGATCGCGTATCACCTCATGGCCAGGCTGCCCGCTAGCGTGCAGGTCGAGGACATCATCCAGAACGGCATGCTGGGCCTGATCGACGCCGTCGGGCGCTTCGAAGAGGGCCTGGGGGCGCAATTCGAAACCTATGCCGTGCAGCGCATTCGCGGCGCCATGCTCGACGGCCTGCGCGAGAACGACTGGCTGCCGAGAAGCTTGCGGCGCGACATGCGCCGCATCGAGGCCGCCGTCAGCCAGCTCGAACAAAACTACGGCCGCCAGCCGACGGAGGGCGAACTGGCGAAATCCCTCGACATGGCGCTCGCCGACTATCAGAAGATGCTGCAGGACGCGCGCGGCTACCAGCTGATCCATCTGGAGGATTTCGGCGGCGACGATGACGACGATTACCTCGATCGTCATCTGCCCAGCAGCGAGTCCGATCCGCTCGCTGCGCTGCTCGAAAAGAACATGCGCGACGTGTTGATCCGTGCCATCGAGGACTTGCCGGATCGCGAGAAAACGGTGATGGGCCTGTACTACGAGGAAGAACTCAATCTGCGCGAGATCGGCGAGATCCTCGGCGTTTCCGAATCGCGCATCTGCCAGTTGCACAGCCAGGCGGTTGCCCGTCTGCGTGCGCGTCTGGCGAAGAAATAATGCAGGGCCCGCTGCGGTTCTGATCAGTCGCCATGGACATCATCAGCATCGTCGGACTTCTGCTCGGTCTCGCCGCCATCCTCGGCGGGCAGATCCTCGAAGGCGGCCACCTGTCCTCGCTGCTCCAGCCGACGGCCTTCGTCATCGTCATGGGTGGCACCTTCGGCGCTGTCATGCTGCAAAGCCCCTTTGCCACGTTCATGCAGGGCATGGCCATGGTCAAATGGGTGTTGACCCCGCCGGTTCTGGGGCAGCGCGAATTGATCGAGCGCATGGCGGAATGGAGCCACACGGCGCGCCGCGAGGGACTGCTGGCCCTGGAGGGGCATCTGGTCGAAATCAACGACCCCTTCATGCGCAAGGGCCTGCAACTGCTGGTCGATGGCGCGGAACCGGAACGGGTGCGCGAAGTGCTGGATGTGGAGATCGGCACGCGGGAGGACCAGATGAAGCTGGCGGCGAAGATCTGGGAGTCGGCGGGCGGTTATGCGCCGACCATCGGCATCATCGGCGCAGTGATGGGCCTGATCCACGTCATGGAGAACCTCTCCGATCCTTCCAAGCTGGGTGCCGGCATCGCCGTCGCTTTCGTCGCCACCATTTACGGCGTCGGCTCGGCCAACCTGATCTTCCTTCCGGTGGCGAAGAAGCTCCTCGCCCATGTCTCGCGTCTCACCCTCGTGCGCGAGATGTACGTAACGGCCTCATCGGCATCGCCAATGGGGACAACCCGCGCATCATCGAAAGTCGTCTTCAGGGGTATGTCGTTTAAGGTTCTCGGGGCGATTCGGCGGGGCGCTGGATGCGCGGGTTGCGGCGGAGGCTAACTTCGCGCAGCGAAGTTAAGGCGCGCAGCGCCGGCCGCAGCCACAACCCAATCATCGAAAGCCGCCTTCAGGGGTATGTCGTTTAAGGTTCCCGGGGCGATTCGGCGGGGCACTGGATGCGCGGGTTGCGGCGGAGGCTAACTTCGCGCTGCGAAGTTAAGGCGCGCAGCGCCGGCCGCAGCCACAACCCATTCATCGAAAGCCGCCTTCAGGGCTATATCGTTTAACGCCGAAAGTCAGTCGCCACGGCACGGCGCCGCCTTCAAGTTCCTGCTCCACCAGCCGTTATTTCAGTCTGGCCCTCACGACCGGACTCGCCATGCGCCGTCGCGCCCACGTCGAAGAGCACGAGAACCACGAACGCTGGCTCGTCTCCTACGCCGACTTCATCACCCTGCTGTTCGCCTTCTTCGTGGTGATGTATTCCCTTTCGTCCGTCAACGAGGGCAAGTACCGTGTTCTTTCCGACTCTCTGGTGGCGGCCTTCCGCAATGTGACGATCAACAGCCGGGGCGAGCAGATTGCCCAGGGGGCCCGTACCCAAGAGGTGGTGCCGGTCCTGCCGCAGATCAGGGCAAGAACGGCTGCTACGCCTGTCAACGCCAGGGAAGAGGAGCGCAAGCGCCTGGTGCGCGAGAAGATGCGGCGCATGGCCAAGGAAATCATGGAGGTGCTGTCGCCACTGGTACGGCAGGGCAAGGTCAGCGTCACCGAAGGACTGAAGGGGATTACGGTCGAGATCAATGCCAGCGTGCTGTTCCCGGCCGGCGAAGCGCAATTGCAGCCGGCTGCCGTCAAGGCGCTGCGCGCCGTGGCCGAGGTTGCAGCGCCCGCCGAGTTCCCCATAACGGTCGAGGGGCACACCGACCCGACGCCGATTGCGACGCTGCAGTTTCCCTCGAACTGGGAATTGTCGGGCGCACGGGCCTCCAGCGTGGTGCGCCTGTTCATCGATGCCGGCGTCGCCCCGCAGCGCCTGACGGCGACGGGATACGGTGAACAGCGGCCGGTGGCAAGCAACGATACGGCGGAAGGCCGGGCACGCAACCGGCGCGTGACGATCCTCATCGAAGCGCAGAATCCGGACGACCTGAAGGAACTGCCGATAAGGGAATAGTCGTGCTGCGTTTGCAGGTCGGGCTTCAGCCCGCCAACTGCGCTTGTCCTGAGTCCATGTCGGGCTGAAGCCCGCCCTACACCGACTACACCGAACCGAGGCTGCGGCCGCCGCCGACGGGGTGGGCCTGGCCATCCGGGCCATAGAGCGAAGCCTGGTTGGCGGCCGCCAGCAGGGCGGAGAGCGCCTGTTGGTTATGGGCCAGGCGCGTGGCGATCAGTTCGCCATTGGTCTGGTTCAAGGCATGGGCGTTCTTGGCCAGGGCCAACAAGTCCTGCCAGTCACGCCTGGCGCCGCCTAGATCGCGATGCTGCTCGAGCCAATGCTGCATGCCTTCCCGATCAGACGCGAGTCCGGCGGCCGCCAGCGTTTTGGCGCGTGCTTCGCCCAGTTTCGCCAGGCGTCCGAAAATCCCGCTTTTCTCGGTGGCGAGCGCAAGGAGCCGTTCGACATCGCCGCCGACGAGGGCTTGTTGCTCATTTTCAAGAAGAACGAGGAAGCTGCGCAGCTGCGCGACTTCCTCGACGAGGAGGTTCTGCAAAGGGGGAGGAGGAGACTCGCCGCTACCGCTCACGCTCTGCGCGCTTGCGAGGCGATCATTTGCTTGACGCTCTCGATCAGGCCGTCCGCCACCTTGCTGGCGTCCACCTGGAATCGCCCTTCGGCCATGGCCTGCTTGATTTCGGCAATCCGCCCCGAGTCGGCCACCGGCACATTGGCGAGCGCAGCCTCGACTTCCTGCATGCGGGCAGCCAGTGAGGACAGTTCCACCTTCTCGCCGGGTGCCTTGGCCGCAGGGGTTGAACTTTTGTCGGGGCGCTGGCGGGATTCCCCGCTGGGCACGCCGCCGACAGAACCTACTGAATTGTCAATTTTCACGGTGTTCTTCCTTGTTCTCGATGACCTCAGGTGTTCCTAACGGCACGATGCGGAAAAACTTTAGGCCAAAACCATAATGGCATGATTCTACGCCTCTTTTAATGCCATGCGTCAATGGCTTATTTCCACGGTTCCGTCCGCCCGGGCGATGCCGGACAGTGTCTGGCCCGAGGCGGTGCGGACCTGCACGACCTGCCCGGCCGCTGCGTTGTTCAACGCCTTGCCCTCGGTGGCCACCTGGAAGCCCTTGCCTTTCGAGACGACACGCACGCTCTGCCCCTGTTGAACCGCCGCGGGGGCCCGCAGCACGTCGCTGCGCAGGATCTGGCCCGACTGGACGCTGACGTTGAGCGATTTGCCGACGGCCTGGGCTTCCTCGGTGATGATGCCCGCGGGCAATTCCGCCAGGTCGCCCTTGCGCCGCGCCAGGTCGCCGGCCGTGATGGCCATGCCCCGCGCCAGCGGCCGGGCAGTGACGAAATACTCGCCCAACACCTTGACCTGGGCCGGCACATAGATCGACCAGCCGCCCTCGAGCTGGCAGCGCACGCCGACGTTGATGCGCCCCCAGGGGCGTCCGCCGGCGGGCAGGAATGCTTCCAGGGCCGGGCAGGGTGTCAGGTTGTTGTGCGGATCGATCGCGCCGACCGTGAAGCTGGCCTGGCCGGGCAGGCCGCGGGTCTGCACGCGCAGGAAATCCTCGATGACGCGCTTTACGTCGGCCGGTTCCTGGCGCGCATGGGCGAGCGAGGCGAGGCAGACGGCCAGAAGGAACAGAAATCGCTTCAAAGGGAATGTCATGGGTGATCGACGCAGGATATGGTGGATTCAAACATGTGCAACGTCGTCTGGCAAGGCTGCGTTGACGGCCCGGCAAATATTGCCGCCGCGCGACAAGGGCTGCCGCCCATGCCGGAGATTGCCCGGGGTTTCCCCCGCTATTCGGCAAATCGTTGCCGCACATGCGGGCATACGATGCCTGGCACGGAAGATGCAATGAACAAGGCAGACAGAAGGCAAAGAAGGCAAGCGAGGCGCAAATGATCAACCAGGTCAATGATGCAATGGGGTTCCACCAGAAAGCGCTGGCCCTGCGCGCTTATCGGCAGGAGGTGCTGGCGTCCAACATCGCCAATGCGGACACGCCGCACTACAAGGCGCGCGACATCGACTTCAAGGCAAGCCTGCAGGGGGCCCTGGGTGGCATGGGTGCACGTGGCGGTCAGGTCGACCTGGCCAGGACGTCGGCGGGGCACCTCTCCGCCGCAGGCAGTGCGCCGGGCGGCGCGCGCCTGCTCTACCGTGCGGAAAGTCAGTCCAGCGTGGACGGCAACACGGTGGACATGGATGTCGAACGCGCGGCCTTCGCCGAGAACGCCCTCCAGTACGAGGCCAGCATCACCTTCATCAACGGCATGCTGCGCACGCTCCAGTCGGCCATGCAGGAGAGATAAGCCATGGGAATGCTGAACGTATACAACATCGCCGGCTCCGCGCTCTCCGCGCAGTCGATGCGCCTGAACGCCGTGGCGAGCAACCTCGCCAACGCCGACTCGGTTGCCGGGCCGGACGGCCAGCCCTATCGCGCCAAGCAGGTGGTGTTCGCCGCGAAGCCCGTCGAAAGCGGCGCCATGCACGCTGGCTCCGCCATGGGCGTCCGCGTCACCGGAGTGGTGGAGGATCTGGCGCCGCCGCGCATCGTCTTCGACCCGAAGAATCCCGCCGCCAACGAGCAGGGCTTTGTCACCATGCCGAACGTGAATGTGGTCGAGGAAATGGTGAACATGATCTCCGCCTCGCGCGCCTACCAGAGCAATGTCGAGGTGATGAACACCGCCAAGACGCTGATGCAGAAAACACTGGCCCTCGGCCAGTAAAGGAGACTGAACCATGACGACAGCCATGCAATCCGCCGCCAGCACCATTTCCCAGGACATCTATGCCGCGCTCAATGTCTCGCGCGAGATGGACGTCGCCACGGAAGTCGGTGCGCAGGACCGCTTCCTCAAGCTGCTGGTGACGCAGCTGAAGAACCAGGATCCGCTCAACCCGATGGACAACGCGGAGATGACCTCGCAACTGGCGCAGATCAGCACTGTGGATGGCATCGAGAAGCTGAATGCCACGCTGCAGATGCTCGTCGCGGGCAGCAACGAGAACCAGGCCATGCAGGCGGCCGGGATGATCGGCCACGGCGTGCTGGTGCCCGGCTCGAGCGTCGAGCTGCGGGATGGCGTTGCCCTGGGCGGCGTCGAACTCGAGGTTCCTGCCGACCGCGTCACCGTGACGATCAAGGATGGCAACGGTCTGGCGATCAAGACGCTGGATCTGGGCGGACTGGATGCCGGCGCGACGGGCTATATCTGGGACGGCACCACGGACAGCGGGGCGGACGCTGCGGCAGGCAATTACACGGTTTCGGTTCAGGCGATGCTCGGCGAGAACAAGATCGCCGCCAAGTCGCTGCAATGGGGTGTGGTCTCAAGCGTGGCGCGCAGCAGCCAGGGTGTCAGTTTGAACGTCGGCTCGCTCGGCACGTTCAATATGGCGGATGTACGGGAAATCCTGTAAGTCTAGGAGGACAAAATGAGTTTCCAGCAAGGTTTAAGCGGACTGAACGGCGCGGCCAAGGCGCTTGATGCGATCGGCAACAACGTCTCCAACGCCAGCACTTCGGGCTTCAAGTCATCGTCGGCGCAGTTCGCCGATGTCTTCGCCTCGTCGCTGACGGGCGGCGGCGGCACCCAGGTCGGCATCGGCACGACCATCAACGCGGTCAAGCAAAGCTTCACGCAGGGCAACATCAGCGTGACCAACAACCCGCTGGATGTGGCGATCAACGGCGGCGGCTTCTTCCGCATGAGCGACAACGGCGCCATCAGCTATACGCGCAACGGCCAGTTCCTCATCGACAAGGACGGCTACGTGGTCAATTCCGCCGCCCAGCGGCTGACCGGCTACGCGGCCACCGCCACCGGCGTGATCGTGCCTTCCACACCATCCGAAATACGCGTGGATACCTCGGACCTGACGCCGCAGGCGACCAGTCTTTCCGAAGTGGGGCTGAACCTGGATTCGCGCCAGAGCGTGCCGGCGACCGCGTTCGCCGTCACGGATCCGACGTCCTACAACGCCTCGACGTCGATGAGTGTGTACGACACGCTCGGCAACTCGCACGTGATGGGCATCTACTTCGTCAAGACGGCGACGGCGAACCAGTGGAGCCTCTACACCAACCTCGACGGTGGCGCCCCAACGGCAGCCACCACAGTCACCTTCACGGCGGCAGGGCAGCTCTCCGGCTTCACTCCCGTCGCCCAGTCGTTTGCGGTGACCACCGGCGCCACCAGCCCCATGACGTACAACCTCGATCTGACCGGCAGCACACAGTTCGGCAGCAGCTTTGGCGTCAATCGCATCGCCCAGGATGGCTATACCTCGGGGCGCCTGTCGGGAGTGGCGATCAGCCCGGACGGCATCATGCAGGGCCGCTATTCGAATGGCCAGTCGCGCAACCTCTCCCAGATCGTGCTGGTCAACTTCAACAACCCCAACGGCCTGCAGCCCCTGGGCGGCAACCAGTGGGCGGAGAGCTCGGCTTCCGGCCAGCCGATCATCGGCGCGCCGGCCTCCGGCACGCTGGGCGTGCTGCAGTCCGCGGCAATCGAGGAATCCAACGTCGATCTCACGGCAGAACTGGTTTCGATGATCACCGCCCAGCGCAACTACCAGGCCAACGCGCAGACCATCAAGACGCAGGATCAGGTGCTGCAAACCCTGGTCAACCTGCGTTAAGAGACGCGCGAAACGGCGAGGGACAGGCGATGGACAAGCTGATCTACACGGCCATGAGCGGCGCCAAGCATATGTTCGGGCGCCAGGCCTCCGTCGCGCACAATCTCGCCAACGCCGTGTCCACCGGCTTCCGCGCGGAGGAGCACCGCCTGCGCGCCGTGCCGGTGGTCAGCGAGTCGATGCCGACGCGTGCTTTTGCCGTCGATGCCAGCGTCGCCAGTGATTTCACGCCCGGTCCGATCACGCAGACCGGCCGCCAGCTGGATGTCGCCGTGCAGGGCCAGGGCTGGCTGGCGCTGGCCTTGCCCGACGGCTCGGAAGCCTACACGCGCAACGGCAGCCTGGAGATCAACGTCAACGGCGTGCTGCAGACGCGCAACGGCATTCCGGTGCAGGGCGACGGCGGACCGATCTCGATACCGCCCGACAACGAGATCACTGTCGGCGCCGACGGCATGATCTCGCTCAAGCCATCCAGCGGCGCGCAGAACACCGTCACCCAGGTGGGCACGTTCAAGCTGGTCAATCCGCCGGAAGCCGATCTGGTGCGCGGCGCCGACGGCCTGTTCCGCCTGCGCGACGGCTCTGCCGCGCCGGTCGATCCGAACGTGTCCGTTGCGGCGGGATTCCTCGAAGGCAGCAATGTCAATGTGGTGGACCAGCTGGTCGCCATGATCTCGCTGTCACGCCAGTACGAAACGCAGCTCAAGCTGCTCTCCACCGCAGAACAGAACGACCGCGCCGCGGCCCAGCTGCTGGCCACGCGTTAAGGAAAGGAATGCCATGATTCGCTCGCTCTGGATCGCCAAGACCGGACTCGATGCCCAGCAGACACAGCTGGACGTCACCTCGAACAACCTCGCTAACGTCAGCACCAACGGCTACAAGCGCGCGCGGGCGGTCTTCGAGGACTTGCTCTACCAGACCTTGCGCCAGCCGGGCGCCTCCAGCTCGGCGCAGACGCAGATCCCCTCAGGCCTGCAGATCGGCACCGGCGTGCGGCCGGTGTCCACCAACCGCAATTTTACCCAGGGCAACCTGACCCAGACCGGCAACAGCCTTGACATCGCCATCCAGGGCGAGGGCTTTTTCCAGATCCAGCTGCCCGACGGCACGCTCGGCTATTCGCGCGACGGCGCCTTCCAGAAGGATAGCCAGGGGCAGATCGTCACCTCCAACGGCTACCCGCTCTCGCCGGCCATCACGATCCCGTCCAATGCGCTGACCATCAGCGTCGGTAGCGACGGTGTCATTACGGTACTGCAATCAGGTTCGTCCACCCCGGTGCAGGTCGGCCAGATCCAGCTGGCGAACTTCGTGAACGTCGGCGGCCTGCAGAGCATGGGACAGAATCTTTTCCTGGAGACGGCCTCCAGCGGCACGGCTACGCCGAACACGCCCGGCACCAACGGCGTCGGGCTGCTCAACCAGGGCTATGTCGAGACGTCCAATGTGAACGTGGTCGAGGAACTGGTGAACATGATCACGACGCAGCGGGCCTACGAGATCAATTCGCGCGCCATCCAGACATCCGACCAGATGCTGGCGCGCCTGACGCAGCTGTGATTGCCGTAGGTCGGCCTTCAGGCCGACAGCGGCGGTGAAGTCGGGCTGAAGGCCGACCTACGAAGGATACAGACATGAAGCAACGCATTACTTGTATTGCGATCCTGGCCACAGCGCTGCTCGCCGGCTGCGTCACCAGCACGCCGCCCACGGCGGTGCACCAGCCGATGTCGGCACGGCCCGCCGCGCGCAACGAGATACTGCCCAGCAATGGCGCCATCTACCAGGCGAGCCATGTCCGTCCGCTCTTCGAGGACCGGCGCGCGCGTTTTGTCGGCGACACGATCAGTATCAACATCGTCGAGAAGACCCAGGCGGCGAAAAAATCCAATACCGGCGTAGAACGCTCGCAGGACCTCGAGGTGAGCGTGCCCACGCTGTTCAAGGTGCCGGGCAAGTCCTTCCAGGGACTGAACATCGAAGCCAATCACGACAGCAAGTTCTCCGGCAAGGGGGAATCTGCCGCCAACAACACTTTCACCGGCACCATCACCTGCACGGTGATCGAGGTGCTGCCCAACGGCAACTTGCTCGTTTCCGGAGAGAAGCTGGTGGCGATCAACCAGGGCGAGGAGTTCATTCGATTCTCCGGCGTGGTCAACCCGGCCCACATCACCGCCGCCAACATCGTCACCTCGACGCAGGTGGCCGACGCCCGCATCGAGTACAAGGCCAATGGCGCCATCGACTCGGCCCAGGTCATGGGCTGGCTGGCGCGGTTCTTCCTGACCTTCCTGCCGTTCTAGTGAGGCGTGAGGAGAGAGGCGTGAGGAGAAACATCATGCAACAGGGAAAACTGGCCGTCGTCGCATTTTTGGCACTCGGCATCATGCTGGGGAGCCCGGCGCGCGCCGAGCGCATCAAGGACCTGACCTCTGTGCAGGGCGTGCGGCAGAACCAGCTGATCGGCTACGGCCTGGTGGTGGGGCTGGACGGCAGCGGCGACCAGACGACGCAGACGCCCTTCACCGTGCAGAGCATCATCAACATGCTCTCCAATATGGGCGTGACCCTGCCGCCCGGCACCTCATTGCAGCTGAAGAATGTCGCCGCGGTCATGGTTACCTCGTCGCTGCCTGCGTTCGCGCGCACCGGCCAGCAGATCGACGTGACGGTGTCCTCGATGGGCAATGCCAAGAGCCTGCGTGGCGGTACCCTGCTGATGACGCCGCTGAAGGGTGTCGACGGCAATGTCTACGCCGTCGCCCAGGGCAACGTGCTGGTCAGCGGCGCAGGCGCCTCTGCGGGCGGCTCCAAGGTGCAGATCAACCATCTTTCCGTTGGCCGCATCGCCGCCGGGGCGACGGTGGAGCGCACTGTGCCGACGCCCCTGGGCGAGGGCGAGTTTGTCTTTCTCGAACTGAACAGCACCGATTTCGGCACTGTGCAACGCGTTGCTGATGCGATCAACCGCAGCGTCGGTGTCGGCACCGCTCACGCCGAGGACGGCCGGCGCATCCGCCTGCGCGCGCCACTCGAGCCGGATAACCGGGTCGCCTTTCTCGGCCGCATCGAGAACATCGAGGTCCAGCCGCAGCAGATGGCCGCCAAGGTGATCGTCAATGGCCGCACCGGTTCGGTGGTGATGAATCAGGCGGTGGCCATCGACACCTGCGCCGTGGCGCACGGCGGCCTGTCGGTGACAGTCTCCTCGGAACAGCAGGTGAGCCAGCCGGCGCCGCTTTCGGGCGGCCAGACCGTCGTCACGGAGCGCGCCGACATCCAGATCGCGCAGCAGGCGGGCAGCCTCCTGACCCTGAAGTCGGGCGTCTCGCTGTCCGAAGTGGTGAAGGCGCTCAACGCCATCGGCGCCAGCCCGCTCGATCTCATCGCCATCCTGCAGGCCATGAAGGCCGCCGGCGCGCTGCGCGCCGAACTGGAAATCATCTGAGGCCGCCGCCGCGACAGCCATGATCCAGGCCGACATCGCCAACCAGCTCGCCCTCGACGTCAACAGCCTGGCGCAGACCCGGCGTCTGGCCAAGGACGACCCGCGCGCCGCGCTGAAGAGCGCTGCACAGCAGTTCGAGGCGGTGTTCCTGCAGATGGTGCTGAAGGCCATGCGCGATGCCTCGCCGAAGGAAGGCATCTTCGACAGCGAACAGTCGCGGCTTTACCAATCGCTGCTTGACCAGCAGCTGGCGCAGACGCTGTCCGCCAAGGGCAGCACCGGGCTGGCCGCCCTCATCGAGCAACAACTGGCACGCGGCCTGCCGCCCGTGCCGGGTGCGCCTGCGAGCGAGGAAACATCCCCGCCGACGTACCGTCTGCCGGTGCAACAGCCGGCGCCCCCGGCCGCTGCGGCGCCTGCAGCAGCCGAGGCTGCACCCGATGCGGCCGTGCCGGCCCCGGCGCGGGCATTCGTCAATCGCCTGTGGACGCACGCCAGCGAGGCAAGCCAATCCACCGGCATTCCGGCGCATTTCATGATTGCCCAGGCGGCCCTGGAAACCGGCTGGGGCCGCGCGGAACTGCGCTTCTCCGATGGCGCGCCGACGCACAATCTGTTCGGCATCAAGGCCGGCCGCAACTGGAAGGGCGCCGTGGCCGAGGCGACCACCACGGAATACGTGAATGGCGTGGCGCAGAAGAGCGTGGAGCGCTTCCGCGCCTACGCGTCCTATGCCGAAGCCTTCCGCGACTACGCGAATCTGCTGGCCTCCAATCCGCGCTATGCGGAGGTGCTGAACCAGCAGGATGCGGCAGGGTTTGCGCGCGGCCTGCAGCGGGCCGGCTATGCCACCGATCCGATGTACGCGGCGAAGCTGGAACGCATCATCGGCGGCGCGGCGTTGCGCAATGGCATGACCGGATAGGCGCCAGGCATTCAGTTTTTCCGCTTTGCGCCGTTAATACATTGAACGGACATCATCATGGGCTCGAGCATTTTCAATATCGGCGTATCGGGACTGGCGGCAGCCCAGGCGGGACTGCTCACGACCGGCCATAACATCAGCAACGCCAGCAACCCGGGCTTCAGCCGCCAGCAGATCGTCCAGACCACCAATACGCCGCAGTTCACCGGCTCCGGCTTCCTCGGCCAGGGCACCAATGTACAGACCGTGCGCCGCATCTACGATCAGTACCTGTCCAGCCAGGTGCTGTCTTCGCAGACGCGGCTGTCTGAACTGAACACCTACGCAAACGAAATCCGCCAGCTGGACAATCTGCTCGCCGATTCGGGCGCCAGCCTGTCCACTGCCTTGTCGAATTTCTTCAGCGGTGTGCATGAAGCTGCCGCCAACCCGAATTCGATTCCGTCGCGCCAGTCGATGCTGTCCATGGCACAAGCGCTGGTTTCGCGCTTTCACGGCATGGATGCCCGCCTGAACGAGATCCGCGACGGCGTGGACAGCCAGCTCACCAGCACGGTGGGGACGATCAATGCCTTGTCGTCGCAGATCGCCCAGGTGAACGAGCGCATCATCATCGCCCAGGCGGCCGGCACGAACCAGCCGGCCAACGACCTGCTCGATCAGCGCGACCAGCTCATTGCCGACCTCAACAAGGAAATCCGCGTCACCACGCAGACCGAATCCAACGGCAGCGTCAGCATCTTCGTGGGCAACGGCCAGCTGCTGGTCAGCGGCATCCGCTCGTTCAATCTGTCCGCCACGCCGACGGCCGAGGATTCGCAGCGGATGACCATCGGCATTGCGCTCATCGGCGGCGGTTCGTCCGCCATGCCGGAGTCGCTCATCACCGGCGGCACCCTGGGCGGGCTGCTGTCGTTTCGCAGCGAGAGCCTGGATGCGGCACAAAATGCGCTGGGGCGCATTGCGGTCGGCCTGGCCGCGACGTTCAACGCGCAGCACAAGCTGGGGCAGGACCTGACCGGCGCGCTGGGGGGCGATTTTTTCGCGACGCCTTCGGCCGCCGTGCTCGACAGCAGCAACAACGGCGGCACGGGCGTGGTGACGGCGACGATCGACAGCGTGGCCGACCTCACCGTGAGCGACTACCGCCTGACCTATTCCGCAGCCAACACCTTCACCCTGACGCGCGTCGCGGACGGCCAGAGCTGGAGCGGGACGGGTGCTTCGCAAGCGGCGGCCTTCGCCGACCTGCTCACCAATGTCACGCCGGCCCAGGGGTTCGCAATGGGCTTTGCCGGCGCGGCCAATCTCGGCGACACCTTCCTCATCCAGCCGACCCGCACGGCGGCGTCCGGCATCGCCATGGCGATATCCGATCCGCGCAGCATCGCCCTCGCCGCGCCGATACGCACGGCGGCCGGGCTGAACAACATCGGCACGGCCAGCATCAGCGCGGGCTCGGTCAACGCCCCGCCCCCGCCCAACGCCAACCTGACGCAGACCGTCACGATCACCTTCGACGATCCGCCGACCACGTTCGATGTCGTCGGCACCGGCACCGGCAACCCGACCAACGTGGCCTTCACTGCCGGCGGCAACATCAGCTACAACGGCTGGACGCTGCAGATCACCGGCACGCCGGCGGCGGGCGACGTCTTTACCCTGTCGGCCAATGCCTCGGGCGTGTCCGACAACCGCAATGCGCTGCTGCTGGCCGGCCTGCAGACGCAGAAGACCTTGCACGGCAGCACCGCCAGCTTTCAGTCCGCCTACGCCCAGCTCGTCAGCGATGTCGGCAACAAGACGCGCGTGATCGACGTCACCGCCACGGCCCAGGAGCATCTCCTGACGCAGGCGCAGGATGCCCATCAATCGCTCTCTGGCGTCAATCTCGACGAAGAGGCGGCCAACCTGCTGCGCTACCAGCAGGCCTACCAGGCGGCCGGCAAGATGATCGAGATTTCCAGCAAGTTGTTCGACACCTTGCTTGCGCTCAGATAAGGAATAAGGAAGCCGCCATGCGCATCGCCAGCAGCATGATCTACGACGCCGGCGTGGCGTCGATGCAGAAGCAGACCGCGGCCCTGCTGCATACCCAGCAGCAGCTGGCGAGCGGCCGCCGCATGCTGACACCCTCCGATGACCCGGTTGCGGCGGCGCGGGCGCTCGAGATTGAGCAGGCACGGCAAACCAACGCGATCTACCTGACCAACCAGAAGACGGCCGGCGAATCGCTCGCCCTGGTCGAGAACAACCTGGTGTCGACCGGCAACCTGCTCACTCGCGTGCGCGAACTCGCCGTGCAGGCCGGCAACGCCTCGCTGACCGACAGCGACCGGCGCAGCGTGGCCATCGAGATACGCCATCGTTTCGACGAACTGCTCGGCATCGCCAATGCCACCGACGGCGCGGGCCAGTATCTGTTTTCCGGCTACATGGGGGATACGAAGCCGTTTTCCGGCACGGTCGGCAGTGGCGCGAGTTATGCGGGGGACGAGGGGCAGCGCCATCAACAGGTGACTGCCTCGCGCCAGATGGCCGTGAGCGAGTCCGGCAACGAAGTCTTCATGCGCATCCCCGCCGGCAACGGCACCTTCAGCACCGCGGCGGTGGGCACCAACAGCGGGACGGGCGTCATTGATGGCGGGGCGGTCCTCAACCCAGCCAACTGGGCGGCGGGCAACGTGCCGGCGACGGGCCTGGAGATCGTCTTCTCCACGGTCGGCGCGACCACCTATTACGACATCCAGGATGCCGCCACCAGCACCTCGCTGCTGACGGCGCCGATTGCCTTCGTGCCCGGCCAGGCCATTGCGCTCGTCAAGCAGACGGCGCCGGCGGCCGACTATGGTTCGCAGGTCGTCATTACCGGCCAGCCCGCCAACGGCGACACCTTCTCGATCACGCCGGGCGGATCGCAAAGCCTGTTCGCCACCCTGGAAAACCTGATCGCCGCCATCGAGGTGCCGGTCAGCGGCAACAACGCGCTGCTGACAAACCGCCTGGGCGCCGCGCTGACTAACCTCGACCAGGGCATGGACAGCCTCCTGCGCGTGCGCGCCTCCCTCGGCGCGCGCATGAATGAACTCGATGCGCTGGGCAGCGTCGGCGAGGATCTGGGCCTGCAATACCAGCAGACGCTCTCACGCCTGCAGGATGTCGATTACGCCGAAGCCATCAGCAACCTCACCCAGCAGCAGACCTATCTCGAGGCGGCGCAGAAATCCTATTTGCGCGTGGCCGGACTCTCCTTGTTCAATTATGTCTAACGCACGCAACCGCTTACCGGGTGCTGAAAGTGCCCGCCACGCTGCAAGACACGGTGCCGCCGTGCTGTGGCGGCTGACTTTCATTGCGAGCGTCCTGGCGACAGGCGGCTGCTATCACACGGCGCAGAACGTCAGCGATTCACTCGAACTTGGCCTCATCTCGCGCAAGACCGACAGCAGCGGCGCCGCCAGCTATGCACTGCCCTCTACGCCCATCGTGCCCAAGGCCAGCCTGCGCCTGACCCCCAACTTCAGTCTTTCGCTGGAAAACATGCTGATTGGCGCGGCGATCTATTACTTCGTCGATCCCCTGGCGCCGAACTGGGAAGGCGAGATGCGCCGCGTTTCAGACGACACTTTCAGCATCGCCATGCGCGCCAAGCGCTTCCGCAGCACCGGCGGCGATGGCGAGGCAGGCCGCGTCTTCAGGCGCAATGCCGAGCAGATCACGCGGGAAGGCGGGTTCGCCCGCTATGACGTTCTCAGTTATTCAGAGGGCATCGAGTCCGAAACCCTTGGCGCAGTACGGTTTGCCGAAGGCCTGATACGCATTTCCCGCAAGTAATCGGCCTCCCAGGCCGCCTGCCGGCCTTAGCGCGTGCCCGAAGCGGCATGCATGACGGCGCTGACGGCGCCGAACCCCTGTTCGAAAAGGCGCTCCAGCGTGGGCGCAAAGTACGGCATCGTCAGCGCCAGCATGATGAAGCCGGCCATCAGCGTCAGGGGAAAACCTACGGCGAAGAGGTTGAGCTGCGGCGCCACCTTGGTGAGCACGCCGAGTGCGACGTTGGCGATCAGCAGGGCGCTGATGAGCGGCAGGGCCAGCAGTACGCCGATCGAAAAAATCGTTGCCGCCCAGCGCAGCAGGGTTTCCCAGCCCCCCGCATGGAATGAGGTGGCGCCGACCGGCAGCACGTTGAAACTCTCCGCCAGCAGCGCCAGCATCATCAGATGTCCGTTCAGGGCAAGAAAAATCAGCAGCGAGATCAATCCGGCCAGTTCCGCCACGATCGGCAGCTGCGTGGCGTTCTGCGGGTCGTAGAACACGGCGAAGCCGAGGCCCATCTGCAGGCCGATCAGTTCTCCGGCCAGGTCAATGCCGGCGAAAACCAGGCGCATGGTGAAACCGAGCGCGATGCCGATCAGGCCCTGCTGCACGAGGATGGCCAGGCCGGCCCAGGAAGCCGGCGCCACTTGCGGGAATGCAGGCAGGGCGGGCGCCACGGCGACGGTGATGGCCAGTCCCAGGACCAGCCTGACGCGAACCGGCAAGGCGGCATTGTTGAAAACCGGCGCCGTGACGATGAGGCCGAAGATGCGCGCCAGCGGAAACAGGAAAGCGGCCAGCCATGCATCGAGCTGCGCGTCAGTGACGCTGAGCATCGTGCTATCCGATCATGCCGGGGATCGACTCGAACAGCCGGCGCATGTAGTCGGTCATCAGCATCAGCATCCAGGGACCGGCCAGCACCAGGGTGAGGAACATGGCGACCATCTTCGGCACGAAGGTGAGCGTTATCTCGTTGATCTGCGTCGCCGCCTGGAAGATGCTGACCACGAGGCCGGTGACGAGGGCGGCGAGGAACATCGGCGTGGCGATCAACAGCGTGACCTCGACGGCGACGCGACCTATTTCTATTACGGTGGAGGGTGTCATTTCCCCCGGGCCCTATCCGAAACTTTGCACGAGCGAACCGATGACCAGGTTCCAGCCGTCCACCAGCACGAACAGCATGATCTTGAACGGCAGGGACACGATCACAGGCGACATCATCATCATGCCCATCGACATCAGCACGCTCGCCACCACCATGTCGATGATGAGGAAGGGGATGAAGACAATGAAGCCGATCTGAAAAGCCGTCTTCAGCTCAGAGGTGACGAAGGCCGGAATGAGGATGCGCAAGGGCAGGTCCTCTGGCTTGTCGACCTTGGCGGCATTGCCAATGCGGGAAAACAGGCTGAGATCGGCGGTGCGCGTCTGTTTCAGCATGAAGGCCTTAAGTGGCACCGCGCCGCGCTCAAGCGCCTCGTTGAAGCCGATCCTGCTTTCCGACATCGGCTGGTAGGCGTCGGTATAGATCTTGTCCGCCACCGGCGCCATGACGAAGAAGGTGAGGAAGAGGGCCAGCCCGACGATGACCTGGTTGGGCGGCGAAGTCTGCGTGCCGAGTGCGTGACGCAGCAGCGAGAGCACGATGATGATGCGCGTGAAGGCCGTCATCATGAGCAGGATCGCCGGGAGGAAGGTCAGCGCCGTGAGGAACAGCAGCGTCTGGATCGACAGCGTATAGGTCTGGCCGCCGCCCGCCGCAGGTGTGCTGGTCAGGGCCGGCAGGCCCTGCGCCATCGACGAGAGCGGCACCAAGAGCACGACCAGCGCGAGCAGGCGGCTAGGATGCATTGCGTCGCTCCGTCATCTGCTTCAGCCAGGCGCCGAAATCCTTGCTGCCCTGGACTGGGGGCGCAACCGCAAGCTTGCCCTTCGGCATCTGATGCAGGGCATTGACCTGCCCGGGTGCGACGCCGACGACCAGCCAGGTGTCCTCCACTTCGAGCAGCACGACACGCTCGCGCGGCCCGACGGAAGTGCCGGATATCACGCGCAGTGCCCCGCCGGTGGGGCCATGAGCGCTGGTAAGCCGCTTGAGCAGCCACAGCCCGCCGACCAGGGCGGCGATGACCACGCCGAGAGCCAGCACTACCTGGAGCAGGCCAGCGCCGGCTTCCGGCAGTGCCGCAGTCTGCGCCACGGCGGAGCCCGGCAGGAAGACCAGCGGCAGAAGGCTGAATATGCGCATGGCGGCAGAATACTGCCGCTGCTGACGAGGCGAGACGAAGATTAGGCGGCGAAAACTGCCGCTTTTCGATCTAAGTGCATTATTACCGGTTCAGCTTCCGCATGCGCTCGCTGGGCGTGACGATGTCGGTGAGGCGGATGCCGAACTTGTCGTTGACCACCACCACTTCGCCCTGGGCGATCAGGGTGCCGTTCACCAGCACGTCCATCGGCTCTCCCGCCAGGGTGTCGAGTTCGACCACCGAGCCATGCGCCAGGTGCAGCAGGTTGCGGATGGAGATCTTGGTGCGGCCGAGCTCGACGGCCATCTGCACGGGGATGTCGAGAATCATGTCGAAATCCTGCATGGCTTCAGCCTTGGCGCCCTGGCCAAGCGGCTGGAATATGTCGGCCGGCTGGGCTTCGGCTCCGGGGGCCTGTTCCCCCATGGCGGAATTCCAATCGTCTGCACTCACCTGGTCGGTCGTTTCGTTTTCGGACACGGCGTCCTCCTCTATCTAGTGTCTGACTTGTCGGGCGCGATGAAGCGCTCCACCTTCAATGCATACTGGCCGCGCTGCAGCCCGTAGCGGCATTCCATCACCGGGACATGGTCGACCTCCGCAGTGATCGTGTCCTCGATGTTGAACGGGATGACATCGCCGACCTTCAGCCCGAGTACCTGTCCGAGCTTGATCTGCGATTTGCCAAGATGGGCCACCAGTTCCACTTCCGCAGTCTGCAACTGCCGGGTCAGTGTGCTGATCCAGCGCTTGTCGAAGACCAGATGGTCGCCCTGCATCGTGCTGTAGAGCAGGTCACGGATCGGCTCGATCATGGAGTAGGGCAGGCACAGATGCATTTCCGCCGTCGAGCCGGAGAATTCCAGAGAGTAAGTGATCGCCACAACAATTTCACTCGGCGTGGCGATGTTGGCGAACTGAGTGTTCATTTCGGAACGGATGTACTCGAGTTTCAGTTCGAAGACCGGTTTCCAGGCTTTCTCGAATTCGGCAATCACGACATTCAGCAGGCCCTGGATGATGCGCTGCTCAGTCAGCGTAAACTCGCGCCCCTCGACACGGGTGTGGAAGCGCCCGTCGCCGCCGAACATGTTGTCGACCACGAGAAACACCAGGTTCGGGTCGAGGACGATCATGCCGGTCCCGCGCAGAGGCTTGAAATGCACCAGGTTGAGGTTGGTCGGCACCACCAGATTGCGGATGAACTCGCTGTACTTCTGCACGCGGATCGGCCCGAGCGAGATTTCCGTCGAGCGGTGCATGTAGTTGAAAAGCCCAAGGCGCAGATGGCGGGCGAAGCGTTCGTTGATGAGTTCCAGCGTCGGCATGCGGCCGCGCACGATGCGCTCCTGGCGGCCGACGTCGTAATTGCGGATGCCGCCGACTTCCTCATCCTTCTCGGCGGTTTCCTCGGATTCGCCCGTGACCCCCTTAAGCAGGGCATCGACCTCGTCCTGGGAGAGAAAATCCTGTGCCATGCCCCGCGCGCCCTACTGGATGATGAAGGAAGTGAAGAAAACGCTCTGTGCCAGGTCATCCGTCGCCGCTTTCGACAGCATGGTGGCAGGCTTGGCGACTGCTGCGGCCGCTGGCGTTGCTTCGACCGGCGCAGCGGCGGGGGCATTGGCGTCGACCGGCGCTGCGCCATCGGCAGGCCGGGGGCTATCCTCGGTCCTGGGGGCTTCGGCGGTTTTGTCCGGTTTGGTTTCATCGGCGGGTGCCGCCTCTTCGGCGGGCGCCAATTCGTCGTCGGGCCGGGGGATATCGAGCACAATCGGCTTTACAGGTCGACCGGCAGCGGCGAGCAGCACGTTATTCACCGTCTGGCGGATTTCCTCGGCAAGCCGTTCGCGCCCTTCGCCGGAAGAGATATCCATGGCCTTCTTGGTCGATAACAGCACCAATGTCTTGTGGCGGACCTCCGGCATGTATTGCTTCACGGCGTCGGCAGCACTCTGGTCAAGCACCTTCAGCGTCGCTGCAACCTGCAGGTATTGGTCGCTCTGTTCCGAAGAGAGGTTGACCGTGAAGGCATCCAGCGGCACGAAAACCGGCGGTTTCGGCGGCTGCGGCTTGGCCTGCTGAACCGTATCGGCGCCCTTGTCCCTGAACAGGAAGAACCATGAGCCGCCGCCGGCGGCGGCAAGCAGCACGATCAGGCCGATAATCAGCGGCAGCTTGCTCTTCTTCTTGGCCGGCTGCTCCTCGCCTTCCGCCTCAGCCTCGGGTTTCGTTTCCTTGGGTGGCGCTTTCGCCATGAATCACTCCTGAATGATGGCTCTCATTGTGATGGTGCCTCTTCGCAGGACAAACCGCGAAATGAGGGCAGGTTCGCCCTCTATTACGTCATGCAAACGTGTCGATCAGTCCGCTACCCCGCTGTACCCACTGTGTGGCAGTCTCTGCGGCCCTGGGGGCCGCGGAATCACGTCCGCCACGGCCTGTCGTGGGGGCCTCATCCTGGCCTCGCTGGGCCGACTCGGCACTCACGCTGGCCTGTCCGAGCGAAATGCCGGCCTCCGCCATCATTTCGCGCAGACGCGGCAGGGCCTGTTCCAGCGCTTCGCGCGCGGCAGGGCTGGCCGATACGAACGTGGCACTCGACTGGTCGCCATTGACCGATATCGTGATCTCCACCTTGCCCAACTGCGGCGGGGTGAGGGTCAGTTCTGCACGCCCTTCATGCCGATTGGCCAGCAGGACGACTTTCTGGGCAAACTCGGTATCCCAGCCACGGTTGCCGACCGGTGTGTCGATGCGCGTGCTAGCCGGGTTATTCTGCGTCGGCGCGTTTTGGCCTAGCGGTGTAGTGCCCGAAACCGGCGCATCCGAGCCGGCAGTTGCTACAGCCGTAGCTGCCGCGAGGGGTTCAGCCGCAATGGGTTTGGCTTGATCAGCGGCGACCGGCGGCATGTGCGCCCCGACCACGAGGGGCCTGGCGCGATCCGCGGGTGCAACAGGCAACTGCAACTCGGCCCCGCCTGGTTTGGCCGCCGTTGCGGCGTCCTGCGCAGTTTGACCGGCAAGACCCGCTGACGGGCGCGGGAGTGTTTGTGGAGCAAGCACATTTTCCTCGCCGGCTGCTGCTGCTGTGCCAATCTGTGCGAAGGAGACGGGAATCCCGGTTACCGCGGCTTGGGTCGTCGCTTGCGGGGTCGTCGCTAGAGGGGTCGTCGCTAGAGGGATTTCCTCGTTCTGCACAACGGTGTTCGAAGCAGCCAAGTGCGGGATCGTCGGGATGATGGGCCGGCGGCCTTCTGCCGGAACTGCGGTTGTCTGTTTAAGCGGTGTTTCTGTGGTCGTGGTCGGCATGAGCGCGGCCAAGGCAGGCATCAGGGCGGCCAGATCGGGCGCGACAGGCAAGCCTTCCTCCGCCGCTGGACGCTCCTCGTCCGGAATCGACGACTGAGCCGGCACCAGGGCGGCAATATTTTCTGTTCTTGGGGCGTCTTTTGCCGGCAGGGCGATTTGCTTCTTCAGTACGGCTGCAAAATCGATGCCGGTTTCTTCGCCCGGGGCCGCTTCGGCGGCCGTATCCTGGGGAGCGGCAGACTGTGAAGCTGCGATGATAGGCATCGACGGGGGGGCGACGCTCATTTGCGCCATGGCAGGCTCCTCGGATACGGGGGATTCATGCCCTCTCTGCAGCAAGGGCCGTGCCAAGGAGCAAAATGCGGTGTGTTATCCGGCTTCAGTGGCCGTTGTCGCGGAAATTCTTTGCGGCGTGCTCGTCCTGAGTGCGCTGCTCGGTTTTCGCCTCGCTGCGAATCTCGTTGGCCTTGTGCCGTTGCGACAAGGTATCGAAGGCCTTTACACGATTGCGTTTGTCCAGCCATTCCTTTTGTCCGTCGACAGTACGCTGTTTCGAGGCATCGACGAGCGCGCGCTGCTGGGCGATGGCCTCGTCGAGGCGTCCCAGGAAAGACTGGAAGTTGCCCCATTCCTCGCGCGTCAGCCCGTTTTGGGCCGCCTGGCGGAAGCGCGCCTCATATTCCTCACGGTACTGCTCCAGCAGATCGAGGGTCTTTCCCACTTCCTGCTCGCTGGCAAGCAACTGACCCAGTTTGTGCGCCGCGTCGTCCATGCGCACGTTCGACAGGTCAAGCAGCGATTGCAGGGGAAATGCCTTCATCCTTCTGCTCCTAATGATGAATACGGCCGGAGAACACTAATACTTTAGCAGTCATCACGCTTTATTGCTCCATCCGCAATGGGCGGACCGAGGTGGAAATGCAGATGAGCCGGCCAAACCCCGCTCAAGCCTCCAGGCCGAACAGGCGGTGCAGCTTGAGTACGGCATCCTGGTAACTCTCCCGTTCGTCCATGGCCTGCTGCAGGAACGACTCGAATCCGGGCTGCATGGCGATGGCCTGATCCAGGGTGGGATCCGAACCCGCGGCGTAGGCGCCGACCGAAATCAGGTCGCGTGAGCGCTGGTAGCGTGAATACAGGTGCTTGAAGCGTCGCACCACGTCAAGGTGCAGCGGCTTGATCAGGCTGGTCATCGCGCGGGAGATCGATGCTTCGATATCGATGGCCGGGTAGTGCCCCTGCTCGGCGAGTTGGCGCGAGAGGACGAAGTGGCCGTCGAGAATCGCGCGTGCCGCGTCGGCGATCGGATCCTGCGGATCGTCGCCCTCGGTCAGCACGGTGTAAAAGGCGGTGATCGAGCCGCCGCCCTCGGGGCCGTTGCCGGCGCGCTCGACCAGTTGCGGCAGACGCGCAAACACGGACGGCGGGTAGCCGCGCGTCACCGGCGGCTCACCGATGGCCAGTGCAACTTCTCGCTGCGCCATGGCGAAACGCGTCAGGGAGTCCATGATGAGCAGCACATGGCGTCCCTGGTCGCGGAAGTGCTCGGCGATGCTGGTGGCGTAGGCGGCGCCTTGCAGCCGCATGAGCGGACTGGTATCGGCCGGGGCGGCGACGACGACGGAGCGCTTCAGCCCGGCGGGGCCGAGGATGTTCTCGATGAACTCCTTCACTTCGCGGCCACGCTCGCCGATCAGGCCGACGACGATCACCTCGGCAGCGGTGAAGCGCGCCATCATGCCGAGCAGCACGCTTTTCCCCACGCCGGAACCGGCGAAGAGGCCCAGGCGCTGGCCACGGCCGACGGTCAGCATGGCATTAATGGCGCGGATGCCGACGTCCAGCGAGCTGTCGATGGGTGCGCGTTGCAGCGGGTTGAGGGGGCGGCTTTGCAGCGAGCGCGTGTGCTTGGTGTTAATCGGCCCGAGGCCGTCGAGCGGGCGCCCGGCGCCGTCAAGCACGCGGCCCAGCAGTTCGTTGCCCACGGGAAGGTGCTTGGCGCGATCGGACAGGCGCCGGTTCGGTCGCAGACGTTCCTCAATCGAGGGCAGGTCCTGGCGGCTTTCCTGGGGCACCACCCGGGCGCCCGGAGCCAGGCCATACACATCGTCGGTCGGCATCATGAACAGCTTCTCGCCGGAAAAGCCGACCACTTCGGCTTCCACCGCAGTGCCGCCCGGCAGTGAGACATGGCATCCCGAACCGAGCGGGAGCTTGAGGCCGGCTGCTTCCATGACGAGCCCGTTGATGCGGGTGAGCCGGCCGCTGAACTGGTAGGGATTGCTTTCTGCGGCGAGGCTTTTGCAATCCCCCAGAAAACCGGCCCATTTCTCGTGGTGCGGATTCACGGCGGTGATGGCTCGATCCAGTCGCCGGCAGCACCCATGCCCTCGATGACGCGTCTCCAGCGGGTTGCCACGTCGGCATCGAGATGGCTGCCGCCTGCCTCCATGCGCAAGCCGCCGCGGACGAGGGCGGCGTCTTCGATAATACGGTGGCCGAGATGGGCGAGTTGGTCACCGAGATAGGATCGCACCAGGGAGGCGTCCTCCGGATGCAGGTAGAGGGCGGCATGCTGGTGCGGAAGTTGTGCCATTGCCTCGCGCACGACATCGAGGATTACGTTGGGTCGTGCGGCAATCGCCTGGCGCACCACCTGGCGTGCGATGTCGAGTGAAAGCTGCAGCAGCGCCTCTGCGACCTGCTGGTCGAATTCACTCAGTGCGCCGTCCAGTTGCTCAACCAGGGTGTGCAGGCGCAGGGCTTCCATGCGCACCCGCGCCGTGCCTTCCTCATAGCCGGCGTCGTAGCCCTGCTTGTGGGCATCCTGGTGCATGCGCTCGACGTCAGCCGCGGTAGGCAAATTGCCGACAACCGCACTCTTCTGCATGCCAGTGGGGGCGGCCTTCTTCTGATCGAAGCTGCCCAGTTCCCAGCGTTGCCAGGCGGTAAGGCTTTCTTCGGGGATGACTGCGTTGGACATGGGCGTTTGGCAGATCAGACGAACTCGTCATCCCCCTTGCCGCCCAGCTGGATCTGGCCCTCGTCGGCGAGGCGCCGGGCGATCTTGAGGATCTCCTTCTGCTCGCGCTCCACCTCCGAGAGACGCACGGGTCCCTTGGACTCGAGGTCCTCGCGCAGCATTTCAGCGGCACGCTGCGACATGTTCTTGAAGACTTTCTCGCGCATGGCATCGTTGGCGCCCTTGAGGGCAAGGATGAGCGATTCCGACTGGATTTCGCGAAGCAGCAACTGGATGCCGCGGTCGTCTATGTCGATCAGGTTCTCGAAGACGAACATCTCGTCGATGATCTTCTGCGCGAGGTCGGGATCGTACTCGCGCACGTTGTCAATGATGGCGGTCTCGTGTGCCGTGCCGACGAAGTTGAGAATCTCCGCCGCCGCGCGTATGCCGCCCATGGATGTCTTCTTGACGTTGGAAGTGCCCGACAGGATGCGGGTCAGAGCTTCGTTCAGCTCCTGCAACGCAGTCGGCTGCACGCCATCGAGCGTGGCGATGCGCAGCAGGACATCGTTTCGCAGCCGCTCGGTGAAATTTTTGAGGATTTCCCCGCTGTGGTCGTATTCCAGGTGCACCAGGATGGTGGCGATGATTTGCGGGTGCTCATTCTTGATGAGGTCGGCTACCGTGGCCGCGTCCATCCATTTCAGGCTTTCGATGCCGGCAGTGTCGCCGCCCTGCAGGATGCGTGAGATCAGATTGGCGGCGCGGTCATCGCCGAGCGCCTTGGTCAGCATGCCGCGGATGTACTCCTCGTCGGCCGTGACGGGGGAGCCGTGCTGTGTTTCTTCATAGAAGTCGTTGACTACGGCCTCGACCTGGTCGCGCGGCACGGATTTCAGAGACGCCATGGCCGCGCCCAGCTTCTGCACCTCGCGCGGACCGAGGTGCTTGAGCACCTCCGCCGCCTCGTTCTCGCCGAGGGTGAGCAGCAGCATGGCGCTTTTGGTGATGCCGTCGTCGCTTCCCATTTTCTCAGTCCTCCGCCGGGCCGCCCCAAGAAGGGCTGAAGCCAATAACCCGGAAGCCGCGTAGCGGCTGAACCATCGTCACCCCTTTCCAGGGGAAAGGGGATGGGGGATAGGTTGTCATTCTTATTGCACCTTGCCGGCCGGCTGGTTGCCGCCGACCCAGTCCTTGATGACCGTTGCGACCACCTTCGGTTCCTGTCGTGCCAGGTCGCGCGCGGCCTGCACCTTCTGGTCATAACTGGCAGCGCCGGATGCGGCGAATGCAGGCTCTTCTGATATGACGGGTATTCGGCTGGCGCTATCCATCAATTTGCGCAGGAAGGGCTTCACCACCCCGAAGAATAGATAGGCGGCGAGGCCGGCGAAGATCAGGTATTTCAACCCTTCCAGCACCCATCCGATCAGGGTCGGATTCTTCCAGATGGGGGTCTCCTCGACGGGCTCGCTATCGGTTGTGGCAAAGGGGCTGTTCTGCACGTTGAGCGAATCGCCCCTGTCCTTGTTATAGCCCATGGCTTCCTTGACGAGATCGTTGATCTGCGCCATCTCCTTGCTTGCCAGCGGCTTGTACGAGGCCTTGCCGTCCTGCGCGACGATCTTGCGGTGATTGATCACCACCGCCACGGAGAGGCGCTTGATCGCGCCTACGGGCTGGCGCACGTGCCGGATGGTCTTGTCGAGCTCGTAATTGGTGGTGGCGTCGCGGCGACCTGCCGCGGCGTTTGCGGCCGAAGCAACCGCTGCTGACGTCGCGCCAGGCGCACCCGGCGTGCCGGGAGCAGCGGGCGCGGTCAGGGGCGCCGTGGCCGGGACGGGCGGCTGGTTCGAGAGGGCGCCCGGTACACCCGCAGCGGCCGGAGTGCCGCCGCCGCTCTCGCTCACCTGCTGGCTGCGTATCGAGATTTCCGGCGTGGAATTCGGCTTGTAGGTCTCGGCAACCTGTTCTGCCTGCGAGAAATCGATGTCGGCTGTCACCTGGGCGCGGAAGTTGCCGGGCCCGACCATCGGGGCAAGGATGTTCTCGATGCGCCGGACAGTGCTTGCCTCGATTTCCTGCATGTATTTCAATTGTGTGGCATCGAGGCCGGCGTTGCGCCCATTGCTCTTTTCGGCAGACAGCAGGTTGCCGCTCTGGTCGATTACGCTCACATTGGCAGCGGGCAGGTGCGGCACGCTGGAGGCGACCATGTGGGCGATGCCGGCCACCTGGTTCGGGTCGAGGTTGCGGCCCGGGTGGATATTGAGCACGACGGAGGCTGAAGGCTTCTGCTCGTCGCGCATGAAGCCGGTCTGCTTCGGCATGGCCAGATGCACTCGCGCACCCTGCACCGCGGCGAGCGACTGGATTGAACGCGACAACTCGCCTTCCAGGGCGCGCTGGAAATTGATCTGCTCGATGAACTGGGACATGCCGAGCTTCTGCGTCTCCATCAGTTCAAAGCCGACCAGACCGCCCTTGGGCAATCCCTGCGAGGCCAGGCGCATGCGCAGTTCATGGACCTGCTGTTGCGGCACCAGGATGGCACCGCCGGACTCGGAAAACTTGAAAGGCGTATTCATTTGCTGCAGTGCGGCAATGATGTGGCCGCCATCGCGCTCGGAGACGTTGGTAAACAGCACGGCAAAGGTTGGGGTCCGCGTCCAGGTCCAGCCGGCCACCACGATCGCCGCCACCATGGACAGAGCGATGATCGACAGCAGCTTCTGCTGCATGGGCAAACGCATGAAGGCGGCAAGTGAGAATTGCGTGTCGGCCATAGTTAACCACCGTATATCAAGTTACGAGACTGCTTGCTGCGCAGGGACTTTCCCAATCGTCTGGCGGCATTCTGCCCATTCCATGCAAGAAGCGTTCTGGAGATAAGCGGCAATTTTTGCCCCCTATTTGCCGCCTTGGGCAGCTTGTCACGGGCGTAATCTGCGGCCATCCCAAGAGGGGTGTGAGCATGGACAAGCAAACGGAAAATCCGCAGCAGATCGAGGCCGGCCGCCTGGCTGAAGCCTTTCGCCTGTTCAATCAGGCATCAGAAGATCTTGCCGGTGCCTATACCAGCCTGCAAGAGCAGGTCGCCGGACTGACGGCGGAGCTGGCCCTGGCAAATGGTCGGCTCAAACGTGAATACGAGGAAAAGACGGCGCTCAACGAGCGTCTGGCCCTGTTGCTCGATGCCCTGCCGGCCGGCGTGGCCGTACTTGACGCCATGGGACGCGTCGAGCAGTCCAATCCGGCGGCGGCCTGCATCCTTGGAGCGGATATCGAAGGCCGCATCTGGGAGGAGTTCATCGCGGCCTGCATGGCGCCGGCGGCGACGCCGGGGGAATGGGAGATGCCGCGGGCGCAAGGCCGCCGCGTCGCTGTCACAGAAACGCGACTGGCCTCCAGTGGCGGACGCATCGTGCTGATTCATGATGTGACGGAAACCCATCGCATGAAAACACAGGCTGCACGCAACGATCGCCTGGCGGCGATGGGCGAGATGGCGGCGGGCCTGGCGCACCAGCTGCGCACGCCCCTCGCCGCTGCGCTCCTCTACGCCGGCGCCCTGGAAAATCCGCGCCTGCCGGAGGCGGAACGCGCGCGCTGCGGCGCCCGGGTGGTGGAGCGCCTGCAGCACCTGGAGCACCTCATCCGCGACATGCTGACCTTTGCCCGGGGCGAAGCGACAGGCGGCGAAACCGTTTCCGTTGCGGCGCTGCTGGCCGAGGCGGCACAGGTATTCGAGCCGCTGGCGCGCCGGCGCGAGGTGGGCTTCGTTGTCAGCGACGACAGTTATGGCGCCGCCGTCAGCGGCAACCGCAAGGCGCTGTGCGGCGCCCTGGTCAATCTGATGGAAAACGCCCTCGATGCTAGTGCGACGACTGGGCGCGCCGCGGGCACTACTTGCGGTCGGGTTCAGCTCAGCGCACAGGTAATGCGGGGAGAGATCTGCATCCGGGTGCGCGACAACGGGCGCGGCATGGATGCGGCGACGCAGGCCCGACTGTTCGAGCCTTTCTTTACCACGCGTGCCGAAGGCACCGGGCTCGGCCTTGCGATCGCCCGCGGTGTGGCCCGCGCCCACGGCGGCGGCATTGAAGTGCAATCCGAGCCTGGAGCCGGCGCAGTCTTCAGCCTGACATTGCCGAGAAGCATCAACCTACCCGAGAGTCGAACAACCGCTGGAACGGAGGACGCCATGTCTGAGCCGCTGAACATCCTGGTCGTCGAGGACGACCTGCAATTGCGTGATGCCCTGTGCCTGACGCTGGAATGCGCCGGCCATCGTGTGTTGGGCGCGGCCGATGGGCAGGCGGCGCTGCGCCTGCTCGAGCGCGAGGCGTTCAACCTGGTGGTGAGCGACCTGCGCATGCAGCCGATGGACGGCATCGAGCTGCTGAAGGCCATCCGCGGTCGCGAGACGCATCTTCCCGTGCTGCTGATGACGGCCTTCGGCGATGTGGACAAGGCGGTGTCGGCGATGCGCGCCGGCGCATGCGACTTTCTGCTGAAGCCATTCGAGCCGAAGGTGTTGCTCGAGCATGTTGCCCGCTATGCCGCGCGGCCGGAGCGGGCCGAGGGCGTGGTGGCGGACGATGCGCGCACATGCAACCTGCTGGCGCTCGCAGCGCGCGTGGCCAAGACCGAGGCCACCGTGCTGCTGACCGGCGAGTCCGGCACCGGCAAGGAAGTGTTTGCCCGTCACATCCATGCCCAATCGCCGCGTGCCGCCGCGCCTTTCATCGCCATCAACTGCGCGGCGATCCCCGAGAACCTGCTGGAAGCCACGCTGTTCGGCCATGAAAAGGGATCATTTACCGGCGCGCAGGCGGCCCAGGTCGGCAAGTTCGAGCAAGCGCAGGGCGGCACGCTGCTGCTCGACGAGATTTCCGAAATGCCTCTGGCGTTGCAGGCCAAGCTGCTGCGCGTGCTGCAGGAACGCGAGGTGGAGCGGGTTGGCGGCAGGAAACCCATTGCGCTGGACATCCGTGTGCTCGCCACCAGCAATCGCGACATGGCGAAGGAGGTCGCGGCCGGCCGTTTTCGCGAGGATCTGTACTACCGGCTGAATGTCTTTCCGCTGCATGTGCCGGCGCTGCGTGAGCGACCGGCCGACATTTTGCCGCTGGCGCGGCATTTCGCCGCCTTGCACGGCAGTCCGGCGGCAAGGTTTGCCGCAGATGCCGAGGGGCTCCTGGGGGCACATGCATGGCCGGGCAATGTGCGCGAACTCGAGAACGCCGTGCAACGCGCACTGATCCTTGCCGGCGGCGATACCGTGGCAGCCGAGCATCTGCAGTTGTCGCTGCAGTTCTCCCCGCCCGCGGAAATCCCACAATTGGTTGATATAAAGGCGGAAGTGCATGCGGAAGGAAATGCACCCGGGATGCGCGGCGCCGCATATGCACCGGCCGCGCCGTCGAACATGCGGGATCTTGAGCGCCAGCACATTATCGAGACGCTGGCGGCGGTCAATGGCTCGCGCAAGCGGGCGGTCGAACTGCTCGGCATATCCGAGCGCACGTTGCGCTACAAGCTGCAGCAGTACCGCATGGCAGGCGTCATCTGAAGACTTTCCCGCTCCAGGGGAATGGCATGGCGATTGCTAAGGTAAGACCGGGGAATACAGGAGTCTTGAAATGGACACACGCGGCATAGAACAAATGCTCTCGGAGCTGCGCTCAACCGCGCAGCTGGCCTCCGGCAAGTCCTTGCAGCCGAAACAGACCGGCGAGGCGGGCGCAGCGGATTTCGGCCAGATTCTGAAGAGCACGCTCGATCAGGTGAATCAGGCCCAGGTTGACGCGCAGAAACTGGCACAGGATTTCTCGGCGGGTACCGGCAACGCCAGTCTGCAGGACGTGATGATGTCGTTGCAGAAGGCGAATCTTTCGTTTCAGCAGATGGTGCAGGTGCGCAACAAGCTGGTCTCCGCCTATCACGACATCATGAACATGCAGGTGTAGGTCGGTTCGTAGGTCGGGCTTCAGCCCGACAGCAGCGCATGATCGACCCCAAATGTCGGGCTGAAGCCCGACCTGCGGCCCGGTTTACATCATTCCCGTTTCCCGCGCCTTGCGTTCCCGCTCGACGCGAATAATGTAACGCTGGATCAGAGTGAGCATGTTGCCGGGCAGGTTGACGAATTCGCAGCCCGAGCGTTTGTTTTTTGCACCGCTGCGCAGGGTGAATTCGAAGACATTGCGCACACGCAGCGTGGCCAGTACGGTGCCGACTTCCGGGAGTTCGAGGCGACAGTTCTCGAACAGGTGGTCGGTCTCGAATTCCACCCCTTCGGGCGGCACCAGTACGCCCAGGCCGCCGCCGCTGATGTCGATCACCGTGCTTTCGATGATGCTTTGGCTGCCATCCGCAAGTTTGACGGGGATGCTGCAGCGCAAGGGGTGGGCGATTGGCGCGGTCAAACGATAGAACTCGCGTCGCTGCAGACGCAGCAGTTCTTGCGGAATGGCGGCGCGAAAGGCCTCCCGTCCCTCGAATTCCGTCAGGGCGAGATGCTTGACGGTGAACTGGATCTTGACCTTGTCGTGGCTGGCGATGAAAGTCAGCTTGTCGCTCGCCAGCGCCCTGCGGTTCATCTCGGCGTTACTGCCCGGATCGAGCAGCATGGAACTGCCGTCGGACGAAACCGCAAGCAGCGTGGTGAGCAGGAAGTCATTGCCCTGATTGAAATAGACGGTGATGAGCGACCCCTTGTCCTGCATTGCGCGCAGGATGAAGAGGATTTCATTCTTCGAATGCAGCAGGTACTTGCTGTAGTCGTCGGCCTGCATCAATTCGAAGCGAAGCTGCGGCCCATCCCCCTCTTCGTGGAGTGTCTTGTTCGGTAGCGTCTTTCATGCGGCAAGTTTAATCAATATTGCGCGACTTGGGGCGGCGCCATGCCATGCTCCATGCGGTAGAGCCAGGCCAGTAATTCGGCCACCGCGACATACAGTTGCGGCGGGATGCGTTGATCGAGATCGACCTGCATGAGCAGCGCCACCATTTCCGGCGACTCGTGCACGAAGATGCCATGCTCGTGCGCTCGCGCGATGATTTCCTCGGCAATCAGACCGCGGCCCTTGGCAACGACGCGTGGCGCACTGTCGGCGGCCGAGTAGGCCAGCGCCACCGCTTCCTGTCGCGTCTCACGCGGGCTCATGCGATTCCACGACGGCTGCGAGCGGTGGCAGGCCGGCGGCTGCGAATGATGTTGCCAGATCGGCAAGCCCCTGCTGCAGGACGGCCGCGCCCGAGCTCGCCGTCATGGCGAGGCTGACTTTCGACGATGTCATCCGCAGCACGACGTTGACTTCGCCCAGCCCGGGCAGGGTGAGTCCGAGCGAGGTTGTCCACTGCTCGGCCGGCGATTCGCCCGAGTCGTCATCGTGCTGTTCGTCTGCCTCGATTTCCCAATGCAGGTTTTGTCCCGGCCAGATCTCGCCCCGCCAGACGATGTGTTGCGTGGCAGCGGCATCCAGCTGTTGCTGGACAAGGGATTGCAACTCGGCTGGCAAGGCAGTCGATGCAGCGGAACTGGCGCGTCCGGCGGCTGGTTCCGCGCTGCGGGCGGATTCCGTGAGCGGAACATCCTCGGCCGGCGGCTTCACCGCGGAAGCGGCAACCGTGGCACGTTGCTGGCGAACGTGGCGCGCCTGAGGTTCGCGCGCCAGCGCTTCAAGCGGATACCGCCCTGCGACCCACTGCGCCTGATGGGATTCAAAAAAAAGCCCGCTCTCGACGACAAGCTGTTGCAGCGCCGGCGCAAGTTGCGCGGCTTGCATGACAGGCATGGGAAGCAGGGGTGTCGCTCGCGGGATCGTTGCCGGCTGAGGCGAAGGATGCTCTCCTGCGAGAAGTGTGCTGATGATCTGTCCTGCCCTGGAAAGCGTTGGGGCAGATGGAGGAGCAGGGGAAGCAGACGGGGCCGCGGATGGGGCAGGGGACGTGCTTGGGACAGGGGGGAGGGTGGAAGCGGCAGACCGGGATTGGCTCAAGGAAGCTTCCGCTTTGCTCTCGGCGATGATGAGTCGAGGTGTGCGCGCCGTGACCACCAGGTCCAGGGTGTCGCCTGCTTTGGCCGACTGCGGCAAAGCCAGCGTCAGGATGCGGCCGGCGACGAGCGCGCGAAATGTGCCGTCGGGCTGGGCGCTCTCAATGCGGGCAGAGAAGCGCTGTCCGACCGGAAGTTCGGGCAGATCGGCCGTGACGCCGCGTATCGGGGATACCGGGTTGACGATGGACTCGGTCAGGAGTTTCAGCCGCGCAGCCAGATCGTTGGGAATCATGGCGCATTCTGTCCGACTTCATCAGGTTGGGGCAAGACAGCCCGTTACTGGCCCGAGTGCGCGCCATAGGCACGGCGCACCGTGCGCTCCCGCGCGCCACCGCCGAGAAACAGCTTCACCTGCGCCATCCAGGGTTCGGCGTGACGGCGCACTTCCGCATCATCCGCGAGTATGCGGCGGATCAGATCTCCCTTGCGCGCACGCTCGGCATCGGACAGACGGATCGGCTCGCCGCGGGCCTCGAGGGCGCTTGCAAGACCGGCGCAATCCTTTTCCAGCATGGTCAGCCTTTCCCAGTCGCAGGTGGCCGCAGCCTCGACCATTTGTGTGGAGAGGGCGCTCATCGATTCATACAAGGCCAGTGGGCTCATGCTTTGCTCCCGATCTGCTCCCAGGCACCTTTCAGTTCGGCCAGCAGGTGGCTGATTTCATCGAGCACGGCCGACTGGTTGTGCAGGTTGGCGTAGAGCAGTCGTGCGCTCATGTAATCATAGAGCGCGCCGAGCTTGCCGGCCAGTTCTCCGCCGGCGTCCTGGTCGAGGCTGGCCTTGAGGCCGTTGGTGATGATGTTGATGGCCTTTGAAATGGCCTCCCCCTTGCGGGCCGTGTCACCTGCGCCTTCTTTCCGCTGCATATGCAATGAAGCCGATGCCACGGCCAGCATGGCGCCCTCGAAGAGCATCAATACCAGTCTGTGGGGATCGGCCGTGTCGATCCCGGTCTCGATCCCGACCTTGTTATAGGCTGCTTTCGGGTTGTGCATCACCGCAAACATGGTCGTGCCTCCTGATGGGCCGCTCCCCTGGGGGGCAGCAAACGGATGTGAGCGTGGGGGTACATAGTCTCCTCGTCTTATCGTGATGAGCTGCTGCTTCCCGGCAGATTGGCCAGTTGCTGGGTCAGAAAATCGCTGGTCTTGGTCATGCTGGCGATCATCGTGTCAAGTGCAGTGAATTGTGCTCGGTAGCGCTTTCTCGATCAGAATCCAGGCGGATAGCAAGGGCATCTCGCCGCTGTGCCGACATCCTTGATCGAGGCGTTGATGCCGTCGATACGGCCATCGATGAGGCTGTCGTTTTCCAGCATCCTGCCGACAAGTTTGTCCAATTCGTAGGCAAAACCACGCGCGAAGTTCACGCTGCCCCGGTTACCCGTAGTGCCGGCACTGACTTTCAATGCCAGTCCGGCTGCATCGCCGGTGCCGATCAGCGTCTGGCCCGAGCCCGTGGCGGCGATGCCACCGATGGTGCCGCCACATCAACCCCTGCCGTCTCGGTTTGCGTGCCGAAGAGGTCGTCCGTCGCATTCCCGCCGGTAAGCAGGACCGCCGACGAGCTGCGCCGTAACGGTTGGAGGTCACAGTCAGCGCCCCGCTGGACTGCGTCACAACGACGCCGATGCCGGCCGAGGATAGCGCAGTGACGCCGTTGATCCTGGACTGGATCTCGGCGGCCAGCGCGTCCGCCGTGTAAGTGCCTGCAGCCAGAGTCACGCTGGTGGCGACTGCCGTCAACGGTCAGATCGAGCGTATCATTGCTTCCTGTCGCAATAGTCAGTCCCGCCGATACGCCACCTGCTGCGGCGCCCTGCGTGGCCAGTCGGGTGACGTGGACCGCAGTAGCTGCCATTCTTCGTGTCCGTGCTCGAGCCGACGAACGAAACCAGGCTATCCGTCGGCTTGCCCACTGCGGCGAACAGCGTGGAAACATCCTTGGTGGGGTCGCTGAGCGCCGTGATTCAGTTTGGCAGTGTCGAGTTTCAGCGTGCCGTCTGCCTGGAAGGCAGATGCCGATGTCCGATAGCGTGCTCAGACCTCCACCAGCGGTGATCAGTGACGTATTGAAAACGCTGCGCAACTGCGACTGCACCGAGCGTACCGTCGCCTCGCCCGTGAGCATCGATGCTTGCTTGGTGGCTGCATCGTATTTCGACAGGTCGGTGATGGTCTTGTTGAGATCGTTGTAGGCCTTGACGAAGGTTTGCACCGACGCCTGGATGCCCGCCGTGTCGCGCGAGACACTGAGGGTCGTGGCGCTGGGCGTATTTGCCTTGAGCAAGGTCAGCGTTACACCCTCGATGGCGTCGCTGATGGTGTTCGATGCCTTGCTTATGGAGATGCCGTCGATCACTGCTGTGGCGTTTTGTGCTGCGACGGTCTGCGACAGGTTCGTCGTGCCGCCGGACGAAGCATCGTAGACGAGCTGCGATAGGCCGGCATTGTCGGCATTGGCGAGATCGTCATCGGCGACAGTGATCTTCAGGGCATTGGCAAGGCCCGAATCCTTCGAGGCGATGACCAGACGGTTGCCGCTGCCGTCGTTGATAATGCTGGCGGTTACGCCTGCATTGGCGTCGTTGATTGCGTCGCGCACGCCGGCCAGCGAGGAACTTCCGCTGCCTGATGGCAATCGTTGCGGCGGCCTTGTCCGGGTTGAGTGTGAAGCTGCCTCCGCTGTAGGTGCCGTACTGTATGGTCAGGGTTCCAGCTGCCGACCACGTCGCTGGTTGCGGTGAAATTGGCCGATTTGAGCTTGTGGGGCTGGGCCAGCGTCAGGACCTCAAGTGAATAGCTGCCCGCCGTCGCTGCCGACGATGCGCTGGCCGTGGCCACCGATGTGTCGGCAAGGCTTGCCTTCGCGGCGGAAAAATTTGCCGGATTTGCCAAGGTGGCGACTGCCGACTGAAAGGAGGACAAGGCTCCTTTCAAACTGCCATAGGCGGTGAGTTGCGCCTGGTACTTGGCCTCTTTGGTGGCGAGGGCAGTAAGGGGGCGACGCTCCAATGCCATGAGCTGACTGACCAGGCTGGAGACGTCCAGCCCGGAGCCCAGTCCTGGAGATGAAAGCGCCATGTATCACTGCCTCCTATGTTGCGTTTGCTAGGCTTTCTGCCTGACAAGCAGACCTTGCATCCGATCGATTGCCTTGGCGATTGCGAGGATTTCCTCGCCGGGTATCTGCCGGATGACTTCCTGTGTCACCGAGTCCACCACGGATATGATGGTTTTTCCAGTTTCCTTGTCGATGGAGAATTGCAAGTTCTGTGCCACCGGTTCGACGGCCTTTTGCACGGCTTCGACTGCCTGTTCCACCTGTTCCTGACTGGGCTGAGGCGAGCCCTGGCCGGGCAGCAGTTGTATATCGACGGATTCGGGCGCCTTGGTAGGCGCAGACCTGGGCGGGGGGGCCGTGGCCTGCAACGCGAAGGTTGCTTGGCTGCTGATTTGCGGTATCGCCATGATCCACTCCTGTTCTTGGGGTTCCGGGTGCCGGACCTAAACCCGGCACCCGCCCTCAAACGTGGCTTGGTGCCTTAGCCGCGAAGCAGCGTCAGGACGTTTTGCGGCAGCGCGTTGGCCTGCGCCAGCATCGCCGTGCCCGCCTGCTGCAGGATCTGGTTGCGGGTCAGCGAGGCCGTCTCGGCGGCGAAGTCAGTATCCTGAATGCGACTACGGGCGGCGCTCACGTTTTCTGCGGTTGTTTGCAGGTTGGCGATTGCCGACGTGAAACGATTCTGATAAGCGCCGAGGTGCGCCACGCGTGACGTTCACCTGGCTGAGCGCAGCATCCACCACAGCAATGGCGAGTTGGGCATTCGCGGCACTGGTGAGACTCACGCTGGCCAAGGACGAAAAAGCGCTTGACTGGGTTGCAGAGGTAAACGACGTACCGTGTTTGCGCCGGCCAGGGTGATGGTGCCCTTGGTGCTGCTAAGAGATCAGCCGCTCTTGATGGACGAGTCGGTTCGTCGCACCGGTCAGCGCTGACACCGGAGAATACGCGGTCAGCGGTTCCGGCGTGGTGAAGTAATGAATGCAGATGTTCACGCCCATCTGTCGTCGACAAGGTCAGACCCGCTTTTGTCGACGTGCTGGTGAATGACTTGCGATCACGCCGGTGGCACCCTTGTTCGCCATTGATGGCGCCCATAAGTGCGATCAGATCGGTCGGATCCGCAACCGCCGCCGAGATCGTGACTGCCGTTGAGACCGTCGATGGTGATGGTTCCGGCTAGCAGCCATGCCGCTTAACTGTTGCGCTGTTAGCGGCAGTGGCTGTGACGCCGATACCGCTGGTGCGCGTTGATTGCGGCTGCTATTGCTTTCGCGTCTGATGTCGGCTGGCGTAGTCGAAAGCGGCCGTCAGTGACCGCCATCGAGTCGTGGTGATCGTCAGTTCGGTTTCTGCAACGTGTTTGCCGCGAAGTCAGCTCCGCCGCCTTAGTGACACCTACGCCGCCCGCACCATGACGTTCCAGTCCCAGCAGAATATTCGCTGCCGAGCGCGGTTGTGCGCGAGTCGGCAATGGAGATGTCACGTGATGGATATCGTCTGGTTGGCATTGGCGCCGACCTGGAAAGACTGGCTGGTGAAGGATCCGTCAAGCAAATTCAGGCCGTTGAACGAAGTTTGGCTGGCCACCCGGTGATTTCGGCGATCAACTGAGCCGCTTCCGCATCCAATGAGGCGCGGTCGCTGGCGCTGTTGGTGCTGTTGGCCGACTGGATTGCCAGTTCGCGGATGCGCTGCAGGTTGTTGCCGACTTCTGCGAGGGCACCTTCTGCAGTCTGCGCCAGCGAGATACCGTCGTTGGCGTTGCGTGCCGCCTGGTTGAGGCCGCGGATCTGCGCGGTCATCCGGTCGGAAATGGCGAGGCCGGCGGCATCGTCCTTCGCAGTGTTGATGCGCAGGCCCGAGGAAAGGCGCTGGAGCGAGGTGGCGAGAGCGGACTGCGACGTATTGAGGTTGCGTTGTGCGTTCAGAGACGCGATGTTACTATTTATTACCTGAGGCATGACGTTTCTCCTTGCATGTTTGAGGGTTTGACAGCGCCGCCCCCTGACTCCCGATCCGGCAGGCGATGATGTCGCCGTCAAATGCTGTAACGGTTTGCCTCGGGAAAACTTTAGGGTGGAGTCGCAAGGCTCCGCCCTATTTCTTTGAGTAGTAAATGTTATTTCTCCGCGCCTGAAAAATATTCCTCAAGTTCTATAAAGCGCTGCCGATAACACATGTACACGCCTCTTTGCGTGCAGGGTTTGCAAATCCCCTGACTCCCAGAAAAACGCCGGCTGAAGCCGGCGTTTTCCTTTCCTGTTTCGGGATTGCCGGGATTTCAGTCTGCGGAAACGACGCGGTTCTTGCCGGCCTTCTTGGCCTGGTACATGGCTGCATCGGCACGTGCGAAGGCGTCGTTGCGGAGCTCGCCTTCGCGAAAGGCGGTGACGCCTGCACTGAAGGTAATGAGTAGCTTCTCGTTCTTATGCATGAAAAAGCGCTTGGTCAGTTCGCGTTGCAGACGGGTAAGTACGGCAACAGCATCTTCCAGCGGCGTATCCGGCAGGATGATGAGGAATTCCTCTCCTCCATATCGCGCCAGCGTATCGTTCGGCCGCAAGGTCTCGCGGATAACATGCGCAAGATGCACCAGTGCGTCGTCGCCGGTCTGGTGGCCGTAGGTATCGTTCAGCCGCTTGAAGTTGTCTACGTCCAGTAATGCGAGGCTGATTGGCGTCTGACGACGTTGCGCGCGGGCCAGCTCGCGATCCATTGCTTCCTCGAGGCCCTTGCGGTTGAGCGCGCCGGTAAGTTGGTCGTGGCGCACCATTTCGCTGGTTTCAGCAAGCTCATTCTGCAATCGTAAGACTTCCTGCTCGGCCTCCTCGACGCGTGCCTTCAAGGCATTCAGGTCGTCGCGCGATCGTTGTGCATTGAGCTGGATGACCCGCGTCTCGCGCACGACCTCGTCGATGACGTCATTCAGTTCGGCCAGATCGTTGGCTGCACTGATTTTCTTGGCGCAACTCTCGATCTTGTCATGGTAGTCGCTGGTCGATTCGGAGAAAGTGGCCAGATGATCGACAAAACCGGCCAGCATGACCTTCAGCCTTTCCTTTGCCTCGTTGAGGTTTTTTTTCAGTGCGCTTTGTCGATAGATGACCTCCTTCAGGCGTTGCCCGACATCATCGAGGCGGCGAAGATTCAGTGGCTGCCCGAAGAGGTCCAGCACCATGCCGATCTGACCCTGAACCCACTTGTCGTCCTCGACCAGTTCGCTGATGTTTTCAATGACGAGCTGGAGCAGCTTCTGCAGTGCTGCCTTGAGTTCGGCCTGGTCCTCGGCCACAAAGTTAAGTCTGTAGTTGAATTGCTTGAGTCTTTTGGCGAGCAGGCTGAAGGTCGCAGTGTCGCGTGCCTGCCTTACGCCAGCAGCCAGCGATGTGGCTTCGTCAGCCAGTTCTGGCGTATCGATCAACAGCATGCTGATCGAACTTTCCACCAATTGCGCAATCAGTTCACGAAGTTCCTCGCTGGGCAGGAGCAGCCCGGACAGACTGGGCGTCTGGACAGGATCTCCAGTTCCTCGTCCAGCAGGAGAAGATTCTGTACTTTGCGATACGTCGCTTGGCTGGAGGGAGGAATCAGTTGCTGAACTGGTCTTCGACCATGATCGCAACAGTGATTGCATCCGTTCGTAGAGATTGGACGGATCGGCACCTGCGGATTCCAGGATGTGGCTGACGGCCTCACGTTTCTTGGATGACGTGAGGCCGGCATGGCGACGCTCAATTTGGCGAAGCAGATCGCCGATCAGTTCCGACCAGTCAAGCGGTTCTGTCTCAAGCGCCTTGAGCACGGCTACCATAGCGGTAGTCAGGGATGCCCAGTCCTTGGTGGCGACGGCGGCATCCAGTTGCTGCCCGAACCGGGCCTGCTCTGGATTCGTCCGGGGTAAGCGCCCGCTCAATGATTTGAGGGCGCGATCGGGAAACTCCTCACTTCCCGCCGTACCGGCGATCTCATGATAGAGGGTGCGGTAATTATCTGGCGTCGGGGGAATGCGCTTCGAGGCCAGCCGGCGCAGGGCTTCCCGTGCGATTTCCGAGGGTTGTGTTATTTCAGCCATGAAAAGGTATCCTTCGCCGTAATTTAACGGCCGAAGTCAGACGAACTTGAAAGTGCTGATGATGAGGCGTTATTCAGACAGGCCGTGCTTGAGGCCGTAGTGGGTTAGTTCGGCGTTGTTCTTCAACTTCATTTTCTCCAGCAGGCGCGCCCGATAAACGCTGACTGTCTTGACGCTGAGCTTGAGTTCCTCGGCGATTTGAGTGAGTGATTTGCCAGAGGAGATCAATACCAGGGTTTGGTATTCCCTGTCGGAGAGTTTCTCGTGGGGCGGACGTTCGGAGTCCTCGGTGATGGCATTGGCCAGTTCTTCGGCAAGCGATGGACTGACGTATTTCTTGCCGCTGGCAACCTGGCGTATGGCAGTCACCAGTTGCTCCGGGGCGCTCTGCTTGGTGAGATATCCCGATGCGCCTGCCTTGAGTGCCCGAATGGCATAATGCTCCTCCGGATGCATGCTAAGCATCAGAACGGGCAGCTTAGGGAACTCCTTTTTGAGCTGTTTCAAAGTGTCGATGCCATTTTTATCTGGCATCGAGACATCCATCAATACGACATCCCACTCCCCTTGGCGAGCCATGGACAATGCCTGCAAGCCATTATTGGCTTCACCGGCGACGACCATGTCATCGGAGTCGGACAGGATCTGACGGAGGCCATGCCGGACGATGGCGTGGTCGTCAGCGATCAGGATGCGTATTTGGGTCATGTATATCGACTATGTGCTATTGGGAGGAATCCTGTCGAACTGCCCGGTTGGGCTTGTAGGGCGCTCGCAGGATAACTCGTGAGCCTTGGGGTGAATTTCTTGCCAGTTCGAGTGAGCCGCCCAGGCCTCTCATGCGCTCCTGGATACCGCGCAGTCCAAACGACTTGGGCTTGTTCATGTCCTCGGCAGAAATGCCGCGACCGTTATCGGAAATCTCCAGTTTCAGGTTATTCCCTTCGGTATCGAGCCGGACATTGACTCTGGTGGCTTGAGCATGCTTCGCGATGTTGGTGAGGGCTTCCTGAAATATACGAAATAGGGCTAGGGAGGTCTTTTCGTCAGGATCGAGTTCGTGGGAAATGCCCTGCGTGTCGCAATTGAGTCCAACTCTCTGAGAGAAATCATCGGCCTGGCATTCAATTGCAGCGGCCAATCCAAAATCCTTGAGAATGCCTGGACGCAACTCACGCGCAACGCGCCCGGCAGTATTCATGGCCTCGTCAATCAGACCCTCAATTCCGCGTACGCGCTTGCGTAGTTGCAGAGGGTCCGAAGGCAATTTGTTCGAAAGCAATGAGGTTTCAATTTTTATCGCTACCAGGGTGCCGCCAAGCTCATCATGGATATCGCGAGCTATTCGTTCGCGTTCTTCTTCCTTGGCGGCTTCCAAGTGAGATGACAATTCTGCCAATTGTGCCCTGGATTCGCGCAATTCGTTCTCGGCTAACTTGCTTTGGGTTATGTTGGAGGCAATGCCTTCCCACTGTATTTCGTTACTGGCGGTACATCGAGGTGCGGATCGCAGGTTGATCCATTTTAAAGCGCCGTCTGCACTGCGGATGCGGCCATCCCAGTTGACCTGAGTGAGTTTGGCTGCGGAAAGAGACAAGGCCGAATCGATGGAATCGCGATCATCGTCATGAATGGCATCGAAGAATAAGTGGGATGATGAGGTTAGGGAAGCAGGTGTTCGGCCCAGCAGAGTGGTTGAGCCCTCGCTGACATACAGGAATCGCAATCCGCCACCCTGCGTATGCAGGAGTTGGAATACCATTCCCGGGATGTTGGACACCAGTGAGCGAAATCGCGCTTCGTTTTCCTGAACAGCCGCCAATGCAGCCTGGCGTTCAGAGCGATTTGTTGCCTCACGCATTTCCCTTTCGACTGCGGGCACAAGTCGATCAAGATGGTCTTTCGACAGGTAATCGTGTGCCCCGGCACGCATTGCGGCAATGGCGGTTTCTTCGTCAATGACGCCGGAAACGATGATGAAAGGCAAATCGAGATTCAGCTCCTGCATCAATGCCAGTGCGGACAATGCGTTGAAACCAGGCATGCTGTGGTCAGAGAGGATGGCATCCCAGCCCTCGGCTAACAGAGCTTGACGTGTGCCTGTGGCGTTTTCTACGCGTTTGAATTCAAGAGTGTAGCCGGCACGCCTGAAACAACCGACCAACAAGAGGGCATCGTCCTCTGAATCCTCGATCACAAGGATCTTCAGTTGGGCATTATGATTTGGCTGCACTTGAGCCATTGCTATGTTTTGCAGAGATTATTTTGCCTTGAAGTCTACTCTATATAGCCTTAGGCGCAATCAAGCAGATCCTGATTATGATCATATCAGTCAGCTATAATTTCACCCGCGCCGGCATAGCTCAGTTGGTAGAGCAACTGATTTGTAATCAGAAGGTCGCGGGTTCGATTCCTGCTGCCGGCACCATGTGCGCTTCGCATCTTACGTAGAGGGCTTTACTGATGTGTTCGGCCTTAGTTGAAAGTACTCATCTTTCAGCTAGCGCCGTTGGCCACTAACGACCGACATGGCGACATGCTTATGTGGCCCCCAGACCGCCAAACCGCTCATAAAAATAAGGAGCAGCTTCTGGCAAACGACCGGTGGAAGTTTCCAGCACGGACATCAGGTGGTTTTCAGCTTCTTTCTGTGTGAGAACGTAAAGTTCCTGGCAGAGCTGGCGGGCGGCATTGCCAGACCAATCGTGCGGCAATAGCTGGTCAGGTAGTTGTGGGTCCCGAAGCAAGGTACGGCGGAATTCATGCATCAGCAGCGTGCGCACTACGAAGCACTGCTCCGGGTCTAGCTCTCGTGCGCCTTTTAGGGCTTTAAGGACGGGGCGAAAGCGGTCTAGGAAACGTTTGTAGTCCTGCGAGATCAAACCCAGATTCCAGCATTCGCGCACCAGATCGCGCGTGGGTTTATTCGCAATAGTTCCAAGGTTTTTTGCACGAAGAACAACCACGCTATCCTGAACCTCGTTACTTTGAAGGATGTCAATGAGCGGATCAAGATTGGCGGAAGGGTGCGCCAGTACGCCGTTGGCGATAAGTCCGAAGCCCTCCCATTGAAGCTCCTTGCGCACATCATCGCGTTGTGCCGAAGTGAGTTTGCTACCGGCTGTCAGCACGATCTGCCAGTCTCCCTCCCAGCGCACCTTGGGCTGAAAATAGATGCGGCGATATGCATGCTCGAAGCGTCGTCTTCCGGTTGCTGTCAGACCATAGTAACTGCGGCGACCGATATGCTCGGAAGTCAGCCAACTGTCTTTAGACAGTCGGAATACGCTAGTCCTTACCAACCGATCATTGATGCCGAGTGGTTTGGCAAGTTTAATAAAGCTTCCAAGCCACACCGATCCACCGTGCGGAGCGATTGAGTCACCATAAATGGTAATGATGAGGGAACTGGCGCGCACGGGCCGGCCGCGAAGAAAATCTTCGACCCATTGACTGACGAATCGACTCTTCATGATGTTGATGTATATGCTTGAGATTGCCGTTGATGACTGTTCACAAGGATGGCGGCATGTGCAAACAACATAATGATACCAGTTACTAATTTTGTAGGTATTCATTGAATCATCTTTGGGAACAATGTTTTCTTGACGCCGACGTCGTGAATGCATATAATATTTCTTCTAGTTTCACTCGGACGCGGGGTGGAGCAGTCTGGCAGCTCGTCGGGCTCATAACCCGAAGGTCATAGGTTCAAATCCTATCCCCGCAACCAACCTTCATTCCCTTTGGTAATACCACGAGCGCTTTGCGCTTCGACATCTTCCAGTTGATGAACCGGCCTAGGCGTTTTTCTATCTTGGCGGAGTTCTGATTTGGGTATTGCAGGGGGTTTACAAAGAGTATTTGCTCTTTTATAATTCCGCTTCTCTGCAGAATGCGGAGTCAGCATACATATCATGTATGCGGCAGTTCGTTCTTTAACAACTTAAACAGCCGATAGGTGTGGGTACTTGGTTGGTTGGGCGCTTGGATTTAGGTCTGGGCGGATCGATTTGATTGAGTGCTCATACTTTGAATAGAGATGTTTCAGCTTGTGAGAGCAAGTTGGGACTCTGTGATTCTTTATGAGTTGAGAAGTATTTAGCAGAGATTGAACTGAAGAGTTTGATCCTGGCTCAGATTGAACGCTGGCGGAATGCTTTACACATGCAAGTCGAACGGCAGCACGGACTTCGGTCTGGTGGCGAGTGGCGAACGGGTGAGTAATACATCGGAACGCGTCCTGTAGTGGGGGATAACCTGGCGAAAGCCAGGCTAATACCGCATACGTCCTGAGGGAGAAAGCGGGGGATCGCAAGACCTCGCGTTATAGGAGCGGCCGATGTCGGATTAGCTAGTTGGTGGGGTAAAGGCCTACCAAGGCGACGATCTGTAGCGGGTCTGAGAGGACGGCCCGCCACACTGGGACTGAGACACGGCCCAGACTCCTACGGGAGGCAGCAGTGGGGAATTTTGGACAATGGGGGCAACCCTGATCCAGCCATTCCGCGTGAGTGAAGAAGGCCTTCGGGTTGTAAAGCTCTTTCGGCCGGGAAGAAATCGTGCGGGCTAATACTCTGTATGGATGACGGTACCGGAAGAAGAAGCACCGGCTAACTACGTGCCAGCAGCCGCGGTAATACGTAGGGTGCGAGCGTTAATCGGAATTACTGGGCGTAAAGCGTGCGCAGGCGGTTTTGTAAGACAGGTGTGAAATCCCCGGGCTTAACCTGGGAACTGCGCTTGTGACTGCAAGACTTGAGTGCGGCAGAGGGGGGTGGAATTCCACGTGTAGCAGTGAAATGCGTAGAGATGTGGAGGAACACCGATGGCGAAGGCAGCCCCCTGGGTTGACACTGACGCTCATGCACGAAAGCGTGGGGAGCAAACAGGATTAGATACCCTGGTAGTCCACGCCCTAAACGATGCGAACTAGGTGTTGGGGAAGGAGACTTCTTTAGTACCGTAGCTAACGCGTGAAGTTCGCCGCCTGGGGAGTACGGTCGCAAGATTAAAACTCAAAGGAATTGACGGGGACCCGCACAAGCGGTGGATGATGTGGATTAATTCGATGCAACGCGAAAAACCTTACCTACCCTTGACATGTCCGGAACCCTGCTGAGAGGTGGGGGTGCCCGAAAGGGAATCGGAACACAGGTGCTGCATGGCTGTCGTCAGCTCGTGTCGTGAGATGTTGGGTTAAGTCCCGCAACGAGCGCAACCCTTGTCATTAATTGCCATCATTTGGTTGGGCACTTTAATGAGACTGCCGGTGACAAACCGGAGGAAGGTGGGGATGACGTCAAGTCCTCATGGCCCTTATGGGTAGGGCTTCACACGTCATACAATGGTCGGTACAGAGGGTTGCCAAGCCGCGAGGTGGAGCCAATCCCAGAAAGCCGATCGTAGTCCGGATCGGAGTCTGCAACTCGACTCCGTGAAGTCGGAATCGCTAGTAATCGCGGATCAGCATGTCGCGGTGAATACGTTCCCGGGTCTTGTACACACCGCCCGTCACACCATGGGAGTGGGTTCTACCAGAAGTAGGTAGCCTAACCGTAAGGAGGGCGCTTACCACGGTAGGATTCATGACTGGGGTGAAGTCGTAACAAGGTAGCCGTATCGGAAGGTGCGGCTGGATCACCTCCTTTCTAGAGATCATCTGACTGATCAAGTACTCACAGCCTATCGGTTGTTTTAGCAGTCCTCAAAAGGGGGTCTGTAGCTCAGCTGGTTAGAGCACACGCTTGATAAGCGTGGGGTCGTAGGTTCAAGTCCTACCAGACCCACCAGTGATTTGCGGTGGTGTGGGTGTTGCGTGAATCGGGGGTGTAGCTCAGTTGGGAGAGCGCCTGCTTTGCAAGCAGGAGGTCATCGGTTCGATCCCGTTCACCTCCACCAATCCTAGAGGGTGAGAGTTTAGAGGCGAGCAAGCTGAGGTTTGCTGGGTTCTGGGCTTTTTAGCCGGAGGCTGTTGAGTTCTTTAACAATTTGGAAGAAGTAAAGTGTGTTGGCTCGCAAGGGCCGACGCATGGGTTGTGATTGTATCTACTCTCATTCTGTGGCTTACCAGCGCACGGGATGGGGGCACAAGCGCGAGAGTCCTATGCCGGGTTTTACCGTGAGGTAGAGCTTAAGGTTATAGGGTCAAGCGAATAAGTGCATGTGGTGGATGCCTTGGCGATCACAGGCGATGAAGGACGTTGCAGCGTGCGAAAAGCCACGGGGAGCTCGCAAACAAGCTTTGATCCGTGGATGTCCGAATGGGGAAACCCGGCCCGCAAGGGTCACTCTCACCTGAATACATAGGGTGGGTAGAGCGAACCCGGTGAACTGAAACATCTAAGTAGCCGGAGGAACAGAAATCAACCGAGATTCCGAAAGTAGTGGCGAGCGAAATCGGAAGAGCCTGCACAATTTAGCCATTACGCTAGCAGAGCGGCCTGGAAAGGCCGGCCATAGTGGGTGATAGCCCCGTATGCGAAAGCCTGATGGTGGAACTGAGTGTGCGACAAGTAGGGCGGGACACGTGAAATCCTGTCTGAAGATGGGGGGACCATCCTCCAAGGCTAAATACTCGTGATCGACCGATAGTGAACCAGTACCGTGAGGGAAAGGCGAAAAGAACCCCGGGAGGGGAGTGAAATAGATCCTGAAACCGCATGCATACAAACAGTGGGAGCCCCTGCTTCAAGCACCTTCGAAATTCTTTCGAGGAGCATCGCGCAGCGATGCGACTCAAAAGGTTTAAGAAGGAGTGAAATTCTTCGAAATTCTTTCGAGGAGCATCGCGCAGCGATGCGACTCAAAAGGTTTAAGAAGGAGTGAAATGGACGGACGGACCGTTCATTCGGAAGCGGGAGGGTGACTGCCGGATTCGAACGAAGCGGTGTGAGCGAGAGCGAACGCTGCGCAGGGAGAAGACGGGAGGCGGCCCTGCGAGAACACCCGGAGGGTGTTTGAAGCAGGGGTGACTGCGTACCTTTTGTATAATGGGTCAGCGACTTACATTCAGTGGCGAGCTTAACCGAATAGGGGAGGCGTAGCGAAAGCGAGTCCGAACAGGGCGATTCAGTCGCTGGGTGTAGACCCGAAACCAGATGATCTACCCATGGCCAGGATGAAGGTTGGGTAACACCAGCTGGAGGTCCGAACCCACTACCGTTGAAAAGGTAGGGGATGAGCTGTGGGTAGGGGTGAAAGGCCAAACAAATCTGGAGATAGCTGGTTCTCTCCGAAAGCTATTTAGGTAGCGCGTCGTGTATCACTTCTGGGGGTAGAGCACTGTAATGGTTGTGGGGGTCATTGCGACTTACCGCGCCATAGCAAACTCCGAATACCGGAAAGTGCGAGCACGGCAGACAGACTTGGGGTGCTAACGTCCTGAGTCGAGAGGGAAACAACCCAGACCGCCGATTAAGGTCCCGAAGACACAGTTAAGTGGGAAACGAGGTGGGAAGGCTTAGACAGCCAGGAGGTTGGCTTAGAAGCAGCCATCCTTTAAAGAAAGCGTAATAGCTCACTGGTCGAGTCGTCCTGCGCGGAAAATGTAACGGGGCTCAAACTGTGCACCGAAATCGCGGATCAGCATGCTCCTTTTACTTCACTTCAGATGCGCCCCACGCTTGGGCGCGGCTAACTTGGAAGTGAAGTAAAAGGAGTGTGCTGATGGTAGGAGAGCGTTCCGTAGGCCGTTGAAGGTGGGGTGTGAACCCTGCTGGAGGTATCGGAAGTGCGAATGCTGACATGAGTAGCGATAAAGCGGGTGAAAGGCCCGCTCGCCGAAAGCCCAAGGTTTCCTGCGCAACGTTCATCGGCGCAGGGTGAGTCGGCTCCTAAGGCGAGGCCGAAAGGCGTAGTCGATGGGAAACAGGTTAATAGTCCTGTACCTTTATGCAATGCGATGGGGGGACGGAGAAGGTTAGGTGGGCCGGGTGTTGGACGTCCTGGTTCAAGCGTGTAGGCGTGCCCGATAGGCAAATCCGTTGGGCTTAGCCGAGGCGTGATGACGCAAGACTCTTTGGAGTCCCAAGCCACTGAGACCCCGCTTCCAGGAAAAGCCTCTAAGCTTCAGTTGCATGAAGACCGTACCGCAAACCGACACAGGTGGGCAGGATGAAGATTCTAAGGCGCTTGAGAGAACTCAGGAGAAGGAACTCGGCAAATTAGCACCGTAACTTCGGGAGAAGGTGCGCCCCGGTAGTGTGTAGCGGCTTGCCCGCGAAGCGCGATGGGGTTGCAGTGAATTGGTGGCTGCGACTGTTTAATAAAAACACAGCACTCTGCAAAGGCGAAAGCCGACGTATAGGGTGTGACGCCTGCCCGGTGCCGGAAGGTTAAGTGATGGGGTGCAAGCTCTTGATCGAAGCCCCGGTAAACGGCGGCCGTAACTATAACGGTCCTAAGGTAGCGAAATTCCTTGTCGGGTAAGTTCCGACCTGCACGAATGGCGTAACGATGGCCACACTGTCTCCTCCTGAGACTCAGCGAAGTTGAAGTGTTTGTGAAGATGCAATCTCCCCGCTGCTAGACGGAAAGACCCCATGCACCTTTACTGTAGCTTTGCATTGGACTTTGATGAGACTTGTGTAGGATAGGTGGGAGGCTTTGAAGGCGGGATGCTAGTTCCGCTGGAGCCATCCTTGAAATACCACCCTGGTGTCATTGAGGTTCTAACCTGGATCCATTATCTGGATCGGGGACCGTGCATGGCAGGCAGTTTGACTGGGGCGGTCTCCTCCCAAAGGGTAACGGAGGAGTTCGAAGGTTCGCTAGGTACGGTCGGACATCGTACTGATAGTGCATTGGCAAAAGCGAGCTTGACTGCGAGACGGACATGTCGAGCAGGTGCGAAAGCAGGACAAAGTGATCCGGTGGTTCTGTATGGAAGGGCCATCGCTCAACGGATAAAAGGTACGCTGGGGATAACAGGCTGATGACTCCCAAGAGTTCATATCGACGGAGTCGTTTGGCACCTCGATGTCGGCTCATCACATCCTGGGGCTGTAGCCGGTCCCAAGGGTATGGCTGTTCGCCATTTAAAGTGGTACGTGAGCTGGGTTTAAAACGTCGTGAGACAGTTTGGTCCCTATCTGCAGTGGGCGTTGGAGATTTGACGGGGGCTGCTCCTAGTACGAGAGGACCGGAGTGGACGCACCTCTGGTGTACCGGTTGTCACGCCAGTGGCATCGCCGGGTAGCTATGTGCGGAAGAGATAACCGCTGAAAGCATCTAAGCGGGAAACTTGCCTGAAGATGAGATCTCCCGGAGGCTTGACCTCCCTGAAGGGTCGTGGAAGACCACCACGTTGATAGGCCGGGTGTGGAAGCGCAGTAATGCGTTAAGCTAACCGGTACTAATTGCCCGTGCGGCTTGATCCTATAACCTTAAGCAAGGTTGGCAATCGCGCAACAATCGCAATCCCTTACTTCTTCCAAATGCGTCCTGGCGTCCAAAATACGACAGGACAACCGTCAAGTCTGACGACAATAGCAAGTCGGTACCACCCCTTCCCATCCCGAACAGGACCGTGAAACGACTCCGCGCCGATGATATTGCGCACTCCGCGTGAGAAAGTAGGTCATCGTCAGACTAGTTACACCATCGAAGCCTCGGCCTGAAAACCGAGGCTTCGGTCTTTGTGCGTCTAACCTACTTCAGCGAAGGCTAACCTTCAGGTTGCGCCGTAACAAAAGTAGGTCATCGTCAGACTAGTTAAAGGAAAAGCCCGACTTCATCCGAAGTCGGGCTTTTTTATTGGTCAGTATCCATCAGGTATCATCGTAATAATTCAGATTTACAAGACTGATATATGGACTTACTGGCAACTTCTCGAGAGGCATTCGCTCTCCTCATATCTGGGAATGCAGAGCTTTGGGAGATTATTTACATATCCTTGCGTGTATCAATCTTGGCAATGCTGATCGCCGTTCCTCCCGCCATTACATTTGGGTATCTATTAGCCACGGCATCGTTTCCTGGCCGCAGGCTGTTGGTGGTTATTACGCAAGGCCTGCTTGCATCGCCTACCGTAGTTGTAGGTCTAATCCTATATCTCCTGCTGTCGCGCCAAGGAATTTTCGGATCGCTCAAGCTACTGTTCACGCAAGAAGCGATGATCATTGGACAGGTCATAATTGCGTTGCCGGTATTGGTGGCATTTACCATATCAGCCGTTCAAGGCGCGGATCCTCGTGCTAGAGAAACAGCCATAAGCCTGGGGGCTTCGCGGATGCGGTCAGCGTGGACAACCCTGCTTGAAGTTCGCTTCGGCGTGATGGCGGCAGTATTCAATGCATTTGGACGAATCATTTCTGAAATTGGCTGCTCCCTCATGGTCGGTGGAAATATTGCCGGTGTGACCCGCAATATCCCCACCGCAATAGCACTTGAAACAAGCAAGGGGGAATTCGCACAAGGTATTGCACTTGGGTTTGTACTTTTGGTGGTTGCTCTCAGCGTTAACTTTGCTCTGGCCTTTGCTCAAGGTGAAGGAGGAATGAAATGAGCAGCCCCATTCTTGTTGTAGAAGGGGTTCGCAAGTCGTATGGTACGCGCCGCATTCTTGATGTTTCCAGACTGGAACTTGCTTCGGGTAAGAGCTATGTTCTCACAGGTGATAATGGTTCTGGTAAGTCGACATTGCTGCGAGTTCTAGCGGGCATGGAGGAAGCAGAAGTTGATCTCTATTACTTTAATGGCAGATCGGTAAACCTGAGAAGCTATCCTAATTGGCTTAGACATGACCTGATCTATGTTCACCAGCATCCCTATCTATTCCGCGGCAGTATTTTCGACAACATAAGTTATGGCCTGAAGGCTCGAGGAAAGACAAAAGCTTCATGTGAGCAGCAGGTGAGAGAAGCTATTGCATGGGCTGGGGTAGACGAACTGCTTGATGTTCCGTCGCATAGATTGTCAGGGGGCGAGAAGCAGAGAGTGGCCTTGGCTCGCGCACGCGTGCTCCATCCGCGATTATTTCTGTTGGATGAACCGACAGCCAATTTGGATGCCGAAGCACGACAGCAAACGATGAGGCTCATTCGCGACCTGTGTAATGCAAATAGCACTGTTGTGCTTGCATGCCATGATCGTGAAATTATTAAACTTCCTCACATGCATAGATTGCATATGAGGAATGGAACCATGGAATTCCGGAACGATGACGATTCACATAGCATGATATGAGAGTGCAAACGGTGTTGTTTTTGCTAGTGCTATGCACTGCTTCTCGGGCGGACGTTTTTGTTCGTGATGACATAGTTACAAGTCCGGTACCTAACTACTTTACTGCTTGCCATGGAAATGGTTGCCTCAATCTGGCATTTGCGAGTCTGAAACCGGAACAATGGCAGAAGTTGCTTGATGTATTCCATCCATTGGCAAGAAATGCGCAAGAGGAACGAGAAAGGCTACGGGCGGCGATTGCCTTCATGGAAACATTTGTTGGTGAAGCTACCGGTACGTGGAGTGATAAAGGTGGCACGTTTAATAGCGGGGAAGGGCAGATGGACTGTATTGACGAGTCTATCAATGCCACGCTTTATCTGACGATGTTTCAGAATTATGGTTTGATGCGCGGTCATCGGGTCCAGGATAGAGCTACGCGTGGCTGGTTTATTGGAGGATGGCCCCATACAACCGCAGTATTGGCAGAAACAGGTTATTTTGGAGATAGTGAAAGACACCGTCTTTGGGCTGTCAACTCCTGGTTTTTGGATAACGGCGAGCCGCCTTATATTCTTCCATTGGAAAAGTGGAAATCCGGGTGGTCACCAGACCTAGATCCTCAACAGCCAAGAGGGAAACCATTACGGTAAAATATCTATACTTCAATACCCTAATCGACAGATGAAAACCACTTTCCTGGATTTTGAGCAGCCCATCGCTGAATTGGAGGCGAAAATCGAGGAGTTACGCTATGTGCAGGACGACTCGGCAGTTGATATATCCGAGGAGATCAGCCGACTTGAAGCCAGGAGCCAATCTCTAACCAAGGAACTTTATGCAAAGCTCACGCCCTGGCAGATCGCCCAGGTTGCCAGGCATCCTCAACGACCTTATACCCTAGACTACGTCCACCATATCTTTACGGATTTTGAAGAACTTCACGGAGATAGGGCTTTTGCCGACGATAATGCGATTGTCGGTGGCCTTGCGCGATTCAATGGCCAGTCTGTGATGGTGATCGGCCACCAGAAAGGGCGAGATACTAAGGAGAAGATCCAACGGAATTTCGGTATGCCACGCCCTGAGGGCTACCGCAAGGCCTTGCGTTTGATGCGACTCGCTGAAAAGTTTGGTTTTCCTGTTATAACCTTCGTTGATACCCCGGGCGCCTATCCCGGGATTGACGCTGAAGAGCGCGGCCAGTCCGAAGCCATCGGCCGTAATCTGTATGTTATGGCAGAGTTGAAAGTGCCGCTAATTTGCACCGTGATTGGAGAGGGTGGTTCGGGCGGAGCGCTTGCAATTGCCGTGGGTGACGCTGTCATGATGCTGCAGTACGCTACCTATTCAGTTATTTCCCCCGAAGGTTGCGCGTCAATCCTCTGGAAGAGCCCCAACAAGGCGCCTGAGGCTGCCGAGACTATGGGTATCACTGCTACTCGTCTGAAAACACTGGGCTTGGTGGACCGTGTGATCAACGAACCTTTGGGCGGTGCACATCGAGACCATAGAATCATGGCGCAGGCGCTTAAGAAGGCGTTGCAGGATACCTTGCGCCAAGTGTCAGATCTCTCTCCTGCCGAGCTGGTCGAGCAGCGTTTCGAGCGCGTGCTCGGATATGGCAAGTACAAGGAACAGCAGCCCGTCCGCTGACCTGCTCGCGCGAGTCGCTGACTATCTGGGTCAGTGTGTGCGGCGCGGGGAGAGACTGACGGTCGCACTCTCTGGCGGAGCCGATTCAGTCTTTCTCTTGTATGTCCTTCATAAGTTGTCGGCAAGCCACGGATTCCAACTTTCCGCACTACATGTTAATCATGGCATCAGTCAAAATGCCGCTCACTGGCAGTCGTTTTGCGAGCGATTATGTGAGGCATGGGACATTCGTCTTGACGTGAGACGAGTAGCTGTAGTGCCCCGTAAGGATGGTCCTGAGGCGGCAGCGCGTCGGGCACGTTATGATGTATTTGCTGATGTAAAAGCCGAGTGGCTTGTGTTGGCGCACCAACGTGACGATCAGGCGGAGACCCTTATGCTCAACTTGCTTAGGGGTAGCGGCTTAGGCGGAGCCGCTGCCATGCCAAGGGAGCGTGCAGTTCCAGGCCGCCCCGGACTAATGATTTTACGGCCGTTGCTTGAGGTGTCGCGCGAGGATATCGAAGCCTGTGCTCGCCTGGAAGGCCTTACGTGGATTGATGATGAGAGCAACGCGGACACCCGCTATTCCCGCAATTTCATTCGTCATCGCGTTTTTCCCTTGCTGCGCGATCAGTTTCCAGGATGTGGTGCTGTTCTGGCACGTGCTGCGGCCCATTTTGCCGAGTGCCAGAATCTTCTGCAGGAACTGGCACGGGACGATTCCAGGCAAGTTGTACGTGAAGGCAGGATCGTTGCTGCGCAGCTGACTAAATTGAGTGGCGCTCGCGCCCGGAATCTGATGCGATATGTCCTGCAGCGCGGGTCCGTGACGCTCCCGGATACTTCACGTCTATATGAGATCGTGAGACAGGTATGTCATGCCGCGCCCGACAGTCATTTGAGTTTCGATCTTGGTGAGAAGGTGCTGCATCGTTACAGGGGAGAAGTCTGGCTGATTCCGCATTATGATGCGGTTATGGAATTGGAGTGGCTTGGAGAGGAAGAGATGGCATGGGGCGGCGGTATACTGCGTTTCCAGCCGACGACGGGTAAGGGCATTAGCCGTGAGAAACTCGCCAGCAATAGGGTTAGGATTGCCCCCCGGCGGGGTGGAGAGCGGTTCCGTCCAGAATACGGAAGGCCGCGCAGGGAACTGAAGAAGCTGCTACAGGAACACGCTGTGCCGCCATGGGAGCGCGGCAGACTGCCTTTGCTATGGTGTGGCGATGAATTGGTCTGGGTCCCCGGCATCGGCATCGAAAATACCTGGAAGTGCGCACCAAACGAATCCGGGATTACTCTTGAGTACCAGCCTGTATCATTTTAGGCTTGAGAGCATTTGCGCCAGTTCCACGGCCGATTTGACACACATCTTCTCGAAAATACGCGCCCGGTGCACCTCAACAGTACGCATGGCAATGTTCAGTTCATCCGCAATTACCTTGTTGTATTTCCCATCGAGAATGCGTTCCATCACCTCTCGTTCTCTCGGTGTGATCTGTGCCAGACGCGAAGCCAGCGTGGCCTGTCCCTGTTGCCGCGCATGAAGCGAAGCGTCATAGGCCAAAGCCTGGATGACGCGATCCACCAGTTCATTGTCGTTGAAAGGCTTTTCTACAAAATCGTAAGCCCCCTTCTTTACAGCTGCAACGGCGAGCGGGATGTCGCCATGACCGCTGAGAAAAATAACTGGTAGCTGGGATCCGCGTTCAGTCAGGAGATCGAACAACTCCGGCCCGCTCATGTCATCCATGCGTACGTCCAGAACCAGGCACCCGCGCAAATTCTCCTGCCAGTCAACTAGAAAGGACTCCGCGGAAGGCCATGCACGGCATGCCACCTGACGCGATCTAAAGAGCCAAGTCAGCGCATCGCGGATGGCTTCGTCGTCGTCGACGATGAAGGCGGTTCCGATCATGTCTCTTCAAGCGGGAGGGTGAAGCGGAAGATCGTTCCGCCCCCCGGATTGTCGTTGACCCACATTCGCCCTTTGTGGAATTCAATGATGGAGCGGCAGATGTTCAGCCCCATGCCCATTCCATCAGGCTTGGTCGTGTAGAAAGGCTCGAAGAGGTGCTCGATTGCCTCTTGAGAGATACCGCTGCCGTGGTCGGCGACGCTGACCAGGAGGCTGTTCTCAGCAAGCGCGGTGCTGACGACGAGTTGCCTGCGTCCGGCGTGGGCGGCCTGCATGGCCTCCATGCCATTGCGCATGAGATTGATCAGAATCTGCTCGAGCATCACGGTGTCGGCCTGGATACGCGGCAAATTCCCGGCAAGATCGGGAACGATTTTCATGCCGCGCTTACGAGCATCGGCTTCGATCAGCCCAATCGAATCCTGAACGATCTCATTGATGTCGCATGCCGTACGCTGTGGCTCGCTGCGGCGCACAAAGTCGTAGATGCGTCGAATCACGCGTCCAGCCCGCTGTGCCTGACTTGCGAGCTTTCCAAGCGCCTCGCGAAGCTCCTCCCGGGGCAAATTGCCGGCGTCGAGCCGGTTCTGGCAGCCAGTTGTGTAGCTGGCAATCGCCGAAAGCGGCTGGTTGAGTTCATGTGCTAGGGTGGATGCCATCTCGCCCATGGTGACAAGGCGTGCGGTGAATTGCAGTTTTTCCTGCTGCTGGCGGGTCAGTTCCGCTGCGTGCTTGCGTTCCGTGATATCGAGCACAGAACCCATCCAGCCGCTATGTCGGCCGGTGGCATCGATAAGGGGCGCCTCATAAATGAGGGCGTCAAAACGCTCGCCACTCTTGCGCTGCAGCCTGACTTCGACACCTTCGCTGGGCGCCAGCCCGGCCATCGCCTTCCGGTGAACGGCCAGCATCGTCTCATGCTCTTCCGGTGCCCAATAAGGCATCGGTGGCTTAAGGCCGATCAACTCGGTTGCGCTGAAACCGGTCATGCGGCAAAAGGCGGGGTTGACATAAATGATCTTCCCCTGAAGGTCGCGCGCGCGAAGTCCAGTGAACAACGAATCCTCCATGGCCTTGCGGAATGCGTACTCGTTGGAGAGCGCCTGCTCGGCATCAAGACGTCTTTTCAAATGACGTCGCTGCGCCCAAAGACTGGCGAGGACACCGCCCCCCAGTCCCACGATGGCCAGGGCGAGCAGGTTGCGAGGCAGGCTGGTCTCAGCCTTGTAGGCCGTGGAGACGAGCACCAACCCGTATCCCGGAGGGTCGAATGGAATGCTGTGGCTTAGAGTTTCCTCGCGGGTCACAACGTTGGATTTCGATCCGAGAATGACGCCGTCCGCATCTGCCACGCTCAAACGATATTTCTGGGCAAACCACCAAGGTACCTGATCGGCCAGCAGCGTCTTGATAGAGTATGCCGCGACGATCGAGCCGAGGTGCTTCTCGTTGCGGAAGTAAGGCACGATGATGTCGAATAGCCATTCGCCGCCGCTGGAATAATTGGCGCCAAATACCGGATTTCCCGTGGAGCGCGCTAATCGGAAAGCAAGTTGGGAAGGCCCTGGCCGCATAACATCCCCAACGATAGCTTCACCGATTGGCCCGGGGCCGCCTCGCAATGCCTTGCCGCCTTCGTCAAGAATAAATATATGGGTGATACCGGGATTGTTCAGCAACAGGCTCTTGATGCGGGGCTCGAAACGTCTGTCCGCGATTTCTCCACTGAAGTAATCCTGGCCGAGCTGCTGCAACTGCTCCTGGCTGCGCGAGAGCTGGAAGCGAAGGTTCTGTTCTACCCATAGAGTATCGCTGATCAGGCCGGTATGCTGTTCTTCAAGTTCCTGGCGATGCAACAGCCAGAGCAAGGATGCGACCGCCAGCACGAACAGGCCAACCGCAAAGCGCGGCGCAGTCCAGTACCAGTTTTGTATCTTTGGCAGACGCGGGGTTGCGGTATCCATTCGTGGAAACTTGGCTTTCCGTTGGTGCATGTTACATCATGGTTCTTTGGGCAAACAGCAGTGTTGCGGATAACCACAATTGCTGCAGGTTGCACTTTCTCCCAAAATCCGCCACGCTATTTCCCGTAGGCCCGGTTTTGGCCTTATTCAACGAAGCAAAGGAGGAGACCATGCAAATTCATTCCCTGCTATTAGGCGCCGTAGCGCTGGCGTTTTCGGCAAACGCGGTAGCCCAGCAACCGATCGTCATCAAGTTCAGCCATGTCGTCGCTGCAGACACGCCCAAGGGCAAGGCATCGGAATTCTTTGCAAAGAGAGCGGGCGAACTGACCAAGGGCAAGGTAAAGGTCGAGGTCTATGCCAACTCGACGCTGTACAAGGACAAGGAAGAAATGGAAGCGTTGCAACTGGGCGCCGTGCAAATGCTTGCACCCTCCCTTGCCAAGTTTGCCCCGCTCGGCGTGAAGGAATTTGAACTGTTCGACCTGCCCTACCTGTTTGACGATTACAAGGAGTTGCATGCCGTAACCACGGGTCCGGTGGGCAAGGCTCTGCTGCAGAAGCTCGAAACCCGGGGCCTGGTTGGGCTGGCTTATTGGGATAACGGCTTCAAGGTGATGAGTGCCAACAAGCCAATCAGGGTTCCGGACGATTACAAGGGCTTGAAGATGCGCATTCAGTCATCCAATGTGCTCGATGCCCAGATGCGTGCGCTGGGTGCGATTCCCCAGAAGATGGCGTTCTCCGAGGTGTATCAGGCGCTGCAAACCGGCGTGGTTGATGGCACCGAAAATCCGCCGTCGAATCTCTATACGCAAAAGATGCATGAGGTGCAAAAGCACGTGGCGATTACCAACCACGGCTATCTTGGCTATGCCGTCATCACCAACAAGAAATTCTGGGATGGCCTGCCGGCAGACGTGAGGACGGCTCTGGATGCGGCGATGGTGGAAGCCACCAAGTACGCCAACTCGATCGCCAAGGAGGAAAACGACAAGGCCATGGAGGAAGTTCGCAAGTCGGGCAAGAGTGAAATCCTGGTGCCGACAGCCGAGCAGAAGAAGGCCATGAAGAAAGCACTGATCAAGGTGCACCAGCAGATGGCGGACCGCATCGGCAAGGAGAACATCGACACGATTTACAAGGCAACCGGATTCGATCCATCCAAGCTCTGATTGCGCAGATCTACAGTGGGGGCTGCGGCCCCCACCGTTTTTTTCAGAGGCACAAGCCATGAAATATCTTGATCACCTGGAGGAATGGATTATCACCTTCCTCATCGGCGCGGCGACGCTTCTCATCTTCGTATCGGTCATGCATCGCTATGCAGCAGGAGTATCCATACCGGGCGTTCAGGATTGGCTGATTGGTTTGAATCTGAGTTGGGCGCAGGAACTGTGCATCATCATGTTCGTCTGGATGGCGAAGTTTGGCGCAGCTTATGGCGTGCGTACCGGCATCCACGTTGGCGTCGATGTGCTGATCAACAACCTGTCAGGACGCACACGAGCCAAGTTCATTGTCTTTGGCCTGCTGGCCGGAGCGTTGTTCACCGGCATCGTCGGCACTCTTGGGGCGCATTTCGTCTGGGAGAACGGTGCCCACTTTGCGATCTTCAGCACGCTGGGCTTCGTCGTCAAGGATATGTACCCCGGGCCGACGACGCCCGATCTTGAATGGCCGACTTGGATCGTCTATTCCGCCATTCCGCTGGGCTCCTATCTGATGTGCTTCCGGTTCCTCCAAGTGACCAGAAGCTTCATGCGTACTGGTGAGTTGCCTCATCACGATCACGGTCATGTCGACGGCATCGAGGAAGACCTGGTTCCGGTCGATGTCAATCCATACAACATGGACGACGATCTCCACATGCATGACTTGAAGTACAAACAGCGTCACCCAGAGCGGAAAGTCAGCGATGGCGATACGGCGGATGACCAGGGGGAACGCAAATGAGCGCCCTGATCATTTTTGTATTGCTCACGTTCCTGATGCTGTCAGGGATGCCGGTATCCATCTCGCTGGGCCTGACGGTTCTAACCTTCCTGTTTGCCTTCTCTCAAGTACCCTTGGAAGCTGTTGCACTCAAGCTGTTCACCGGTATCGAGAAGTTCGAAATCATGGCCATCCCGTTCTTCATCCTCGCCGGGAATTTTCTGACACATGGCGGCGTGGCGAAGCGCATGATCTACTTCGCGACTTCGATGGTAGGCCATCTGCGTGGCGGACTGGGCCTCAGTTCGGTGTTTGCCTGCGCTTTGTTTGCCGCCGTGTCCGGTTCCTCGCCGGCGACCGTGGTGGCGATCGGCTCGATCCTCCTGCCGGCGATGGTCAAGGCGGGATATCCGAAGAAATTCGGTGTTGGTGTCATCGCCTCATCGGGGGGACTGGGGATCCTGATCCCGCCGTCGATCGTCATGGTGATGTATGCCGTGTCCACCAATAGTTCGATTGGTGCCCTGTTCATGGCGGGCGTGATTCCTGGTTTTCTTCTGGCGTTGTTCCTCGGCTTCACGACTTGGTATGTCGCTAAGAAGGGCAATTATCCGCGCGAACAGCCTCGATCATGGGGCGAGCGCTGGGATTCCTTCCGCAAGGCTATCTGGGGTTTGCTGCTGATCGTAGTGGTGATGGGAGGAATTTACAGCGGCTTGTTTACACCGACTGAGGCGGCGGCGATGAGCGCCGTGTATGCCTTCTTTATTGCAGTGTTCGTCTATAAAGACTTGGGAATGAAAGACGTGCCGCGCGTCCTGCTCAACTCGGCGAATATGAGCGCGATGCTGCTCTATATCATCACTAACGCGGTTCTGTTTTCCTTCATCCTTACCAACGAGCAGATTCCCCAGGGAATCGCAGAATGGCTGACGCATTCAGGCGTAGGCATGATCGGCTTCCTGATTGCGGTGAACATCCTGCTGCTGGTCATGGGCAGTTTCATGGAACCCTCGTCGATCATCCTGATCACGGCGCCGATTCTTTTTCCCATCGCCACGAAACTGGGCATTGACCCAATCCATTTCGGCGTGATGATCACTGTGAACATGGAAGTCGGCATGATCACGCCCCCCGTTGGCCTGAATCTTTATGTGGCAAGCGGCGTGGCGAAGATGGGCCTGACGGACTGTTCCAAGGCTGTCTGGCCATGGCTGCTGAGCATGCTGATCTTCCTGATGATGGTGACCTATGTACCAGCGATATCGACATGGCTGCCCACGACGCTGGGCATGATGTAGGGAAAGCACCGATGCAGGGCAAGCCCGGCTCAGGCCGGGCTTTTTTCTGAGGGTCTCCTTTACCGTGATAAGCTCGCCTTCCCCATCGGCACCTTAAATTCATGCTCGAAGCCGCACTGACAGGCGGGTTCTGGATGTCGGTCCTGCAGATCATTGCCATCGACATTCTGCTCGGTGGCGACAATGCCATCGTGATTGCATTGGCCTGCCGGCGCCTGCCTGAGAAACAGCGTCGACAGGGCATTATCTGGGGCGTTGTCGGCGCCATCGGCCTGCGTGTGATATTGATCTTCTTCGCCCTGCAGCTGCTCGCCATCCCGTTCCTGAAAATCGTCGGTGGCACTCTGTTGCTATGGATCGGGGTCAAGCTGCTGCAACCGGAAAGCGAGGGTGAGCATGGTCAGATCGATGGCAGTACCCACTTGTTTGGAGCGATTCGAACCATCATCATTGCAGACGCAGTGATGAGCCTGGACAACGTCATCGCTGTGGCTGCTGCTGCCAAGGGTGACTTAACCCTGGTTGTATTCGGCATTCTTGTCAGCATTCCCATAGTCGTCTGGGGCAGCAAATTCGTGCTCAAACTGATGGATCGCCTGCCTGTCGTTATTACGTTTGGGGGGGCTTTGCTGGGATGGATCGCCGGAGACATGCTATTGGGTGACGCGGTCGTTAAGCCCTATGTTGCAGGTCTTCCGGGATGGTTGAACTATGCGGCCTCGGTGACGGGCGCTTGTTCAGTGGTTATGGTCGGCACTTGGCTGGCCCGACGCGCAATGCGACCAAGAGCTGTGGAAGTGCTATCGAGCGGCAAGCATGTGGGCGGCGGCGATGGCAAATAGGTGGGGGTAAACCATGTTGAAAGTGCTGGTGCCAGTGGACGGGTCGGCCAATTCAGATCGTGTCATCGATCACCTGATGCGCGAGCATGGCTCCGGGGAAGCGAGTAGAGTTGCATTTGCTCAATGTCCAGATTCCAGTTGACTCCGGCCATGCGCGCATGTTTGTCAGTGGCGGGGATGTCGAGGCCTACCATAGGGAGGAAGGCATGCAGGCACTCAGGAAAGCACGCGAAAAGCTAGATGCCGCCGATATGACCTACTCGTGGCATGTGGCCGTGGGTCATGTTGCCGACACCATAGTCAGACTGGCGCGTGAGCTTGATTGCGACCGCATAGTTATGGGTACGCATGGTCGTTCTGCCCTGACTCACCTTTTGCTCGGTTCAGTGGCGAGCGAGGTCTCCCGCTCGGCTAGCGTGCCAGTCATGCTAGTGAAATAGCGCGGGGCTTATTTCGACAGGCCCGGCGGATTGCCGGGCTTTTTCTATCTAACTACGGAAATCCCTGATAAAATAGCGCGTTACGCATGTTTCTCGCTATTTATTTCTAACTTGTTGTTCATTCTGGGAGTTTTTTAGATGGCTATTGAGCGTACCTTATCGATCATCAAACCCGATGCTGTGGCCAAGAACGTGATCGGCAAGATTTATTCTCGTTTTGAAACCAACGGATTGACAGTCGTAGCTGCGAAAATGAAACACCTGTCGCGCCAGGAAGCCGAGGGATTCTATGCCGTTCATCGCGAGCGTCCCTTCTTCAAGGATCTGGTCGAGTTCATGATATCCGGCCCGGTGATGATTCAGGCGCTGCAGGGGGAGGGCGCAATTGCCAAGAACCGCGAACTGATGGGCGCCACCGACCCGAAGAAAGCCGAGCCGGGAACCATCCGTGCCGATTTCGCCCAAAGCATTGACGCCAATGCCGTACACGGCTCCGATGCGCCGGAAACGGCTGCCGTTGAAATCGCCTATTTCTTCCCCACAATGGAAGTTTATTCGCGCTAAATGAAACAGAACCTGCTCGAATTCGATGCTGCCGGCCTGACTGCCTGGTTCGCCGGGATGGGCGAAAAGCCTTTCCGTGCCAAGCAGGTGTTACGCTGGCTACATCAGTTTGGGGAGGATGACATCGAGCGCATGAGCGATGTCGCCAAGAGCCTGCGCACCCGCCTCTCCGAATGCTCGGAGGTGCACCTGCCGAAGGTGCTGCGTGACTCGACTGCCGCGGACGGCACGCGCAAGTGGCTGCTTGACGTGGGTAACGGCAATGCCGTCGAATGCGTCTTCATACCGGAGGAGAACCGGGGCACATTGTGTATTTCAACACAGGCGGGTTGTGCCCTCGACTGCGCATTCTGCTCAACGGGAAAACAGGGATTCAGTCGAAATCTGACGACGGGCGAGATCATCGGTCAACTCTGGTGGGCCAAGAAGGCGCTCGGTGACTTTCCGGGATGCGGGCAGCAGGGAGGTCGGTCGCCGTATCGCAGAGGCTGACTTTCCCGCGGATCGGATCATCAGCAACATAGTGCTGATGGGTATGGGCGAACCACTGGCCAATTTCGAGAACGTTGTAGCCGCACTGCACCTGATGCTCGACGACAATGCCTATGGACTGTCGCGCAGGCGGGTAACGGTGTCTACCTCGGGCATCCTGCCGGCCATGGATCGGTTGCGGGAGGAATGCCCGGTTGCGCTCGCGGTTTCCCTTCACGCACCGAACGATGCGTTGCGCGACCGGTTGGTGCCGATTAACCGGAAGTATCCACTAGCTGAACTGTTGGCGACCTGCAGGCATTATCTGGATAAAGCACCGCGTGATTTCATTACTTTTGAGTATGTGATGCTGGATGGCGTCAACGATTCAGAAGAGCATGCCCGCGAGCTGATACGGCTGGTGCAGGACGTGCCGTGCAAGTTTAATCTGATTCCCTTCAATCCCTTTCAGGATTCGGGGTTCAAACGCTCGCCATCTTTGCGAGTGCGCCGCTTCGCCGAGATATTGCTGCAGGCTAACATCGTCACGACGACGCGCAAGACGCGTGGCGAGGACATCGATGCAGCCTGCGGTCAGTTGGCCGGGCAAGTGCGCGATCGTACGCAACGCCGGGAAAAACGCATCATCACCATTGCGGAGGCTGCATCGTGAAACGAATCGCAGGGATCACATTCGCCGTATTTCTTGCAGGTTGCGCCGGATCGAACACTGGCCCGGGCTCCGGCTCCAGCCCCGCCCCCGCAGTTTCCCCTGTTTCCGAGCAGGTGGCGACCGGTACGGCGGAGAGAAGCGCCAAGACGCATACCGAACTGGGCTCACTTTATTTACAGGCGGGCAATCTGGCCGTTGCCCTTGAGGAGGCGCGCATTGCCGCCGCGACCGACCCGACATACGCTCCGGCGCTCAACCTACTGGGGATCGTGCATCTCATGCTCAACGAAATACCCCAAGCGCGCGCTTCCTTTGAGCGGGCTATCCAGTTGGCCCCTGGAGACCCGCAAATTGCCAACGACTATGGCTGGTTTCTTTGCCAGAGCGGGCGCGAGACTGAGGCATTCAAATATTTCGAAGCGGCGGCAAGGAACCCCCTGTACAAGACACCGACCCGTCCGTATACGAATGCCGGGCTGTGCTATCTGAGGGTCAAGGACGAGAAGTCAGCCGAGGCCAACTTCCAGCGCGCCGTCCTGCTGGATGGCTCAAACGCGCAGGCGGTTTTTCTCTTGTCCAGCCTCTATTTTCAGCGCGGGGACTTCATGAATGCCAAGAAGCTGCTAAGCGACTTGCACCGTCTTATCGAGCCAAATGCCGGGTCGCTATGGCTGGGCGTTCGCATTGAACGCAAGCTTGGCGACAGGCAGGCCGAGGCGAGCTATTCATCTCAGTTGCGAAGAAAGTTTGCCGGCACACCTGAGCATCAGGCCCTGCTTGATGGAAAATACGAGTGAGTGAGATGGAACTTCACGCGAACGAGACGCAGGTGGAGCCGGGTCCCGGCACCATGCTGCGCATGGCGCGTGAGGCTCGCGGGACGACGATCGCGGAGGTGGCGGCTGCGCTCAAGTTGAGCCCGCGGCAGATTGAGGCGATCGAAAGCGAGGATTTCTCGCGCTTGGCCGGTGCGACATTTATCCGGGGGTTTATTCGCAATTATGCCAAGCTGCTCAGGATTGATGCAGTACCAGTATTGGCGGCCCTTGCTGAACATGCCGCACTACCGCAGACAGAACTGAATGCACCTGCGGATGTCGGAGTGAAAATGCCGACTGGCAGCGGACGGCACGGCAAAGGGTTGCTGGGCGCCACCATCCTTGCTCTGCTCATGCTAGCCCTTGCGCTTGTATTATTTTTTGACGTCATCGATGTGGGTATGTTTCTAAAGCTTCAAGGCAGTCAGATGGCCTCCTCGCAGGAAGGACAGCCTCAGGTCGTGCAGCCGCTGCCCCAGCCTGTTGCATCTCCATCCCCGGCCATTGAGACGGGTGGAGAGGTAAAACCTGTCGAAACTTCCGAGAAGCAAGTCGTGAAGCCTGGTATGCATCAGTTGATATTCAGCTTCGACGGCAGTTCCTGGGTAGAAGTTAGGGATGCGTCTGGTCGCACCATATTCTCGCAAATGAATGCCAAGGGCACGACGCAGGTGGTCGAGGGGCGCCCCCCTTTTCAACTGGTCGTAGGCAACGCATCCCTTGTCCGACTGCAATACAACGATCAGCCAGTTGACCTCATGCCGCACACACGTGTCGAAGTGGCGCGGCTTACGCTAGATTAGCAAACCGGATGGACATGGCAGTTGAACCGAATGACGGGCGCTTGGCCCGCCGCCAGACGCGTATCGTAAGGGTTGGTGGCGTGGAAATTGGCGGAGGGCATCCGGTCGTCGTTCAATCGATGACCAATACCGATACGGCGGATGAGGTGGCCACCGCGCTTCAGGTGGCACAGTTGGCCCGCGCTGGCTCGGAAATCGTGCGCATTACAGTCAATTCGCAGGAAGCGGCCCGAGCCGTGCCGAAGATTCGCGAGCGGTTACTGTCCATGAATCTCAATGTGCCTCTGGTTGGTGACTTTCATTTCAACGGCCACAAACTTCTGCGGGAGAATCCGGCCTGCGCCGAGACGCTCGACAAGCTTCGCATCAATCCAGGCAATGTCGGTCGTGGCGCCAAGCGCGACGACCAGTTCGCCCAACTCATTGAGTCGGCCTGCAGATTTGGAAAACCGGTGCGCATCGGCGTCAACTGGGGCAGCCTGGACCCAACACTTCTGGCCCGCATCATGGACGAAAATGCCCGGCGCCCGCAACCCAAGGACGCGATGCAGATCATGCGCGAGGCGATGGTCATTTCTGCGCTGGAAAGTGCCTCGAAGGCCGAGGAACTCGGCTTGCCGGGTGGTTCAATCGTACTGTCATGCAAGGTGAGCGGCGTACAGGACCTGATCGCAATTTATCGGGACTTGGCGAACCGGTGTGATTATCCATTGCACCTGGGGCTGACTGAGGCAGGAATGGGATCGAAGGGCATCGTCGCCTCATCAGCGGCACTGTCCGTACTGCTGCAGGAAGGAATTGGCGACACCATCCGCGTATCCCTGACGCCGGAACCCAATGGCGACCGCACGCAGGAGGTCATGGTAGCGCAGGAAATCCTGCAGACCATGGGCCTGCGCGCCTTTACGCCCTTGGTGGCGGCTTGTCCAGGATGCGGGCGCACCACAAGCACCGTCTTCCAGGAGCTGGCGCAGGAGATCCAGACTTACGTGCGCGCGCGCATGCCTGAATGGCGACTGCAATACGAAGGCGTTGAGAACATGACGCTGGCCGTCATGGGCTGCGTGGTGAATGGCCCGGGTGAAAGCAAGCATGCCGATATCGGCATCAGCTTGCCAGGTACCGGCGAGACGCCTGTTGCACCGGTATTCGTGGACGGCGAGAAAACCGTCACGCTGAAGGGGGAAGACATCGCCCGTGATTTCAAGGCGATCGTTGACGACTATGTCACGCGGACGTATCCGCGCAGAGCGGCACCATGAATATTCGATGAACCAGACGATTCAGGCAATTCGCGGGATGAACGATATCCTGCCCGACGAAGCAGAATTGTGGGAGCGCTTCGATGACGCTGTACGCGGCTGGTTGCGCGCCTATGGCTACCGGCCAATCAGAATGCCGGTCGTCGAGCCGACGCCGCTATTCGCCCGAGCCATCGGGGAGGTGACCGACATCGTCGAGAAGGAGATGTATTCCTTCGTAGATGCGCTCAACGGCGAGGCGCTCACGTTGCGCCCGGAAGGCACGGCGTCCTGTGTGCGCGCGGTGCTGCAGCACAGCCTGCTGCATGCCGGTCCGCAACGGCTGTGGTATGCCGGCCCAATGTTCAGGCACGAGCGGCCGCAAAAGGGGCGTTACCGCCAGTTTCACCAGTACGGGGTCGAGGCATTCGGCTACGCCGGCCCGGACATCGATGCCGAGCTGATCGTCATGTGTGCCCGGCTTTGGGACGAACTGGCACTGACCGGCATCCGTCTGGAAATCAATTCGCTGGGAAGTACTGATGAACGGCTACGCCACCGTGCCGAACTGATTGCCTACCTGGAACGCCATCGCGAAGACCTGGATACCGACGCACTGCGCCGCTTGCATTCCAATCCGCTACGCATCCTCGACAGCAAGAATCCGCAAATGCAGGATCTCATTGAGGGCGCGCCCAAGCTTATGGATTTTCTAGGTGACCTTTCATTGGAGCATTTCGGCGGTGTGCAGGCGTTGCTGAAGGAAGCCTGCATACCCTACAGCATCAATCCGCGTATGGTGCGCGGCCTGGACTACTACAACCTGACCGTCTTCGAGTGGATTACCGACAAGCTCGGTGCACAAGGTACCGTGTGCGCCGGCGGCCGCTACGACGGACTGATTGAGCAGCTTGGCGGCAAGCCTGCACCTGCGTGCGGCTTTGCCATGGGGGTTGAACGCCTCATTGCCTTGCTGAAGGAAGAGCATGGCGCTGAGGCGGAACAGGCAGCACGCGGCGCCCCCGATATCTACATTGTGCATCAGGGAGCAATGGCCCAGCAGCCTGCATTTCGAGCGGCTGAAGCCTTGCGCGGCGCAGGCTACGATGTCCTGTTCCACTGCGGCGGCGGCAGTTTCAAGTCTCAGATGAGACGTGCCGATGCATCAGGCGCCCAGATTGCCGTGATCATCGGCGATGACGAGGCGCGCGAAGGCAGCGCCAGCCTGAAACTCATGCGCGAGGATGTGCCACAGAAGCGCATCCCGCTGGACCAACTGGCCGACGAGATCGGCAATTATCTTTTTGGGGATGACAACGATGGCGACCTATGACCTGGAAGAACAGGAACAGATATCGGAGCTGAAAACCTGGTGGAAGATGTACGGCAATCTGGTGACGGCGGTGTTGCTGGCCGTTTCCGCGGGGGTTGTCGGCTGGCAGGGTTGGAGCTGGTATCAACGCAACCAGGCAGCCGAGGCATCTGTCATCTATTCTGCCGTGCAAAAGGCCGTGATGGAAAGGGATGCGAAGCGTGTGCGCGAAGCCGCCGGTGAACTCACCGAGAAGCATCCTGGAACTACCTATGCTGCGATGGCCGCGCTTTCCTCTGCGCGGATGCAATTCGATGCCGGGGACCTGAAAACTGCCCGAGCGCAATTGCAATGGGTCGCCGAGAAGGCGCGCGACAAGGATCTACGCGATCTCGGACGGCTGCGACTGGCGCACGTCCTGTTTGACGACCAGGCATTGGACGAAGCCCTCAAGCTGCTCGGCGAGGAGCCGGGAGCGGCCTTCGCGGCACGCTTCAGCGAGTTGAAGGGCGACATCCTGGCAGTTCAGGGCAAGAAAGCCGATGCACGGGCAGCCTATCAGGCCGCCTTGGCCAACTATGAAGCCGTGGAGAAATCTGCAGATAGCCAGGGCGGGCGTGAAACGCAATACCGCGACCTGCTGCAAGTCAAGCTGGAATCCCTCGGAGAAAATTGATGCGAGCCACTCTCTTCCTGTCGCTTGCCGCATTACTGTCGGCTGGCTGCAGCACGATGGAAAAAATCAACCCGGTGAACTGGTTTTCCAGTGCGCCGAAAGTGAAGCCGGCAGAGCTGGAGGCAATCAATCCGAGCGCGACTCTGGCTGTCCTCTGGCAAGCAAATGTCGGTAGTGCAGGGGGTTATGTGCTGACCCCGGCGGTGGTAGGCACCAGCGTTTACGCAGCCGCTCAGGACGGCACGCTGGCGCGCTATGACAATGGGGGCTTGGTATGGCGTATCAATGCAGGCCAACCGATTTCAGGTGGCGTCGGAGCGGATGCCAACATGGTGGTGGTCGCAACGGCGAAGGGGGGTGTGCTGGCATTCGACAAATCAGGCAAGGCATTGTGGTCGGCACGGGTTACTTCGGAAGTATTGGCAGCACCACAGAACGCTGAAGGGCTGGTGTTGGTGCGCAGTGGAGATAACCGGATTTTCGCCCTTGATGCGGCTGACGGCAAACGCAAATGGGTGTACCAACGAAGTACCCCAGCGCTTTCCCTGCGCAGCAACGTTGGTGTTACGGTGGCTGGAAAGGCGGCATTAGCGGGTTTCCCGGGGGGCAAGCTGGTGGCCATAGCGCTCAACAACGGCGCCGCCATCTGGGAAGCCACGGTAGCCCTGCCCAAGGGAGCCACTGAGCTCGAGCGGGTTTCAGACGTCACCAGCGCTCCGGTTGTTGCTGGGAACGAAGTGTGCGCAGCCGCCTACCAGGGACGTGTTGCCTGCTTTGATCTATCATCGGGAAACCACTTATGGTCACGCGACATGTCCTCCGCTGCGGGTATAGACGTAGATGAGCGCAACGTTTATATCGCGGACGACAAAGGTGCGGTGCATGCGCTGGATCGCGCCAATGGTGCCACCCTGTGGAAGCAGGACAAGCTTTTCATGCGCCAGGTGAGCAGGCCAATCGCGCTGGGCAGTCATGTTGCCGTAGGCGATTTCCAGGGCGTTGTTCATCTGCTGCGCCGAGAAAACGGCGCCTTTGCCGCGCGCCACAATACGGACAGCAGCGGCATCGCGGCCGAGTCGCAGCGGGTCGAGCGGGGCTTTCTCATACAGACGCGCAATGGCGGCTTGTATGCGCTCAGGGTGAACTAAGCATCTCATGGTTGATCCCGTAGCGTTTTTCAATACGCAGTTCAAGCGCCAGATCGAGTCGAACGAATTCGCGCTCAATCCTTTCGAGCAAGCTGCCCTGCCATATATGAAGGGCAGGGTGCTCGATATGGGCTGTGGATTGGGTAATCTGGCCTTGGAGGCGGGTCGGCGCGATTGTGAAGTGCTTGCCGTTGATGCCAGCTTGGCTGCTGTCGAGCGCATCAAACGGGATGCGGCGGCCTCGAACGTTCAGGTCCGCGCAGTTACTGCCGATCTTGGCAGTTACGAAATCATTGAGTATTTCGATACGGTGGTTTCCATCGGCTTACTGATGTTTTTTCCAAGAGACAAAGCTCTGCCCTTGCTGGGAGGCTTGCAAGCCCACGTTAAGGAAGGCGGATGTGCGATTGTTAATGTCATGATCGAGGGAACTACCTACCTGGACATGTTTCTCGAAGGCCATTACACCCTGTTCGGACGCGAGGAACTGGAACAGAGCTTTGCCGGTTGGAAAATTCTCCTTTCCCGGCACGACACGTTCAGTGCGCCGGGTGGTAAAAGCAAAGTCTTTTCCACAGTGATCGCACGCAAGCCGCTCCCCACCCTGCAATGAAACCAACGCTTGTCATTGTCGGCCGACCCAACGTCGGCAAGTCCACCCTTTTCAATCGCCTCACCCGGTCGCGCGATGCCTTGGTGGCGGATATGCCGGGTCTGACGCGCGATCGCCATTACGGACATGGCCGCGTAGGCGAGCGGCCCTATCTGGTAGTGGATACCGGAGGCTTCGAGCCGAATGCGAAGGATGGCATTCTGGCAGAAATGGCACAGCAGGCAGAAGCCGCGATAGCCGAGGCCGACATGCTCTTGTTTATCGTCGATGGACGTGCTGGCCTGGCTCCCCAGGACAAGGCGATTGCCGAGCGATTGCGCCGCACCGGTCGTCCGTTGCTGCTGGTGGTGAACAAGGCTGAAGGCATGGAGCGCGCCATAGTGGGCGCCGAATTTCACGAACTTGCCTGTGGCGAGCCGCTTGTCATCTCAGCCGCCCACGGCGAAGGGGTGAGGGAACTGATCGACGTGGCGCTGGAGCCGTTTCCGCAAGCCGAGGAGGTCCTGGAGGAGAGTCGGTCGCCACGCATCGCCGTAGTGGGCCGTCCCAACGTCGGCAAGTCAACCCTGATCAATGCTTTGCTTGGCGAGGAGCGCGTCATCGCCTTTGACCAGCCCGGCACAACACGCGACTCGATCGCCATTCATTTCCAGCGGAAGGGCAAGGACTACACTTTGATCGACACCGCCGGACTGCGACGCAAAGGCAAGGTCTTCGAGACAATCGAAAAATTCTCCGTCATCAAGACGCTGCAATCCATCGAAGAGGCCAATGTCGTCGTGCTGGTGCTAGACGCAAGTCAGGATATATCCGACCAAGATGCACATATCGCCGGTTTTTGCGTGGAGGCTGGACGGGCCATGGTCATCGCGGTGAACAAATGGGATTGTGCTGATGACTATCGGCGCGACAGGATCAAGGCGGACATGGCGCGGAAGCTCAATTTCCTCGGATTTGCCAACGCACATTTCATCTGCGCCCTGCGGGGGGAAGGCATTAACCCGCTGATGGCTTCGGTTGACGCGGCCTTCGCAGCTTCAATGATGAAAATGCCCACCCCCAAGCTTACCCGCCTGTTGCAGATTGCCCTGGAAAAGCAGGCGCCGCCACGTCACGGTATTTTCCGGCCCAAGCTGCGCTATGCCCATCAAGGAGGGAATAACCCACCTATCATCGTCATCCATGGCAACGCGCTGGATCACGTTCCGGACTCATACCGCCGCTACCTTGAGAGGTCTTTTATAGAGGCCTTTAAGCTGAAAGGTACGCCTCTCAGGGTGGAATTTCGTACGGCAAAAAACCCCTTCGCGAATAAAGAACACTGATGCTAGATAAGTCCCCACCCTGTGGCGGAAGACAGGAAAATCCGGTAAAGTGCCGTTTCAAAAAACAATTTTTTACGTGGGGCACACCATGAGCAATAAAGGGCAACTTTTACAAGACCCGTTCCTCAACACACTGCGCCGTGAGCATATTCCGGTATCCATCTATCTGGTGAACGGCATCAAGTTGCAGGGACAAGTCGAGTCCTTCGACCAGTATGTCGTCCTGCTCAAGAACACCGTGACGCAAATGGTATACAAGCATGCCATTTCCACCGTTGTTCCGGCGCGTCCTGTCAATATTCCGCACGAGCACAGCGAAAGTTGATGACCCGAAGTCCCGATCTGGCTGTTCTCCGCCGATCATAGCAATCCGATGTTTGAACGCCCAGGCGGCGGTGAGAATGCCGTGCTCGTCCAGCTGGATTTCGGCCAGGGCGATACTGTCGAACGACTCGCGGAATTGAAATTACTCGCCGCTTCGGCCGGCGCGATAACGGTTGCGGTCGTACAGGGACGTCGTCAGCGTCCTGATCCAGCGCTTTATGCTGGTAAGGGCAAGGTTGCCGAATTGGCGGATGCCATCCGAGATAACGCCGCCGACATCGCAATTTTCAATCATGAGTTGTCAGCGGCTCAACAGCGAAATCTTGAAAAGGAATTAAGTTGCCGCGTTGTAGACCGCGCCAGCTTGATTCTCGACATTTTTGCCCAGCGAGCCAAAAGCCACGAGGGAAAACTTCAAGTGGAACTGGCTCAACTCCAGCATATGGCGACTCGCCTTGTGCGTGGATGGACCCATTTGGAGCGTCAAAAAGGCGGCATTGGCCTGCGCGGTCCGGGCGAAACCCAGTTGGAAACCGATAGGCGCCTGCTAGGTAAGCGGGTCAAGGTGCTGAAGGAACGGCTGAAACTTCTTGAGCGCCAGCGCGCCGTGCGCCGCCGTGCGCGCATGCGGCGGGAAATGCTGGCAGTATCACTGGTCGGTTATACCAATGCCGGCAAGTTGACCCTTTTCAATTCGCTCACAAAGGCTGGAGCCTATGCCGCAAACCAGTTGTTCGCGACCCTGGATACTACTTCTCGCAGACTCTATCTGGAAGGCCCCGGGCAGGTTGTCCTATCCGATACAGTTGGTTTTATCCGCGATCTGCCCCACTCGCTTGTAGCCGCGTTTCACGCAACTCTGGAGGAGACAGCCTCAGCAGACCTGCTCTTGCACGTGGTCGACTCGGCCAGCGGTGACCGTGATGCTCAAATAGAAGCGGTAAGTGGTGTTCTCGAGGAAATTGGTGCAGCACAGGTTCCGCAAATACTGGTGTGGAACAAGATTGATGTCACGGGTGTCGAACCGGGGGTCGAACGCGATGCCTATGGTAAAATCACACGAGTTCGTGTCAGTGCAAGTACTGGTGCAGGGCTGGAACTATTGCGGCAGGCACTGGCCGAAACCGCGCTGGAGCATGCCGAACCTGCATCACACTCCGTCAACGCCGCTTAACCTAGCAAGAAATCGAACCCGATGATTACTGGCATTCTGATGTCGCTGAATGATCCACAGTGGGGTAATCGGCCTAACCAGGGCCCCCCCGATCTTGAAGACCTATGGCGCGATTTCAATCGACGCCTATCAGGCCTTTTCGGCAAGCGAGGGGGCCGCGGAAATGGCAGCGATGGCGGCAATGGTAGCGACGGCCCCCCCCGCCCGCCGATGAACCTAAAGGTCTTTGGTGGCGGTATCGGTGCGCTGATTGTGCTGGTGCTGGTGGTCTGGCTGGCGAGCGGCTTCTACATCGTCGATGCTTCGCAACGAGGCGTCGTCCTGACGTTCGGCCGGTATTCACAGACGACTGAGCCAGGCTTGCGTTGGCGTCTGCCCTACCCCATTCAGTCTCACGAAATCGTTCGCCTGTCCGATGTGCGCGTGGTCGAGGTGGGGTATCGCGGCTCTGACAAGAATCGGGTGCTCAAGGAAGCGCTCATGCTGACCGATGATGAAAACATCATCAATATCCAGTTCGCGGTCCAGTGGTTCCTGAAGGATCCACAGGAGTACCTATTCAATAACCGCAACCCGGATGATTCCGTCCTGCAAGCCGCCGAGACGGCCATGCGCGAGGTGATTGGCAAGAGCAAAATGGACTTCGCGCTATACGAAGGCCGAGAGCAGGTTGCCGCCCAAGCCAGCAAACTCATGCAGGAAATCCTGGACCGCTATGGAACCGGGATCATCGTTTCCAAACTGACTCTGCAGAACGTTCAGCCGCCGGAGCAGGTGCAGGCGGCATTTGACGATGCCGTGAAGGCCGGGCAGGACCGCGACCGGCAGATCAACGAAGGCCAGGCCTATGCCAACGACGTGATCCCCAGGGCGCGGGGTAATGCTGCACGCTTGATGGAGGAGTCCAACGGCTACAAGAGCCGCGTGGTGGCCAATGCCGAAGGCGACGCGAGCCGCTTCAAGCAGATATTGGTCGAGTACAACAAGGCACCCGAAGTGACCCGACAAAGAATGTATCTTGATACCGTGCAACAAGTACTGTCGAGCACTAGCAAGATCCTGCTCGACACTAAAGGTTCGGGGAATCTCCTCTACTTGCCGCTCGATAAACTGATGCAGGCTGCGGCGGCAGTTCCGGCTGCCACAGCGAATGGCGAACCGGCGGCTATGCCATTGCGTCAGGTGCCGAACCTGTCTGCCGAGGTTCCGCCGCAACTGGATTCGACTACGCGTTCCCGCGATGCATTGCGTTCGCGCGAAAGAGGGGAGCGATAATGCGGAATAGCTTACCTTTTGTTGCAGCTGCCATTTTCGGCATTCTGGTGGCTGCCGCCATGTCGATCTTCACTGTCGATCAGCGCAAGTTTGCGATCGTCCTCCAATTGGGTGAGATCAAGAGCGTGATTGCCGAGCCGGGATTGTATTTCAAGTGGCCGATGATTCAGAACGTGCGCTACTTTGAGAAACGTATCCTCACCTACGATTCACCGGATCCGGAACGCTTCATTACGTCTGAGAAGAAACCGGTGCTGGTGGATGCGTTCGTCAAGTGGCGCATCATTGAAGCCAAGCAGTATTACATTTCGGTTCAGGGCGACGAGGTACGTGCGCACATTCGCCTTTCACAAACGGTGAACGCCGGATTGCGTGAAGAGTTTGGCAAGCGCACTGTGCATGAAGTGGTGTCCGGTGAACGCGACAAGATCATGGAAGAAGTCCGCACCAAGGCCGACGCGGATGCACGCGCCATAGGTGTTCAGATTGTGGACGTGCGGCTAAAGCGTGTCGATTTGCCGCAAGAAGTGTCCGAGTCGGTCTATCGCCGCATGGAGACCGAGCGCAAGCGGGTTGCAAACGCATTGCGCTCAAAAGGGGCCGCCGATGCCGAGAAAATTCGAGCCGATGCCGATAGGCAACGTGAAGTCATCATCGCCGAAGCATACAGGGATGCGCAGCGAATAAAGGGCGAGGGAGACGCTAAAGCCACGTCGCTGTACGCACAGGCATTCGGGCAAAATTCGGAGTTCTATTCTTTTTACCGCAGCCTGGAAGCGTATCGAGCCAGTTTCCGCAGCAAGACGGACGTGCTGGTCGTTGAGCCCAACTCTGAGTTCTTCAAGTACCTGAAGAGCACCGGAAAAGGGAAGTGATGTGGCCCACGCTGCTGATGGCGTTTGCCCTGATGCTTGTGCTGGAAGGGCTCATGCCGTTCATCGCCCCCAAGGCCTGGCGCGAGGCATTCCGTCGCATTACTGAGCTCTCCAATGGGCAGATCCGATTTCTCGGACTGTCCTCGATTCTCGTGGGGATCGTTCTCCTTTTCATCCTGAATTGAACATGCGCCGCTGGCTGCTGCCCGAATCCATCGAGGATATCCTGCCCCCTGAAGCGCGGCGGGTGGAGAAGCTGCGCCGTGCGCTGCTCGACGAATTCGGCCTCCACGGCTATGAACTGGTCATGCCGCCGCTGCTTGAGTATATCGAGTCGCTGCTTACCGGGAGTGGGCGTGACATGGATTTGTGCACCTTCAAGCTGGTCGATCAGTTGTCCGGCCGCACGATGGGTATCCGCGCCGACATCACGCCTCAGGTTGCCCGCATCGACGCGCATCTGCTCAACCGCAAGGGGGTGGCGCGCCTATGCTACTGCGGCGATGTTCTGCACACACTGCCGTCAGGACTGACCGCCACCCGTGAGCCCTTGCAAATTGGCGCTGAGTTATATGGACATGCCGGCATTGAGGCCGATGTCGAAGTGATGCGGTTGCTTGCGCGTGCACTGGAAATAGCCGGCGTGAAGGCTTCCCGTCTCGATCTCGGCCATGTCGGCGTATTCCGCGCCCTCGCGGTACGCGGCGGGTTGGAGGCCGAACTGACGCAGGAATTGTTTGCCGTGATGCAGACGAAGGACATGCCTGATCTGCGAGAGTTGGTCAGGGATGTCGCAGAGCCAGTCCGTTCGGCACTGTTGGCCCTGCCCGATTGTTATGGTGGCCCTGAAGTGCTGGAGCGGGTGCTTGAATTGCTGCCGGGAGATGCCGAAATTGCCCGGGCTGTCAGCGATCTCAGAAAACTGGCAGTGGAACTGGAAGAACTGCCCTTGAGTTTCGATTTGGCTGATCTTCGTGGTTACCATTACCACAGTGGCGTGGTGTTTGCAGCCTATTGTGGGGTCCACCCCGGTGCCATTGCGCTCGGGGGACGCTATGACAAGGTAGGAAAGGCATTTGGTCGCGGACGTCCAGCGACAGGCTTCAGTATGGATTTGCGAGAGTTGTCTCAGCTCAATGTCGTTGCAGACATGCCGAGGGCAATCATGGCGCCATCAGGAAAAGAGAATGAACTTCGCGCAGCTATTGCGGCTCTGCGAGCCAAGGGGGAGGTCGTCATCGAGGCGCTTCCAGGCCATGATGGCACTTGGACTGAAGCCGGTTGCGACCGGCAATTGGTGCTTTGTGCGGGGAAATGGACTATTCAGAGTATTCAGGGAGAAGCATAAAAAATGGCTAAGAATGTTGTCGTCATCGGAACTCAGTGGGGTGACGAGGGCAAGGGTAAGATTGTCGATTGGCTGACCGATCACGCGCAGGGCGTAGTGCGCTTTCAGGGAGGCCACAATGCCGGCCATACACTGGTTATTGGCGGCAAGAAAACCGTGCTGCATCTGGTGCCCTCGGGCATCCTGCGCGAGGGCGTTACATGTTATATCGGCAATGGCGTGGTGCTCTCGCCTGATGCCTTGATGCATGAACTGGATGAACTGCAGGCGGCGGGGGTAGACGCCGAATCGCGCTTAAAGATTTCCGAGGCCTGTCCCTTGATACTGCCCTACCACCAGGCGCTCGATGTGGCGCGCGAGGCGGCTAAGGGCGCCAAGAAGATCGGCACCACCGGCCGCGGCATTGGTCCGGCTTACGAAGACAAGGTGGCGCGACGCGGGTTGCGCGTGCAGGATTTGCTGAGGCCAAAGCCTTTCGCCGAGAAACTTGCGGAAATCCTCGAATACCACAACTTCGTCTTGAAGAATTACCTCGGCGCCGGGCCAGTCGATTTCCAGGGAGTGCTGGATGGTGCAATGGCGATAGCGCCGCGCTTGACGCGCATGATCGCAGACGTGCCGCGTGCTCTCTATGATGCCCACAATGCCGGCGCCAATTTGCTCTTCGAAGGTGCGCAGGGCACCTTGCTCGACATCGACCACGGCACGTTCCCCTACGTAACCTCATCGAACTGCGTTGCGGGCGCTGCCGCAGCGGGTGCCGGCGTTGGCCCGGGCATGCTCCACTACGTTTTGGGCATCACCAAGGCCTACACCACGCGCGTCGGTGGCGGGCCGTTCCCGACCGAACTCTACGATGCGGTGGGCAAGCTCGATCCTGTTGGCAAGCATATGGCCACTCGTGGCCACGAGTTTGGAGCCACGACAGGACGTGCACGACGCTGCGGCTGGTTCGATGCCGCGGCTTTGAAACGTGCAATACAAATCAACGGCGTCTCCGGCCTGTGCGTGACCAAGCTCGATGTCCTTGACGGACTTGAGGAAATGAAGATCTGCACGGGCTATCGCATTGACGGTCGCCTTAGCGACATCCTTCCGATCGGCGCCGATGATCTCGAACGCTGCGAGCCGGTATACGAATCGCTTCCGGGCTGGAAGGAAAGTACCGTGGGGGTGAAGCGATTCGAAGCGCTGCCGACAGCGGCGCAGGCTTATCTGAAGCGAATGGAGACGCTCTGCGGCGTACCGGTTGACATGATATCCACCGGCCCGGATCGCGAGGAGACCATCGTCTTGCGGCACCCGTTCAAATAGCGGGCAAATGAAAAAGCCGGTCAGCGACCGGCTTTTTCATTTGCATCTGGTGCCCAGAAGAGGACTCGAACCTCCACAGTGTTGCCACCGCTAGGACCTGAACCTAGTGCGTCTACCAATTCCGCCATCTGGGCAAAGAGGGCGCAATTTTAAAGGAAAGAGCCATTTTGTCAAACAAACCCAGCAAGGTACGCAAGCGTGATCCACACTATGAGCGCGAGGCCGGGAAATACGAGAATCCCTTGCCGAGCAGGGAGTATGTGCTCGCCACTCTGACAGAACGCGGCGTGCCACTGTCGTTCGACGAACTGGCAGAATTGCTCGACATCAAGAAGCAGGAGTTCGACGCATTTTCACGTCGCCTCGGCGCGATGGGGCGCGAAGGCCAGATCATGCAGAATCGCCGCGGTGATTATCTGATTCCGGACAAAGCCGATCTCATTCGCGGGCGCGTTGAAGGCCACCCGGACGGCTACGGTTTTCTGGTCCCTGACGAGGAAGGGCCGGACTTGTTTCTCGGCCCGAAGGAGATGGATAAGGCACTACACGGCGATCGCGTCATGGCGCGCGTCATCGGCATTGATCGCCGAGGCCGGCCCGAAGGCAAAATTGTCGAGGTGTTGGAACGCGCAAACCACCGTGTCGTCGGGCGCGTTCACAATGAACACGGCGTAATGTTCGTTGTTGCTGAGAACAGACGCATAAGCCAGGACATCCTGATTGCTCCAGGCGGCAAGCTCAAGGCCATGGCTGGGCAGGTGGTGGTGGTCGAGATCATCGAGCAGCCTTCCAGGCAGGCTCAGCCGATTGGCAAGGTGGTCGAGATCCTGGGCAACTACGCGGATCCTGGCATGGAAATTGAGATCGCGTTGAGGAGGCATGAGTTGCCTTTCGAATTTTCGCGAGAAAGCCTTGCCGAGGCGAAAAAACTTCCGGATGCTGTGCGCAAGAGCGACTGGAAGTGGGAAGGCGGCATTCGCGAGGATCTGCGCAGCCTGCCGTTGGTGACCATTGATGGCGAGACTGCCAAGGATTTCGATGACGCTGTCTACTGCGAGCGTCAGGGCAAAGATGGCAAGGGCGGTTTTCGCCTCATCGTTGCCATCGCCGACGTCAGTCATTATGTGCAGGCGGGGCGGGCCCTTGATCTCGATGCCATAGAACGTGGAAATTCCGTCTATTTTCCGCGGCGCGTGATCCCGATGCTGCCGGAAAAGATATCAAACGGGCTTTGCTCGCTAAATCCCCAAGTCGAGCGCTTGTGCATGGTCTGCGACATGGCTATTGCAGCCAATGGTGTAATCAAGCGTTATAGATTTTATCCAGCGGTAATGTACTCCCATGCCCGGCTCACCTACAACGAGGTGGCGGCGGCCCTCTACGAAAATGAATCCGGGGCAAGGAATAGGCTCAAGGGACTGCTGCCGCACCTGCGTCATCTCGACGACCTCTATCGTGTGCTGGTCAAGGCGCGAGCGGTGCGCGGCGCCATCGACTTCGAGACGGTCGAAACGCAAATGATTTTCGACGAACAGGGCAAGATCGAACGCATCATCCCGATCAGCCGCAATGACGCCCACCGCATCATCGAGGAATGCATGCTGGCGGCCAACGTCTGCGCCTCGGACTTCCTGCAAGAGAACGAACATGCTGCGCTATACCGCGTCCACGAAGGGCCGACACCCGAGAAACTGGAGAAGTTGCGCGAGTTCCTCAAGGAGTTCGGCCTCAGCTTGGGCGGCGGCGACGAACCGCATGCCAAGGACTACGCTCGCCTGCTGGAGAAAATCAAGGGCCGGCCTGACATGCAGCTGCTGCAGACGGTGATGCTTCGATCCCTGCAGCAGGCGGTATACAGCCCGGACAACGTCGGCCATTTCGGGCTGGCCTACGAATCTTATACGCATTTCACCTCTCCTATCCGGCGCTATCCGGACCTTCTCATCCACCGGGCTATCAAGGCAGTTCTGCAAGGCGAGAAATACCGTCCCGGGAATTGGGCGGATATCGGCATCCGTTGCTCGCAGACCGAGCGGCGGGCCGATGAGGCTACGCGCGACGTCGTGTCCTGGCTGAAGTGCTACTACATGCAAGATCGCATCGGAGAGGAATTTGCCGGTAGTGTTTCCGCCGTCAAGTCCTTCGGCATTTTCGTGGCGCTGGACGACGTATTTATCGAGGGGCTGGTACACATCTCGGACCTGGGCAGCGATTACTTCCACTACGACGATGCCAAGCACCAGTTGGTCGGCGAGCGTAGCGGCAAACGCTTCCGCCTGGCCGACCGTGTGCGCGTGCAACTGGTGCGTGTGGACATGGAAAGCAGCAAGATTGATTTTCGCCTGGCCGAGGAGCCGGGCGGTAAGGGTGGACGGCGTGGCTGACGGCCACTTCATCTATGGCTTCCACGCCATCAATGCCCGGCTACGGCAAAGCGCCGGCAGCGTGCAGGAAATCTACCTGGCCGCCGGGCGGCAGGATGGCCGTACGCGTGATCTCGTCAAGCTCGCTGAAACGCAAGGCGTGCGCGTCATCGCCACTGACCCGTCGCGTCTCGACGGCATGGCCGGAGGCCATGGCAAGGCGGCGCGCCACCAAGGCGTGGTGGCACGTGTTTCGGCAGGACAGCGCCACGTCACGCTGGACGATGTGCTAGACACGCTAGCCGAGCCGGCTCTGCTGCTGGTGCTGGATGGGGTGCAGGATCCGCACAATCTTGGCGCCTGCCTTCGCGCGGCCGATGCTGCCGGAGCACACGCCGTCATTGCGCCGAAGGACAGGGCCGTGGGGCTTAATGCGACCGCCATCAAGGTGGCGTGCGGCGCCGCCGATAGTGTGCCGTATGTGACCGTAACCAACCTGGCGCGAGCTCTGCGCGAGATGCAAGAACGCGGCATCAGGATCGTTGGCACCGATGCCGAGGCAGAAATGGATATCTTCGGTGAGACATTTAAAGAGCCGGTTGCACTGGTGCTGGGTGCCGAAGGGGACGGCCTGCGCCGCCTGACACGGGAAACCTGCGACGTCCTCGTCAGGATACCCATGCATGGCAGTGTGGAGAGTCTGAATGTTTCCGTTGCCAGCGGCATCTGCCTGTTCGAAGCACGACGCCAGCGAGGCCTTGCGTAGAGGGGTTCGTGGTAGGGAGCTTGGTCGCCACAAGCGCTTGATTTTCCGTGCCTGTTTGGCTACAATAGCCGGCTTCACAAACCTTGCCCCACCGCAACGCATGGCGGGGGGTACAACCCAAAAGGAGATTGCATGCGACATTACGAAATCGTTTTCATCGTCCACCCTGATCAAAGCGAGCAGGTGCCCGCGATGATTGATCGCTACAAGGTGCTTGTCACTGGCCGCGCGGGGCAGATCCATCGCCTCGAGGACTGGGGCCGCCGTCAGTTGGCCTATCCCATTCAGAAGATTCACAAGGCGCACTACGTGCTCATGAATATCGAGTGCGATGCCGAGACGCTCGCCGAACTCGAGCATGCCTTCAAGTTCAATGACGCTGTACTGCGCCACCTTACCGTCAAGATGCGACAGGCCGTAACGACGCCTTCCCCGATGATGAAGGAAGAGAAGGCCAAATCGCTGACGCATACTTCCGAGGGCGCCAAGGTGGAAGAGGCGAAACCCGCCGAGCAGCCCGCGGCCTGAGGTGACGGCGCAGCAGAACGAGCTGTCGATTTCCGGGTGCATCATCGAGCTGGCGCAACTGCGTCACACCCCGGCAGGCGTACCGGTGCTGAATTTCAGAATCGTCCACGCCTCGGAACAGATCGAAGCAGGACTGCCGCGAAGGGTTGAGTGCGAATTGCAGGCCGTGTCGCTGGGACAGATGGCAATTTTGCTGAGGGGTGCCAAGCCGGGAGATGGCGTCAGATTGACCGGATTCCTCGCGGCAAAAAGCACCCAGTCGAAGCAGCCGGTGCTGCATGTGGAACAAATCGAATTTTTGGAAGGAATGAATCATGGCGTTTAAACCGAGAAATGCGAAGGACGCGAAGAAGCGCAAGGACGACAAGGGGTCGCGTGGCATGTTCAAGCGGCGCAAGTTCTGCCGTTTCACAGCCGAGAAGATTGCGGAAATCGACTACAAGGATGTCGAGATCCTGAAGGATTTCATTACTGAGAACGGCAAGATCATGCCGGCGCGCATTACCGGAACCAAGACCGGCTACCAGCGCCAGTTGTCCACCGCCATCAAGCGCGCGCGCTATCTGGCGCTGATGCCCTACACTGACCTGCATTGAGAGAGGAAACGGCCATGCAAGTGATTTTGATGGAAAAGGTGGTCAATCTCGGCAGCCTGGGCGACGTTGTCAAGGTGCGCGACGGTTATGCGCGCAACTTCCTCATTCCCCAGGGGAAAGCCAAGCGGGTCACGCCCGAGAACATGGCGGAGTTCGAGAAGCGCCGCGCTGAACTCGAAAAGCAGCAGGTCGAGAAACTAACAGATGCGCAAGAGAAGGGTGCCAAGCTGGAAGGCATGATGGTGCAGATCACCCGCAAGGCGGGGGTCGACGGCCGTCTGTTTGGCTCAGTCACCAACTTTGATATCGCCGAGGCGCTGAAGGAGCAGGGCATCGAGGTAGAGCGGGCTGATATCCGCATGCCTGAGGGTCCGCTCAAGTTGATAGGAGACGCTCAAGTGCAGATAGTCCTGCACAGCGATGTGGTCGCCGGGATTACCGTGTCGGTGCTGGGCGAGCACTAAGTCCTCGCCTCTCATCATGCAAAAGGGCCGCTTTTCAGCGGCCCTTTTTCGTTGACTGTACCTTGGATAACCTGGCGGAGAGAGAGGGATTCGAACCCTCGATACGTTTTACCGTATACACACTTTCCAGGCGTGCGCCTTCGACCACTCGGCCATCTCTCCGGAAGGGGCGCATTCTAGCAGAAAGGGCTTGGTGGTGCGATGCAGCATTAGCATCAGGAGGCTAGGGAGCCTAAGAATCAAGGAGTACTTCACTCGCCTTTTGAATTGTCCTATAGTTCCATCAAGCGCATATATGCATCGAATGACACAATATGCGCTTCTGGCGGAGTCACTCGGCCAGACGCAGCGTCAATCTAAAAAAATCCAAAGGAGGCGTCATGCAGAAGTCGTTGCACATCGATCCCAATAAATGTACTGGCTGTCTCCAATGCGAGATGGCATGTTCCTACGAGAACTACGGTGCCTTCAACATCGCGAAGTCTCGCATCAAGGTCTTCAATTTCGAGTCTGCCGGGCGCAAGGTGCCCTATACCTGCACCCAATGCGCCGAAGCGTGGTGCCTGCATGCCTGCCCGGTCGACGCGATCCGCATCGATGCCGCCACCGGGGCCAAGGTGGTTTTCGAGAGCACCTGTGTCGGCTGCAAGGTGTGCACCATCGCCTGTCCGTTCGGCACGATCAACTACGTCGCCGACAGCGGCAAGGTGCAGAAATGCGACCTGTGCGGCGGCCAGCCGGCCTGCGCCGACGCCTGCCCGACGGGGGCCATCACCTACGTCGAGTCCGACTGGACCGGCCTGGGCAAGATGCGCCAGTGGGCCGAGAAGACCGACACCCAACCGCGCGCCTGAAAGGAGAACCGACATGGCATGGGCAAAAAAAATCCTGCGCGTGAACCTGACCAAGGGCACCTGCGCATCCGAGCCGCTCAACATGGAGTGGGCGCAACAGTATCTGGGCCAGCGCGGGCTGGCGACGAAATATCTGGTGTCCGAGACCGACCCCAAGGTCGATCCGCTCTCGCCCGAGAATAAGCTGATCATGACCACCGGCCCGCTCACCGGCACGATGGCTTCCACCGGCGGGCGCTATTCCGTCGTCACCAAGGGGCCGCTCACCGGCGCCATCGCCTGCTCCAATTCGGGCGGCTACTTCGGCGCCGAAATGAAGATGGCGGGCTGGGACATGATCATCTTCGAGGGCAAGTCGAAGAAGCCGGTCTATCTCTGGGTCGAGAACGACAAGGCCGAGTTGCGTGACGCGTCCCACCTGTGGGGCACGACCACCTGGCATACCGAGGAAACCATCAAGCAGGCGCACCAGGATCCGCAGATCCGCGTTGCCTCGATCGGCCGCGCCGGCGAGAACGGCGTGCTCTACGCTTGCGTGGTGAATGACCTTCACCGTGCAGCAGGGCGATCCGGCGTCGGCGCAGTGATGGGATCGAAGAACCTCAAGGCGGTTGCCCTGCGCGGCACGGTCGGCGTCTCCGGCATCCGCGACTTCAAGGCCTTCCTGCAGGCCACCACGGCCGCCAAGAAGGTACTGGCCGACAATGCCGTCACCGGCCAGGGCTTGCCCAAGTTCGGCACCCAGGTGCTGATGAACGTCATCAACGAGGTCGGTGCGCTGCCGACGCGCAATGCCCAGGACGTGCAGTTCGAGGGGGCGCGCAAGATCTCGGCCGAGGCCATGCACGAGAAGCGGCCCACGGATGGCAAGGCCAACCTCATCACCAATTCCGCCTGCTTCGGCTGCACCATCGCCTGCGGCCGCGTCTCGCAGGTTGACAAGAATCACTGGAGCGTGGTGAACAGTCCGAAATACTGGGGCGCCACCGGCGGCCTCGAGTACGAGAACGCCTGGTCGCTCGGCGCCGCCAACGGCGTGGATGATCTCGAGGCCCTGACGGTGGCCAACATGATCTGCAACGAGGACGGCATGGATCCGATCACCTTCGGCGCCACCATCGGTGCGGTCATGGAGATGTACCAGATGGGCGTGCTGAAGAAGGAGCAGCTCGGCGTCGAGGCGCCCTTCGGTTCCGCCCAGGCGCTGCTCGAACTGGCGCACATGACGGCGGAAGGGCGCGGCTTCGGCAAGGAAATCGCCCTCGGCTCGGCGCGCCTGACGAAGAAATACGGCCATCCGGAGCTGTCCATGACGGTGAAGGGCCAGGAGTTCCCGGCCTACGATCCGCGCGGCATCCAGGGCATGGGCCTGACCTATGCCACCTCCAACCGCGGCGCCTGCCACCTGCGCAGCTACACCGTGGCCTCGGAGATCCTCGGTGTGCCGGTGAAGACCGACCCGTTATCCACGGAAGGCAAGCCCGATCTGGTCAAGGCCTTCCAGGATGCGACGGCGGCCTTCGATTCCTCCGGCACCTGCATCTTCACCACCTTTGCGTGGACGCTGGGCGATCTCGCCCCGCAGCTGGATGCGGCCTGCGAAGGCGGCTGGACGCTGGAGCGCCTGGCCGAGGTGGGCGAGCGCATCTGGAACATGGAGCGCCAGTACAACCTTGCGGCTGGCCTGACGGCCAAGGACGACGACCTGCCCAAGCGCCTCAAGACCGAACCGGCCAAGTCAGGCCCGGCCAAGGGACTGGTGTCCGGCATCGACAAGATGATCCCGGAGTACTACAAGGTGCGCGGCTGGACGGCGGAAGGGGTGCCGACCAAGGACACGACCAAGCGTCTGGGGCTGTAAGTTTCCGCCATACCGCCAAGGTGACCGGTACTGCCGGCGCCTTGGCGTTTTTGCCTGAGGTGCCAACATGGACCCCCACGCCCACTTTCGTTCTCTGCCCCCCGAGGGGGCGCATGCCGCCACCGGGGCGGCACTTCAGGAGGCATGATCATGAAACACGTCATCATCGGAAACGGCCCCGCCGGCGTGGTCGCCGCGGAGACGCTGCGCAAGGCGGACCCCAAGGCTGAGGTCATTCTCATCGGCGACGAGCCGGAGCCGCCTTATTCGCGCATGGCAATCCCCTACCTGCTCATGGGCAACATCGCCGAATCGGGTACGCATCTGCGCAAGGAGAAAGGCCATTTTGAGTCGCTTGGCATCGAACTGGTCAGCGGCCGCGCTGCGGCAGTTGACGCCAAGGCGCGCAAGGTTACCCTTACCGACGGCAAGAGCCTTGGCTTCGATCGCCTTCTCATCGCCTCCGGTTCCCATCCGCTCAAGCCACCCATTGCCGGCATGGACGCGCCCAATGTGCACACCTGCTGGACGCTGGACGACGCGCGCGCGATCGTCAAGCTGGCGAAATCCGGTTCGCGCGTGCTGCAGATCGGCGCCGGCTTCATCGGCTGCATCATCATGGAGGCGCTCGCAGCACGCGGCACGCAACTCACCGTGGTCGAAATGGGCGACCGCATGGTGCCGCGCATGATGACGGAAAAGGCCGGCGGCATGATCCGCCAGTGGTGCGAGAAGCAGGGCGTGCGCGTGCATACCGGCGCCAAGGTCGAATCCCTGAGCGCTGGCGCCAAGGCGGGCGAACTGGTCGCCAAGCTCGGCAACGGGCAGGAAATCGTCGCCGACCTCGTCATCTGCGCCGCCGGGGTCGCGCCGAATATTGACTTCCTCAAGGGCAGCGGCATTGCCGTCGAGCGCGGCATCCTGGTCGATGCCGACATGCAGAGCAGCATCCCGGGAATTTATGCCGCGGGCGACGTCACTGAGGCAGTGGATTTCATCAGCGGCAAGCGCACCTTAAACGCCATCCAGCCGAACGCCGCCGATCAGGCGCGCATCGCCGCGATCAACATGGCGGGCGGACAGGCAAGCCTGCAGGGCAGCCTGGCCATCAACGTGCTCGATACGCTGGGGCTGATTTCGGCGTCCTTCGGCCAATGGTGGGGCGAGGCGGGCGGCGAGTCGGTCGAGCGGGCGGATGAAAAGGACTTCAAGTACATCAGCCTGCAGTTCAAGGACGATGTGCTGATCGGTGCCACCAGCATCGGCCTGACCGATCACGTCGGCGTGTTGCGGGGGCTGACTATGGGGCGCGTGCACCTGGGTGAATGGAAGGAGCGCCTGCTCGCCGATCCGACGCGTATCATGGAAGCCTATCTCGCCCGTGCCCAGGGTGGCGAAACGCGTTACCTGGGGACGCGGCCGATATAAGGCAGGGCAAGGATTAATCAATGCACGTCACTTTCAAGCTCTATGCCATGCTGGCCGACCACCTGCCGGACGAGGCACGCAAGACGAACTCTTTGGCCCTCGATGTGCCGTCCGGCCGCACGGTCGGGCAGGTGATCGACGAATTCAACCTGCCGCCGAAGCTGGTGCATCTCGTTCTGGTCAATGGCAACTATGTGCATCCGGCCGAGCGGGCGGGGCGCGCCCTTGTGGAGGGCGATGTGCTGGCCATCTGGCCGCCGATAGCGGGTGGCTGACTTTGTCGTTGCGCGCGACTGCGAGATGACGATTTCGCAGACGGACTTCATGCGCCTACTGCCCGCCGCCGTGGCCGGCGTGCCCTACGAAATCCAGGACGGGATGTTGGTTCAGGGCGATGCCGAACGCGGCTGGTGCATCGCGCTGACGCCGCTGCCGGATCTGACGATCGGCCTCATCCGCCTCGAGCGCCAGCGCGCCGTGTTTGCCTTCAGGGGCTATTCTGCAGGTGAAATCACCGCCTTTTTCCAGCGCTTTGATTTGTATTTCGCCCGGGGCGGCGGGTGAATTGCGGTAAAATGCAGTGCGGCGGGTCTCCCCGCATTGCAAGGTGGTGAATCTGGTCAGGTCCGGAAGGAAGCAGCCACAGCCATTGTCTGCAAGTGCCGGGGGTCAGGCTCGCCGCCCTCCATCTTCCCCTCCTCCCCCTCTGATAAAATCCGGCCATGAGCTATCAGGTCCTCGCGCGCAAATGGCGCCCCCGTTCCTTCGCCACGCTGGTCGGGCAGGAGCACGTCGTGCGCGCGCTCACGCATGCGCTGGATCAGCAACGGCTGCACCATGCCTACCTGTTCACCGGCACGCGCGGCGTCGGCAAGACGACCATCGCACGCATTCTCGCCAAGGCCCTCAACTGCGAGACCGGCATCACCTCGACGCCCTGCGGCACCTGCAGCTCCTGCCTGGAGATCGACAGTGGACGTTTCGTCGACCTCATCGAAGTGGATGCGGCGACCAACACCAAGGTCGACGAGATGCGCCAACTGCTCGAGAACGCCACCTATGCGCCGACCCGGGGCCGCTTCAAGGTGTATGTCATCGACGAAGTGCACATGTTGTCCACCTCGGCCTTCAACGCCATGCTGAAGACGCTGGAGGAGCCGCCCGAGCACATCAAGTTCATCCTCGCCACCACTGACCCGCAGAAGATCCCGGTGACGGTACTCTCGCGCTGCCTGCAGTTCAATCTCAAGCAGATGCCGATGGGCCACATCGTCGAGCACCTTGCGCGCATCCTCGAGGCGGAGAAGGTGGCCTTCGAGCCTCCCGCGCTGCGCCATATCGCCAAGGGCGCAGCGGGCAGCATGCGCGACGCGCTTTCGCTGCTCGACCAGGCCATTGCCCACGGCGCCGGCAGCATCGAGGAGGCGGGCGTGCGCGACATGCTCGGCACGGTCGGGGAGGACCACCTCTTTGCGCTGCTCGACGGCCTTGCCGCGCGCGACTTGCGCGCCATGCTGGCCGTGGCGGAGCAGATGGACGCGCGCAGCCTGTCCTTCGATTCGGCCCTGCAGGAGCTGGCCACCCAGCTGCACCGCATTGCCCTCGTGCAGCTCGCGCCCGAGGCCCTTGTCGATGAGGCCGAGCGCGCCCGCCTCGCCGGCTACGCGCAGCACCTCGATGCCGAATTCCTCCAGCTCTGCTACCAGATCGCCATCAACGGCCGTAGCGACTTGTCGCTGGCGCCGGACGAATACGCTGGCTTCCTCATGACGTTGATGCGACTGGTGGCCTTCAATCCGGAAACGCCACCGGCGCTCGGTGCCGACACATCGTCCGAGCCGGCGTCGCGCGGTGCTTCGCCCGCCGCGGCCAAAGCCGCCCAGTCCGCGCCCCCGTCCAAGGCCGAGTCCGCCGCGGCGCCCGCGGGCGGCAGCGATGCCCCGCCGAATGGCAAACCGATGGACGTACAAAGCCCCCTGGGGGACTGGCAGGGCCTGCTGGAGCGCCTCAAGCTTGGCGGCATGGTGCGGGAACTGGCACATCACTGCGAGTTGGTCGAGCATTCCGCCGGTGCCATCAAGCTGCGCCTGAATCCGGCGCACAAGTCGTTGCTGATGAACAAGGCGACTCAGGACAAGCTGCAGGCCGCGCTGTCCACCCATTTCGGCAACCCGGTCAAGCTTGCCATCGATATCGGCGACCTGTCCGGCGAGACCCCTGCGCAACGCGCCGAGACGGTCCGCAACGAGCGGCAGAACCGCGCCATCGAATCGCTCGAGCAGGATGCCTTTGTGCGCGACATGATCGAAACCTTTGACGCCACGATCAACGAACAATCCATCAAGCCACTGAACTGAAGCGGAGATAGACATGATGAAAAACGGACTGGCAGGCCTGATGAAGCAGGCCCAGCAGATGCAGGAGAACATGCAGAAGGCGCAGGAACAGCTGGCGACCATCGAGGTCGAAGGCCAGTCCGGCGCCGGCCTGGTCAAGGTGGTCATGACCTGCAAGCATGACGTGCGGCGCGTCAGCATCGATCCCTCGCTGCTGGCCGACGACAAGGACATGCTGGAGGATCTTGTCGCCGCCGCCTTCAACGACGCCGTGCGTCGCGTCGAGACTACCGTGCAGGAGAAAATGAGCGGTTTTACCACCGGACTCAACCTGCCGCCGGGGATGAAGCTGCCCTTTTGACTCGTAGGTCGGGCTTCAGCCCGACATTGTCGGCCTGAAGGCCGACCCACATCATGACCACGCCAACCGCCCTCGAGGAATTGATCGAAGCCCTGCGCTGCCTGCCCGGCGTCGGCCCCAAGTCGGCGCAACGCATGGCCTACCACCTGCTGCAGCGCGACCAGCCTGGTGCGCAGCGCCTGGGCCGGGCACTGGAGCTCGCCGTGCAGGTGCTGCGCCACTGCAGCCGTTGCAACGCCTTCAGCGAGAACGAGGTCTGCGAGCGCTGTGCCTCGCCCAGGCGCGACGCCTCGCTGCTGTGCGTGGTCGAAATGCCGGCCGATCTCAACATGATGGAGCAGACGCACGCCTTCAAGGGCATGTACTACGTGCTGATGGGCCACCTCTCGCCCCTGGACGGCATCGGGCCGAAGGAACTGCACCTCGAGCGCCTGCTCGCGCGCGCCAGCGACGGCATGGTGCAGGAAGTCATCCTCGCCACCAACTTCACCAACGAAGGCGAGGCCACCGCCCACTACCTCGGCGAGGTGCTGCGGGCACGCAACCTGAAGGTTTCCCGCATCGCCCGCGGCCTGCCGGTGGGCGGCGAAATCGAGCATACCGACGCGGGCACCATTGCCCAGGCATTGATCGAGCGCCGCCCCATCTGACTCGCCCTCCGGATGCCCAAGTCATTGACAGATATGGGTTTTCCTGACTGAGGCGGGGCATATCGGATTTGGCGCAAACAACCAGCCGCAGCCGACCGGAAACCCAGGATTGGCGCGGCTTTCCGCGGTTTTGCTTCCATTTCCCCTTGATTATTCTGTATAATCCTGCGGTTTTTGGCTAAGGCATCACGCCCCCTCACGGCGAGCATTAGCCTTTACTGAAACTTAGTTTGGATTCGCATTCATTTTCTTCAGGAAGTCGAGGCCATGAGCAGTGACAAGAAAGTAGATTGCAGCCGGCGGAACCTGGTTTTCGCCACTGCAGCCGTGGGAGGCGTGGCGACGGTCGCGACCGCGGTGCCCTTCGTAGCGAGCATGCTTCCTTCAGAGCGCGCCAAGGCGGCAGGCGCCCCGGTGGAAGCCGATATCAGCAAGCTCGCACCCGGCGAGATGTTGCGCGTCGAGTGGCGCGGCAAGCCGGTGTGGATCGTTTACCGCACCCAGGAAATGATCGATTCGCTGAAGAAGGTCAACGACCAGGTCGCTGATCCGATGTCAAAGCGCCCGATGCAGCCCGATTACATCAAGGGCGATGAGCGCTCGATCAAGCCGCAATACCTGGTCGTCGTCGGCATCTGCACCCATCTGGGCTGTTCGCCCACGGACAAGTTCAAGACCGGCGCCGAATCCGACATCGATCCCAACTGGCCCGGCGGCTTCTTTTGCCCCTGCCACGGCTCGACCTTCGACCTGTCCGGCCGGGTGTACAAGAACAAGCCGGCGCCGGACAACCTGGAAGTGCCGCCGCATTACTACATGTCAGACACGCGCATTCTGATCGGCGAAGACAAGAAGGCATAAGGGGACGCACGACATGGCTAGCAGCAATTTCGAGAAATTCAAGTCGGACGGCTCGCTCGCGGGCAACGTCCTCGAGTGGGTTGACGAACGCTTTCCGCTGACGGCGAACTGGAAAGCCCACCTGTCCGAGTACTACGCACCGAAAAACTTCAACTTCTGGTACTTCTTCGGCTCGCTCGCCCTGCTGGTGCTGGTGATGCAGATCGTCACCGGCATCTTCCTGGTGATGCACTACAAGCCGGATGCCTCGCTCAACGCCGCCGGCGTGCCGGTGGCCTTTGCCAGCGTCGAGTACATCATGCGCGACGTGCCATGGGGCTGGTTGATCCGCTACATGCACTCCACTGGCGCCTCGGCCTTCTTCGTCGTGGTCTACCTGCACATGTTCCGCGCCATGCTCTACGGTTCCTACCGCAAGCCGCGCGAGTTGCTGTGGATCTTCGGCGTGCTGATCTACCTGTGCCTCATGGCGGAAGCCTTCGCCGGCTACCTGCTGCCCTGGGGCCAGATGTCGTTCTGGGGCGCCCAGGTGATTCTCAGCCTGTTCTCGGCCATCCCGCTGATCGGCAACGACCTGGCCCTGTGGATACGCGGCGACTACGTCATCGCCGATGCCACCCTGAACCGCATGTTCGCCTTCCACGTCATCGCCATCCCGCTGGCGCTGCTCGGCCTCGTCGCCGCACATATCCTGGCGCTGCACGAAGTCGGCTCGAACAACCCGGACGGCATCGAGATCAAGAAGAACAAGGACCCGAAGACCGGCATCCCCCTCGACGGCATTCCCTTCCATCCGTACTACACGGTGAAGGACATCGTCGGCGTGATCGTCTTCCTGATGGTTTTTTCCGCCATCGTCTTTTTTGCACCGGAACTGGGCGGCTACTTCCTCGAGTACAACAACTTCATCCCGGCCGACCCGCTGGTGACGCCGCCGCACATCGCGCCGGTGTGGTACTTCACGCCGTTCTACTCGATCCTGCGCGCCAACACGGTCAATTTCTTCTGGATCGACGCCAAGCTGTGGGGCGTGATCTTCATGGGCCTGGGCGTGATGATCCTGTTCTTCCTGCCCTGGCTCGATCGCAGCCCGGCCAAGTCGATCCGCTACCGTGGCCCGATCTACAAGACCGCGCTGGGCGTGTTCATCGTCGCCTTCTTCATCCTGGGCTATCTGGGCATGCAGGCGCCGACGCCGGTCTTCACCATCATTTCGCAGATCTGCACGATCATCTACTTCCTTTTCTTCCTGCTCATGCCCTGGTACAGCCGCATCGACAAGTGCAAGCCGGAACCGGAAAGGGTGACAAAATGAGAATCGTCATGTTCAAGAAAATCCTTTTCTCTTTCATCCTTGTGCTCCTCTTCGCGCCGCTCGCCGCGATGGCCAGCGTTTCCATCAAGCTCGACCGTGCGCCCGACCGCGCAACCGACAAGGCGGCGCTGCAGAATGGCGCCAAACTGTTCGTGAACAACTGCCTGAACTGCCACGGCGCCAGCTATGTCCGCTACAACCGCCTCACGGAAATCGGCCTGACCGAGCAGCAGATCATGGACAACCTGCTGTTCACCGCCGAGAAGATCGGCGAGCCCATGGGCATCTCGATGTCGCGCAAGGATTCCAAGGAATTCTTTGGCGCCTGGCCCCCCGACCTTTCCCTGATCGCCCGGGCGCGCGCCTCCACCGACGGCAGTGGCGCAGACTGGCTGTACACCTACCTGCGCGGCTTCTACCGCGACGAAAAGCGGCCGACCGGCTGGAACAACGTTGCATTCGACAGCGTCGGCATGCCGCATGTCCTGTGGGAACTGCAGGGCGAGCAGGTGATGGGCGCCGACCACAAGCTCACGCTGGCCAAGCCCGGCAAGCTCACGCCCAAGGAATACGACGACGCCGTAGGCGATCTCGTCGCCTTCATGGTCTGGATGGCCGAGCCGCAGGCGGCATTCCGCAAGAACCTCGGCATCGCCGTATTGCTTTTCCTGGGCGTGTTCTTCGTCGTGGCCTATGCCATGAAGCGCGCGTTCTGGAAAGACATCCACTAATCCACTGCAAGGATCGCCATGCAGTTTCTCGGCCATCGTGATTTCAACTCCCCGCGCGTTCGCCGCGTGGTGCGCGATGCCGACTATTCCTGGAGCGGGAATACCATGATGACATTGTATTCGGGCACGACCTGCCCGTTCAGCCACCGCTGCCGCATCGTCCTCTACGAAAAGGGGATGGACTTCCAGGTGATCGACGTCGATCTCTTCAACAAGCCCGAAGACATCGCGGTCATCAACCCGTACAACCGCGTGCCCGTGCTGGTCGACCGCGACCTCGTCCTCTACGAGGCGAACATCATCAACGAGTACATCGACGAGCGCTTCCCGCATCCGCAGCTGATGCCGCCGGATCCGATCATGCGCGCCCGCGCCCGACAGTTGCTGTTCACCTTCGAGCAGGAGTTGTTCACCCACATCGAGGCGCTGGAAAAGAACCTCAAGGCCGCCGAGAAGGCCCGCCTGCACGTGCGCGACCGCCTCACCGAGCTGGCGCCGGTCTTCAACAAGCAGAAGTTCATGCTGGGCGACGAATTCTCCATGCTCGACGTCGCCATCGCGCCGCTGTTGTGGCGCCTCGACCACTACGGCATCGAACTGCCGAAGACCGCCGTGCCGCTCATGAAGTACGCCGAGCGCATCTTCAGCCGGCAGGGCTTTATCGATGCCCTGACGCCCTCCGAGAAGGTCATGCGGCGCTAGCGGACCGGCGCCTCTGCGCGCCTGCCCGCGGTTTCAATGTCCCCCGTCGTCTCCACCAAGCCCTACATGCTGCGCGCCCTCTACGAGTGGTGCGCCGACCAGGGACTGACACCCTATATCTCCGTGCAGGTCGATGCCCAGACCCTGGTGCCGCGCCAATTCGTGCGCGACGGCCAGATCGTGCTCAACCTCGGCGCCGATGCCGTGCAGAACCTGCACATGGGCAACGACCTCATCACCTGCCAGGCCCGCTTCGGCGGCGTCGCGCAGTCGCTCTCCATCCCCATCGCCAACGTCACCGCCATCTATGCCCGCGAGAACGGGCAGGGCATGGCCTTCGAAGTCGGCGAACAGGCCGAAGCGCCGACCGTCCCGGCGGAGGAGGGTGCGCCCGAAAGCCCCGAACCCCCGCCCAGCGATACCCCGCCCCGGCCGCATCTCACCCGCATCAAGTAAGGCTTGCACGCCGGCCAGGCGCCGGCGTCCCCTGCACGCCTTAAAACAAAACATAATCATGTACATGGCTGACACTTAATATAGCGATAGCGATAGACGCGGATACTAATACCTTTTAAAAACAGATAAATATAATAATATTCAAATATCATTCAGGATGGAATAAACGAAATACCGTGAAGTATTTCACGCTTTCAATGAATGAAATCGTGCTCTAATGCCGCACCTATTTAGCATACAGACCGGCTTAAGCCGGCAGTCCGGGGAGAGGTCGGGTGCAGGCGCAAGCTCGCATGGAGGGGGGCGATTTGCTGTGGCTTCTGGGCAGCCTGTGCCAGATCGGCCGGCAGCCATTCGACGCCACCCTGGTTGCCCAGGAATTCCCCCCACCGTACTCAACCACCACACTTCATGAAGCCGCCCGCGCGCTGGGCTTCAAAACCGGCGAACGCAGCGTTACCGCCGCCGTCCTGCCGGGACTGACTTTCCCCTGCATCGCCTTCCTGCATCAAGCTCCGCACTCGGCCGGTGCGCCGACGCAACTGCACGTCGTGCGCGAGGGCGAGGTTGATGAGCCGAGCGAGCCGGAACCGGTGCGTCCGGCGCTCATCCTGCGTGCCGATGCAAACCAGTTCCTATACTTTTGCGCCGGAGCCGAGCAGTCCGAAACGCTGCCGCTCGCCGAGTTCGAGCTCTACTTCGAACCCACGGTCATCCTCGCTGCCCGCGACCCCTCCCTCGCCCCCGCGGGGAGAGGGAGCGAGGGTGAGGGGGCGGAGGGTGAAGCAAGCACAGACTCCAAATTCGGCTTCCGCTGGTTCATTCCCGAACTCCTCAAGCACAAGCGCATCTGGCGCGACGTGCTGCTCGCCTCCTTCTCCATCCAGCTCGTCGGCCTCGCCACGCCCGTCTTCACCCAGGTCATCATCGACAAGGTGGTGGTGCACCAGACGCAATCCACGCTGACCGTCATCGGCGTGGCGCTGATCCTGTTCATGATCTTCACCAGCGCCATGACATGGCTGCGCCAGTATCTGGTGCTGCACACCGGCAACCGCATCGACGCCGTGCTCGGCAGCCAGGTCTTCCGCCACCTGCTGCGCCTGCCGTTGCCCTTCTTCGAGCACCGCACCACCGGCGTGCTGGTGGCGCGCCTGCACGGCGTCGAGACCATCCGCGAGTTCGTCTCCGGCGCCGCCGTGAGCCTGATCCTCGACTTTCCCTTCCTGCTCATCTTCCTCGCGGTGATGTTCTGGTACTCCTGGCAGCTCTCGCTCATCGCCGTGGCGCTCCTGGGCCTGATCGGCCTCATCAGCTTCGCCGTCGCGCCCGTCTTCCGCGACAAGCTCAACCGGCAGTTCCTGCTCGGCGCGAGGAACCAGTCCTTCCTCACCGAATACGTCTCCGGCATCGCCACCGTCAAGTCGCTGCAGATGGAGCCGCACCTGGAGCAGAAATACGGTGGCCTTCTGGCCGACTACCTCGCTGCCGGCTTCACCACGCGGCAGGTCAGCAACACCTACAACGTGCTCGCCAACGGCCTCGAGCAGGCGATGACGCTCTCCATCCTCGTCGTCGGCGCCTTGCTGGTCATGCAGAACGACGGCTTCACCGTCGGCATGCTCGTCGCCTTCCAGATGTTCGCCTCGCGCATGAGCCAGCCCATGCTGCGCATCGTCGGCCTGTGGCAGGAATTCCAGCAGGCCAATATCGCGGTGAAGCGCCTCGGCGACCTGATGGATGCGCCGGCCGAACCGCACGCCCTCATCCCGCACCGCGAAGCCGGCGGCGCCGGGCGCATCGACCTCAGGCAGGTGAGTTTCCGCTATTCCAACAACAATCCCTTCCTCTACCGCAACCTCAACCTCACGCTGAAGCCGGGCCGGCTCTCGCGTGCTGATGGGCCCCTCCGGCTGCGGCAAGAGCACGCTGGCGAAACTGCTGCAGGGCTTCTACTCACCCACGGACGGGCAGATCCTGCTCGACGGCCGCGACATCCGCCACCTCGCCGCCAACGAACTGCGCCAGACCTACGGCGTCGTGCCGCAGGAGACCGTGCTCTTCGCCGGCACCATCTACGACAACCTCGTCATGGCTCACCCGCATGCCGGCTTCGACGATGTCATCAAGGCCGCCAGGCTCGCCGAGATCCACGACGTCATCGAGCAACTGCCGCAGGGCTACCAGACCGAGATCGGCGAACACGGCGTCGGCCTCTCCGGCGGCCAGCGCCAGCGCCTCGCCATCGCCCGCGCGCTGTTGAAGCGGCCGAAGATCCTCATCTTCGACGAGGCCGTCTCCAGCCTCGACCAGCAAACCGCCGAACACTTCGCCCTGACCATCAACCGGCTCAAGGGCCAGGTAACGATGCTCTTCATCACCCACCAGATTCCGAAGGGGCTGCAGGTGGATGAGGTGTTCAGTTTTGGGGGGAAGGCGGCGGGGGTGCAAACGGCGATTGCAGAAACGGAGCGGGAGTCCTGATGGCCACACCGTTTCGAATGGCCGCAGGGGCCTGCAGTTCAGGCGAAAGTCAGTCGTCGGATACGGCGACAAACTCACGTGCGGCAATGTCAGCTGCGTGACTACCACAGGCGCAGCATTGTCAGGCTGCGTTCAATTCCTCGCGCAATACCTTGCGCAGCGTGCCGATGGTCACGGGGGCATTGTTCTGCCCGAGCGATGCGCCCAGAGCCTCGTTGATCAGCGTCTGGTAGCCCTTGCCCTCCTTTTCCGCTCGCAGGCGAAAGGCTTCCAGAATAGCGTCGTCGATATAAATCGTGATGCGCGTCTTTCCCGCGGGGGAAATCACGGCGCCACGCTTGGCTTTTGTCATGTCGTAGTTAGCTTTCATAGCATTTCCTTTCATGGGCGGTCGCTAGTCGCGCCGAAATCAGGCGGACGGCTTCACCTCGTTCGGTCCAGCACACCAGCAAGACCCTGCCAAGCGCGCCCATGCCTACCGTCAGGTAACGCGCCTCACTGGCGGCGTCGGCATCTTCCCGCGTCAGCGCCTGCGGGTCATATAACACCGGCTCGGCTTCCGCGAACGAGACGCCATGCTTGCGCAAGTTCGCCGCCGCTTTCTTCGGGTCGAATTCGAGGCTCACGCGACGATGGTACATACAATATATGCACCAATCAAGCCATGACTACCTTCCTTGTCTGCCAACGCTGCATCGAGCGTAAATCAGTGCGCGCCGATTGGGTTGCCGACCCCATCTGGTCAAGCCTCAAGGTGGCGGTGTGGGAGACCGATCCGAGGGGCAACCCCGTGCTGGGGGACCCGGCCACCGCCATGAACCTCAGGACGCTGGATGAACTGGGCATCCAATCCCTCTCGCTCGAATCCAGCATCGTCACCGCCACCGACGCCAACACCCGCACGCGCAGCGGCACGATCACCCTCAATGACGGCGCCACGCGGGAACTGGCCGAATACCGCTTCGCCCGCGACAACGCCGAGACGAAGTTCCTCGACTGGCGCGCGCTGCCCGAGACAATCGCCGTGCTGCCGGAGCTGACTTTGGGCGGGGTGCAGATGGATCTGACCCAGGCACTGGTGAGGAAAAGTCAGTCTGCGCGAGACGGCGAGACTAAGCTCGGGAACGATTCCCTATGGAGGTACGCAGCATGAAAACCGCAATAACGATTCTCTTTGCGATCATGACGCCAGCGCTTCTGGTCGGTTGCGAAAAAGCCCGCCTCGACCAGCAGGTGAAGGAACTATGCGCCAAGGACGGCGGGGTCAAGGTGTATGAGAAGGTAAAGCTGCCGCCGGAGAAATTTAACCAATGGGGGCAACTTAACTTCTTCAATCCAACTCAGGGCGAGAACGCGCTCGGGCCCGAGTATTTATTTAAAGAAGACAGGCATTACTACCGCACTGGTAACCCAGAAATGTCCCGTAGGCAATACGAAATCATCCGACGCTCAGATGGGAAACGCCTTGCAGTCTTAGTTGTATATGGACGTGGTGGTGGTGACATGCCGGGCCCATGGCATGACTCAAGTTTTACCTGCCCTAACTTTCCAGAAGGAGAAGTTATTACTCTTCTGAAGGAAGTTTTTCTTATCGAGAACACTTGGGGAGATCAGAAATGAGTTCGACTGTCGAATACTTCAAACAAGCTGAACTGGCTCTTGCTGCATATGCAAATCTCGCTAATGGTGTGCCCGATATTGGGAAGCTACAGGATGAGGGTAGAGGAATGTCTCAGGCCCAGTCCCAACGTTTCTCCACCCAATGGACCGTCCTTGCCCAATTCAACCACATAAGCGACCCGTATCCGGTCTATGACGAGATCACCGGCGAACTGCTGCGCTACGACACCACGACCAACGGCTTGTCGGTGACGGTTTTCCAGGATTCCGCTGGCCAGAAATATCTCGCCATTCGCGGCACGGACGACCTTTACGATCTGGCGACCGATCTCGTCTCGGTGGCCATACTGGGCAGTACGCGCTTTCAGGCGCAGTACCAGTCGCTCAAGCTCAAGGTGCAGGAATGGATCGGCAACGGCACCCTGCCGAACCAGTTCACAGCGACTGGCCACAGCCTGGGCGGCTTTCTTGCAACCGGCCTCGCCAGTGAATTCGCGGCAAATATAACCCACGCTTATCTCTACAACGCACCAGGAGTGGGCAGCGTAGCCGCCACGGAGATTGGCCAGCGCCTGCTCACCGCACTGCATATCGTTGAGCCGCTCGCCAGTGCCGACAAGTTCTCGAACATTCGCGCCCAGGCTGGCATATCCCCGATTGCTGGATTGGGTTTGCCCGTCGCACCGGTCATTCCCATCCAGATCGAAAACCAGTTTCTTTCCGACGTACCGAATCCACCGGCTGCGCGCAACCATAGCCAACAGACCCTCACCGATTCACTCGCCGTACTTGCCCTCTACGCCGAACTGACTCCTGGCCTCTCGGTAGGCCAGGCCAACTGGCTGCTGAGCGCCGCCTCGATGGAGAACAACCGCACGCTCGAAACCGCACTAGACGCATTGCGCGGCACCTTGTTCGGCGCCTGGGCGCTGAAGGAGAGCGCCACTCCAGTCGAGGATCGCGAAGCGCTCCACTGGAACATCGACGTCCTGCGCAGGAGCGATGCCTTCCGGAGCCTCGTCGGCAGCGGCAGCCTGCGCGTGCTCCAAGGCGCCAATCCGGCCGAACTGTCCGCTGCCGCCCGCGACGACTTCGGCGTGCTGGTGGCCCTGCAATACCTCCTGCCGGTGGCCGTCGTCGGCGCCGGCGATTTACTGCGCACGGCGCACACGGATCTGTACGTCGAATGGGTCGCCGACCAGGCGGTCGAGCCGGAAGAGCGGACCTTCTCCGACAACTGGCTCAAAGACCGTGCCGCCATGCTCTCGGCCAGGATTGCCGTCAACACCACGGACAACAACCTGGCAGCACCGGGCTACTTCAAGGACGTGGCCACCGACACCGTGCTGGGGGCTAACCTGATCGGTATTGCCCGCCGCACCATCTTCGGTGGCGAAGGCGCGGATACCCTGGAAGGCGGCTTCAACGACGACCGCCTGTATGGCGGCGCGGGGGGCGACACTATCGACGGCGGTTGGGGTGGAGACCACATCGAAGGCGGCGCCGGCAATGACCGGCTGCTGGGCGATACCGGCAATGACACCCTGATCGGCGGCGCCGGCGATGACACGCTCATTGGCGGCGCCGACAACGACGAACTCCTTGGTGGCGCCGAGGACGACACGCTCTACGGAGACGCCGAGTCCGAAGACGACACGGGTGGCCTGTTCGGCAGCGGCAAAGACAAGCTGGAAGGCGGCGCGGGCGATGACAAGCTCTACGGTGGCGCCGGAAAGGATGTTCTGCTCGGCGGCGAAGGCAACGATCGCTTAAGGGGCGGCGCGGGTGCGGCCGACTACCTGGTGGGCGGCGCGGGCGCCGACACCTACATCTACAAGAGCGAAGACCAGGCCGACCTCATCTGGGACGAAGATGGCGACGGCCACATCGAATACGACGGCATGACGCTTGCCGGCGGCACGGGCCGCGGCAAGGACAGCCGCGTCTTCTTCGACAACCCCGACAATCCAGACTACAGCTACAGCATCAGCGGCGACATGAAGGCCGGCCCGGTCATCCTCACCATCAGTCGCGCCAAGGGCGGCGGCCGGCTCACCGTCTTCGACTTCTACGACGGCGATCTGGGCATCCATCTCGAAGACGGCGAGGACCAGCCCCCCAAGGCCCCGCGTCCGCCCACGCCGCAGGAGCGCCCCGGCAACCAGAACCGCGGCGACCCCTTGGTGATCGACCTGGCCGGCACCGGCATCCAAACTTACGGCCTCGACCAGGACCTCCACTTCGACCACGACGGCGACGGCTTTGCCGAGCAAACCGGCTGGATCGCCCCCGGCAGCGGGCTCCTCGTGCTCGATGCCGACGCCGACAACGTGCTCGACGACGGCCAGGAACTCTTCGGCGACTTCACCCGCCTGCCCGGCGGGCAGTTGGCCGCCAACGGCTTCCAGGCGCTCAGCCAGCACGACCGCAACCGCGACGGGCGGATCGATGCCGCCGACCCCATCTGGTCAAGCCTCAAGGTGGCCGTGTGGGAGACCGGCCCGCGCGACAACCCCGTGCTGGGCGACCCGGCCACGGCCATGAGCCTCAGAACGCTGGATGAGCTGGGCATCGAATCGATCGGCCTCGACTCCAGCATCGTCACCGCCACCGACGAGAACGGCAACACCCGCGAGCAGCGCTTGGGGAGAAGTCAGTCTCCGCAATACGGCGATAGTGCAGCTGCTAACGATTGCGAATGGAAGAGGGCGGCATGAAAACCGCAAAAACTATTCTCATTGCGATCCTGACGCCAGTGCTGTTAGTCGGTTGTGAAAAAGCCCGCCTCGATCAGCAGGTGAAGGAACTCTGCGCCAAGGACGGTGGCATCAAGGTGTATGAGACGGTGAAGCTGCCGCCGGAGCGGTTTGATCAATGGGGGTTAATCAAACCCTACGATCCAACAAAAAAGGAAGACGCGCTGGGTTCAGATTACATATTTAAGCGCGAAATCCATTACTACCGTAGCGGTAACCCAGAAATGTCACGCGAAAAATTCCAAGTGCTCCGTAAGTCGGACGGCAAGTTATTGGGAGAAACGATCATCTATGGCCGTGGTGGTGGTGACATGCCTGGGCCATGGCACGACTCCAGCTTTAGCTGTCCGAAGCCTCTTGAAGCTGGTTCAAATATGTTGCTCAAAAGCATCTTTATTCGATTGAACAAGGAGTGAGAAATGAGTTCGACTTTCGAATACTTCAAACAAGCTGAGTTGGCCCTTGCCGCCTATGCCGATCTTCCAACAGGGGTGCCGGACATTTCAGCGTTAAGGGACCAAGGACGCGGCATGTCCTTCGAACAAGCCACCCGTTTCTCAAGTCAATGGACCGTCCTCGCCCAATACAACCACACGAGCGACCCGTATCCGGTGTATGACGAGATCACCGGCGAACTGCTGCGCTACGACACCACGACCAACGGCTTGTCGGTGACGGTTTTCCAGGATTCCGCTGGCCAGAAATATCTCGCCATTCGCGGCACGGACGACCTTTACGATCTGGCGACCGATCTCGTCTCGGTGGCCATACTGGGCAGTACGCGCTTTCAGGCGCAGTACCAGTCGCTCAAGCTCAAGGTGCAGGAATGGATCGGCAACGGCACCCTGCCGAACCAGTTCACAGCGACTGGCCACAGCCTGGGCGGCTTTCTTGCAACCGGCCTCGCCAGTGAATTCGCGGCAAATATAACCCACGCTTATCTCTACAACGCACCAGGAGTGGGCAGCGTAGCCGCCACGGAGATTGGCCAGCGCCTGCTCACCGCACTGCATATCGTTGAGCCGCTCGCCAGTGCCGACAAGTTCTCGAACATTCGCGCCCAGGCTGGCATATCCCCGATTGCTGGATTGGGTTTGCCCGTCGCACCGGTCATTCCCATCCAGATCGAAAACCAGTTTCTTTCCGACGTACCGAATCCACCGGCTGCGCGCAACCATAGCCAACAGACCCTCACCGATTCACTCGCCGTACTTGCCCTCTACGCCGAGCTGACTCCCGGCCTCTCGGTGGGCCAGGCCAACTGGTTGCTGAGCGCCGCCTCGATGGAGAACAACCGCACGCTCGAATCCGCGCTGGACGCATTGCGCGGCACCCTGCTCGGCGCCTGGGCGCTGAAGGAGAACGCCACGCCGGTGGAGGACCGCGAAACGCTCCACTCGAACCTCGACTTCCTGCAAAGAAGCGACGCATACCGATCCTTGATCGGCAGCGGCAGCCTGCGCGTGCTCCAAGGCGCCAATCCGGCCGAACTGTCCGCTGCCGCCCGCGACGACTTCGGCGTGCTGGTGGCCCTGCAATACCTCCTGCCGGTGGCCGTCGTCGGCGCCGGCGATTTGCTGGGAGCGGCACACCGAGATCTTTACGTCGAATGGGTCGCCGACCAGGCGGTCGAGCCGGAAGACCGGACCTTCTCCGACAACTGGCTCAAAGACCGTGCCGCCATGCTCTCGGCCAGGATTGCCGTCAACACCACGGACAACAACCTGGCAGCACCGGGCTACTTCAAGGACGTGGCCACCGACACCGTGCTGGGCGCCAACCTCATCGGTATTACCCGCCGCACCGTCTTCGGCGGCGAAGGCGCGGATACCCTGGAAGGCGGCTTCAACGACGACCGCCTGTATGGCGGCGCGGGGGGCGACACCATCGACGGCGGTTGGGGTGGAGACCACATCGAAGGCGGCGCCGGCAATGACCGGCTGCTGGGCGATACCGGCAATGACACCCTGATCGGCGGCGCCGGCGAAGACACGCTCATCGGCGGCGGCGACAACGACGAACTCAAGGGTGGCGCCGAGGACGACACGCTCTACGGCGACGCCGAATCCGAGGACGACACGGGTGGCCTGTTCGGCGGCGGCAAAGACAAGCTGGAAGGCGGCGCGGGCGATGACAAACTCTACGGCGGCGCCGGAAAGGATGTTCTGCTCGGCGGCGAAGGCGCCGACCGGCTGGTAGGCGGCGCGGGCGCGGCCGACTACCTGGTGGGCGGCGCGGGCGCCGACACCTACATTTACAAGAGCGAAGACCAGGCCGACCTCATCTGGGACGAAGACGGCGACGGCCACATCGAATACGACGGCATGACGCTCAGCGGCGGCCGTGGCAAGAGCAAAAACGCCCGCATCTTCCACGACAACCCCGACGCCCCCGACTACCACCTACAGCGTGAGTGGCGACATGAGTGCCGGCCCGGTCACGCTCACCATCAGCCGCAAGAAGGGCGGCGGCCAGCTCACCGTCTTCGACTTCTACGACGGCGATCTCGGCATCCATCTCGAAGACGGCGAGGACCAGCCCCCCAAGGCCAAGCGTCCGCCCACGCCGCAGGAGAGCCCCGGCAACCAGAACCGCGGCGACCCCCTGGTGATCGACCTGGCCGGCACCGGCATCAGTACCTACGGCCTCGACCAGAACCTCCACTTCGACCACGACGGCGACGGCTTTGCCGAGCAAACCGGCTGGATCGCCCCCGGCAGCGGGCTCCTCGTGCTCGATGCCGACGCCGACAACGTGCTCGACGACGGCCAGGAACTCTTCGGCGACTTCACCCGCCTGCCCGGCGGGCAGTTGGCCGCCAACGGCTTTCCGGCGCTCAGCCAGCACGACCGCAACCGCGACGGGCGGATCGATGCCGCCGACCCCATCTGGTCAAGCCTCAAGGTGGCCGTGTGGGAGAGCGGCCCGCGCGGCAACCCCGTGCTGGGCGACCCGGCCACGGCCATGAGCCTCAGGACGCTGGATGAGCTGGGCATCGCCTCGATCGGCCTCGACTCCAGCATCGTCACCGCCACCGACGAGAACGGCAACACCCAAACCCGCACAGGCCGGATCACCCTCACCGACGGCACCACGCGCGAGATTGCCGAATACCGCTTCGCGCGAGACAACTCGGAAACCAAATTCCTCGACTGGCGCACGCTGCCCGCCGACATCGCCGTGCTGCCGGAGCTGACTTTTACCTGCCGCGATGTGTCTTGTCGCGTGGCGACGAACGACTCGACAAGGAGGAAAGCCGCATGAAAACAACCAGACTGTTGCTTGCTGCGACGCTGTTTTTACTGACCGGCTGCGAGAAATTCGCCCTCGACCGGCAGATGGAAGAGCTATGCAAAAAGGATGGAGGTGTGAAGGTATACGAGACCGTCACGCTGCCGCCGGAGATGTTCGATCAATGGGGCGATCCGTTTCCGGGATGGCGTGGGCGTGTGCTTCAAGGAAAGCCGGAGGAACGTTTAGGGCCGGACTATCGATATGTCGTAGAGCGACATTACCTTAAAGAGGGTGATCCCCTCAAAGGAGAGGGAAGATTGACCCGACATGTCACACAAATAATCCGTCGTGCTGACAATAAGTTGATGGGGGAGGCTGTGTCATATGGGCGGTCGGGAGGTGACTTCATCGCATATGCGCACCCCACGTCGAAATCATGCCCGACCTATAAGACTGACGACGACTGGGTAATTAAATCCGTATTCCTAAAGAGGGGGAAATAGTCATGCCGAACATGCTTGATTACCTGAAGTACTCAGAGGCTGCATTTGCCGCTTACGCCAATGGTTTGTCCATTGGGAACAACGTCAACCTGGCAGCCTATGAGGAGGCTGACATGGCACATACCCAAGCCCAGCGTTTCGACGCATCCTGGATGGTATTGGGCCAGCAGGATTTGACGGACGGTTTCTCTGCGGTGCTGTTTCAGCCGGTTGATGATCAGGGCAGCCCTTCAGGAGAAAAAGTTCTCGCAATACGCGGCACCGAAGCCAGCCACTGGGGCATCGACTATCTGGTTGACATTGTCGATGTCGCCTATTTCGGCACCGCGGTCGGCATGCAGCAGTACGCCTCGCTGGAGAACTTCTACCAATCCCTGATCGCCCAAGGCAGGTTGGGCGCGGCGGAGAGTTTCGCCACGACGGGCCACAGTCTGGGTGGCTTTCTGGCGCAAGCCTTTGCCGCAAAGCACATCATCGTCTCCGCCGCCTATACCTACAACGCGCCGGGCTTCTCTGCGGCGTCTGGCGTGATCACCAACTTCGGCACCGAGTTGCTCAAGCTGTTCGGGCTGACCGGTACGGTTCCGAACGACAAGATATTCAACGTCCGCGCCATCGACGGTATTTCCGCCACGGCCGGCCTCGGTCAGATGATTGGATCGGTGCAGGGCGTGAACATCGAATCCGGCGGACCGATCCACAATCACTCCATTGTCACGCTTACCGACTCACTCGCCGTGCTTGCCCTCTACGCCGAGCTGACCCCTGGTCTTTCCATGGGCCAGGCCAACTGGCTGCTGAGCGCCGCCTCGATGGAGAACAACCGCACGCTCGAATCCGCACTAGACGCATTGCGCGGCACCCTGCTCGGCGCCTGGGCGCTGAAGGAGAACGCCACGCCGGTCGAGGATCGCGAAGCGCTCCACTGGAACATCGACTTCCTGCAAAGAAGCGACGCATACCGATCCTTGATCGGCAGCGGCAGCCTGCGCGTGCTCCAAGGCGCCAATCCGGCCGAACTGTCCGCTGCCGCCCGCGACGACTTCGGCGTGCTGGTGGCCCTGCAATACCTCCTGCCGGTGGCCGTCGTCGGCGCCGGCGATTTGCTGCGGCAGCGGCACACCGAGATCTTTACGTCGAATGGGTCGCCGACCAGGCGGTCGAGCCGGAAGACCGGACCTTCTCCGATAACTGGCTCAAAGACCGCGCCGCCATGCTCTCGGCCAAGATTGCCGTCAACACCACGGACAACAACCTGGCAGCACCGGGCTACTTCAAGGACGTGGCCACCGACACCGTGCTGGGCGCCAACCTCATCGGTATTGCCCGCCGCACCGTCTTCGGCGGCGAAGGCGCGGACACCCTCGAAGGCGGCTTCAACGACGACCGCCTGTATGGCGGCGCGGGGGGCGACACCATCGACGGCGGTTGGGGCGGAGACCACATCGAAGGCGGCGCCGGCAATGACCGGCTGCTGGGCGATACCGGCAATGACACCCTGATCGGCGGCGCCGGCGAAGACACGCTCATCGGCGGCGCCGACAACGACGAACTCAAGGGCGGCGCCGACGACGACACGCTCTACGGCGATGCCGAATCCGAGGACGACACCGGCGGCCTCTTCGGTAGCGGCGGCAAAGACAAGCTGGATGGCGGCGCCGGCAATGACCGCCTCTACGGCGGCGCCGGCAAGGATGTCCTGCTCGGCGGCGAAGGCGACGACCGCTTGAGGGGCGGCGCGGGTGCGGCCGACTACCTGGTGGGCGGCGCGGGCGCCGACACCTACATCTACAAGAGCGAAGACCAGGCCGACCTCATCTGGGACGAAGATGGCGACGGCCACATCGAATACGACGGCATGACGCTTGCCGGCGGCACGGGCCGCGGCAAGAACAGCCGCGTCTTCTTCGACAACCCCGACGCCCCCGACTACACCTACAGCGTCAGCGGCGACATGACGGCCGGCCCGGTCACGCTCACCATCAGCCGCGCCAAGGGCGGCGGCCGGCTCACCGTCTTCGACTTCTACGACGGCGATCTGGGCATCCATCTCGAAGACGGCGAGGACCAGCCCCCCAAGGCCCCGCGTCCGCCCACGCCGCAGGAGCGCCCCGGCAACCAGAGCCGCGGCGACCCCCTGGTGATCGACCTGGCCGGCACCGGCATCCAAACCTACGGCCTCGACCAGGATCTCCACTTCGACCACGACGGCGACGGCTTTGCCGAGCAAACCGGCTGGATCGCCCCCGGCAGCGGGCGTCCTCGTGCTCGATGCCGACGCCGACAACGTGCTCGACGACGGCCAGGAACTCTTCGGCGACTTCACCCGCCTGCCCGGCGGGCAGTTGGCCGCCAACGGCTTCCAGGCGCTCAGCCAATACGACCGCAACCGCGACGGCGCGATCGATGCCCACGATGAAATCTGGTCAAGCCTCAAGGTGGCCGTGTGGGAGACCGACCCGCGCGGCCCTCACGGCTCAGGACAGGCCGAGCCGGTGCTGGGCGACCCGGCCACCGCCATGAACCTCAGGACGCTGGATGAACTGGGCATCCGATCCATCTCGCTCGAATCCACCATCGCCACGGCCACCGACGACAACGGCAACACCCGCACGCGCAGCGGCACCGTCACCCTCCATGACGGCGCCACGCGCGAGCTCGCCGAATACCGCTTCGCCCGCGACAACGCCGAGACGAAGTTCCTCGACTGGCGCGCGCTGCCCGAGGACATCGCCGTGCTGCCGGAGCTGACTTTGGGCGGGGTGCAGATGGATCTGACCCAGGCGCTGGTGCGGGATGCCGGAGGAGGGCTGGCTGGGCCAGCCGCCCGGCAGCCTGCGCGCAAAACTCGACGCCTTCATGAACGAGACCGATATCGCGGCCGCCCATGCCCGCTTCGAGGACCTGCTCTTCGCCTGGACGGGGGCGCAGGCCATCCCCGAGGGCACCTACACGAACCAGCTCGATGCCCGCCATGCGCAGGTGCTGGAACAGGCCTACGGCCGCAGCTTCCAGAACCCCAATGCCGACCAGGCCGCGGCCTGGCAGCTTACCTATGAGCGGCTTACCGAAGGGCTCTACGCCAGCCTGCTGGCGCAGACCCATCTCAAGCCCCTCTACGAGGCCATCGTCTGGAATTACAACGAAGTGACCGGCCGTGCCTTCGGCGATCTGGCGGCGGCACAGGCGCTGCTCGATGCGGAGCTGGCCGCCGATCCGATCGAAGGCCGCGCGCTGATCAACGAATTCGGCCGCCTGCTGCGCGGGCTGGGGCTGACCCGCGACACCACCTACTTCGCCTTGCGCGAACACTTCACCAACAACGGCGATCCGGCGCTGGCGTTTGCGTTCGATGCGGCGGGGAAGCCGGTACAGGCGGAAACGGAAGGGCAGCCATTGGGCATTACGCGACAGCTTTCGAGCTTCACCCAGGCGGTGCGGGCGATCGGATCACACGGCGCTCTATGGCCATGGCGGCGATGATGTCCTCTACGGCGGCACGGGCAGCGCACGCATGGTGGGCGGGCCGGGCGACAACGTGCTCTTCGGCGATGTGGGCGGAGAGTCCCTGTGGGCCCACGAGGGAAACGACGTGCTGGATGGCGGCGCCGGCAACGACCTGCTCAAGGGCGGGGCGGGCGACGACACCTACATCTTCCGCCGTGGCAGCGGAGTGGATACGCTGGAAGAAGGGGGCGGGGTCGACAGGGTGTTCTTCGGCGGCGGACTGACGCGCGCCGACTTATTCATCCGCCGGAATCAGGCGGGCAGCTACGAGATCGGCATCGCCGGCACTGGCGATGTGTTGCGGCTGCCTGTCCCGGGCGCTCCCGGCGGTGGTGTCGAGCTTTTCATGTTTTCCGACGGCACGTTGCTGCGCTATACCGACCTGTTCGTGCCGACTGAGGGCGACGACTATCTGTTCGGCGCCGGTGGCGACGACGCCATCGACGCCCTTGGCGGCGACGATGCGGTGGCAAGCGGGCCGGGCGACGACTCGCTGCACGGGGGCGCAGGGCAACGATCTGCTCGAAGGGGAGGAGGGCAACGATATCCTGTTCGGGGATGCCGGCGATGACGTATTGATCGGCGGGGCCGGCGACGACATCCTGGACGGCGGGGCAGGCGACGATCTGCTGGTGGCATCGGACGAGGACCGGAATGCGGCGCTGAATGCCTGGCGTATGCAAGGCCGGCCGGGGCAACGGCAACGACGCCTACCGCTTCGGCTTCGGCGACGGACACGACATCATCGTCGATTCCGACCGACGCAGCGAGAACATGGACACCATCATCCTGAAGGAGGGGGTGACCCCGGCGGACGTGCAGATGGCGGCGGACGGCGAGGATATGGTTTTGCGCCTGAGCAGCGGCGAGACGCTGCGGGTGAAAAAGCACTACTCGAAGGACGGCTACAACGCGATCGAGCGCGTCCTGTTCGCCGACGGCACGGTGTGGAGCGGGAGCATGCTTTTTGCTCCGACCGTGATCGGCACGCCGAGTGAGGACCGTCTGTATGCCCTATCGCATCGCAATTCTCGACTGATGGGTCTGGACGGCAACGATGTCCTGTACGGAGCGAGTAAGGATGATCTGCTGGAGGGGGGCGACGGCGACGATTGGCTGCTCGGGCTGGATGGCGATGATGTGCTGCGCGGTGGGATGGGTAACGATCATCTTGAAGGCGGTGCTGGCAGCGATGTTTATGACGGCGGCGCTGGCAACGACCATCTGAGGGAAGCGGATTCAACCAGCCTCCATTCTCCCGGTGCGGACGTGTTCCTCTTCGGCCGCGGCGACGGCCAGGATACGCTGGTCTCCCGCAGGATCTACGCCTACGACTGGTGGATGGCGCCGCCCCCTGAGCAATATGGCGCATCCGAGGTGGTTGACGATGTCGTCCGCTTCAAGGCCGGCATCGATCCTGACGACATCACTGTTGTAGGGGTGAGAACCCAGGGCGTTCGCAACAACTGGAGCGCGGATGTGCGCATCGAAATTGCCGGGGACCCCGGCTCCTCCCTGAGAATCGAAGGGTTCCTCAACGGCTATAACGAAGGCACCGCCTTCAAGTCGACCGTGAAGCGCTTCGAGTTCGCCGACGGAACGGTGTGGAACTTCGAAGACATCGTCAGCCGTCTGGTCTGGAACGGCACTCCGGGCGACGACGCTTCGTTGTGGGGCAGCGAGTACGACGACCATATCTTCGGCTATGGCGGCGACGACAAGATCTCGGGGCTTTGGGGGAACGACACGATCGAAGCCGGCGAAGGCGACGACATCGTCTATTCAGGGAACGGAAACTCCATCGTTTCCGGCGGCGACGGCAATGACTGGATCGATCCCGGCGACGGCAACGATGTCGTGGACGGCGGGACGGGCGACGATGTGGTCAGTTCGCGTTACGCGCCCTGGCTGTTGAATTGGCACAACCGGAGTCCTGTGCTGCGGGAGGGTGATCTCACGGTAATGTTCGGCCATGGCGACGGACAAGATGTAGTCGAAATCACCAACCAGCGTGCGGACTCCAATGACGTCATCCGGATGAAGGCCGATGTCGCGCCGGAGGATGTAAAGCTGCTGCGCGTCGGCAACGATCTGGTGTTGCGTTTGCCGGATTCGGGCGACGCCATGACGGTGCGAAACTGGTTCTCCTCGGTGACGGATGCCGATGGCAATGTCAGCAACCCGTTTCGGGTGGAAGGCATTCATTTCGAAGACGGCACGCAGTTGGGGCGTGGATGAAATTCGCGCCGGCGTACTGATAGGCACCGAAGCGGACGAGCAGATTCTCGGCTATGCCGGCAGCGACGATCTGATCGAAGGCCGGGCCGGCAGCGACATCTTGCGTGGAGACACGGGCGACGACACCTATGTGTTTCGCGCCGGCGACGGGCAGGACGTGATCATCGATGCGACGGGTTCCGACCGGATTCGCTTTGCCGATCGGCTGCCGGGGGACATCAAGGCGAGGCGGATTGAACTGAATCTGGTGCTCGATGCCGGCGATGATCGCGTAACGGTCCGGAACTGGTTTGCGCCGGCGGCAGGCGGCGTGCAGACATTGCAATTCCCGGATGGCAGCGAGTGGGATGCGGCCCGCCTGCGCGAGCTTGCGCTCACAGGCACGCCCGGGGATGACGCCATCACCGGTTATGAAACCGACGACACCCTCGCCGGCTTGGCCGGCGCAGATGTGCTGGCGGGCGGCGCCGGCAACGATAGTTATGTGTATCGACGGGGCGACGGGCGGGACACCTTGCGGGAGATCGGTGGCCAGGATGCATTGATGCTGGCGGATCTCCTGCCGGGAGACGTCACCCTGCGCACGGAGGGCTTGGATCTTGTGGTTGCCGTTAACGCGCTTCCCGGAGAAGAAGAAACCGATGCCGTTCGCGTGGTCGACTGGTTTGCGCGGAACGCGGCCATGGTGGAGCGGATCGTTTTCGCCGACGGCAGCGAGCTCGACGCGGAGGCCATCCGCAACGCGGCGAATCTTGTCACCGATACAGACGATTACCTGCTGGGCACGCCGGGCAATGACCTGATCGACGGCAAGGGCGGAAACGACACGATCCTCGGCCTCGACGGGAACGATGTCATTCGTGGCGGCACGGGAAACGACAACCTCCAGGGGGGCGCGGGCGCCAACGAATACCGCATGGGCCGCGGCGACGGCTTCGATGAAATCCGGACGACGCCAACGCGCGCGAACGTGTTTCCGGGTTTTCTGGAACAGGCCGATCTGGAACTTAGCCAACTGGAAAGTACGGGCGGACTTTTCCAGAGCGACTATTGGGCCAATGAAAGCTACCAAGGAGACTTTTACCGGATTCCCTGGGAAATCCGCCAACCCTTGATGGCACTTGCCGGCGGGGTTTCGGCAGAGATCGCCCGCGATGCCCTGACTGCGATGCGCGCCTGGCTGGCAGGGGGCAGCGATACGATTGTGCTGGGCGAGGGCATAACGGCAGATGATCTGAGCGTGCAGGTTGGTGTGGAATATGTGGGTGGTGGGTACGAATCGGAAGGTTATGAATCCCCCGTCCTGGCCGTCGGTTTCGGCCGTGACGAAGGTTTCCGGGTGACGACCGAACAAGTGCTGGACACGGGTGAAGGCGGGGGCAACTACGCTGGGGAGCTATCCCTGAAGCGCATACGGTTTTCCGACGGTTCGGAGCTGACTCTAGACGACATGATTGCCATGGCCGACTTGGGGGTGATTGGCGAACAGTACGGTACATGGTGGGATGACGCGCTCGTCGGTAGCGTTGCGCCCGATGTCATCTATGGCGACGGAGGCAGCGACCGGATCGATGCGCGCGGCCAGAACGATATCGTGAATGGCGGGGAAGGTGAGGACATCCTCTTCGGTGGCACGGGTGATGACGTGCTGTACGGTTCCTGGGATGGCGACTTACTGGTCGGCGGAGGCGGCGACGACCAACTTTCAGGCGATTACGGCGATGATGTCTATGCCTACAATCGCGGAGATGGGACCGATCGCATCGACAACTGGCCCGGGATGTTGATTGGAGACAATGACGCGATCTCGTTCGGCGGCGGTATTCTGGAAACGGACATTTCTGCCTACGTCACCCCGGAAGGACGGCTGATACTTCAAACCGGGGCGGAAGGAGATAGCCTTGTCCTGGACTGGTTCGATGTTTCGTCAAGTTTCTCAGCCAAGCAGCAGCAGACCATCTCCCTGGCTCAGTTCATCCATCCCGACGGCACGGTCAGGGTGTACGACCTTGCCCAGTTGGTGACCGACCTGAGGGATGACCTGCTGGCTGCCGATGCGGACAATCAGCTGCGTCTGTTCGGTGATGCGGTTGACTATGACGTGACGGCGGACTGGATCGGTGATGGGGGACCACTCGGCGGCAATCCTGCGCTGGCGTATGCCCTCCTGGGCGATCCCTTCGCCGAGCCGCAGGCGATCTACGCAGAGGCCGGCGACGACGTGATTGTCGGGACTGCCTTGAGCGACACGATCGATGCCGGTGATGGCAACAATGTCATCGATGCCGGATCGGGCAACGATGAGGTCATCGCGGGATCGGGCAATGACAGGATCGCCGCCGGTGCTGGCGCGGACATGATCTACGCCGGTGAGGGAGACGACATCATCACCGGCGGCGAGGGTGATGACTTCATCGATGCAGGGCCCGGCAACGACCGGGCCATCGGTGGCGCAGGGGATGACCAGTATTATTTCTACCGCGGTTATGGCTCCCTGACCATCGATGATCTGGCAGAACCCGAGGCGGGTAACACCTTGTACCTCGACGACATCTCCCCAAACGGCATTGCCCTAAGTGCGGAATATGGCGAGCTCGTGCTGCATGTGGCAAATGACGGTGGAGAAATCCGGTTGTCGAATCTCAATCCAGCCGATCCTTACGCAAGCCATGCGGTCGAACACTATGAGTTCTCGGATGGCACTGTTCTGACTTACGACGAACTCCTGCAACTGGGCTTGAACTTGGCAGGTACGGAGTCTTCCGAGTTTCTGGTCGGAGCCGATGGCGATGACACCATCACTGGAGATGGCGGCAACGACCTGATTGCGGGGGGATGGGGTAACGATGCGCTGGACGGCGGCTTGGGCAGCGACACGTATGTATTCAACCTTGGCGATGGCGAGGATACCCTCACCGATCGGGAGACGTTCCTCGATCGAAACGTAATTCAGTTCGGGCCAGGCATCGGTAGTTCCCAAATCAGGGTCTGGGTGGAAGCGGGCGATCTGTTTCTGGGCTACGGGGAGGAAGGCGATGCAATCCGCATGCCCGGCGTCCAGCCGGGCGATCCGGCATCCGGCGGTGTGCCTTTCAACCTCATGCGCTTTGACGACGGCTCCACGTTGCTGCTGTCCGATCTGGTTGCGCGCGGACTGGAAATCATCGGCACGGACTCGGAGGACGAGATGAACGGGGCCATCGGAGACGATGTGTTCTATGGAATGGCGGGCCGCGACGTGCTCGCCGGCGGCCCTGGCAGCGACAGTTACTATCTGAGCCCGGGCAGCGGCCTCGACGTCATTAGCGATGTTTCGGATGCGACCCAGAGCAACACCCTGATCCTGGATTTCCCGGACCTGGGGTCGCTCGACGACTTGGCGGTTTCATTTGACCCGGCCGCCGGCACCCTGACGATTCGGGTGTCAGGTACGGACGCTGGCGCCGTCCTGACCGGATTCGACGCATCCGATCCGCTGGGCTCCCGTGTCATCGACAGTATTGTGTTTGCCCGATCGGGCCAGTCATTTACCTATTCCCAGCTGCTCGCGAACGGCATCGAGATCGTGGGCACGCCGGAGAATGACGTTATCGGGGGAACAACAGGGCGGGACATCATCCGCGGTCTGGAGGGCGACGATCTTATTGTCGGCGGGACGGGGAACGATATCGTTGAAGGTGGCCCTGGTGACGACGCTTATGTGTTCCAGCGGGGCGACGGCGTTCTCACGATTCGCGAGGAGACGTCGCGGTCTCCGGGCAACACGCTCATATTCGGCGAGGGTATCGCCGTGGCCGACATTCGCAACAACCTGCGTTTCATCGCGCCGGATGAAGCAACCGGCACTCCCGGCTGGCTGCGGATCGGGATTGCTTCACCTAATGGTGTGGCAGACGAAGTGCGAATCGAGGGATTCGATCCGAACGACGCCGAAGTCGGCGATCATGGCGTCGAGTCCTTCCTCTTTGCGGACGGGACACTGCTGTCCTATCGCGATCTCGTGCTGAATACCTTCATTGTTCAGGGCGACACCGGGGACGACCTGTTGACCGGTACCAATGTCCAGGATCGGCTGTATGGCTATGAGGGCAACGACGAGTTGAGGGCGGGTGACGGCAACGACACGCTGACGGGCGGGCCTGGCGACGATCTGCTGGAAGGCGGCGCCGGCGCCGACATGTATGTGTTCCACCGCGGCGACGGCAACGATGTCCTGATCGATTCCGCAGCCGGGTACGATGCGAGCATGCTTGCATTCGGCGCTGGAATAGGGCCGGACGATATCGTCTTTCGTCGCGAGGGCGACGATCTGCTGATCGAATACGGCCCGGGCGACTCCGTCCGCATCGGGAACTGGACGGCCGAGCGAGCCGGCCTGTGGGAATTGCGATTCGACGGCGGCGGCTCGACGACGATCGAGGCGGCGATCAATGCCGCACCTGTGGGGGAAGCGCCTCTCGACGGGCAAGTTGCCCTGGAGGATCGGCCGTTTTTCTACGCCCTGCCAGCCGCTGCCTTCGTCGATCCCGAGGGCAGCGGCCTGACCTATGGCGCGGCCTTGGCAAACGGCAATGCGCTGCCTAACTGGCTGGCCTTCGATCCGCAGACCCGCAGCTTCAGCGGCACTCCGGAAAACATCGACGTCGGCAGTCTCGCTGTCATCGTTACGGTAGCGGACCCGCTTGGAGCGACCGCCGGGCAGGCGCTGCGCATCACGGTGGAGAACACCAACGATGCCCCGGAAATCGCTGCTGCCTTCCCTGACCGTCAGGCTACAGAAGACGAGCCCTTCGCATTCACCGTCCCGGCGGAAGCCTTCCGCGACGTGGATGCGGGCGACGTGCTGACTTATTCGGCCTCTCTGGAGAGCGGCAGCCCGTTGCCGGCCTGGTTGAAGTTCGATCCGGCCACGCGCAGCTTCAGCGGCACGCCGGCAAACGAAGACGTGGGCAGTTTTGCACTGCGGCTGAGCGCAACCGACCTGTCCGGCGCACAGGCCAGCCAGACCTTCGCCCTCACGGTGGACAACGTCAACGATGCGCCCGAAGCGGGCGTTGCGCTCAGCGACCAGTCGGCAATTCGGGGCGAGACCTTGACCTGGCAGATTCCTGATGGGGCCTTCGTGGATGCGGACGCCGGCGACATCCTGACCTATTCGGCGCGACTGACCGACGACAACGCGCTCCCCGAATGGTTGTCCTTCGATGCCGCAACCGGCGCCTTCAGCGGTACGCCGGCGGACATCGGCCGGTACGACATTCGCGTCACGGCAACTGACCTGGCGGGTGCTGCTGTCAGCCAGACTTTCGCATTGGACGTCACCGCCGGCGGAAACCAGCCGCCGCTGGCCGAGCCGGATGCGGCCAGCGTGACCGAAGACCGCAAGCTCATCGCCTGGGGCAATGTACTCGTCAACGATCACGATCCTGAAGGCGATCCGCTCACGGTTGCCGATGCGGGCATCCGGCGTGGCGAATATGGCTTGCTCGCCCTGCTGCCCAATGGCACCTACGCCTACATACTGGACGACAGTTCGCCCAGGGTGCAAGGTCTGGGAGCGGGCGAGACGGCGGTGGAACGTTTCGGCTATCTCGCCAGCGACGGGGAGATGCAAAGCGCCAGCGAACTCGCCGTTACCGTGCAGGGCACCAACGATGCCCCGGTACTTTCCCGTGCGCTTGCGGACGTGCAACTCGCCAAGGGCAAGACCTTCTCCTGGCATATGCCGGCGGGCAGCTTCACTGATCGCGACCGCAACGACACCCTGAGCTACGCGGCCACCTTGGCCAACGGTAGGCCGCTGCCGGCCTGGCTCAAGTTCGATGCGGCGACGCAGACTTTCAGCGGCGCGGCGCCGGCCAACGCGCAAGGCAATCTCGATGTGCGTGTGGTGGCCAGCGATGGACAAGGCGAGTGCTCGACCGCTTCAGACGTTTTCCGCATCCACGTGGGCAACAGGACGGTCCTGCCCAAGGGCAATGCCGGCGTGGGCAACGGCGAAGATCCGCCGCCGGGGCACGACGACAACTGGAACGACGGGCCGGACAGCGGGCCGGGACACCCCGCCTCGCAGCGCGGCAGATCTTTTGGTCAGTCGCCAGCATGCCGCGACTTTGACGACTGGCTGAAGGGTTGGGGCAGGGGCGGAGGCTTCGCCCACGGGAGGATTGCCGGCCTCGATCCGGATCGGATCGATGGCTATCGCGACCTCGCCGCCGAGGCGAGCCGGCAGGGAAGGGAGTCCGACGACAGCTACTTGCGTCGCTGGGCCGAGATGGATGCGAGGCTGGCGCGTCATCTGACCGAAAACGGAGGCGGCGACGAATCGGTGCATGCCGGTCGCGGCTCCGATCTGCGCGGCCTGCACATGCTGCCCGGCGGCGACTGGAATCCGCTGCGCGGCGGCTCCGATCCACTCCTGCTGTATGGCGCCCCGGATGCCGGTCTGCGGGGTTTTCGCGGACTGCAGGAAGGAATCGAACGGCTTGGATAAGGGATTGGCATGAGCGCCGCCTGCAAGTGACAGGAGTGTCTAGCATATGAACTACATCGCACGCACCATTCTGAGTATGCAAGCCGACCCGCGCGAGTTCTCTCCGCCGCTGATCCGCCTGCAGGCGTCGCCGCCCTCGCCGCTGGGACGGCGCATCCTGTACGTGTTGCTCGCGCTGCTGGCGGCGCTGCTCCTCTGGTCGGTCATCGGCCGGCTCGACATCGTCGCCGTGGCCGAGGGCAAGCTGGTGCCGCACAGCTACGTCAAGATCGTGCAGCCGGCCGAATCCGGCATCGTGCGCGAAATTCTCGTGCGCGAAGGCCAGTCGGTCGCGCAAGGCCAGGTGCTGATGCGCATGGACGCGCAGATTTCCGAAGCCGATCGCCGTAGTCTGGAAGCTGACTTTCAGAGGAAGTCGCTGACGCTTGCCCGCATTGATGCCGAGTTGGGGCTGGGCGGGTTCAAGGCCGATGCCGATGCGCCCGCTGGACTGGTCCGCGAGATCGAGGCGCAGTACCGTGCCAACCGCACCGCGCTGGAGGCGGCGCTGGCCGAGGAACGCGCCCGGCTGGAGAAGGCGCGTCGTGAGATGGCCGCGGCGCAGCAGGTAAAGGTGAAGCTCGCCGAGACGCTGCCGCATTACCGCGCCCAGGACGCCGCCTTCGAGAAGCTCTCCAAGGACGGCTTCGCCGGCCCGCTGATGGCCTCCGACAAGCGGCGCGAGCGCATCGAGAAGGAACAGGAACTCGCCACCCAGGAGCAGGTCATCGCCTCGGCGAACGCATCCATCGCGCAGTCGGAGAAGCGCCTGGCGCAGATTGCGGCGGACAACCGCCGACAGCTATACGCCGAGCGCAACGAAGTTCAGGGGCAGGTGAACAGACTGGTGCAGGAACGCGCCAAGCAGGCCCATCGCGAGGGATTGCTGGACTTGAAGGCTTCACAGGCCGGCACGGTGAAGGACATCGCCACCCATACCACCGGGACAGTGGTGCAGCCGGGCACGGTGCTGCTGACGCTGGTGCCGCAGGACGAAGTGCTGCGCGCCGAGGTATGGGTGTCGAACCAGGACATCGGCTTCGTGCGTACCGGCCAGCCGGTGAAGGTGAAGCTCGCCGCCTTTCCTTTCCAGAAATACGGCATGGTGGAAGGCACCGTAGAGCATGTCAGCGCGGATGCGGCAGACGGCAACGCACAGGGGCAGCAGAACGGCAATGGGGAGAAGAATGCACGCGCCGCGCCGCTCGCCTATCGTGCGCTGGTGGCCCTGAAGTCCATGCGCATCGAGCGGGACAATGATCCCCTGCCGCTTGCCGCCGGCATGCAGGCCTCGGCGGAAATTCTCCTGGGGCGGCGCAGCGTACTTGAATACCTCCTCTCGCCCGTGCAGAAGGCGTGGCATGAGGCGGGACGGGAGCGGTGAGTTAGTCGGAGAGCGGGAGATATCTGCTATCGGACAGCGTATTACTTGGTATTTGATTGGCCAGCGTTACGCTGTAGCGAGTGTTCTCGCCGATTTTCTGCGGACAGCCTTGGTCTTGTCTTTCGAGTGAATGGCCGGCGCTGCATGGAGTGTGATGCCAAGCGCCTTGATAACCTTGAGCACGGTAGAAAATTCCGGATTGCCTGAGGCCGATAGCGCCTTATAGAGGCCTTCACGGGTGAGGCCTGTATTGCGGGCGAGTTGAGTCATCCCCTTGGCACGGGCCACGTCGTTCAGAGCAGCGCGCACAAGTGAGCCGTCTCCGGGGTCTTCTTCAAGGCAGGCATCGAGGTACAGCGCCATATCCTCATCAGACTTAAGATAGTCGGCTGCGTCCCAGCGGGTGAATTTCTCGGTCATATTCAATCCTTCCATTCCTTCGCGATCTCGATTGCTCGATCGATGTCAGCATCTTGCGTGCTCTTATCACCGCCAGCGAGTAGCACTACCAGATTCGTACCTCGCTGCATGAAGTAGAGCCGATAGCCTGGGCCGTAGTCGATGCGCATTTCGCTGACGCCTTTGCGCACAGGTTTTGTATCGCCGAAGCTGCCGGCTTCGGACAGGCGGCGAATCCTTGCGTTGATCTTTGCAATTGCCTGTCGGTCTTTCAGCTTGCCGAGCCAACGGGCGAAGGTCGCGCTTTGGATGACTTCAAGCATGGATAAGTGTAATCCATGATTCACATCTTGGCAAGCGATGCATGTCGCTCCGCCTATGTACTGTATCCAGCCATCCGAATAGAAGTCTGGCAAGTGGCGTGACAGGAGCGGTGTAAATATTTTTGCATGTGCTGACCATTACGTGACGAACTTCACGGATATATTTCGCCAAGGTGTCTAGGATTCATTCCAGCAACCGTTCTTGCATGCCTCTCCCGGCTCAGGGAATGCGGGCATGTCGGTAGCGGAACTCTCTGAATCGCAACAACGCCTGTAAGCATGGCGGCCGGGCAGGTGGCGGCGGGGATTCCGGCAGGTGTGACGAAGTCGTGAGAGCAGGGTTGCGAAAGGCGCGAGGGCGAAAGCTCCCGCGCCTTTCTGTTTTCAGGCCTTACGCGTCTTTTTTCCAGGAGCCGACGTCGGGTGCGCCGGCGGGATCGAACCACTTGAGCTGGTCATGCAGCTTGACGACGTTGCCGACGATGATGAGGGTCGGCGGCTTGAGTTGGGCGTCCTGGGCCTGCTGCGGCAGGCTGGCGAGGGTGCCGATGAGGACGCGCTGGCGATTCGTGGTGCCCTGCTGCACGATGGCGGCAGGTGTGGCGTCCGGCAGGCCATGGGCGACGAGTTCGCGGCACAGCACCGGCAGGCCGAGCAGGCCCATGTAGAAGACGATGGTCTGGTGCGGCCGCGCCAGCGCATCCCAGTCGAGATCCATCGTACCGTCCTTGAGGTGGCCGGTGACGAAGACGCAGGCGTGGGCGTAGTCGCGGTGGGTGAGCGGAATACCGGCGTAGGAGGCGACACCCGCCGCCGCGGTGATGCCGGGCACGACCTCGAAGGTGACGCCGTGGGCGGTGAGCGTTTCGATCTCTTCGCCGCCGCGGCCGAAGATGAAGGGGTCGCCGCCTTTGAGGCGCAGCACGCGCTTGCCTTCCTGGGCCAGTTTCACGAGCAGGGCGTTGATCTCCTCCTGCCGCAGGGTGTGTTTGTCGCGCTGCTTGCCGACGTAGATGCGCTGCGCGTCGCGCCGGCACAGCTCGACGATGGCGGGCGAGACGAGGTTGTCGTGAACGACGACGTCGGCCTGCTGCATCAGCTTCATGGCGCGGAACGTGAGGAGATCCGGGTTGCCGGGGCCGGCGCCGACGAGGTAGACCTCGCCCGTCGGCGGGGCATCCTTGTCGGCCGCGAGGCTGCGTTCGAAATGGGCTCGGGCCTCGCGTTCCTTGCCGGCCAGCGCCAGGTCGGCGAAGGTGCCACCGAGCATTTTTTCCCAGAAGATGCGCCGCTGCGGCAGGTTGGTGAAATGATTCTTCACGCTATCGCGCAGCTCGTTGGCCAGGCGCGCCAGGCGGCCGTAGGCGGCCGGGATCAGGGTCTCCAGCCGGGCGCGCATGAGGCGCGCGAGCACCGGCGAGGCGCCGCCCGTCGACACCGCCACGATCATGGGCGAGCGGTTGACGATGGCCGGGAAGATGAAGGAACATAGCTCGGGCGAGTTGACGACATTGACCGGCAGGTCGCGCGCCTTGGCGGCATGAAAGACGGCTTCATTGACGGCGCGGTCGTCGGTGGCGGCGATCACCACGGCCGCGCCGGCGAGGTGCGCTGGCTCGAAGCGCGCCGCGATGTGCTCGATGCGTCCGGTTGCCTTTTCCGCGGCGAGGGCTTCGCCCAGTTCAGGCGAGACGATTGCAATGTGGGCGCCGCAGCCAAGCAGCAGCCCGGCCTTGCGTGCGGCAACGGCGCCGCCGCCGACGACGAGGCAGCGCGCGCCCTTGATGTTGAGGAAGATCGGCAGGAAATCCATGGATTTGGTGGTGGCGGCGGCCGGTTCAGTGCGCGGCTGCCCTCATTGCAAGTTGGGCGCCATTATACCTATGGAAGCCTAGTTGCCGCCCGAGCCGCAGCCGCCCCGGCTGCCGCAGCCGCCGCAGCTCGAGGGCGGGCAGCTGCCCGATTCGCCCGCCTGCATGAAGACGAACTGCCAGTTGCCCGGTTCGACCTCGACGAAGTCCAGCTGCATGTTTTCCAGAAACTCCCGGCTGGGCGGGGCGATGAGGATGGTGAGGCCCTCGCATTCGTACGACAGGTCGTGTTCGCGTTCCTCGTCGTAGCCGAGGCCGAAGGTGAGTTGGCCATCGTCCTCGATCTTCGCGGCGACGCGCAGGGCCATGCCCTCGGCGTCGCTCTCGAGGGACGAGGCGTGTATCTGGGTG
>CAVPHH010000003.1:0-78813 GCA_963704195.1 uncultured beta proteobacterium | reverse complement strand
GCGACACTGATTCTGCTGCTGCCGGTGGCGCTCATCGCGCGGCAGCCCGACCTGGGCACGGCTATTCTCGTTCTGGCGGCGGGCTTTTTCGTCATTTTCCTTGCAGGGCTGTCCTGGAAAGTACTGGTTGCGCTGGCGCTCGGCGGCCTGGCCAGCCTGCCTGTTGTCTGGACGATGCTGCACGACTATCAGCGCCAGCGCATCCTCACGCTGCTCGATCCCGAGGTCGATCCGCTCGGCAAGGGCTTTCACATCATCCAGTCGACCATCGCGGTCGGCTCGGGCGGCATCCTCGGCAAGGGCTGGGGCGGCGGCACGCAAACCCATCTGGAATTCCTGCCCGAACGGCACACCGATTTCATCTTTGCCGTGCTCTCCGAGGAGTTCGGCCTGCTCGGCAACACCTTCCTGCTGGTGCTCTACGCCCTCATCATCGGCCGCGGCCTGATGATTGCGGCCAATGCGCCGACGTTGTTCTCACGCCTGCTGGCTGGCAGCATCACCCTGATATTCTTCACCTATGCCTTCGTGAACATGGGCATGGTGAGCGGCATCCTGCCGGTAGTGGGCGTGCCGCTGCCCTTCGTCAGCTACGGTGGCACGGCGCTGGTGACGCTGTTCCTCGGCGTGGGCATTCTGATGAGCATCCACAAGCACCGCATGCTTGTGCAAAAGTGAGGAGTGAGGCGTGAGGTATAAGGAGTGTCTGGTCCTCGCTTGTATCTCCATGCTCGTGGCCGCCTGCGGCACTACTCCGCAACGGCCACCGGCCGAACGTGCCGCCGTGCCGCCGGGGCTGACTTTGCCGAAGCCGGCAGCGGTGACCAAGGGCGGGGGTTACTACCAGGACGACGGTCCGGCCGACAGCGTGCCGGACAACCTGGACGCCATTCCCGACGCCCTGCCGCGTGCGGAACCGCTGCACCGCTTCGCCAATCGGCCCTATTCCGTGCTGGGCCAGAGCTTCGTGCCATATCAAGAGTTGAAACCCTACAAGGCGCGCGGCATCGGCAGCTGGTACGGGCGCAAGTTCCATGGCCAGAAAACGTCCATCGGCGAGCCCTACGACATGTTCGCCATGACGGCGGCGCATCCGACGCTGCCGCTGCCCAGCTACGCGCGGGTGACGAACCTTGCCAACGGCAAATCGGTGGTGGTGCGGGTGAACGACCGCGGCCCCTTTCTGCATGGCCGCGTGATCGACCTCTCCTATGCTGCGGCGTGGAAGCTGGGCTACATCGGCGCCGGCAGCGCGCAGGTGGAGGTGGAAAGCGTGCTGCCGGCAGATGCGCCAAGGGAAGCCCCGCCGGGCGGCGCGCTACCGACGCAGGCAGCAGCGAAGCAGGCGCCGGCGGCCGAGGCTGGCGCATCCGATCCGCTTGCCGATCTGGTTGCTACCGCCCCCACCGAGTCACCGCAGTTGCCGGACGCGCAGGAATTGCGCGGCACTTTCCTGCAACTCGGCGCCTTCGGCAGCCTGGAAAACGCGGAGAGTTTCCGCGCCCGGATCCTCAAGCAGCTCGATTGGCTGCGGGAGGCGGTTCACATCCACGCCCGGGACGGCATGTATCGCCTGCATCTCGGCCCATATGACGACGCCCGGGAAGCCGGACGCGTGGCGGAGAAAATCCGCGAGGTGCTGGCGCTCAAACCTTTCGTGGTGCAGCGCTAGTGCGCGCCCGGGGTTTTGGGGTACTGACGGTATAATTAACCGCTTTCCTGCACCTTCCCGTTCAATCCAATGCGACTTCCTGCGTTTCTGCTTGCTTTTTTCATTGCCGCCCTGGCCCACGCGCAAACCCTTCCGCAGGCCCCGACGGTAGCGGCCAAGTCCTGGCTGCTGCTCGACTATTCGACCGGCCAGGCGCTGGCTTCCTACAATCCTGATGAACGCGTCGAGCCGGCCTCGCTGACCAAAATGATGACGGCCTATGTGGTGCTGGCCGCCATGAAGGAAGGCAAGCTCAAGCCCGGCCAGAATGTGCCAGTGTCGGAGCGCGCCTGGAAGACGCAAGGCTCGCGCATGTTCATCGAGCCCAACCGGCCCGTGACGGTCGACGAGCTTCTGCACGGCATGATCGTGCAGTCCGGCAACGATGCCTGCGTCGCGCTGGCCGAAGCCGTGGCAGGCTCCGAGGAGGCCTTCGCCCAGCTGATGAACAGGGAGGCGCAGCGGCTCGGCCTGAAAGCCACGCGCTTTGCCAATGCCACCGGGCTGTCCGATCCGCAGCACTACTCGACGGCGCGCGACCTCGGCGCGCTGGCGGCGGCGCTGATCCGCGATTTCCCTGAGCATTACCCTCTCTACGCCCTGCGCGAATTCACCTACAACCGCATCACGCAGGCCAACCGCAACCGCCTGCTGTGGCTGGATCCCGCCGTCGACGGGGTCAAGACCGGGCACACGGAGAACGCCGGCTACTGTCTGGTCGCCTCGGCCAAACGCGGGCCGCGCCGCCTGCTGTCAGTGGTGATGGGTGCCTCCTCCGACGGCATGCGCACGCAGGAGTCGCAGAAGCTGCTCAATTTCGGCTTCCAGTTCTTCGACGCAGTCACGCTCTATGCCAAGGACCAAGCGGTCTCCCAGCTGAGGGTGTGGAAGGGCGCGCAGAATATCGTGAAGGCGGGCTTCCTCGACGATTTCATCCTCTCCCTGCCCAAGGGCGCGGCGGAGAAGGTCAAGGCCGACCTGGTCAGCCAGCAGCCGCTCATGGCACCCGTGCACAAGGGACAGCGCGTCGCCACGCTCAAGCTGAGCCTCGACGGCAAGCCCTATGGCGAGTACCCCGTCGTGGCGCTGGAAACGGTGCCGGTGGCTGGCATGATCGGCCGCGCCTGGGACACGATGCGCCTCTGGTTCGAGTAATGCTGACACCACGATGCAGACGGCCTACCTGAACGGCACGTTGCTGCCGCTGTCCGAGGCCCGGGTCCCGGCGATGGACCGCGGCTTCCTCTTCGGCGACGGCGCTTACGAGGTGATCCCGGTGTATTCGCGGCGGCCGTTCCGCCTGCCCGAACACCTGCGCCGCCTGCAGCACACGCTCGACAGCATCCGCCTGACCAATCCGCACGGTGAGGCAGAGTGGACGCGCCTGATCGGCGAGATCATCGCGCGCAATGACGGTGAAGACCAGTCGGTCTACCTGCAGATCACGCGCGGCGCGGACACGAAGCGCAACCACGCCTTCCCGGCCCGCGTGACGCCGACGGTTTTCATTATGTCCGAGCCGCTGCTGACGCCGCCGCCGGCGCAGCGCGAAAGCGGCATCGCGGCGGTGTCGGCGCCGGACGTGCGCTGGCTGCGCTGCGACCTGAAAACCACTTCGCTGCTGGCCAACTGCCTGTTGCGCCAGCTGGCGGTCGATGCAGGTTGCACCGAGACGATCCTCTTTCGCGACGGCTTCATGACCGAGGGCGCTGCCTCGAACATCTTCGCCGTGAAGGCGGGCGTGCTGCTGGCGCCGCCGAAGAACCACCTCATGCTGCCCGGCATCACCTACGATGTCGTGCTGGAACTGGCTGCCGCCCACGGCCTGCCCTGCGAGGTGCGCGACGTACTCGAGGACGAGGCGCGCGCCGCCGACGAGTTGTGGATGACCTCTTCGACCAAGGAGGTATTGCCGATCACGCAGCTGGATGGCCAGGCCATAGGCACAGCCCGGCCCGGCCCGGTGTTCCGCGACATGTACGCCTGGTACCAGGAATTCAAGCAGACGGTAATGCGCGGCGGTGAGTGAAGTGTCGCTCCTCAAGTTTCCCTGCGACTTTCCCATCAAGGTCATGGGGCAGCGCCAGGACGGCTTTGCCCAGGCCGTGCTCGAAACGGTGCTGCGCCACGCCCCGGACTTCGACGCGGCCGGCGTCGAGATGCGGCCGAGCGCGAAAGGCAATTACCTGAGCCTCACTTGCACCATCCGCGCCGTCTCGCGTGAGCAGCTCGACGCGCTCTACCGCGAGCTGACGGCCCACCCACTGGTGAAGGTTGTGCTGTGAGCGGCAATGCTTGGAGCGGGGAGAGCCAGCGAACCGCCGTCACCTCCTTCCATGGGGAGGGGGTCGGGGGGAGGGTGGTTTGATCATTCGCCGTCTTGGGGAGACTGACTTTGAGCCGACCTGGCGCGCCATGCAGCGCTTTACGGCCGAACGCACAGCCGATACGCCCGACGAGTTCTGGCTGACCGAGCATCCGCCGGTGTTTACCCAGGGACAGGCCGGTCGCCCCGAGCATCTGCTGCGCGACGCCGGCATTCCCGTCGTGAAGATCGATCGCGGCGGCCAGATCACCTATCACGGCCCCGGCCAGGCGGTGGCCTATCTGCTCGTCGACTTGTCGCGGCGCGGCCTCACGGTGCGCCAACTGGTCACGCGCATCGAGCAGGCGGTGATCGATCTGCTGGCCGATTACGGCCTGCGCGGCGAGCGGCTGGCCGGCGCGCCGGGCGTGTATGTCGGCGGCGCCAAGATCGCCGCGCTCGGTCTGCGCGTGAAAGGCGGCTGCTGCTACCATGGCGTGGCGCTCAATGCAGCCATGGAACTCGCGCCGTATTCGGCGATCAATCCCTGCGGCTACCCCGGATTGAAGGTGACGCAGCTGCGCGACCTGGGCGTGGATACCGACTGGCAGCGCGCCGGCGAGGCATTGCTGGCGCATTTGGAAAGACAGATCGAACGATGAATCCCGACAAGCCGCACAAGCAGCGAGGCGAAGCGAAGACGGCGCGCATCCCCATCAAGGTGGTGCCGGCCGCCGTGCCGCTGAAGAAACCCGGCTGGATCCGCGTCAAGGCCGGCAACAGCCATGCGCGCTTCGGCGAGGTGAAGCGCATCCTGCGCGATGCAGCCCTGCACACGGTGTGCGAGGAGGCCTCCTGCCCGAACATCGGCGAGTGCTTCGGCAAGGGCACCGCCACCTTCATGATCCTCGGCGACCTGTGCACGCGGCGCTGCCCGTTCTGCGACGTCGGTCACGGCAAGCCGCTGCCGCCGGATGTGCAGGAGCCTGCGCACCTGGCGCAGACGGTGGCGGCGATGCAGCTCAACTACGTCGTCATCACCAGCGTTGACCGCGACGACCTGCGCGACGGCGGCGCACAGCATTTCGCCGACTGCATCCGCGCCGTGCGCGCTGCGTCGCCTGCGACGCGCATCGAGATCCTCGTGCCGGATTTCCGCGGCCGCCTCGATATCGCCGTGGGCATCCTCACCGCCACGCCGCCGGATGTCTTCAATCACAACCTGGAGACCGTGCCGCGCCTGTACAAGCAGGCGCGCCCCGGCGCCGACTATGCGCATTCGCTGGCGCTGCTCAAGGCCTTCAAGGCGCGCAATCCCGCCATCCCCACCAAGTCCGGCCTGATGGTCGGCATCGGCGAGGACGATGCGGAAATCCTCGACGTCATGCGCGACCTGCGCGCGCACGAGGTGAACATGCTCACCGTCGGCCAGTATCTGGCGCCCTCGGGCCACCACCTGCCGGTACTGCGCTATGCGCATCCGGATGTGTTTTTGATGTTCGAGCGCGAGGCCCAGGCCATGGGCTTCTCGCATGCCGCCTGCGCGCCGATGGTGCGCTCGAGCTATCATGCCGACCAGCAGGCCCACCTGGCGGGCGTGTCCTGATCGGAGCCGTGATGCTGAGAAAAATCCTGTTGATCGCCGCCCTGCTGTTTGCCCCCGTTGCCGCGCAGGCGCAGGTCAAGACCGGCCAGACGGTGCCGCAATTCGACACGCTGCTGCTCGACGGCAAGACTCTTTCCGCACAGGCCCTGAAGGGCAAGGCGGTATTGGTGGTGTACTGGGCGACCTGGTGCCCACCCTGCCAGCGGGAACTGCCGGAGTTGCAGGCGCTCTACGAAAAACATCGCGACAAGGGTTTCGAGATCCTCGCTCTCTCCATCGACGTCAACAAATTCACCGTCGAGGAATTCTGGAAGGACCACGACTATAAATTTCCCGTCGCCATGATCGCGCCGGCACACACGCAGGCCCTGGGCAAGGTCAAGGCCACACCGACCCTGCATCTCATCGACCGGGAGGGAAAGCTGAACCTGGTTCGACTCGGGCCCATGGGGCAGGCCAAGCTGGAAGCGCGTCTTCTGCCACTGTTGCGGAACTGATTCACTTCATATTCTGGATGATGGCTTTCTCGGTATCTCTCTGTTTTTTCAGCAGATTGCTTAGGGTAGAAATGAATTTTGACCTGCGGTCCATAGCCATCTGCAACCTCAATGACATCATTTCGCCCATTTCTCCCTCGCTGCCCTTGTCTGCCCTAGTTTTATTGAGTTCTTCCAAGAGCGACTTGAGATCTTCGTGCGCATCCTTTGCCGCCATCATCATGACGATCATGGCGACTTCCAAAATGTCTGTTGAGTTCATGTTTCCGAGAATGCCGATGCCGGCCTTGCGGATGTAGGCCGGCATTTCCTCCGCCTCGGGTATCTCGCCGCCGCGGGCGAGACCCGCTGCGCGCAGTCGCATCCAGGAAACCACTTGCGGCGAGAATCTGCCGAGATCAGGAGTGTCTGGAAAACCCTTCAGCAGGTCCTCGTGCATTGAGGGAAGAGCGGGCGCCGGTACGTTGGCCGAGGGGGAAGGCGACGGAGACGCGGGTAGCGCAGGGGAAGGCAGCGGCGACGCGGGTAGCGTAGGGGAGGTCCCCGGTGCGGGAACCGTGATGCCCTGAGCAGCGCAGGGCGCGACGCCCACGACAAGCGCAATCAGTATGGCGGTTCGATAGACCATGACGCCCTCCCCTGGAATAAGAACGGAGCTGCGCCTGTCCCGCCGGTCAATCCTTTCGATTCTGTGCCAAAGCCGTATCGATAGCGCGCTTGTAGTAAATATAGTCCATCTCTGGCGCGGGCGCGCCCAGACGCGTGGCGGCGGCGGAGACCTGGCCGCGGTGGTGCACCATGTGGCTCATCATGTGGGTGAGCACGTCGCGCACCCAGTTGCGCCGCTCCTTGCCGTCCGTGCCGCGATAGGCGATCTCCGATTCGAAGAAGACGTCGGGCCGGCTCTCCAGCCAGTGCTGCAGTTCGCGCATTTCCTGGCGCAACGCGTTCTTCAGTTCACGCCAGTCGGGGTGGTGGATGGCCTTGAAGTCCACGATCGGGCTCTCGCCCTGCAGGCGTAGCCGCCACAATTCCTGCGCCACCAGGATATGGTCGAGGGTGTGGTGAATGCTGGAGAAAAACAGGCCCTGGGATTCGGCCAGCGCCTTCGGGTCGAGTCGGCCCAGGCATTCGAACAGCGCCTCGTTGGCCCAGTGCTGAAAATCGGCCTGGTAGATGAAGTACTGCTTCCAGCTCAATGCGCCCATCGTGTCTCCTTGCCCGGCATTCATGCGAGAATGGTCGCAAATGACCCGGAGTTACAACATGGCTACCCTGACGCGTATTTTCATCGGTTTGCTCTGGCTTGTCATCCTCGCGCCGGCGCGTGCCGCCGGACTGGACGCGATCAGTCCGCAGGACAGCGGCGATGCCCTGAGGCAGGCGCTCACACAGGGCGCCTCGGCGGCGGTGGCCGGCCTGGGCAAGAAAGACGGCTTCCTCGGCAACCCGAAGGTGAAAATCCCCCTGCCGGACAGCCTGGCGCAGGCGGAGAAGCTGATGCGCACATTCGGCATGGGCAAGTACGCCGACGAGCTCATCACCACCATGAACCGCGCCGCCGAGGCCGCCGTGCCCGAGGCCAAGCAATTGCTGGTGGATGCCGTCAAGCAGATGACGCTGCAGGATGCCAAGGCCATTCTCACCGGTGGCGATGACTCGGCGACGCAGTATTTCAAGCGCACCACTTCGGCGCCGCTGACCGAGAAGTTTCTCCCCATCGTGAAGCAGGCGACGGAAAAGGTGAAGCTGGCCGATAAGTACAACCGCTATGCCAAGCGGGCCGCCAAGCTTGGCCTGCTCGACAAGGAAGATGCCAGCCTCGAGCACTATGTCACGCAGAAGGCCCTCGACGGCCTCTTCCTCATGATTGCAGAGGAGGAGCGGGCGATCCGCAAGAATCCCGTCGGCCAGGCGAGCAGCCTGATTCAGAAAGTATTCGGCGCCCTTAGATAATCATCCAGCCGCCAGGCTACCCGAACACCGGAAAGTTTTTTTCGGCGTCCTGGCGGCGCTGACTTTTGATGCATTCGAAACTCAATCCCCCGCAACGCGAAGCGGTGAAATACCTCGACGGCCCGCTGCTGGTGCTGGCCGGCGCCGGTTCCGGCAAGACGCGCGTCATCGCGCAGAAGGTCGCCCATCTGGTCGAGCAGCGCGGTTTCAGGCCGGAGCATATCGCTGCCATCACCTTCACCAACAAGGCGGCGAAGGAAATGCGCGAGCGGGTGCGCCAATTGCTGCCCGGCCAGCCGCTCGAATCGCTCAACGTGTCCACCTTCCACGCGCTGGGCGCACGCATCCTGCGGCAGGAGGCGAAGGCGTTGCAGCTCAAGCCGCGTTTTTCCATCTTCGATGCCGCCGACAGCGGCGCGGTGATCGGCGAACTGGCGAAAGAAGCCGACAAGGCGCGCCTCAAGCGCCTGCAATGGCGCATCTCCGGCTGGAAGAACGCGTTGGTCGAGCCGGGCGCGGCGCTGTCCCTGGCCGAAGATGAACTGGACCTGGCCGCGGCGCGCCTCTACGGCGATTACGAACAAGCCCTGCGCGCCTACCAGGCAGTGGATTTCGACGACCTCATCCGCCTGCCGGTGCAGTTGTTCGAGACCGAGGCGGACGTCCTGCTGCGCTGGCAGGGCAAATTGCAGTACCTTCTGGTCGATGAATACCAGGACACCAACCGCAGCCAGTACAAGCTGATGCGGTTGCTGGCGGGCGAACGCGCCGCCTTTACCGCGGTGGGCGACGACGACCAGGCCATCTACGCCTGGCGCGGTGCCGACGTGGAGAACCTCCGTGTGCTGCAGGCTGACTTTCCGCAGCTGAAAGTCATCAAGCTGGAGCAGAACTACCGCTCCATGCAGCGCATCCTCAAGGCCGCCAACACGCTCATCGGCAACAACGAGAAACTGTTCGAGAAGCGCCTCTGGTCGGAGCACGGCCATGGCGACGCCGTCCAGGTGAATGTCGCCCGCGACAACGAGCAGGAGGCGGAGCAGGTGATCATGAAGCTGATGGCGCACCGCTTCGAGCACCGCGGCAAGTGGGGCGACTACGCCATCCTCTACCGCGGCAACCACCAGGCACGCGCCTTCGAGCAGCAGTTGCGCAACCAGAAGATAGCCTATGCCATTTCGGGCGGACAGTCGTTCTTCGACAAGGCGGAGATCAAGGACCTCACCGCCTGGCTGAGACTGATCGCCAACAGCGACGACGACCCCGCCTTCATCCGCGCCGTCACCACGCCGCGCCGCGGCGTCGGCAGTACCACCCTGGAGGCGCTCGGTCAACTTGCCGGCGTGCGCCACGCCTCGCTCTTTGCCGCCGCCTTCGATGCCGCCGCGGAAAGCTATGTCAATCCCAAGCAGCTCGATGCGGTGCTGGAATTCGGCCAGCTCATCAACAAGCTGGAATGGCGCGCCCAGCGCGAGCCGGCGCGCCAAGTGCTGGAGGACATGCTGCACGCCATCGGCTACGAGGCTTGGCTGTTCGATGGTTTCGATCCGCGCGAAGCGGAAACCAAATGGGCCAACGTGCGCGATTTCATCGACTGGCTGTCGAGGAAGGGCGAGGAGGAGAACAAGACCCTGCTCGAGCTAACCCAGGCCGTCGCGCTGATCTCGATGCTGGACAAGTCGGAGGAGGGCGGCGACCAGGTGCAACTCGCCACCCTGCATGCCGCCAAGGGCCTGGAGTTCAAGCACGTCTTCCTGGTTGGCGTCGAGGAAGGCATCCTGCCGCACCGCGAGTCGATCGAGGCCGGCACGGTGGAGGAGGAGCGCCGCCTGATGTACGTCGGCATCACGCGCGCCGAACGCAGCCTGGCGATCTCCTATTGCGAACGGCGCAAGATGGGAAAGGAGTGGCGTGAGTGCGAGCCCTCCCGCTTCATCGCGGAACTGGGCGACGACCTGAAGCTGTCTGGCGGCAAGCTGGACGCGCCGGCCGACCGCGCCTCGGGCGCAGCCCGGCTGGCGCAGATGCGCGCGATGCTGATTGGTGCAAAATGAAAACGGGGCGGTCATCCCGCCCCGGCTTCTGGCTGAATCAGGCGCCGCTTATCTTACCGACGCCGTCATGTACTCCACGGCTGCCTTGATGTCCGCATCCGGTATCGAGGCGTTGCCACCCTTCGGCGGCATGGCGCCCTTGCCCTTGATGACGCTTTGGGTCAGGCCGTCGATGCCGGCGGCCAGTCGCGGTCCCCACGCAGCCTTGTCGCCCAGTTTGGGCGCACCGGCCACGCCGGCGGCATGGCAGGCCACGCAGGCCGTGTCGTAAACCTTCTTGCCGTTGCCGGCGCTTGCAGTTGGAGCGGGTGCGGCAGCGGGTGCAGCGGCCTTGCCTGCGGCAGGTGCCGCAGCGGGCGCCCCTGATGCCGCCGGTGCTGCAGCAGCCTTGGGCGCAGAGGGTTCCTTGAAGCTCGCGCCAGATTTGTTCGCCAACCAGGCGACGACACGCATGAAGTCGGCATCGGAAAGGTCCGCCCCGCCCTTTGGCGGCATGGCGCCCTTGCCCTTGATGCCCGAAGCGGTCAGTTTCTCCAGGCCGCCGCCGATGCGCGCGGCCCAGGCTGCCTTGTCGCCGAACTTGGGCGCATCCGCCACACCGCTGTCATGGCAGGCTGCGCACGTTGCCTTGTAGATGCCCTCGCTGCCCTGGGCCGCTTTTTCTCCGCCTACCGCCGTGGCCAGTGCCACCTGGGCCATCGGCTGGATGCGCCTGGCGACTGCCTCCTCGGAGAGGTCTCCGCTGGAATTGCCGCTGGTGGCAAGTTGCGAGATGAGGGCCGGGATTGCGACGAGCAACATCAATGAAATGACGACAACGACGACCAACTGCTTCGGCGTCTTGATCGGGCCGCTGCTTTCTTCAGGATGTTCAGCCATTTCCGGATTCCTTGCCTGGAATGAAAGGACTGATTATAGCCTTGCCGGACAACCTGATCGGCGGGTCGAATGGACGGTATTGGGGAAAACGGCTATGCTTCGCGTCCTGGCGCCCGTAGCTCAGCTGGATAGAGTACTGCCCTCCGAAGGCAGGGGTCGGACGTTCGAATCGTCTCGGGCGCGCCAGATTCCAACTGACCTGCGCTGCCCGCGCGGGCAGCTTGCGCAAGTACCTTCCTGCCCTACCAGCTTTCTTGTTCGCAATGCCTGCAGCCGGCCCGACTGCGCGGCTAATCCGCCAGTGGCGGGTGAAGCCGACTACGGATGGCGTTGAGCAGGTGGTCGCGGATCGGATTGGGCTCGTCGACCGCGGCTTCCCGTTGCAGGGCCAGGAGATCCGCTGACAGACGCCCGATGTTGACCTGGCGTGCCAGGGCGGTGACGGCGATCGCCAGGGTTTGCTCCGAGGATTGAAGCAGATCCACCAACGCGCTGCGGAAATAGACCGATTCGCGCAGCAGGCCATCCAGTTCTTCCGGCCCCATCGCCCCTCCTTATTGGAGAGGCAATTGTAGCCGAAAAGAGATAAGGGGATGACAGGCTTTATTGCAGTTGCGAAGTGCAATGCGCGCAGCGCGTGGCCTTGAGCGGAATGACCGACAGGCAGTGCGGGCACTCGCGCGTGGCCGGCGCGGCGGGCGCGGAAGGCGCCTCGGCGCGCTTGAGACGGTTCATCGCCTTGACCGCCACAAAGATGGCCAAGGCGATGATGACGAAGTTGACCGTCGTGCTGATGAACGCACCGTACTTCACGATGGGCGCGCCGGCCTTCTCGGCAGCTTCAAGCGTTTCGAATGCCGTGCTGCCCAGATTGAGATAAAGCTGAGTGAAGTCAACGCCGCCGACCAGGCGGCCCACGATGGGCATCACGATGTCCTTGACGAGCGAGTTGACGATCTTGCCGAAGGCGCCGCCGATGATGACGCCGACAGCCAGGTTGACGACATTGCCCTTCATGGCGAATTCCCTGAATTCGCTGACGATGCTCATGTGAATTCCTTTCCTGCCAGTGTTGGGAGAGGCGCTAGTGTTGCGAAGTTAGTCTGAATGCGCAACAAGCGCTGCCGATGGCCAATAGTTGCTCACGGCATTCTCTGCTAACCTGAACCTGTTCAGTTGCTTCTCGGTGGAGGTGGATTCATGAGAGCCGTCAAAATCACAGCCTTTGTCCTGGGCGGCCTGGTGGCCTTGCTGGCCGCCGTCGCGGCATTCATTCTGGCGACCTTCGATGCCAACAAGTGGAAAGGCGAGATCGCCCAGCTGGTCAAGGAGAAGAAGGAACGCAGCCTGAAGATCGAAGGTGACCTGTCCCTGTCCCTGTTCCCCGCCATCGGGGTGCGTCTGGGCAAAGCGACGTTGTCAGAGCACAAGAGCGAACAGGTGTTCGCCGCGGTGGACAACGCGCGCATATCCCTGCAATTGTTGCCGCTGCTGTCCAAGCAGGTGGTGGTGGATACCGTGACGCTCGATGGCGTCAAGGCCCGCGTGGTGCGCTTCAAGGACGGACGGCTGAATATCGATGACTTGCTGTCGAAGGACGAGAAGGAGCCGCCTGCCCGCTTCGACATCGCCGGCGTGAAGTTCGCCAACGGCGAACTGGCCTGGCGTGACGAAAAGGCCGGCCAAGACCTGATCCTCTCGTCCCTTAATCTGGAAACGGGGCGACTGGCCAACGCCGCGTCGGACAAGTTCGACCTGTCGGCGACGCTGGTGGGCACGCAGCCCAATCTGGCGGTGGCGCTAAAGGCCGCCGGCGAGTATCGCTACGATCTCGACCGGAAAAGCTACGGCGGCGCGAATCTGGATGTGCGCCTGACTGGCGACCTGGCCGACATGAAGTCGCTGGACATAACGCTGGCCGCAGCTGCCATGCAGCTGGCTGGTGCGAACGAAATCGTCGTCGAGCAGCTGCTGCTGACGGCCAAGGGCAAGGCGGCGGGCGATGCCTTCGAGGCGCGGCTCGATGCGCCGAAGCTGGCGCTGACGGCGGAGAAAGCCAGCGGGGCGACCGTCAATGCTTCCATCAAGCTGGCGGGTGCCCAGCGTGCTATCGATGCAAAGATCGCGCTATCGGGGGTGGAGGGCAAGAGTCAGTCTCTGCAGGCCGGCAAATTCGTGCTGGACCTCGACGCCCGGCAGGGCGAGACCACCGTCAAAGGCAGCCTGGCTTCAACCCTGTCCGCCAACCTGGAAAATCAGACGGTCGAATTGCCTGCATTCACAGGCGAACTAAACTTGGCCAACCCGCAGATGCCCATGAAGAGTGTCCGCCTGCCGCTAACGGGAGGCGTGCGCGCCGATATCGACGGACAGACGGCGGCCCTGCATGCCAACACACTGTTCGACGAGAGCAAGATCGCGGCGAAACTGAACCTGACGCGCTTCAGCCCGCTGGTGCTGGGCTTCGACCTCGACATCGACCGGCTCAATGTGGACAAGTACCTGCCGCCGGAAACCGCCGCGGCGGGCGACAAGAAAGCGGAAACGCCGCTCGATTTCTCCGCGCTCAAGGGCCTGAACGCCAGCGGCGTCGTGAAGATCGGACAACTGCAGGTGTCTAACGTCAAGGCCGCCAATGTCCGCCTGGAGATCAAGGCCGCCGACGGCAAGCTCGACGTCGCACCCCACTCGGCCAGCCTCTACAACGGCAGCCTGACGGGCGCGCTATCAGTCAATGCCAACAACAATCGCGTCGCACTGAAGCAGAACCTGGCCAATGTCAGCATCAATCCCCTCATGAAAGATGCGCTCGACAAGGACGTGCTGGAGGGGCGCGGCAACGTCGCGCTCGACGTCACGTCCGGCGGCACGACGGTTGCGGCGATGAAGAAGGGCCTCAACGGCACGGCGAGCGTGAATCTGAAGGACGGCGCCATCAAGGGCATCAACCTGGCGAAGACCTTTCGCGAGTCGAAGGCGTTGTTCTCCGGCCGCAAGGATGCCGTTCAGGAAGCGAAGCAGGCCGAGAAGACGGATTTCTCCGAACTGACCGCTTCCTTTCGCATCGCCGGCGGCGTGGCGCGCAACGACGACCTCAGCATGAAGTCGCCCTTCATCCGCCTGGGCGGCTCGGGCGACATCGATATCGGCGAAGACCGCGTGGATTATCTTGCCAAGGCCAGCGTGGTGAACACCTCGGGCGGCCAGGGCGGGAGGGAACTCGATCACCTCAAGGGCCTCACCGTGCCGGTGCGGGTAAGCGGCCCCTTCGACAAGCTCGCCTACAACATCGAGTTCGGCGGCCTGGTGGCGGAAGCCGCCAAGGCCAAGGTCGAGGCGAAGGTGAAGGAGACGGTGCAGGAGAAATCCAAGGGCGTCCTCAAAGGCCTGTTCAAGCGTTAGCCGCAGCCAGCTTGTCCAGCAACAGCGGCAGCACCGTTCCCGCCGCTCCCTGCAGCGCAAACTGAATATGGCGCGTGAGCGCCGTGCGTTCCGGGTTGATTTCCACCACGGTTGCGCCGGCCGACAGCGCCCGCAGCGGGAGTTCGGCGGCCGGGTAAACCTGCGCCGAGGTGCCGATGCTGAGAAACACGTCGCAATGCTCGGCGGCATCCTCCGCTCGCGCCAGGGCCTCCGCCGGCAGCATTTCGCCGAACCACACGACGTCCGGGCGCAGGTAGGCGCCGCAGTGGCAGCGCGGCGGCGATTCGCCCTCCGCAAAGTCGCTGACGACGCGCTGCTCGAGTGAGCATTTCACCCGCGTAATGTTGCCGTGCAGTTCCACCACCGCGCGCGAGCCGGCGCGTTGGTGCAGGCTGTCGATGTTCTGCGTCACGAGCGTGAAGGTGTCGAAGCGCTGTTCCAGCCTGGCCAGCGCTTCGTGGCCGGGATTGGGCCGCACGCCGGCAATACTGGCGCGCCGCGAGGCATACCACTCCCACACCCTCTTGGGATTGCGCGCGAAGCCTTCCGGCGTGGCCAGTTCCTGCGGATCGTAATTGGCCCACAGTCCGGTCAACGCGTCGCGGAAGGTCGGAATGCCCGATTCGGCCGAGATGCCAGCACCGGTGAGCACGGCCACGCGGCGTGCCCGCGAGAGGCGCTCGATGAGTTCGCGCGGAATGTCCATGCGCATGTCCTTGCCGGGCCGGGGAAATCGGTCTCCATGCTACCATCCCGGCGCTATGGATTTCACCCTGCTGCTGCACGCGCTCATCCTCGGCATCGTCGAGGGCCTCACCGAATTCCTGCCGATCTCCTCGACCGGCCACCTGATCCTCGTGGCCGACCTGCTCGACTTCAACGATGAGCGCGGCAAACTGTTTCAGATCGCCATCCAGACCGGTGCGATTCTGGCGGTGTGCTGGGAGTACCGCGCCCGGCTCGGCCGGGTCGTCCGCGGGGTGTCGCACGACCGCGTCGCGCAGCGCTTCGTGGCGAACCTGGCCATCGCCTTCATGCCGCTGGCGCTGCTTGGCCTGGCATTCGGCCAGGCCATCAAGGCGCAGCTGTTCCAGCCGGTTCCCGTGGCGACGGCCTTCATCGTCGGTGGCCTGGTCATCCTCTGGGCGGAGCGGCGCGAGCACACGATCCGGGTCGAGAGCGTCGACGACATGGGCTGGCGTGATGCCCTCCTGCTCGGCATCGCCCAGGCCTTCGCGCTGATTCCCGGCACATCGCGTTCCGGCGCCACCATCATCGGCGGACTGCTCTTCGGCCTGTCGCGCAAGGCGGCCACCGAGTTTTCCTTCTTCCTGGCGGTGCCGACCCTGTTTGCCGCCGCCGCCTACCAGATGGTGAAGGAACGGCACCTGCTCAACGCCGACGATCTCGGCATGTGGGCGGTCGGCTTTTCCGCCTCCTTCGTCTCGGCCTTCCTCTGCGTGCGCTGGCTGCTGCGCTACATCAGCACCCACGACTTCTCGATTTTCGCCTGGTACCGCATCGTCTTCGGTATCATCGTCATCGGCACGGCCTATTCGGGCGTGGTGAATTGGACCGCGCCATGAACGACCTGCACGACCTGGCGCTGATCCTGCAATCGCGCTTTCCCCTGGTCGTCGTCGAGACCCACGAGGAACCGCGCGTGGTCGCGCTGCTGGAGCAGGCGGCCAACCTGGAAGGCCTGGCGCTGTTCATCTGGAGCGTGGCCGACGGCTTGCGCCGCAGCAGCAACACCCAGCCGATCACGCAGACCTACGAATTCCTCGATGCGCTGCGCCATATCGACAAGACCCAGCAGAACGGCGTCTATGTCATGCTCGACGCGCACCCCTACCTCGCCGATCCGGTGAATGCGCGTCTGGTTCGCGAGATCGCCAACGAATACAACAAGACCGCCCGCACACTGGTTTTCGTCAGCCCTCGCATCGAATTGAATGCCGAGCTGGCCCGCATGAGTGCGCGCTTCGCCTTGTCGGTGCCGGGATTGGAAACGATCCAGGGACTCCTGCGCGAGGAAATGCAGCTTTGGGCGCGACAGGGAAACGGGGAGCCGGTGCGCGGCGAGAAGGAGGCGCTGCATCTGCTGGCGCGCCACCTGACCGGCATGGCGCTCGACGACGCGCGCAGGCTGGCACGGCAGGCGATCCGCAACGACGGCTTGATCACCCGCAAGGACATCGACCACGTGCTGCGCTTCAAGTACGACGCGCTCGGCGCAGGCAGCGTGCTGAGCCTGGAGTTCGACACGGCCAGCTTCGCCCAGGTCGGCGGCGTGAACCGGCTCAAGCATTGGCTGGAGTTGCGCCGCGACGTCTTCGTCGGCGACGCCGGCGCCGGCCTGCAGCCGCCCAAGGGCATCATGCTGCTCGGCGTGCAGGGCAGCGGCAAGAGCCTGGCCGCCAAGGCGGTGGCCGGCGCCTGGGGGGTGCCCCTGCTACGGCTGGATTTCGCCACGCTCTACAACAAGTTTTTCGGCGAGACCGAGCGCAACCTGCGCGAAGCGCTGGCTTCGGCGGAAGCCATGGCGCCCTGCGTGCTGTGGGTCGACGAGATCGAGAAGGGGCTCGCCAGCGACAGCTCCGGCGGTACCGACGGCGGCGTCTCGCGCCGCATCCTCGGCACCCTGCTGACCTGGCTGTCGGAGCGCAAGGGCCGCGTCTTCATTGTCGCCACCGCCAACGATATCGAGCAGCTGCCGCCGGAGCTGATCCGCAAGGGCCGCCTGGACGAGATCTTTTTCGTCGACCTGCCGGACGCGCCGACGCGCGCCGAGATCTTCGCCATCCACCTGGCACGGCGCGAAGCAAAGCCCGAGCGATTCGACCTCGACGCACTGGCGCTGGCGGCGGACGGGTTCTCCGGCGCCGAGATCGAGCAGGCCGTCGTGTCTTCGCTGTACGAAGCGCATGCGCGGAAGGTGCCGCTCGAGCAGGCGCTGCTGCTGACTGAAATCAGCCGTACCCGCCCGCTGTCGACGGTGATGGCGGAACGCGTGGCCGCCCTGCGCGCGTGGGCGGCCGATCGCACCGTGCCGGCGAACTGAGCGATGATTGTCTATCTGCATGGTTTCCGTTCCTCGCCCCAATCCAACAAGGCGAAACAACTGAAGGCGCACATGGAAGCGCTTGGCCTCGGCCCTCTGTTCTGGTGCGAGCAGTTGCCGGTTTCGCCGCGCGTGGCCATCGCGCTGGCGGAGCGCGCCATTGCCGCCGCAACGACCCCGGTTACGGTGGTGGGCAGTTCGCTGGGCGGCTATTACGCCACGCATCTGGCCGAGAAGCATGGCTTGCGTGCGGTGCTCATCAACCCGGCGGTGGTGGCCCATCTCTCGCTCGCCGAGTTCGTTGGGCCGCAGACGAACCTCTATACCGGCGAGACTTTCGATTTCCGCCTTGAGCACATCGAGGAACTGCGCGCGATCGAGGTGCCGCGCCTGTCGCGGCCGGAGGACGTCCTGCTGCTGGTGGAGGAGGGCGACGAGACGCTCGACTACCACCAGGCAGTGGCGAAGTACGCCGGCTGCCGGCAGGTGGTGCTGCCGGGGGGTGACCACAGCTTTACGCGCTGGCCGGACTATCTGGACGTGGTGCTGCGCTTCGCGGGGCTGGCCACATGAGTTTCGATGCCGATCGCCACAAGCGCGAGGAGCGTGCCGGCTACAACCTGATTGCCGCGCGCTACGCCGAGGGCGCTGCGCTGCGAACAGGCTTGAATGCCGCGCTGCTGGCGGCGGCCGAGCTTGCAGCCGGGATAGTGCGTGCTGGATCTGGCGAGCGGGCCGGGCGTGCTGGCCAGTGCGGCGGCGGCAGAGGTGCAGGGCGGGCTGGTGGTGGCGAGCGACATCGCCGAAGGGGCGCTGCGGGAAGGACGCCGCCGGGCCGTCGCGGACAACCTGGTCTTCGTCGCCGCCGATGCGGAGCGGCTGACTTTTGCCGACGGCGTCTTCGACCGCGTGCTGTGCGGGCTTGGCCTGATGTTCTTTCCCGCAGCGGAGCAGTCCCTCGCGGAAATGCGTCGCGTGCTCAAGCCAGGCGGCCTCGCCGTGTTCTCGGTGTGGGGCGAGGCAGCGCAGACGCCGCTGGTGTCATGCGCCCTGCAATGCATTCGCCGCATCCTGCCGCCGCCCAAGGCCGAGCGTCTCTCGCCCTTCCGCTTCGGCAGCCGGCCTTTCCTGAAACAGACGCTGGAGGCAGCGGGCTTCCGTGAAGTCGAGCTTCACACGCACACCCTCAGCTGCGTCTTCGCGACGCCGCAGGACTACTGGCAGGCCTTCCGCGACATGGCCGGCGGCGCGGCGGCTGGCTTGTCGCGCCTGCCCGAGGCAACCATGGCGCGTCTCGGCAGCGAAGTGGCGCAGGAACTCGAGCCCTGGCGTCGCGGCGAGGGCTATGTCCCCGAGAGCGAAGTCCTGATCGCGGCAGCGCGTCGGGTATAATTCCGCCCCATCCCCCCTGCTTCCAGCAATCCCCGATGAATGTCCTGTTTGAAGAGGACGGCGCCTTCAAGGCTGGCGCCGTACTCGCCGACAACGTGACCTCGCTGCAGGTCGAGACGGTGAGCGGCAAGCGCGTCAAGGTAAAGTCCGCCAACGTGCTGCTGCGCTTTGCCCAACCCGCGCCGGGCGAGCTGCTCGAGCGCGCCGAAGGCGAATCGGCCGGCATCGAGCCGGAATTCCTCTGGGAAGTGAGTCCGGAGGCCGAGTTCGGCTTCGAAGACCTGGCGCGGGAGTATTTCGGCCGCGTGCCCCAGCCGGTCGAGGCCACTGCCATCCTGCTGCGGCTGCATGCCGCGCCGATCCATTTCCACCGCAAGGGCAAGGGCCGCTTCCGCAAGGCGCCGCCGGATATCCTCAAGGCAGCGTTGACCGGGTTGGAAAAAAAGCGCCAGCAGGCCCTCACCATCGAGCGCATGGCCGGGGAACTCAAGGCTGGCGCCCTGCCGGCCGAGTTCCCGCCGCTGCTCAACCAGCTCCTCTACAAGCCCGACCGCAACCGCCTGGAAACCAAGGCCCTGGAATTGGCCTGCGCCGAGGCCGGACTGAGCGCCGCGCACCTGCTGTCGCGCTGCGGCGCCCTGCCTTCCAGCCACGACTATCATCTCGGCCGCTTTCTTTTCGAGCTCTTCCCGCAGGGCACGGACTTCGGCGCATATGAAGCGCCGCACGCGCTCGAGGACTTGCCGCTTGCTGAAGTACTGGCATTTTCCGTCGACGATGCCGCCACCACCGAGATCGACGATGCGTTTTCCGTCACGCCGCAGGAGGGAGGCGGCTGGCGCATCGGCATCCATATCGCGGCGCCGGGGCTGGGCATCCGCCCCGATTCCGCTCTGGGCGCGATCGCCCGTAGCCGCCTGTCAACGGTGTACATGCCGGGGCGCAAGATCACCATGCTGCCGGAAGAGGTGGTGGAGCGTTTCACGCTGTCCGCCGGACGCGACTGCGCGGCGCTCTCGCTTTACCTCGAGGTGGGGCCGGACTACGCCGTGCGTGGTTCATCCTCGCGCATCGAGCGTGTGCCGGTGGCGGCCAATCTGCGCCACCACGACATCGACCCGGTCTTCAACGAGCGGACGCTGGCCGAGGGCGGGCCGGATTTTGCCTACAAGCGCGAGCTGACCCTGCTGTGGGAATTCGCCACCGTGCTGGAAGCCGGCCGCGGCAAGCCCTCTGCGAACCAGGGCATGACCGAATACAGCTTCTATGTGGACTGGGCCGAGGCCGAGGGCCGCATCGACATCGCTGAGCGCCGGCGCGGCTCCCCCCTCGACAAGCTGGTGGCCGAGCTGATGATCGTCGCCAACGCTACCTGGGGCAAATTGCTGGCCGACGCGCAGGTGGCCGCCATCTACCGCGTGCAGGCCGCCGGCAAGGTGCGCATGACCACGGCGGCGCTGTCGCACGAGGGGCTGGGTGTGGATTGCTATGCCTGGTCGAGCTCTCCGCTGCGGCGCTACGTCGACCTGATCAACCAGTGGCAGTTGCTGGCGCACCTCGGCAATGAAGCGCCGCCCTTTACTGTGCGCAGCGAGGCCCTGCTCTCCGCCATGCGCGATTTCGAGATCACTTATGCCGCCTACGCCGAGTTTCAGCGTGGCATGGAGCGCTACTGGTGCCTGCGCTGGCTGCAGCAGGAAGGGATCGCGGAAACCCCGGCGCGCGTCGTGCGCGAGAGCCTGCTGCGGCTCGAGCGCATTCCGCTCTTCCTGCGCTGCCCTTCGCTGCCGGCCAGCGATCCGCGCACGCGGGTCAGAGTGGCGATCGGCGGCATCGACCTGCTGGCAATCGAGGCGCAGTGTCGTTATCTGGCGACGCTGGGCGAGCCGGCTGAAGCGGAAAGCATCGATGATGTGGAAATACCGGAGTAGAATTCGGCTTCATGCCCGCTAGCAGCATGGCTTCTTCCCGCAGCACTGGCGCTTTCTCCGTGGCCTGGCCGGACTGGCTTTCCCGCATGGACCCGCCCCGCCGCAGTTTCACGCTGGCGCTGATCGCTTCGCTGGCCATCCATGCCATCCTGCTCTCAATTCATTTCAAGCTGCCCGACGCGATCAAGCGCGCGACCAGCGCCACGCTGGAAGTGGTGCTGGTCAACGCCAAAAGCGCGCGCAAGCCGGTCAAGGCCCAGGCGCGTGCCCAGGCCAACCTCGATGGCGGCGGCAACACCGACGCGAACCGGCGCGCCAAGACACCCCTGCCGGCCGCGCAGCAGACGCAGCCGGGCGACAGTCTGGTCGAGGCGCAGCGACGGGTGCAGGAATTGGAAGCCCAGCAGCAGAAGCTGTTGACGCAGGCGAAGAGCAAGAAGGCCGTCCAGGTCGAGACCATCCGCAACGAGAAACAGCCCGAGCAGTCCAGCGTGCGTGGCGCCGATCTGGCGCAAAGCGCCCTGGCCATCGCCCGCATGGAGGCACAGATCGCGCGCCAGGTCGAGGAGTACAACAAGCGCCCGCGCAAGAAGTTTATCGGCGCCCGCACCGAGGAATTCGCCGCCGCCCAGTACCTGGAGGATTGGCGCCAGAAGGTCGAGCGCATCGGCAACCTGAACTACCCCGAGGCGGCCAAGGGCAGGCTCTACGGCAATCTGCTGCTGTATGTCGAGATCAAGGCCGACGGCAGCCTTGAGCGCGTCGAGGTGCAGCGCTCCTCGGGCCACAGGATTCTCGACGAGGCGGCGCTACGCATCGTCCGCATGGCCGCCCCCTACGGCAACTTTTCCGCCGAACTCAAGCGCCAGACCGACATCGTCGCCTTTGCCCGCACCTGGGTGTTTACCAAGGCCGACCAGTTGCAATCGGAATGACCGACCGCTACGCCGTCATCGGCAATCCCATCGCGCATTCGAAGTCGCCGCAGATCCACGCCGTCTTCGCCGGGCTGACTTTGCAGGACATGACCTACGAAGCCATCCTGGCGCCGCTCGACGGTTTCGCGCAAGCGGTGCGCGCCTTCATCGCGGCCGGCGGTCGCGGCATGAACGTCACCATTCCCTTCAAGCTGGAAGCCTATGCTTTGGCGGCCACCCGCGCGCCGCGCGCCGAGGCGGCGAAGGCGGTGAATACCCTGATCTTCTCCCCGGCAGGCATACAGGGTGACAACACCGATGGCGTCGGCCTGGTCGCAGATTTGACGCGCAACCTGGAACTTCGTCTTGCCGGCCGTCGCATTCTCCTGCTCGGTGCGGGCGGCGCCGCCCGCGGCGTGCTCCTGCCCCTGCTGGAAGAAAACCCGGCTGCGCTGACCCTGGCCAACCGGACTGCAGAGAAGGCGCTGGCGCTACGGGAGGAATTTGCGCCGCTGGCCGGCAGGTGCGCCTTCCAAGCGGGCGGCTTCGCCGGGTTAGCCGGGCAGCAGTTCGACCTGGTCATCAATGCCACAGCCGCCAGCCTGGCCGACGAGGCACCGCAACTGCCTGCCGGACTGTATGCGCCGGACAGCCTGGCCTACGACATGGTCTATGGCTGCACGACGCCTTTCCTGGCGGCGGCACGTGCGCAGGGCGCGGCAAGATTGGCCGACGGCCTGGGCATGCTGGTCGAGCAGGCGGCGGAATCCTTTTGCCTGTGGCGCGGCGTGCGACCGGATACGGTGCCGGCGCTCGCGCAACTGCGGGCGGCATGAAGCGTTTCTGGCGCTGGTGCCGGCGCGCTATGGCCATTCTTGTCCTCCTTGTCCTGGCCTGGCAGGGCTGGTACCTGGGCTGGGTCGTCTGGTGGAAGTTTGCCAACCCGGTCACGACCAGTTTCATGGCCATGCGGCTCGACGAACTGCGCGAGAAGGAACCCCGGGCCGAGCTGAAGAAGCAGTGGGTGCCCTACGCGCGCATCTCGAATTCTCTCAAGCGCGCCGTCGTCGCCGCTGAAGACGCCAAGTTCTCCGGCCACGAGGGCTTCGACTGGGAGGGCATCCAGAAGGCGCTGGAAAAAAACCAGAAAAAGGGCAGGATCGTCGCCGGCGGCTCGACCATCTCCCAGCAGCTGGCCAAGAACCTGTTCCTCTCCGGCGACAAGACGCCCTGGCGCAAGGCGCAGGAGGCCGTCATCACGCTCATGCTGGAAGCTGTGCTGGACAAGCGCCGCATCCTGGAGGTCTACCTCAATGTCGTCGAATGGGGGCCGGGCATCTTCGGCGCGGAAGCGGCTGCCCGCCACTACTACGGCGTCACCGCCGCCCAGCTCACGGCGGAGCAGTCGGCGCGGCTGGCCGTGCTGCTGCCCAATCCGCGCCGCTTCGGCCGTTTGCCCGACTCGCCTTACCTGGCCGCCCGCAGCCAGATCATCCTTCGCCGCATGGTCGCAGTCGATCTGCCCTGATTAATTGATCGCCTCGGGCGGACAAATTACTTAGAATTCGCCATTCCGCGCAATTTGCGCGGAATGGCCTTATTTCGACCAGATCATGTCCGACATCGAGGAACTGCGACAGAGCGACGACGTCCAGCAGGAACTGCGTGAAGTGCAGGAGCTTCTGGCGCGCCATCGCGTGGTGGAGGGCCTGGTGCATCGCCAGGAAATGCCGCGCCACGAGCTGGTCGAGAACCTGGTGCACAAGCAGCACATTGCCGAGCTGCACCGCAAGCTCGACGAGCTGCACCCGGCCGACATCGCCTACATCCTCGAGGCGCTGCCGCTCGACGAGCGCCTTTTTCTCTGGGACCTGGTCAAGGCCGATCGCGACGGCGAAATCCTGCTGGAAGTCTCAGATGCGGTGCGCGAAACGCTCATCGAGGCGATGGACTCGCACGAACTGGTGGCCGCGGCCGAAAAGCTCGATGCCGACGAGATCGCCGACCTCGCGCCAGACCTGCCCAACGAGGTCATGCAGGACGTATTCCGCGCCCTGCCCATCGACGAGCGCGAACAGTTGCGCTCGGCGATGTCCTACGACGAGGACGCCGTCGGCGCGCTCATGGACTTCGATGTCATCACGGTGCGCGAGGACGTCACGCTCGAGGTGGTATTGCGCTACCTGCGCCGCTTCGAGGATCTGCCCGACCATACCGACCAGCTCTTCGTCGTGGACCGCGAGGAATGCCTCAAGGGCACCTTGCCGTTCAACCGCATGCTCATCACCGATCCCGACGAGATGGTCGCCAACATTCTGCAGGCCGAGCCCCTTACGCTTGAGCCTTCGGACAAGGCCGAGGCGGCGGCGCAGGCCTTCGAGCGCTACGACCTCGTTTCGGCCCCGGTCGTCGACTCGCAGAACCGGCTGATCGGTCGCGTCACGGTGAATGCGGTGGTCGACTACATTCGCGAGGAATCCGAGACGGAGCATCTCTCCCGCGCCGGCCTGCGCGAGGGCGAGGACATCTTTGCATCGGTGTGGGATTCGGTGAAGAACCGCTGGTCCTGGCTGGCCATCAACCTGATCACCGCCTTCATCGCCTCGCGGGTGATCGGGGCGTTCGAGGGCTCCATCGAGAAGCTGGTGGCCCTGGCCGCGCTCATGCCCATCGTCGCCGGCATCGGCGGCAATTCGGGCAACCAAACCATCACCATGATCGTGCGTGCCATGGCGCTGGGCCATGTGCAGCCGGAAAGCGCCCGCGTCCTCCTGCGCAAGGAGATCGGCGTGGCGATGGTAAACGGCCTGATCTGGGGCAGCCTGCTCGGCTTCGTCGCCTGGTGGCTCTACGACAGCGTGCAGCTGGGGCTGGTGATGACGTCGGCGATGATGCTCAATCTGATCGTCGCCGCCACAGTCGGCGTCGCCGTTCCGCTGCTGCGCCAGCGCCTGGGTCAAGACCCTGCTATCGGCTCCAGCGTGATGATCACTGCCGTGACCGACTCAGGCGGCTTCTTCATTTTCCTCGGATTGGCCACGCTCTTTCTGCTGTAGCGGGTGCGTGAGCGTGTCGGCTGCCTCGGCCATGGCGTCGACGATGGCGCGTGCGGCGAGGAATTGCGACTTCAGCGCCAGGTCGAACAGGCCGACGCGATCATCGAGGAATTCGTCCGTGTAACTCGCCCGATCGCCCGGCGGTACATGCAGGCGGGCTTCCACCTCGGCAGCATCCAGCACGATCTCCATGCCGGCCTTGCGCGCAATGTGCATCATGGCCTTGTTTTCCTTCAGGCAATGCACGAAAAGGGTGTCGATGCCGTGGTTGCGGCAGTATTCATAGGCACGCCGGTAGAGCGCCGTACCGATGCCCTTGGCGCGATGGCCGGGCGTCACGCTGACGCCAAACTCGGCCACCTCGCGGCGCAGGCCGAGATGCGCCACGCCGCCCAACTCAAGCTTCGCGTCGAATACGCCAAAGACCGCATCCGCCTCGAAATCGATCGCATCGACATAGCGCAGCAGGGCCGGCTCGCTGATGACATGCTCGAAACGCAGGCGCAGATCTTCAGGCGACAGGGCGAGAAAATGGCGCCGCAGTGCCGCCCGGTTGTGTGCGGACAGCCGCAGGACGGGAGTCGTGGTCATTGTTTCCGCTGCTCGCTGTTGTAAGTGGCGTCAGGCTAACGCCATCCTTATCGGCAAAACAACCTAAACACCGGAGAAGATCTCGCCTGCTGCTGCACAGGTGGCGGCGAGATCGGCCTCGGTGTGCGCGGCGGAGACGAAGCCGGCCTCGAAGGCGGAGGGGGCGAAATACACCCCCATTTCCAGCATGAGATGGAAGAAGCGGTTGAAGGCCTCCTTGTCGCATTCCATCACTTCGGCGTAGCTGGCCGGCGGCGAAGCGCGGAAATACAGGCCGAACATCCCCCCGACCGCCTGGGCGCTGAAATTTACGCCGTGCTTTCTCGCCTCTACCTGCAGCCCGTCCGTCAGCCGCTTCGTCTTCGCGGAAAGCTGCGTGTAGAAGCCCGGCTGCGCTACCAGCTTGAGCGTGGCCAGGCCAGCCGCCACCGCCACAGGGCTGCCCGAAAGTGTGCCCGCCTGATAGACCGGGCCAAGGGGGGCGACTTTTTCCATGATGTCGCGCCGTCCGCCGAAGGCGCCCACCGGCATGCCGCCGCCGATCACCTTGCCCAGCGTGGTCAGATCGGGCCGAATGCCATAGTGCCCCTGTGCGCCTGTCAGGCCGACGCGGAAGCCGGTCATGACTTCGTCGAAGATGAGCACGGCGCCATAGTGCGTGCACAGCCGGCGCATGGCCTCGAGGAATTCGGGTTTCGGCGCGATCAGGTTCATGTTGCCGACGACCGGTTCCACGATGACGGCGGCAATCTGGTCGCCGGCCTTCCTGAAGGCTTCTTCCAGTTGCTGCGCGTCGTTGTAGTCGAGCACCAGGGTGTGCTTGGCGAAATCCGCCGGCACGCCGCCCGAGGAGGGGTTGCCGAAAGTCAATGCGCCGGAGCCGGCCTTGACCAGCAGGCTGTCGGCATGGCCGTGGTAGCAGCCTTCGAACTTGATGATGTCGTCGCGTCCGGTGAAGCCGCGCGCGAGGCGGATGGCGCTCATGGTCGCTTCCGTGCCGGAGGACACCAGGCGCACCATCTCCAGGCCGGGCAATAGCTTGGCCAGCAGTTCCGCCATCTCGATCTCGGCTTCCGTCGGCGCGCCGAAAGTCAGCCCCCGCGACACGGCGGCGTGCACGGCCTGGAGCACCTCGGGATGGGCGTGGCCGAGCACCAGGGGGCCCCAGGAGCCAACGTAATCGATGAACCGTTTGCCGTCGGCATCCCACACGTAGGGCCCTTCCCCGTGCGTGAAGAAGCGCGGCGTGCCGCCGACTGAGCGGAAGGCGCGCACGGGAGAATTGACGCCGCCTGGAATGGTTTTCTGGGCACGGGTGAAGAGTTGCTCATTCTTGCTCATGACGTGACTCGCTCTGGAAACAAATGGGTAAAGGCTGCGGCCCGGGACTGAATGTCCGACGCCCCGAAAAGATCGGATACGACAGCCAGCAGATCGGCGCCAGCGGCGATCAATTGGGGGGCGTTTTGCAGGGTGATGCCGCCGATGGCGCAGACCGGCAGGCCGCACGTTGCTTTCGCCTGCGCCAGCAAGGTCAGTGGCGCCGGTATGGTGTCCGGCTTGGTCGATGAGGGGAATACGCTGCCGAAGGCGACATAGTCGGCGCCTTGGCGACGGGCTTCCCGGGCCCGTTCCATGTCGTTGTAGCAGGAGACACCAAGGATTTTCTGCGGGCCCAATGCGGTGCGGGCCGCGGCCAGCCCCCCGTCTTCGCGGCCGAGATGGACGCCGTCGGCGCCGCTTTCCAATGCCAGCGCGAGATCGTCGTTCACGATCAGGCGGGCGGCGTGTTCATGGCACAGCGTCACCAGAATGGCTGCCTGCTCGCGTCGCAGGGCCGGCCCAGCCTGCTTGTTGCGGTATTGCACCAGTCGCGTGCCGCCGCGCAGGGCAGCGTAGACACGGCGCAGCAAATCGTCCGTGTCGGCAATATCGGGCGTGACGGCGTAGAGCCCCTTAACTTTCGCGTCCATCCTCGGGTTCCGGCTCGCGCGCCCAGAAAAAGCGGTCTGGCAGGTACTGGCCCATACCGGGCCGGAATCCGTTGGCAAGCGCCTGCCAGGTGTAGTCCTGCGCATCCCGCACCGCCTGAGCGATGTCCAGGCCGTTGGCCAAATTGGCGGCGATGGCCGAGGCCAGGGTGCAGCCCGAACCGTGGTAGCTGCCAGGAAGGCGATCCCAGGCGTCGGCGCGGATCAGACCGCCTTCCCCGTAGAGTGAATTGACCACCTGCGGGCTGTGCTCGTGGGTGCCCGTGATCAGCACGTATTCGGCGCCGAGCCCCACCAGCCGTCGCGCACACTCAGCCAGGTCGGGATCGTCCTCGTCGTCGGATTCGTCAAGGGCGAGGCGGCGTGCCTCGAGGCTGTTTGGCGTGAGCAGCGTCGTTTGCGGCAGCAGCAGTTCGCGCATGGCCGCGATCATGTCCTCGCTGGCCAGTTCCTCGCCGCGTCCGGACGCAAGCACCGGATCCAGCACGAGCGGGATGTCCGGATAGTCTGAAATGATCTCGGCGATGGCAGCGATGTTCTCGACGCTGCCCAGCATGCCGATCTTGAAGGCCGACACGGACATGTCCTCGAGCAGTGCCCGCGCCTGGTCGGATACCCAATCGGCATCGATCGCCAGGGCATCCTCGACGCCGGCCGTGTCCTGCACGGTCATTGCAGTGAGTACGGACAGCGGGTGGCACCCCATGCTGGAGAGGGTCATGATGTCGGCCTGGAGGCCGGCGCCCCCCGACGGATCGGAGGCGGCGAACACCATCACGATGGGGGGCAGCAGGTCCTGGGGCATGGCGGGAAAGCGGCTGGCGTGGCCGGAAGCGAATGGGTTAGACTGCCCCGATTCTAACCTAAGCAGGTATGTTCGAATGACGCTCCAAGCCCCCTTTCGGACCTGGATGTGCCTGATCTGCGGCTTTATTTACGACGAAGCGGCGGGTCTGCCGGACGAAGGCATTCCGCCAGGCACCCGCTGGGAAGACGTTCCACCCAACTGGGCCTGTCCGGAGTGTGGCGCGCGCAAGGAGGATTTCGAACTGGTCGAAATATGACCCAGTGTGTCAAAGTTGGCATGGAAATGGCTGTTTTTTAGGGTATAGTCACCCACTGCGCTTGACCACGAAGTCAAAACAAGCCATATGTCGGAAGTAACAAACAGTGGTCATGCTAGAGGAGGCGGAGGAGCGTGGCAGAAGCAGTCAATCTGAACGGCGTCAAGGTGATGGTGATCGACGACAGCAACACCATCCGCCGCAGCGCTGAAATTTTTCTGGTGCAGGCCGGCTGCCAGGTCGTGTTGGCGGAAGACGGCTTCGATGCACTGGCGAAGATCGCCGACCACCATCCGGACATTATTTTCTGCGACATCATGATGCCGCGCCTCGACGGTTACCAGACGTGCGCGCTCATCAAGAAGAACCCGCGTTTCGGCACGACGCCAGTCATCATGCTGTCCTCCAAGGACGGCTTGTTCGATCGCGCGCGCGGCCGCATGGTCGGCTCCGACGAGTATCTGACCAAACCCTTTACCAAAGACAGCCTGCTCAAGGCTGTCGCGGCGCACATGCCGCAGCGCGTTTCATAAATTGTATGTAGCGAGGTAAGAATATGCCCATCAAGAAAATTCTCATTGTCGACGACTCGCCGACCGAGCGCCATGCGCTGAGCGAGCTGCTCTCGAAGGATGGCTATACGGTAGTCACCGCTGAAAGCGGCGAGGAAGCCATCACCAAGTCCAAGTCCGAGATGCCCGACCTGATCCTTATGGACGTCGTCATGCCGGGCATGAACGGTTACCAGGCCACGCGCACCATCACGCGCGAAGAAGCAACCAAGCATATTCCCGTCGTCATGTGCACCAGCAAAGGGCAGGAGACGGACAAGATCTGGGGCATGCGCCAGGGAGCCAACGATTACCTTGTAAAGCCGATTGATCCGAAAGTGTTGCTGGACAAGATTGCTGCGCTGGGCTGAGGCGGCCATTGCTGATGGCAAGGAAGAAAATCAGCCTGCGCGAGTTCCAGGAGAGCCTGGTTCAGCGTCTGACCAGCGCCCGGGCCGGCCAGACGGCGCGCGCCCTGCTGGGCGTACAGGCGGGACGGGACCACTGGCTGCTCGACCTGGCCGATTCGGGCGAGATAGTGCCTCTGCCGTCGCTGACCAGTGTGCCGATGACCAAGTCCTGGTTTTGCGGCATGGCCAATATCCGCGGCACGTTGTACAGCGTGGTGGATTTTTCTGCCTTCCAAGGGGGCGAAGCCACACCGCAAAATGCCGACAGCAGGCTGCTCATTGTCGGAAGCCGTTTTGGCATCAACAGTGCCTTGCTGGTAAACCGCACTCTGGGTTTGCGCAATGTGGAACAAATGGCGCCGCGGACTGCTGAAATCGATCCAAGGCCATGGGTAGGCGAGCAGTATGTCGATCCGCAGAACAATGTGTGGAAACGGCTGAATTTAAAAAACCTGCTCGGGCAGTCGGATTTCCTCGAGATCGGGCTGTCGTGAGCACGGCAGTGACCAGTTACTACTAGACGCTGAATATCGGAGACCAAGGCATGGCATTCAACATTACTTCCTCCACGAAGTCGCCGGACAGCACTGAGGCTCCCGCGGATGACACGCAGAGCACCATCATGGACGACCTGCAACAGGCGGCAGTGCAGGGCGGCCGTTTCAAACTGCCCGGGATAGGTGACCAGCCAGTCGGCTCGCAGCTGCAGCTGCTGGGCGGCATCTTTGTATTCTTCCTGTTTGTCGTGGGCGTGTCGGCCTGGCTCGACAACCGGACGGCCACGCACGGTACTGCCTATACCTCGGCCGCAGGGCAGATGCGAACGCTCTCGCAGTCAATCGCCAAGTCTGCCCAGCTTGCCCTGCAGGGCAATGCGGCGGCATTCGCCGAACTAAAGGAGAGCCGCAGCAACTTCGCCAGCCTTCTGGAACAGGTTACGCATGGCGGCACGATCGATGAAATCGCCGTTCCCCCGAGCCCTGACATCACCCGCCCCGCACTGCAGGCGCTGACTGTCGAATGGGGCAAGTCCGACAAGAATGCGTCTGTGGTGCTGGAGCAGGAGAAGAACCTGCAGCAGCTCGGCAAATCGGTATCGACCATCAATGCGAAGAACCCGCAGCTGCTGGAACTGGCCGAACAGGTCGCCGCACTCAAATTGCAGATCGGCGCCTCGGCGCGTGAAATCGCCGCAGCCAACCAGCTGGTCATGCTGACGCAACGCCTGGCGAAGAACGCCAACGCCCTCCTGGTGGCCGACGCTATCGATCCCGAGGTAGCTTTTCTGTTGGGCAAGGACACCAATACTTTCCGTGATGTGCTCGGCGCCCTGGGCAAGGGTTCGGAGGCGATGCGAATCAACCCTGCGGGCGACCCCGAGACCAAGGAAAAGCTGGTAGAACTGGACGCAGCGTACAAGGAATACCAGGAGGCTGTGGCCGGCATTCTCGGAAACATGCAAAAACTGGTGCTGGCGAAGCAGGCGGGGAGCAGCATCTTCCGCGACAGCGTCCCGCTATTGAAGGCGACTACAGGGCTGGCCAACGCCTACGCGGCCGGAATTGCCGCCAGCGCCACCAATACCTGGGTCATCTCGATTTTCTCGGTGCTTGCCGTCGCCATGCTTGGCTTGATGGTCAAGGTTTTCAACGACGATTCCGCAACCCGCCGGGAGCAGGCAGAACGAGAGCGCCATGTGGCGGAGCAATCCAAGAATGCCAGCCAGGAGGCCATTCTCCGCCTGATGAACGAGATGGGCGACCTGGCCGACGGCGACTTGACGGTACGCGCCACGGTGACCGAGGACATCACGGGCGCCATTGCCGATTCGGTGAATTACACGATTGAGGAACTCGGCGTGCTGGTGCGGCGAATCAACGATGCGGCTGGGCGCGTGGCATCCGCATCCGCGGCCGCGCAGAAGACCTCGAACGAACTCCTGGTCGCGACTGAGCGCCAGTCACAGGAGATTCAGCAGGCGGGCAACAACGTTCTCGACATGGCGAAATCGATGAACCAGGTGTCAAGCGAGGCCATGGAGTCCGCCCAGGTGGCGCGCCACTCCCTGGATGCTGCGCAAAAGGGCGCCGTGGCAGTGGAGAACTCCATCAAGGGCATGAACGAAATTCGCGACCAGATCCAGGAGACCTCCAAGCGGATCAAACGCCTGGGTGAATCCTCCCAGGAGATCGGCGAGATCGTGGAACTGATCTCGGACATTACCGAACAGACCAACGTGCTGGCGCTTAACGCCGCCATTCAGGCAGCTTCCGCCGGTGAGGCGGGCCGCGGTTTCACGGTGGTTGCGGAAGAAGTTCAGCGCCTGGCGGAACGTTCCGGCGAGGCGACGAAGCAGATCGCGGCGATCGTGAAGACGATTCAGACCGATACGCAGGATGCCGTATCAGCCATGGAGAACTCGACGCGTGGCGTGGTGGATGGCGCCAAGCTGTCCGATGCTGCCGGCCAGGCGCTGCAGGAGATCTCCTCGGTGTCGACCAACCTCGCTTCCCTGATTGAATCGATCTCCTCCGCCACCCAGCAGCAAGCCGAGAATGCCACGCGTGTGGCGCAGAACATGCAGGGCATCCTTCAGGTGACCGAGCAGACAACCGTCGGCACCAAGCAGACGGCGGTATCGATCGGTCAGCTTGCCGAACTGGCCGTCGAACTGAAAGGTTCGGTGTCGGGCTTCAAGGTTTAAAGCGGCCGAACGCGGACGATACGATGGCTGCCACTTCCGATCTTGATCTCGGTCCGCTGTCCTGGGTCAAGGGCGAGATCGACCTTGCCTTGGGGCGCGCCCATGATGCGCTCGGCAAGTTTGTCGATAACCCCGGCGAATCCGCCCAGATCAAGTTTGCCCGCACCCACCTGCATCAGGCGCATGGCGCGCTCTCGATTGTTGGCCTGGATGGCGTAACGCAATTCTCCGAAGCGATCGAGCAGCTATTGTCCGATATTGAGGGCGGCCATGTCGCCGCCACTGCGGCCCTGGGGGAACTGGCGCAAAGGGCGATTTCCGTCATCCGCCAATATCTCGAAGAAGTGGCGAGCGGCATGCCGAACCAGCCGCTCAAGTTCCTGGGGATCTATCGTGATCTGCTCGCGGCGCGCGGCGCCGAGCGCGTAGCACCAAGCGATCTGTTCTTTCCTGACCTCTCCTTGCGCCCGCCCAAACGGGAGGATGAGGCGCTGCAGTTATCCTCCGCCGAAGCGGCCAATCACCTGAAAACCGAGCGCGCCCGGTTCGAGCGGGGCTTTCTGCGCTGGCTGCGCAACGCAGATGATATCTCCGGGGTTGTCGAAATGCGCAACGCCGTCGCCGCCATCGAGGCCACCCAGGCACTGCCTTCTGCGCGCGCCTTCTGGTGGATCACGATCGCGCTGCTCGATGCTCTGGCGGCGCAGCAGGTGACCGGCGATTTCCATGTGAAGAAGCTTTGTGCCCGCATCGACCTGCAGATGCGTCGGTTGCTGGAAGGCTCGAGGACGGTGTCCGAACGGCTGGTACGAGATGCCTTGTATTTTGTCGCCGTCGCCAAGGGGGGCGGAGCGCTGGTGCAGAAGGTCAAGGAGACCTATCAGCTCGACGCGCTGGTGCCGGGCCAGACGGCAGACATCGAACCACTCAAGCCGGTCCTGCGCGCCATGCGGGATTCGCTGGGGTCGGCCAAGGAGGCTTGGAACAAGTTCTGTGCCGGTGCTGCGGCGGCACTGCCGCAGTTCCATGACAATGCCGTCACGTTGGCAAGCAAAGGCGGCGGGCTCATCAACGACCATCTTGCGCGTTTGGTGGCCAGCATCGCCGAAGCGGCTCAGTGGCTACGCAAGGACCCGCTCAAACAGAACGATACGGTAGCGATGGAAATCGCTACCGCCTTGCTGTTGGCGGACAACGCCCTCGAGAATTACGAGCAGTTGGGAGGGGATTTCCCGCAACAAGCGGGAATCGTCATCGACAGACTGGGTACCCTGATGCGGGGCGAATCCCTCACTGGAATGACGGCGCCCCTTCTCGATGAGATGTCCCGGCGCGCCCAGGAGCGATTGATGCTCAGTCAGGTGGCGCGAGAGATCCTCACCAACCTGGCCCAGGTCGAGCAGACCCTCGATGCCTTTTTCCGCGACACGAGCCGCAGTGAAGAATTGTCGGCTTTGGCCGGCCCGCTGAAGCAAATCGAGGGGGCGCTGGTTATCCTGGGGCAGGACAAGGCGGTAACTCTCGTGCGCGATTGCGATGCGCGCATCAAGAATTTCGCCGACCCGGACAGCCTGCCGCAACAACAGGAGTTCGAGGAGGTGGCGCACAACTTGTCCGGCCTCGGCTTCTTCGTCGATGCCCTGCAGCACGGACCAGCAGACCTCGATGAGATTCTCAGGCCGGTGCAGCCCAGGGCACGGCCGACGGAAGCAGAGATTGCGGAAACCGCGCCCCCCTCAGTTGAAGTCGAGTTGGAACGACAGAAACGCGAAACCCAGGCCCTCGTCTCTGCGCTGCGCGAGAAGCCGCAGGATGAAGGAGTGCGCGCCGACCTCAAGCAGCACCTGGAGACCATTCGCCAGGATGCCAGCCTTGTAGCCGATGCCAAGCTCGAAGATGAAGCCAGGGCGGCGCTGGCGGCGCTGGCCAACACGTCGGACGATGCTGCAGGCCATGTCGAGGAAGCGATGGCACGCGTCGCGCCCACCGCCCCCATGGGCATGGCTGCGCCCTCGGCAGAAACCCTGCGGCTGGCCGAAGCGCCTAGCGAGGAAGCCGACGCCGAACTGCTTGCCATATTCCTTGAAGAGGCGCATGAGGTGCTGGGCACCATCGGCGAGCATCTGGAATTGTCGCGTGGACAGCCGCACAACCATGAGCACCTCACCACCATTCGGCGCGGCTTCCATACCCTGAAGGGCAGTGGCCGCATGGTTGGATTGGCCGATCTGGGCGAAACTGCCTGGGTGATAGAGCAGGTGATGAACAAGTGGCTGCAGTCGGAACAGGACGCCACTCCCTCTTTGTGTCGCCTTGTTGAGGAGGCGCATGCCCTATTCAGCGCCTGGGTTGACCAATTGGAAGCCGGGGGCGGCACGCACAAGGACGCAGCAACTCTGGTGGCTCTTGCCGAGCGCGTCAAGGCGGGGGTTGACGTTCTTGGCGAATCTGACGAAGCTGGCCGCCCGGATGTCGTGACGCCGTCCGATGCCGAAACGCCGGAGCAGGAAGCCGCGTCGGAAGTAGTCGTCGGGGGGGCTGAGGGGATATCGCTGCCACTACAAGAGGATGCCGAGCCAGCCTCGTTGTTCGAGGAGACCGCCTCCGCGGAGGGCGGTCCAGAGATAGCCGAGCTGCCTCCTGCCGACGATACCGTCGCCTTGGGCGACTTGGTTGTATCCCGCTCGCTCTACGACATGTACATTGGCGAAGCGCGCGGCCATCTTGCCGTGTTGCGCCTTGATCTGAATGCGCTCAAGCTGACGCCGCAAGTTCCACCCGAGGAAATGGTGCGCGCTGCGCACACCCTGGCCGGCATTTCCGGCACGGTCGGCATCGATCCGGTCAATCGCCTGGCATTGTCCCTCGAGCACGCCCTGCTTCGCCTGGCTCGCAGCAGCCAGAGTTGCAACAGCGGACAGATCGGTCTTCTTGGCACAGCCATATCCACCCTCGACGCGATGATTGCTTCGGTTGCCGAGCTGTCTGTGCCGCACGGGGCGGACGGACTCGCTGCTGAACTCGATGAGGTGGCGAGGTTGACATCGCCGGCCGTGCTTGAACTGAGCGTGGTACCGCCGGTCGGGCCTGAGCCCGCCTTGACGATGGAGGCGCTAGTTTCCTCAGAGACGACTGAGGCCGAGGCCGTTACGGAGTCGCCCGAGGAGCCCGTCCCGCCTGAAGAAGAAACCTCTGCGAGGCCTGCGCCTGCCATTGAAGTGACGTTGCCCGAGCGGACAGCAGTGACTACCGCCCTGCCGGAGGATACTGATGAAACGGCTGAGGAACGACGCAAGCTAAGATTGCGCGACGACCTCGACGAGCAGTTGCTGCCGATCTTTCTTGAGGAAGCGGTTGATCTTGTAAATGAAATCGGCGTTGAGCTAAGGAACTGGCATGCAAATCCGCAGGACATGGAAACGGCCGGAGCGCTTGCGCGTCTGCTGCACACCTTGAAGGGCAGCGCCCGCATGGCCGGGGCCATGGGCATGGGCGAACTGGTGCACAGCATGGAGACGCGCCTCGAAAACGCATTGGCTGCCGAAGCGGTGACGCCCCTGTTTCTGGAAGAGCTCGACACCTCGTTCGATCGCGCCAATTTTCTTTTGGAAGGTCTGCGGAAACGGGCTGCGGGCGTTATCGAGGAAGAAGCCGGCGCATCGACTGAAATATCGCCAGCCGAAGTAAGGCATCTTCAGCGTAGTGCCGCCGAGGAAATTGAAACCGAAACGGTAGCTGCGCGCGCCATGCTTCGCGTACGAGCGGAACAGGTTGACCGGCTCGTCAATGAGGCCGGCGAACTGTCCATTGCCCGTTCGCGCATAGAAGGCGAGATGCGCGAATTGCGCGGATCGCTGCTCGATCTGACGGAGAACGTTATTCGCCTGCGCGGCCAGTTGCGCGAAATCGAGATCCAGGCAGAATCCCAGATGCAGTCGCGCATGGCTCAGGCACATGAGGAGCATGCCGAATTCGACCCGCTCGAATTCGATCGCTTTACGCGTTTCCAGGAAATCACCCGCATGATGGCCGAAAGCGTAAACGACGTCACTACGGTGCAACACGCCCTGCTGCGCAATCTCGATCACGCCGATGCCGCAATCGTCAACCAGGCTCGGCAAAACCGTGAGTTGTCGCAATCGCTGATGGGCGTGCGCATGATCCCTTTCAATTCCGTTGCCGATCGCCTCTATCGCGTCGTGCGGCTGACGGCGAAGGAACTGGGCAAGAAAGCCAACCTCGACATACGTGGCGGCCAGGTCGAACTGGATCGCTCCGTGCTGGAGAAAATGACCGGCCCGATCGAGCACCTTCTCCGTAATGCCATCACCCATGGTCTCGAAGCAGGCGCGCAACGACAAGCGGCCGGCAAACGGGACATCGGAGAAATCGGTCTGACCCTTTCCCAGGAAGGTAACGAGATCGTCATCGAGCTGACCGATGACGGCGCCGGCTTGAACTTCGAGCGTATCCGCGGCAAAGCCGTCGAACAGGGTTTGCTCGCGCATGATCAGTATCCGGAAGAAGCCGTCCTGACGGATTTCATTTTCCAGGCCGGTTTTTCAACCGCCAAGGAATTGACGGAAGTCGCTGGTCGTGGTGTTGGCATGGACGTTGTGAAATCTGAAACCGCACAACTCGGCGGTCGCATCGAAGTCAATTCCACGCCAGGGAAGGGCGCGCGCTTCCGCATATATCTGCCGCTGACGCTTGCAGTGACGCAGGCGCTGCTCGTGCGGGTGGGGGGGCGCAAATACGCCATCCCCTCCGTGATGGTCGAGCAGGTCATGGAACTCAAGGAAGCGGCTGTTGAAAAGATCCGCTCCGAGGGCGCGGCGGAATGGTTGAGCAATCGCTTTCCTTATCATTTCCTGCCGCGTCTGCTGGGAGACGCACAGGCGGTGCCGGAGCAGCAACGCCGTTACTCCCTACTCCTGTTGCGCGCGGGTTCGCAGCGTGTTTCGGTGCAGGTTGACGAGTTGCGCGGCAACCAGGAAATGGTCGTCAAGAATATCGGGCCGCAACTGGCACGGGTTATAGGCATAGCCGGCGCTACCGTGCTTGGCGACGGCGAGGTGGTGCTGATCCTCAATCCAATCGCGCTCGCCAGCCGCGAAATCAGGGCTTCTGCCCAGGAAGCGACGATACCTGACGCGCCGAGAGTGGAGGCCGCGTCGGCACCACGCTTGCCGACCGTAATGGTCGTCGACGACTCCCTTACAGTGCGCAAGATCGCCGGCCGGCTTCTCTCGCGTGAGGGCTATCATGTCATTACTGCGAAAGACGGCGTCGATGCCCTGGAGCAGCTGCTTGATGTCGTGCCCGATGTCATGCTCGTCGATATTGAGATGCCGCGCATGGATGGCTTTGACCTGACGCGCAACGTGCGCGCCGACGCACGCCTGAAGAACGTGCCGATCATCATGATCACCTCGCGCACGGCGGACAAGCATCGCAACTACGCCAAGGAGATCGGCGTCAACCACTACCTCGGCAAACCCTACCAGGAAGACGAGCTGCTTGGCCTGATTGCCGGCTTTACCCGCCAGGCAGCCTTCACTCCAGCTTAACACTCCCGGCTTGGACGCCGGCGGTTGTGCGGATTACAATGCTGGCGTGGCTCATCAAGACGTCAATTTTACGCACCATTTCCTGATCGCCATGCCAGCCATGGTAGATCCGAATTTTGCCCGCACGTTGACTTATATCTGCGAACACAACGAGCAAGGGGCGCTCGGCATCGTCATCAATCGCCCGCTCGATATGACGGTGGAAGCACTGTTCGAGCGCATCGATATCCCCCTTGAGACCAAGCACTTTGCCGCCCTGCCAGTGATGTTCGGCGGCCCTGTCCAGACTGACCGGGGCTTCGTGCTGCACCGGCCCGTAGGTCAATGGCAGGCCACGCTGCCCGTGAAGGGTGAGTTGGGCCTGACCAGTTCGCGCGATATCCTCCAGTCGGTCGGCAGTGCCGGGGAACCGGAAGAATTCATCGTTTCGCTAGGCTACGCTGGCTGGGCTGCCGGACAGCTCGAGCACGAGTTGGCGCAGAACGCCTGGCTCACAGTGGCAGCTGATACCCAGATCCTTTTCGCCCTGCCACCCGAGGAGCGGTTGCCTGCGGCCATGCAGTTGCTCGGTTTCGACTTGGCCAATCTGTCCGACGTGGCGGGACATGCCTGAGATGAACGAGCAGATGACTCAACCTTCTCTTCCCGCAGAAGGGCTTTCTGATATCAGTCGTTTTACGGCTTGCGCACCCCGGCAGCGGCCAGCCACCTGGCGGACAGGCGGAGACCGAGTTGCTGAGTCCGGCGGCATTCAGGAGTAGAATGCCACTTTTAATGGTTTCACCTCGCCCCTCCCCCACCTCCCGGCCTGCCGAAGACGGCACCGTTCTGGCATTCGATTTCGGTTTGAAACGCATTGGCGTCGCCATCGGCGAACCCCTGCTCAGGCGGGCCAATGCCCTCACCACCATAGAAGCGGAGACAAATGAAGCGCGCTTTGCGGCGATCGCCCGGCTCATCCAGGAATGGCAGCCGGCCCTGCTGGTGATCGGCTTGCCGCTAGCGCTAGACGGCGCCGAACATGAGATGACCGTCCGTTGCCGTCGTTTCGCCAATCAGTTGCATGGACGCTTCGATCTGCCCGTGGTACTGACGGACGAGCGCCTGACCTCGGCCGTTGCAGATACCGAGTTGCGCGAAGCTGGACTCGGCTGGCGTATGCGCAAAGGCAGGGTCGATGCGCTCGCCGCTCAGCATATCCTGCAGGATTATTTCGATGCAGCTGCCTGACGCCGAACTGCTTTGCGCTGCGCTGGCGGAAAGACTGCGCCCGGATTTGCATCCGGATACAGCGCTGGTCGGCATCCATACCGGCGGTGTCTGGGTGGCCGAACGCCTGCACGCCACGCTTGGTCTTGTGACGCCCTTGGGCAGCCTCGATGTCTCGTTCTATCGCGACGACTTCAGCCGTAGCGGGCTGCATGCACAGTTAAAAACCTCGGACATACCCTTTGAGGTAGAGGATCGCCCCATCGTCATCGTCGATGACGTGCTCTACACTGGCCGCACCATCCGTGCCGCCATGAACGAAATATTCGATTACGGCCGGCCCGCCCGCATCGACCTTGCAGTGCTGGTCGACCGAGGCGGGCGCGAGCTGCCGGTCTGGCCGCGCTGGCTTGCGCAAACGCTGCAGATTGAGGAGGACAAGAATCTCCAGCTGGAACGCAGCGAAGCAGGCGTCCTTACGCTGAGGCTTGCCGATGCATAATCCGCAGCTGAACAAGGATGGGGCGCTGCAGCACCTGCTGACCATCGACGGCCTGCCGAGAGAAATCCTCAATGCTATCCTCGATACCGCAGCACCTTTCACTGAAGTTGCGGAGCGCGAAGTCAAGAAACTGCCCTTGCTGCGCGGCAAGAGCATCTTCAACCTGTTCTTCGAGAATTCCACTCGCACGCGCACTACCTTCGAGATCGCAGCGAAGCGGCTCTCGGCCGACGTCATCAATCTGAACATCGGCACTTCTTCCGCATCCAAAGGGGAGTCCCTCCTCGACACGGTGGATAACCTGTGTGCCATGCAGGCGGATATGTTTGTCGTGAGGCATGCCATGAGCGGCGCGCCCTTCCTCATGGCCAAGCATTTGGCGGATACAGGCCAGGAGCACATTCACGTCATCAACGCCGGCGATGGGCGGCATGCGCACCCGACGCAAGGGCTCCTTGACATGTACACCATTCGCCACTACAAAAAGGACTTTACCCGGCTGGTTGTGGCCATCATCGGCGACGTGTTGCATTCGCGTGTGGCGCGCTCGCAGATCGGTGCCCTGACCACGCTGGGCGTACCCGAGATCCGCGTGATCGGGCCGAAGACGCTCATTCCGGCTGACGTCGCCAGACTTGGCGTACGCGTTTTCCACGACATGCGTGCGGGCCTCAAGGACGTCGATGTGGTGATGATGCTGCGATTGCAGAATGAGCGCATGCAGGGAGCGTTGCTGCCCAGCCCCCAGGAGTTCTTCAAGTACTACGGACTGACGGTCGACAAGCTAGCATGCGCCCGTCATGACGCCATCGTCATGCACCCCGGTCCGATGAACCGGGGTGTGGAAATCGATTCTGCCGTTGCCGATGGCCAGAACGCGGTGATTTTGCCGCAGGTGACCTTCGGCATCGCAGTGCGCATGGCTGTAATGAGCATGCTGGCGGGGTCCTGAAGCGATGAAAATCCATGTCAAGAACGGTTACATGATCGATCCGGCCAACGGCATCGATGCGCAGAAGGATGTGTTCATCGCCGCAGGCAGGATCGTTGGCGTGGGTGCGGCTCCGGCCAGCTTTGCCGCCAATCGCGTCATCGATGCGGCGGGTCTGGTGGTCTGCCCCGGACTCATCGATCTTTCGGCGCGCCTGCGCGAACCGGGCTACGAGTATAAGGCAACCCTTGAGTCAGAAATGGCGGCTGCAGTGGCGGGAGGCGTCACCAGCCTTGTTTGTCCGCCGGACACCGATCCCGTTCTCGACGAGCCCGGCCTGGTCGAAATGCTCAAACACCGCGCCCGCAGCCTGGCTTCGGCCCATGTGTATCCGCTGGGCGCTCTGACTGTCGGGCTGGCTGGCGAGCGCCTGACGGAGATGGCGGAACTGTTCGAAGCGGGCTGCATCGCCTTCAGCCAGGCCAATGCACAAGTCACGGATACCCGCGTTCTAATGCGTGCCTTGCAATATGCGGCGACGTTCGGCTACAAGGTATGGCTGCAGCCCGAAGACTCCTTCCTCGCGCGCGACGGCGTGGCGCACGAAGGCGAAGTGGCGACGCGTTTGGGCTTGCCCGGCATCCCGGTTTGCGCCGAAACGATCGCATTATCGAGGCTGCTGGCGCTGGTTCGCGAAACCGGCGTGGCCATGCACTTCAGGCGCATTTCCAGCGCCGCCGGCCTGGAAGCCGTTTCTCAGGCCAAGGCCGAAGGGTTACCGGTGAGCTGCGACATTTCCATCAATCACCTGCATTTGTGCGAGCAGGACATCGGCTACTTCAATCCTCATGCGCGGCTGATTCCGCCCCTGCGCACTTCCGTCGATCGAGAGGCGCTGCGCCAGGGCCTGGCCGGCGGCACCGTCGACGCGCTGTGCTCCGACCACACGCCTGTCGACGACGATGCCAAGCAACTGCCGTTCGGCGAGGCTGAAGCGGGCGCCACAGGCCTCGAACTGCTATTGCCCCTGACTCTGAAATGGGCAGGTGAAATGCAACTGCCGCTTGTCAAGGCGCTCGCCCGCATCACTTCCGATGCCGCGAGGGTGCTGGGCATCCAGGCCGGCCACCTCGCGGTCGGCGCACCCGCTGACGTCTGCATCTTCGACCCGCATGGCAACTTCAAGGTTTCTGCATCAACCCTCAAGAGCCAGGGCAAGAACACGCCTTTTCTCGGCGCCGATCTATCCGGCCGCGTACGCTACACGTTGATCGAAGGGCATGTCGCCTACGACAACGGCCGCTAGCCAACCAGTTTTTCGATAGCCTCCTGCGTCACGCCACGCACCCTTATGCGTTTGCGGCGCGAAGTCGCGCCGCTTATCAGTTCGACCTGGAAGCGCGTTACGCGCAGCATGTCGGCAATTAATTCAATCAGGCAGTCGTTGGCCTTGCCATCTATCGGGGGAGCGGCCAGACGGATTTTCAGCGCATCGCCGTGCGGGCCTGCGACCCCTGATTTCTTTGCGCCAGGCTGAATGTGCAGGGTGAGGATGAAATGTCCGGAAATCTCCTGCTTCAACCAGGGGGCCGTCATGCGATCATCGGGATCAGCAGAGTACGCAACCAGGCGAGCAGCATCAGCACGACCTGCAACAGCAGAAGCAGGACGAGCGGTGAGAGATCCACATTCGCGATGGGCGGGATCATGCGCCGGAAGGGCCGCAGGAAAGGTCGGGCCAGGCTGTTGAACATCGGCGCCAGCGGAGCGTGCGGGTTCACCCAGGAAAGCACCGCCGAGATCAGGACGATGCCGATGATCAGGAATACTGAAAATCGCATCAATTCGAGCAGGGCAACGGCAAGGATGACGGGAATGGCGATACCTGCGTGGGCACCGAAGGAAAACCGTTTCAGCCAGAAGGCAATGGTCAGATAGCCGCTGTGCAGGACAAGCGCTCCGGCCAGGCTCGGCATGTCCAGGCCGAACAGGCCTGGAACGATGCGCCGGGCAGGACGCACCAGCCAGTCCGTGACAGTGACGACGAACTGGCCGAGCTGGTTGCGGAAGGAAACCCGCAGCCATTGCATGTAGAAACGGATCAGTAGCAAAAAAACAAAAAAGCCCGTCACAGCTTCGAGAATCAGCAGCAGAAGATTGGTAAGCACGGTTCAGTCCTTTCCCAGCAATTCGCCCAGTTCCTTGCCGCGTGCGTTGGCCGCTTCGATGGCACGCACGAAAGCCGCCTTCACCTGGTCGGCGTCAAGCGACTTCAGAGCCGCCTCGGTGGTGCCGCCTTTGGAGGTGACACGCTGCCTGAGCACTGCCACATCTTCCTCGCTGTTCGCAGCCAAAGCAGCGGCGCCGACGACTGTCTCGATCGCCAGCACTCGCGCTTGTTCGCCCGTAAAGCCCAGGTTGCGCGCAGCATCGCGCAATGATTCGATGAAATAGTACACATAGGCCGGACCGCTGCCGGATACGGCCGTGACGGCATCCATCATGGACTCATCTGCAATCCACAGCGTCTTGCCGACGGCGCCCAGGATCATTTCCGCCTGGCTACGCTCGTTCTCCAGGACGGAAGGGTCGGCATAGAGGCCCGTGATGCCGGCGCCAATCAGGGCCGGCGTGTTGGGCATGGTGCGAACCAGTTTTCGGTAGCCGCCCAGCCAGCGTGATATGTTCCCCAGGCGCGTACCTGCGGCAATGCTGATGACCAGTTGGCCGGCCAATTTGCCAGACAGGGGAGCCAGCGCTTCGCGCATTTGCTGTGGCTTGACCGAAAGCACCAGCACATCGCATTCGGTCGCAGGAGGTTCGGGACGCGTGAAGCAGGCGATGCCGAACGTGGTGGCAAGCCTGTCGCGATTTTCGGCCAGCGGCTCGACGGCCTTGAGGTCTGCAGGAGAAAAGCCCTGCTTGAGCAGGCCTCCGAGAAGGGCGCTGGCCATGTTGCCGCCGCCGATGAAGGTGATTCTCATGTTCATGTTCTTTCACCAAAGATTGCCGTGCCTACCCGTACCAGGGTCGCCCCCTCCAGGATGGCCGCTTCCAGATCATGCGACATGCCCATGGACAGCGTGTCGAGTGCCAGCCCCGTTTCGTTGAGCGCGTCGCGCAATGCGCGCAGCGTGGAAAAACGCTGCCGCGCCAAGGCCATGTCGTCAGTCGGCTCCGGTATCGCCATGAGACCGCGCAGCCGCAGATTCGGCAGTGCGGCTACGGCGCGCGCCAGTGCCGCCGTGTCGCCGGGGCTGACTCCGCTCTTGCTGGCCTCGCCGCTGACATTCACCTGCACGCAGACCTGCAGGGGCGGCAGTGCCGCTCCGCGTGCCTCTGAAAGGCGTTCGGCAATCTTCAACCGCTCGACGCCATGCACCCAGGCGAAATGCTCGGCGACAGGGCGGGTCTTGTTGCTCTGCAAAGGGCCAATGAAATGCCATTCGAGGCCGAGTCTCTCCAGTGCGGCGATTTTCGCGAGACCTTCCTGCACGTAGTTTTCGCCGAAAGCCAGCTGACCGGCACCGGCGGCCTCGCGTACCTGTTCCACCGCAAAGGTCTTGCTGACGGCCAGCAGGCTAATGCTATCAGGGGGTCTTCCCGCCATTTCCGCCGCTGCGGCAATGCGCGCCCTTACAGCTTGCAAGTTGGAGGAAATTGTTGTCATAATGCCCTGAAAAATCGGGGCAAGTATATCATCGCGCCACTGCCCCCATTTCAATCCGGCGCCACGGAAACGCACAATGGACATTACCGAACTGCTCGCTTTCTCCGTCAAGAACAAGGCTTCCGACCTGCACCTGTCATCCGGCTTGCCGCCCATGATCCGCGTGCATGGTGACGTGCGGCGCATCAACCTGCCGCCTATGGAGCACAAGGACGTACACAGCATGGTGTACGACATCATGAACGACGGCCAGCGCAAGCACTACGAAGAGAATCTGGAATGCGACTTTTCCTTTGCCATTCCGAATCTCGCGCGTTTCCGGGTCAATGCCTTCGTCCAGCAACGTGGCGCCGGCGCCGTGTTCCGCACCATTCCCTCGAAGGTGCTGAGCCTGGAAGAACTGAACTGCCCGAAAATATTCCAGGAAATATCCGAATATCCCCGTGGCGTCGTGCTGGTGACGGGGCCGACCGGCTCGGGCAAGTCGACCACTCTGGCGGCGATGGTGAACTACATCAATGAAAACGAGCACGGCCACATTCTGACCGTCGAGGACCCGATCGAGTTCGTGCACGATTCCAAGAAGTGCCTAATCAACCAGCGCGAAGTGGGACCGCACACACTGTCCTTCAACAACGCCCTGCGCAGCGCCCTGCGCGAGGATCCCGACGTCATTCTCGTGGGCGAGATGCGCGACCTGGAAACCATCCGCCTGGCGCTGACCGCGGCGGAAACCGGCCACCTGGTGTTCGGCACCCTGCATACCAGTTCCGCTGCCAAGACCATCGATCGCGTCATCGACGTCTTTCCTGCGGCGGAGAAGGAAATGGTACGGGCCATGCTTTCGGAGTCGCTGCGCGCCGTTATTTCGCAGACCCTGCTCAAGACCAAGGACGGCCAGGGCCGCGTCGCGGCGCACGAAATCATGATTGGCACGCCGGCCATCCGCAACCTGATCCGCGAGGCCAAGATCGCCCAGATGTATTCGGCCATCCAGACCGGCCAGGCGTTGGGCATGCAGACACTCGACCAGAACCTCGCCGACCTCGTCCGGCGCAATATCGTATCGGCCGCAGAGGCGAGGACCAAAGCAGCCAATAAAGATAATTTTGCAGGCTAGGCGACCTAGCCAGCCTGACAGGAGAAGGCCATGGAAAGAGACCAGGCACTCAAGTTCATGTACGACCTGCTGCGCCTCATGGCGCAGAAGAAGGGCTCGGACCTGTTCATCACCGCTGGTTTTCCGCCCGCCATCAAGGTGGACGGCAAGATCACGCCGCAGTCGAACCAGAGCCTGACGCCGCAACACACGGCGGAACTTGCCCGCGCCATCATGAATGACAAGCAGGCTGCCGAATTCGAGTCCACCAAGGAGTGCAACTTCGCCATCAGCCCGGCCGGTATCGGCCGCTTTCGCGTAAATGCCTTCGTGCAGCAGGCGCGCATCGGGGTAGTGCTGCGCACCATCGCCACGACAATCCCCACCTTCGAGAGCCTGCAGCTGCCGCCGGTGCTCAAGGATATCTCCATGACCAAGCGCGGCCTGGTGATCCTCGTCGGAGGCACCGGCACTGGAAAATCGACATCGCTGGCGGCAATGGTGGACTACCGCAACGAGAACAGCTATGGCCACATCATCACAGTCGAAGACCCGATCGAATACGTGCATGAGCACAAGAAATGCATCGTCACGCAGCGGGAAGTCGGCATCGATACCGACAACTGGGAAGCGGCGCTGAAAAATACACTGCGCCAGGCGCCGGACGTCATCCTGATGGGCGAAATCCGCGATCGCGAGACGATGGATCATGCCATCGCCTTTGCCGAAACCGGGCACCTGTGCATGGCCACGCTACACGCAAACAGTACCAACCAGGCGCTCGACCGCATCATCAACTTCTTCCCGGAGGAACGGCGCCAGCAGCTGCTGATGGATCTGTCCCTTAACGTGCGCGCATTCGTTTCGCAGCGCCTGATCCCCATGAAGGACGGCAAGGGGCGCGCGGCGGCGTTCGAGGTTATGCTCAATTCGCCGCTGATTTCCGACCTCATCTTCAAGGGCGAGGTGCACGAAATCAAGGAAATCATGAAGAAGTCCCGCGAGCTGGGCATGCAGACATTCGACCAGTCCCTCTTCGACTTGTACGAAGCCGGCAAGATCAGTTACGAGGATGCGCTGCGCAACGCCGACTCGGTGAACGACCTGCGCCTGACCATCAAGCTGCACGGCAAGGAATCGAAGGATCGCGACCTTTCAGCCGGCATCCAGCACCTGGATATTGTCTGATTCCAAGCTCGCCCTTTTCCCAAGGGAAAGGAGCGGACACCTCGATATGGGGGTGGCGTCGCGGGACGGGAACTCAGCGTCGTTCTCGCATTTGTCCGCTGACGATCTTGTACTCCAGCAGACGGCACTCCAATGCCCCGTTGAACAGCGGCGTGCGCTTCGAGGCTTTCAGGCCGATCAACTTGGGCATCTGCGGATCGGCGGAGATGAAATAGCAGCGCCAGCCGGCAAAGCGCTGCTTGAGTGCATCGCCCAACCTGGGATAGAAGGCTGCCAGCAGCTCCGCTTCCTCCAGACGAACGCCGTAGGGCGGGTTCGCCACCAGCACGCCTTCCGTTGCAGGCGGGCTGCGCAGGAGCAGATCGGCGCATTCCAGCTGCACACATTCGCTCATTCCCGCCGCTGCAAGATTCTGTCGAGCCCGTTCAACCTGATCCTGACTGATGTCGCTGCCGAAAATCGGCCGCGGTCCGGCAGGAAGCTTGCGGGATTCTGCTTCGCTCACTAGCTTCTGCCAGAGCGCAGCATCGAAGCTGGCCAGACGGAAGAAACCGAACTTGCGCTCCAGTCCCGGTGCGACGTCGTGGGCCATCAAGGCCGCTTCGAGCAGAAAAGTGCCCGAACCGCACATGGGGTCGAGCAGCGGCGTGCCAGATTGCCAACCGCTGAGACGAAGTATGCCGGCGGCGAGGTTCTCTTTCAGCGGTGCCTCGACCGAGGCGTATTTGAAGCCGCGCTTGTAGAGCGGCTCGCCCGAGGTGTCGAGATAGAGCGTGGCCTCGCGATCGCTGAGAAAAGCGTGGATGCGTACGTTCGGTTCGGCGGTGTCCACGCTTGGACGCTCGCCCGTTTCGGCGCGGAAGCGGTCGCACACCGCATCCTTGATGCGCAAGGTAATGAAGTCCAGGCTCTTCAGCGGACAGCGGATGGCCGTCATGTATACGCGCAGCGTGCGCCGCACGGCGAAGAGGTCGTGCCAGGGCACGCCGTGGGCAAGGCGGTAGATGTCTTCTTCGCGTCGATATGGACCGTAAGCGACGCGCCAGAGGATGCGCGTGGCGAGGCGGCTCCACAGATTGGCGCGATAGCAGGTTTCCCAACTGCCGGAGAAACCCACTCCGCCGGGGACCGCTTCGGTTTGCGTTGCACCGGAAGCTACCAGCTCGTCGGCGAGCAGATTCTCCAGCCCGCGCGGGCATGTGGCGAAGTAACGCTCCATCAGAACGGCTTGAACAGCGCCAGCCACACCGCGGCAAAGAGGATCAGCACCGGGAATTCATTGAACCAGCGAAACCAGACATGAGTTTTCGTGTTGCGATCCTGTGCGAAATCCTTGAGCAGCTTGCCGCACCACAGGTGATAGGCACCCAGTATGCCGACCAGAAGCAGCTTGGCGTGCACCCAGTAGCCCCAGGGGCCGAACTCCAGCCAGAGCCAGATGCCGAAGAGCACGGTGAAGATGGCGCCAGGCGTCATGATGCCGTAATAGAGCTTGCGCTCCATGATTTTGAAGCGATCGCGGCTTGGCGCATCGTCGCTCATGGCGTGGTAGACGAACAGCCGCGGCAGATAGAACAGGCCGGCAAACCAGGTCACCATGAACACGATGTGCAGCCACTTCACCCAAAGCATGTCAGGCGGCCTCCTCAGTCAGGATGCTGAGCGCGGCAGACACCTCAGGGTACTTAAGGCGTACGCCCAGTTCGCGAGTGATGCGGCAGTTTGTCATGCGCCGCGATTCCCCCATGAAGGACAGCATGGTTGGGGAGAGGCACCGTTCGACCTCGATGCACGGGAGCCGGGGTGCACGCGACAGACCGAGCCGATCGGCAATCAAATCGAAGTATTCGCCCATTTTCAGCACGGAATTATCCGACGCATTGTAGATCCTGCCAGGCCGACCGCGAGAGAGGGCGACCCGCGCAATCATGGCAAGGTCGTCGGCGTGGATATGGTTGGTAAAAATATCGTCCTCATCGCACATCAGCGGCAGGGCGCGTTCGAGTCGCGCCCGTGGCAGCCGATTACCGGCATAAATGCCCGGTGCGCGCAGGATCGCGACGGCTACACGCCGGCTGCAGCCGAAGCGACGCAGTCGCGCTTCCGCGTCGGCACGGCGCTTGGCCCGGGCCGTTTGCGGATGAACTTGCCGCGACTCCGATACCCAAGCCCCATCGCAGTTGCCATAGACGCCGCTGGTGCTGATATAGACGAGGCGGCGTGGTAGAATTTTTCCCGTCGATAGCGCCGCGAGCAGTGCGCGCGTGCGTTTGTCGCGCTGGCCGGTTTCCTGGGGCGGCGCGAAATGCAGGATCAGATTGCCGATGCCGGCCAGGCGGTGGAGCGTGTGAGGCTTATCCAGATCGGCGTGAAGCGGCGTGACACCCATCTCGCGCAGTTCGCGATTTCGCGCATCGGAGCGTACCGCAGCATAGACGCGGTAATGCCTGACCAGCCAGGGGAGGGCGCGCCGGGCGACATCGCCGCAGCCAATGATGAGCAGTCGTTGCACCCGCTCATTTTAGCGGAATTCCCTTTTCATCCCCGGACACCATGCCCCATCGCATCACGATCGATCCCAGCCGGCATCAGTTCGACGTCGAACCCGGCAACACCCTTTTGCGCGCCGCGCTGGATGCCGGCATCAACCTGCCCTACGGCTGCCGCAACGGCGCCTGCGGCGCCTGCAAAGGGCGGGTCGTTTCCGGGCAGGTCGATCGCGGCGACTATACCGATGGCGCGCTGAGCGATGAGGAGGTTGCCCAAGGCTACGCACTGTTCTGCTGCGCGCGTCCGCTGTCAGATCTTGTTATCGCCTGCCGCGAGGTTGGCGCCGTGAGGGACATCCCGATACGGACGATGCCCTGCCGCGTGCAAAGGATGGTGCTATTGGCGCCGGATGTGATGCTGCTGCAGCTCAAGCTGCCCGCCAGCGAACGCCTGCAGTATCTGGCGGGGCAGTACATCGACATCCTGCTGCGGGACGGCCGCCGCCGCAGCTTTTCCATCGCCAATGCGCCGCAAGACGACGACTGCCTCGAACTGCACATTCGCCAGGTGCCGGGCGGACATTTCACGCGCCATGTTTTCGAGACCATGCAGGAGCGAGACATCCTGCGCATCGATGGGCCGCATGGCTGCTTCTACCTGCGCGAGGAAAGGAACAAACCAATCATCCTGCTGGCTGGCGGCACCGGCTTTGCTCCGATCAAGGCCCTGATCGAGCATGCCTGGCATCAGAATACCCAGCGGCAGATGGTGCTCTACTGGGGTGCGCGAGACAGGGCCGGCCTCTACATGCAGGCATTGGCAGAAACCTGGACTGCAGAGCGTGATGACATCCATTATGTCCCCGTTCTTTCCGAGGCGCAGCCTACGGATGGCTGGCAGGGCCGCGTGGGCTGGGTGCACCAGGCTGTGGTCGACGACTTCCCCGATCTTTCAGGCCATCAGGTCTATGCTTGCGGCGCTCCGGCCATGATCGAGGCGGCAAGGCGCGACTTTATTTCTTGCTGCGGCCTCAAGGAGGAGGACTTCTTTGCCGATGCCTTTACTTTCGCAGCGGAATCCGTCAGTCCATGAGCCAGCCCATTTTCATCAGTCGCGAGCCGGTGCTCAACCGTAGCCGGGCCATTACTGCCACCCGGCTCAGTGTGCAAACTCCTGCCGTTCCCGATGCCTGCGCCCGTATCTCAGCCGAACTAAACCGGCTGGCAGATTCGTGGCCGCTCGCCCGAACGGTCTTCATCGGCCTGTGCGGCGTGACGCCTGACGCCGGACTGCTCGATTGGAAGGTGCCGCAGAACGCCATGATCGAAATACCGGCTGCCGCCATAGGCAATCCGGCAACCCTCGAGTTGATGCAACAGTTGCAGCAGGCAGGCGTGCCGCTCTGCTTGGACGGCTACACTGCCGGTATGGCGCTGCCGGCGGATGTAGATTTCCGCTTCACCCTGGCCGATGCCGCCGCGACGGCCACTGGCGCCCCCGGTCTTCTACTCGCCAGGGGTCTCACCGACATCGACCAGTTCGATGCCTGCATCCAGAAAGGCTTCGGCGGCGCGACCGGCTGGTTTTTCCTGAAGGGGGTGACGCCGGCAAAGAAACTCAACCCCGGCCAGGCACAGACCATCCGCCTGCTCAACCTGGTGCGCGCCAACGCCGACGTCAAGGAGATCGAGGCGGCACTGAAACAGGATGTTGCCCTGTCGGTAAAGCTGTTGCGCTACATCAATTCCGCCGGCTTCGGCCTCGCCGTGGAGATCCAGTCATTCCGCCACGCCGTGACCATTCTTGGCTACGAAAAGCTGAACAAGTGGCTTTCGCTGCTGCTGGTCACCTCGAGCAAGGACGCGGCAGCGCCGGCGCTGATGCAGGCGGCCATTGCGCGCGGCCGTTTCATGGAGCTGACGGCGAAGGATTACGTCGACAAGAATGAGATGGACAACCTGTTCATCACCGGCGCCTTTTCTCTGCTCGACATCCTCCTCGGCGTCCTCATGGAAACCGCGCTGGCCGACATGCACCTGCCCGATACCATCAACGACGCGCTGATTTCGGGAAGCGGGCCGTACGCGCCCTTCCTGGCTCTGGCCCAAGCGGGCGAGCAGGCTGATCTCGCGCGGCTGTCTGCCCGGGCCGCCGACCTGCAGCTTTCTCCAGAAACAGTCAACCAGGCCCAACTGGAGGCGCTGGTCTTCGCCGACAGCCTGCAACTCAACTAGTTTTCAAGCGGCCGCGGATCACGGCGGCTATCGTGTTCAGGATGAAGGCCAGCAGCGCCAGCGCGTTGAGCGCGCCGCCGGCGCTGCGCCACTCATGCAAAGCGACTGCGTCACCAGTGAGACGCACGGCCAGCGACAGGTGCAGCAGTGCCAGCGGCGCATAGAACACCGGATGGTAGGGCACCGTCACGCGCAGCACGGCGGGGAAAATGATCGGCGCGTGGCCGAAAACCATGGAGAAGACGAAGCCCAGCATCAGCGCGTGCAGGGCCGCGTCGTACGCCAGGCTGCCCGGTGCCAGCCCTCTGGCAAGCATGATCCCGCCCGCCAGTGCCAGCCAGGCATAACCGGAGAGCAGGCAGACGGCGATGAAGCGCGTCAAGCCCTTGTCCTTGACCGTGCGCCGCGCGATGTCCTGCCTGAACAGCCACAAAGCCAGGGCAAGCAGCGCGGCACCAAACACCTGGGCCTGGAAGATCATTCCAAAAGTCAGTCCCGCCAGCACGGCGATGAAAACACGCTGCGCCACAGGGGAGGGCGGCAGGAAGCGCGACAGTTCCAGGCGCTCTCCGGCGATGGTCAGGACGAGGAAGCCCGCCCACCACGGCACCACGGCGAACACCGACGCGCCGTTCAGCCAGAGGAGGTTGCCCAGCAACCAGCTTGCTGCGCCTGCCGCCAGGGTGAATGTGAACAGGGCACGCTGGCGCTGAAACACCGAGAGCGAGGCGATGGCCAGCACGGCGCTGCCGGCTGTGAGCAGTGCCTGGCCCGCCATCGCGGGTGCGCCGATTATCAGCAGGAATCCGCCCGCGCCGGACGCGAGCGGACCGAGATAGGCCCAGCGCCGCGCCAGCGCCACGGCGCGCTCGAGGCTGATCACCGTGCCGAAAAAGCCGCTGACCATCAGCGGGCCATGGAGTGCGGCCAGCTCCGTTGCGGGCAGCGGCACCGCCCAGCCCAATCGCAACAGGCCGGCGCCCACTCCGATGATGAGGCTGGCGAAACCCAGCGCTAGCAGTGGAATGCGGAGTGGGGGGCGGATATCTGCCATACGAACGGCCGCTTCAGGAGGCCTTGGTGATACGTACTTTCCAGACTTCCGGCCCGGTTTCGAGGTAGTCCCATGCGAAGACCGGGCCGAGTTCGGCCTGGAACTGGTAATAGAGCGGTTTCGGGTCGTGGTCGTTCACCAGCAGGAAGGCTTCGCCCGCCGGGAGCCTGTCGAAGGCGTCGAAGATCATCGGATGGCGTTCGCGCGGAATGATGGTGCGCACGTCAATGGTGGTTTCTGCGGTTTGCGTGGTCATGGTGGTTTCTCCAGTCAGGGTTGAGGTGGCTTGGCGGGTTGTTCAGGACCAGCCGAAGCGCTGCCTGGCGTGTTCCGACATCAGGGCCGGGCTCCAGGGCGGATCCCACACCAGTTGCACGTCGACTTCGGCGGCTTCCGGCGCGATGTCGCGAATCGCCTCGCGTGCATCCTCGGTAATCATGGAACCCATGGGGCAGGCCGGCGTCGTCATGGTCATGGAAACGCACACCCGATTCGGTGCGATCTCGATGCCATACACCAGGCCCAGGTCGACGACATTCATGCCCACTTCGGGATCGATGACGCCGCGCAGGGCGGCGCGCACCATTTCCTCGGTGGGCATGACGGCTGACGGATCTGTTTTCATGGCTTCCTTATAAGAAGTACAGAAGATACATCTTCAATATACCACCGGTTTCGGCGATAATCAACATCTCCAATACATCTTTAAATTGCGAGGGCTCCTCATCTCATGCGGCTGACCACCTTTTCCGACTACACCCTGCGCGTGCTGATGTACTTGGGCGTGCGGCCCGGCGAACTCGTCACCATTGCCGAGATTGCCGCAGCCTATGGTATCTCGGAAAATCACCTCATGAAGGTGGTGCATTTCCTCGGTCGCCAGGGCTATGTCGAAACGGTGCGTGGCAAGGGCGGTGGCCTGCGCCTGGTCTTGGATCCGGGGAAAATCGGCGTAGGCGAAGTGGTGCGCGGCACCGAGGAGAACCTGGCCCTGGTCGAATGCTTCGATGCGGAGCAGAACCAGTGCAATATCGAGCCGGCCTGCCTGCTCAAGGGCGTGTTCAAGAAGGCGTCCAATGCTTTTTTCGCGGAACTGGACCGCCACACGCTGGCCGACCTGCTGCGCCCGGCACCGAGGCTGGTGCGCATCCTGCATCCAGCAAAGTAGGCTTCGCGCTTACTCGCCCAGATAGGCTTCGCGCACTTTCGGATTGGCAAGCAGCTCAGGCGCGCTGTCGCTCAATGTGATTCCGCCGCTTTCCATGACGTAGCCACGCGAGGCGATGGACAGCGCCAGGCGGGCGTTCTGCTCCACGAGCAGGATCGTGACGCCTTGCGCTGCAACCGAGCGGATCACCTCGAATACCTTCTGCACCATCATCGGCGCAAGGCCCATCGACGGCTCGTCGAGCAGCAGCAGGCGGGGCCGGCTCATCAGCGCACGGCCGATGGCCAGCATCTGCTGTTCGCCGCCCGAGAGCGTGCCGGCGACCTGCTTTGCCCGTTCCTTGAGGCGTGGCAGCAGTCCGAAGACGCGGTCGCGGTCGGAGGAGATTCCAGCCCTGTCGCTACGGCAGTAGGCGCCCATGTCGAGATTTTCGGCAACGGTCAGCCGCGCGAAGACGCCGCGCCCCTCAGGCACCAGTGTCATGCCGGCGCCGATCAGCTCATGCGCGGGCCGATGCAGCAGGCTATGCCCGTCGTAATGCATTGTCCCGTGTGCGGGTAGCAGGCGGGCCAGTGCCTTCAGCGTGGTAGTCTTGCCGGCGCCATTGGCACCGATCAGGCAGACCATTTCCCCGGCCGCCACTTCGAAGCTGATGCCCTTCACGGCGGAGATGCCGCCATAGGCGACGTGCAGGTCGCGAACCTCGAGGATGGGAGTTGTTTCTTTCATGCAACCGTACCGCCCAGATAGGCCTCGATCACCTTCGCATCACGCTGCACTTCGGCTGGTGGGCCTTCCGCGATCATCTCGCCGTAATCGAGCACGGCGACGCGGTCGCACAGCCCCATCACCAGCTTGACGTCGTGCTCGATGAGCAGGACGGTATGGCCATCCCTACGCAAAGCCTCGATCAGCTTTTTAAGCGATTCGGTTTCCGTTGCATTCATGCCTGCCGCCGGCTCGTCCAGTGCTAGGAGTTTCGGTTCGGTGGCCAGTGCCCGCGCGATTTCCAGGCGACGCTGGTCGCCGTAGGCAAGATTGCGTGCCAGTATGTTGCTGTGCCGCTGGATGCCGACATATTTCAGCAGTTCATGCGCGCGTTGCGCAATGGCGTTTTCTTCCTCCCGCGTGGCGAGGTTGCGCAGGATGGCGCCGAAGACGCCCGCACGGGTGCGCAGGTGCCGGCCCACCATGACATTCTCCAGCGCAGTCATGCTGCTGAAAAGGCGGATGTTCTGGAAGGTGCGCGCGATGCCTGCCGCTGCGACCTCGTGCGGCGCGCTGATCTTCAGCGGCGCGCCGTCGAAGATGAAGCGCCCCTGATCCGCAGCATACAGGCCGGTAAGGACATTGAAAAAGGTGGTCTTGCCGGCGCCGTTGGGTCCGATCAGGCCGTAAATTTCGCCGCTCCGGATGGAGAGCGATACTTCGTTCAACGCCCGCACGCCGCCGAAGCGCTTCGAGATGCCTTGCGCCTCGAGCAACAATTCGCTCACGAGTGGTGCCCCCCGGCGAATTCCTGCCTGTGGCGGCTTTCCGGCCAGAGGCCGGCGGGGCGGAAGCGCATGGTGAGCACAAGCGCTGCACCGAAGATCAGCATGCGCAGCACCTCGGGATCGATCAGCATCTGGCCGAAGAGCGCCTGCTGCGCCGGCTCCACGGTATAGCGCAGCAGTTCCGGCACGAAAGAGAGCAGCAGGGCGCCAGCGATCACGCCCCAGACATTGCCCATGCCGCCGAGCACCACCATCGACAACACCATGATGGACTCATGCAAGATGAAGCTCTCCGGGCTGACGAAACCCTGTATGGCGGAGAACATGCCGCCTGCAATGCCGCCGAAGGAGGCACCCATGGCAAAAGCGAGGAGCTTGACGTTGCGGGTATTGATGCCGCATGCCTTGGCCGCAACCTCGTCCTCGCGGATAGCGACCCAGGCGCGGCCGATGCGCGATTGCTGCAGGCGCAGGTTGATGACGATCACGACAAGCAGGATGAGCAGCAGGATGTAGTAGTACTTGGTCGGCCCGGTGAACAAAATGCCCAGCCAGGTGTCGCTGTTGTAGAACTCCAGGTCACCGATGCGGAATGGGTCGATGCGGGTAATGCCCTTCGGGCCGTTCGTGATGTTGAACGGCGAGGACAGGTTGTTGATCAAGATGCGCACGATCTCGCCGAAACCCAGCGTGACGATGGCCAGGTAGTCCCCGCGCAGCCGCAGCGTCGGCGCGCCGAGCAGGGCGCCGGCGACGCAGGCAAAGAAGGCGCCGATGGGCAGGATGACCCAGAAGGGCAGGTGCAGTCCGAAATGCGGCGACGCCAGCAGGGCATAGACGTAGGCGCCGACGGCGTAGAACGCGATATAGCCCAAGTCGAGCAGGCCGGCGAAGCCGACGACGATATTCAACCCCAGCGACAGGAAAATGAAGAGGATGGCCAAGTTGGTGATGCGCACCCAAGCCGTACCCACCTGAGTGAGCACCAGCGGCAGCGCAAGGAGGGCGATGGCCACCAGCGCCACGCCACACCAGTACAGGGCCGGTTGCCTGTCGCGCAGCTTCATCATGCCCGCTCCGACACGCGTTCGCCGAGCAGGCCGGAGGGCCTGAACACCAGCACCGCGATCAGCACCAGAAAGGCGAACACATCCTGATAATTGCTGCCCATCAGGACGAGGTGGCCGTCCGTTGCGCAGCGTTCTGCGACGGCTTCCTTCATGAGCGGCCATTTGCATAAATCGGTCAGATCGCCGATATAGCCCGCGCCGAGGGCCTCGACGAGGCCGAGCAGGATGCCGCCGAGCATGGCGCCGGCGAGGTTGCCTATGCCGCCCAGTACCGCCGCCGAGAAGGCCTTCAGACCCAGCATGAAGCCCATCGTGTAATGCGTGATGCCGTAGTAGGTGCCGACCATGACGCCCGCCACCGCCGCCAGGGCCGCCGCGATGACAAAGGTGGCGGCGATGACGCGATTGGCGTCCACGCCCATCAGGCTGGCGATATGCACGTTTTCCGCGGTGGCCCGGATGGCGATGCCGAAGCGCGTCCGATAGACGAACCAGGTCAGCGTGGCCATCAGAACCACGGAAAGCAGGATGATCGCGATCTGCACACCAGTGATGGCCGCGCCGCCGATGGTGAACACGGGGTTGTCGACAATCTGCGGAAAGGCCATCGGATTGCGGCTCCACACCAGCAACGCCAGATGCTGCAGGACGATGGACATGCCGATGGCCGTGATGAGGGGCGCCAGTCGCGGGGCGTGGCGCAGGGGACGGTAGGCGACGCGCTCAAGAAGATAGCCGATGGCCATGCAAGCCGGAATCGCGGCGACGACCCCGGCCAGGAGTATGACCGCCGGCGGCAGAGGCGCGGCACTGCCGGCGAGTGCGGTGATCACCGAAAAGGCGACCATGGCACCGATCATCACCACTTCGCCGTGGGCGAAATTGATCAGCTGGATGACGCCGTAGACCATCGTGTAGCCAAGCGCGACCAGAGCATACACACTGCCGGTAGTGAGTCCGTTGATGACTTGCTGAATGAATATATCCACGGCCTGCTCCTATGGAGAAACGGCACCCGCGGGGGTGCCGTTTCGATAGCTTCAGGATGATACAGGCTTAGGCTATTTCTTTTCCGCCGGGGCGCCTGCCATGCCGTCCATGGCGGCAGGCTGGGAAGTCGGTTGAGCTGCCGGTGGCGCAGCGCTGCCGGCATTCGTATACTCGTCGACCGTCATCGACTTGCCGCCCTTGATGATGGCGATCGGCGCGATCTTGCCGTCCTTCATGGTGAAGATCGTCATCTCGGCATCCTTGCGGTCGCCCTTGTCGTCGAACTGGATGTTGCCGCTCGCGCCGTCGTGGCTGATCGTTGCCAGCGCCGGCAGGTACTTTGCGGGCTCGGCGGAATCCGCCTTCTTCATGGCGGCGATGAGCAGGTGCGCAGCGTCATAAGTGAAGGGCGCATAGAGAATCGGGTCGATCTTGAACGCCGCCTTGTAGCCGTCGAGGAACTTCTTGCCGGCCGCCTGCACCGGGATGCCGGCCTGCGAACAGATCATGCCTTCCGCCGCGGCGCCGGCGAGCTCCGCCATCTTGTCGGTGCAGCCGCCGTCGCCAAAGGAGAAGGTTGCGGCGATCTTCAACTCGCGCGCCTGTTTCAGCAGCGGCCCACCGGTGGCATCCATGCCGCCGTAGAACACCACATTCGGCTTCTTGCCCTTGATCTTGGTGAGCACGGCCTTCCAGTCGATTGACTTGTCGGTGCCCTTCTCGCGCGGCAGGACCGTGACGCCGGCCGCCTTCAGCTTCTTCTCGACCTCGTTGGCGAGGCCTTCGCCGTAGGGCGTGGCGTCGTCGATGATCGCAGCGGTCTTCGGCTTGAACTGGCCGATGAGATAGTCGGCAACGGCGGGACCTTGCTGGTCGTCGCGGCCGACAACGCGGAAGACGTTCTTGAAGCCCTGTTCCGTCAGCGCCGGATTGGTGGCGGAGCCGGAGACCATCGGGATGCCGGCCTGGTTGTAGATGGACGAGGCAGGGATGGTCGTGCCCGAGTTGAGGTGGCCGACCACGCCGACGACCTTGGCGTTGACCAGCTTCTGCGCGACGGTATTGCCGATCTTCGGGTCGGCCTGATCGTCCTCGCGCACCAGTTCGAAAGTGACTTTCTTGCCGCCCAGGGTGATGCCGGCCGCATTGGCTTCTTCGATGGCAAGCAGCGCGCCATTCTCGTTGTCCTTGCCGAGGTGCGCGATGCCCCCGGTAAGCGGGCCGACATGGCCGATCTTGACGACCATCGGCGCAGGCGGCGCAGCCGGCGCCTGGGGCGCGGCGGCCTGCGGTTTCGGTTCTTCCTTGCCGCAGCCGAAGGCGACGAAGGCGGATGCGACGACGAGGGTGATGGTCTTGGCGGTGTATCGCATGGGCGGTGTCTCCAGGAAAAGTGACTTGTTATTCTGGCAAGGCGTGCGCGGGGATTGTGCTGCCCGACCCCGGCGATGTCAATAAAAAAGCCAGCCCGCGGGCTGGCTTTGGGTCGAGCAGGGAAACTGCTTACTTGGTCGCGAGAACCCAGGCGACGAGTTTCTTGATGTCGGCATCGGAGACGGCCGGGTTCGGCGGCATCGGCACGGTACCCCAAACACCGGAGCCACCCTTCTTCACTTTAGCTTCCAGGGCGGCGACTGCGCCCGCATTGCCGGCGTACTTCTTGGCGACGTCCTTGTAGGAAGGGCCGACGACTTTCTTGTCGACGGCGTGGCAGCTCATGCAGTTCTTGGCTTTCGCCAGGGCTTCGTCGGCGGAGGCCTGACCGGCGATCAGCAGGCCGGCAGCAGCGAGCAGCAGGGTCTTGATCAGTTTCATTTCTTGAATTCCTCTTTGGCGTGGTTGAAAAATGCGCCGTAACTCTAAATCAATTCCGGGGTCTTGCAAACCCGTTCCAGGCAAGAGTAGTCATCGATCGGCTCAAGACATTTAACGCCCGAGCAGACCCATGCGTTGACGTGATCTTTCAACGGCTTGTCTAGAACTGCGGGCACCGTACCCGGCGCAGCCTCCGGCAGTGCGAGGGTGAGGACCCAAGGCCACCCATTCGCAGAAAGATTCCTTTGCCAGTCAGCGAGTTGGGTGCTGGGCCCGCGCAAGACCACGATGGTGGGCGGGGTTAAAGTCTCCTCCAGCGTCATGAGCAGGGTGGCGAATCCGCCAGGCTGGTGCGCCATGTCCGGGTAGTACACCCTGAGGGTGCGTTCCGCTGCCTTGAGGTAGCGTGCTTCGCCCGTCACATGGCCGAGTCGCTGCAGCGCATAGGCGGCGACGCCATTGCCCGAGGGCGTGGCGTTGTCGTGACCGGTCTTGACGCGATGGATCAGCGCCTCGTGGTCGTGGCTGGTGAAAAAGAAGCCCCCCGCATCATCTTCGAAATGTGTCAGCAGGGCATCGCCGAGCGCTTCTCCGAAGGCTAGCAGGCCTGCATCGAAATCCGCCTGCAGCAGTTCCAGCACGGCCTTCAGCAGATAGGCGTAATCGTCGAGATAGGCATTCAGGTGGGCATGGCCGTCCTTGCAGGTTGCAAGAAGGCGGCCGTTCTTCCACAGTTCCTGCCTGATGAAATCCAGCGCGCGGCGCGCCGAGGCGAGCCAGTCGTCGCGCCCAAAAACCCGACCGGCGTGGGCCATGCCTTCGATCATGAGGGCATTCCAGCTGGTGAGGATCTTGTCGTCGCGTCCCGGGCGGATGCGCGACTCGCGCGCGGTGAACAGCTTCTCGCGCGCCGATTTCAGCAGGCCTTCGCATTCCGCCATCGGCCGGCCCAGAGTTGCGGCAACGTCGGCGAGCGGCCGCGCCACCAGCAGATGCCAGTGGTGGCCCTCGAAATTGGCCGGCTGCTCCAGGCCGTAGTACGCGGCGACGACGGCGTATTCCGCCGCCGTGGTGTGGCGACTGACTTCTGCCGGCGTCCATACGTAGAATTTGCCTTCCTCGTGCTCGGAGTCGGCATCCAGCGAGGAGTAGTAGCCGCCTTCGGGCGATTGCATTTCGCGCATGACCCAGCCGGCGGTGTCCTCGGCGATGCGCCTGAAGAGCGGATCGCCAGAGGCCCGCCAAGCATCGGCATAGAGGCGCAGCAGCGGCCCGTTGTCGTAGAGCATTTTCTCGAAATGCGGGATCGCCCAGCGCTCGTCCACGCTGTAGCGGCTGAAGCCGCCGCCGAGCTGGTCGTAGATTCCCCCCTCCGCCATGCAGCGCAGGGTATGCAGCGCCATCTTGCCGCAGCGGGCCTCACTCGTGGCAGCATGGCGGCGTAGCAGCAGTTCCAGTTCGGCCGGATGAGGGAATTTTGGTGCGCCGCCGAAGCCGCCGTATTCGGCATCGTAGGATTGAGCTGCGCGCTCCACGGCGAGTTCGAGCGGGGCCGTGGCCAGTTCGCCGCTCGGCCGAGGTGCGACGGCGCCCGCCGAAAGCGCCTTGAGCAATTCGGCGTTCTGCTGCTCGATATCGCCGCGGCGCTCGCGCCAGGCTTCCGCCACACGCTCGCACAAGTCGGGGAAGCCGGCCAGGCCGTAGCGCGGCGCCTTGGGGAAGTACGTGCCGCCGAAGAAAGGCGCGCCGCCCGGCGTAAGGAACATGGTCAGCGGCCAGCCGCCGGCCCGGCCGGTGAGCATCTGGTGGGCGGTCTGGTAGATCTGGTCGAGGTCGGGCCGCTCCTCGCGGTCAACCTTGATGTTCACGAAGAGGCGGTTCATCACCGCCGCGACTTCGCCGTCCTCGAAGGATTCATGGGCCATGACATGGCACCAGTGGCAGGCGGAATAGCCGATGGAGAGCAGGATCGGCTTGCCCGTCTGCTCCGCAAGGGTGAGCGCTTCCTCTCCCCAGGGACGCCAATCCACGGGGTTGTCTGCGTGCTGCTGGAGATAGGGCGAAGTCTCGCCGGCCAAACGATTGGGCATGGGCCGAGTTTAGCCGGCGACGACTTAAAAGTCGATTAAATCCGTCAACTATTCATTGCGGCCAGCAGGGTTATCGCCTGAGTCGTCCGCCGCTGTTTTGGCATGCCCGTACCCCGGCGCTGCCAGCGCCGCGCAGGCGTTCGCACCCCGCATAGGCTTCAGCTGTTGCGCAGGCAAACTGCCCCGGCACACCCGGATTGGCAGAGCAGCCCGGCACGCTGACGGAGGGCGCCGTGCGGCCGGATTGCATGGCTGGGGGGGTTGCGACCGGCGCCATCGTAGGAGCGGCGGGCTGAATTTGGGGCAAGTTTGCTGCAGCTCCGGGCTGACTAACCGCTGGCACACCCAGCATGGGGGGAGGCGCCATCGTCCTGGCTTTCCCGACGGGGAGATCTCCGCTCTGGCCGGTCTGGCTTCCAGCCGCGCTGTCTTGCGGAGGCAATGGCGGTATCTTGCTCGCGTCGATCACCTGAGCCTTGTCCAGGCCCGGCTTGACCGCTGGATAGGTCAATCGGTAGGCATAGTTGTTGCTGCAGACCTCTCCGGAGTACTCGAGGGTCAGACAGGCTTTGATGTGCAGCCATTCGCCAGTATTAGGATCAAGGGCAAGCTGCTCACTTTTTTGTACCCACCCACCTGCGCTTGTCGCACCCGCCAAGGATAGCGTTTTGGGAAATGTCTTCCCCTCTTGTCCCGGCCACCCGCCGGATGACTCAGAGCTGTATATCAGGCGCACCACCTTGTCTGCACTTTTGGCCAGCACATCGTTGCGCACGCTGACACCGATGCTGTTGCCAGAGTTGGGGATCTTTACCCAGTTGTGGAGCAGGCCCGGGTGTGCGGGAGAAACGATCTTGATCAGCTTGCCGGCATCGCTCAGGATTTGGTCAACACCTTCTAGCCAGGCATAAACACAATCGTCGATCTTGTGGTCGTTACCCGGCGGCTGCCATTTGGTGCAGGCCGTGAGTTTCCACTGCTTGTGACTTCCCTTGCCGAAAACGATCGGCACGGTCGCCTGTCCGCTTGCGCTTAGCAGTACCGATAAGGGGCCGGGGGGCGGAGTGGGGAAAACCTGGTCTGTTGTCTCAAAGCCTTTCCATGTGAGCGTCACATTTTTCGTCTGCGCCAAGACATTGGGCGCTGCCTTGATGACCATGCTCGCCCCCGAAGGAGCGGGGACCTGCCAAAGCGTTTGGCCGCCGATGGGTTTTTTGGTCGCTGACGTGAAACTGACTGTCAAGGGATCGGCTGCGTGAGCGATCGAAACCACCGCAAGGGCCAGCAAGAGGGCAATGCGGCAGGGCCGCCGGGACTGGGCATGTGCTGCTTTCAATTCATCCGGTAAGTCATTCATAAAGCCTCCGGGTCGAAGTGTGAGTATGGGACTAGGGCCTGATTCGCCCGCCACCACCCTGGCAGGCGCGGATTCCGGCATTGCCTGAAGCGCGCAGGCGCTCGCAGCCGGCATGGGCCTCGCGTGTTGCGCAGGCAAAGTACCCGGGTTGTCCGGCCAGCGGCGTGCAGCCCGGAACCTGGGGCATCATCATTGGCGTGACCTGTCTGGAAGCCGGAGGGGTAGCCAGCGCTGGTGGAGGTGCCATGACGGGCGCGCCCTGCATCGGTTGCGCAGGCGTGGCGGGAGCGGCCGGCGTCGGCAGCGGCGGCAGACCGGCCGGCGGCGCCATCATGGGCGGCGGGTCTAACTTTTTGGTGTTTCCAACCGGATGCGGTGTTAGAACAACGCTCGCCTTGATCGGATCGGCATGGGTTTGCGAGGCCTTGAGCATCTCGATGAGGCAGGGGGCATCGGCGCCGTCCTTGTTGGGGTCCGGCGCACATATTGGCAGGCTGATCTGATGCGCCGCCAGCACGTCCTGTTTCGCGCAGGTAATCGAAACCGGATCCCAGATGGTCTTGCAGTTGCCTGACGACGCAGGTTTCCAGGTTCCGCCCTGCCCTTCCTGAGTACCCAGCGACTGCTTCGAGCCGACGCCGCCATTCAGCTTGAACACGATGTCGGACGCCTGCTTCGACTGTACTGCAAACAGCGCCAGTCCCGTTGCGTCGCCCTTGCACTGCACGGTGGTCCCCTTTGCACCCTTTTGGCTGAGCAGGCTCTTGCACAGATCGACTTTCCACGGGCGGCTGCACAGAATATTCTTCTCCACATGCGGACAGGTGCCCATGGTGCCGTCCTTTTTGGGGCAGGGCAGCGTCTTGATTTCATCCTGGATCTTGCAGCGCTTCGTCCCCAGCTGCTTGAGGATGTCCGCGGCCAGTGCGGTATCGGCCTTGTTCTTGACCAGCGAGCAGGGCAGCTTGCCGTCATAGGCATTTTGGCAGGCACCGAAGCCTTCATACGTCGAACAGGCGAGCTTGGGCGCGGCGCTGACCGTCTTCTGTTCCTTCTGGCAGCCGAGCGCCTCGATTTTCTTGACGGTGTCATTCACCGCCTTTTGCGCAGCTGCGTATTCGCTTGCGAACTTGTCGGCCGGTGCCTGGCAGATCTGGGCCCAGGCGGTGGGCGTAGGCGCCTGCTTGCCGGCATCCGCCTGGCATTTGGCGTACTGCTTGTCCAACATGTCCTTGAACATAGGATTCTTGTATATGGGGGATTTCTTGATGAGTTCGCAACGGCCCGGCACGGGCGCCGGGAACGGGAACTTCACTTCCATCGCCTTTTCGCATTGCTTGGCGAATTCTTTCTTCTGCCATGCGACAGAGATGCCCTTGCCCCAGTCGGACACGGCCCAGTCCTTGGCCATTTTATAGGCTGAGCCGCCATAGACCTCGCCTGCCGCCTTCATGGCGGCGCTGAAAGCCTTCACCTCCTTTTCGAATTTCTTGCGCATGTCGCCGCAAGTCTTCTCGGCCGTGCTTTTGTACTGGTTGTGGGAATCGAAATAGGAGACGCACGGACCGCCGATGGCGGCGTTCAGGCTGCCCAGTCCCTCGCAGTTCTTGCCCAGACAGAGCGAGGTGGCGTAGTGGTACCAGGGCTGCCAGTACAGCCCGTAATACTTGTCGTAGGGCATATGGCTGTCGTCGCCGAACAGGAGGTTTTCCACGGCGTCGGCCCCTTGCACGACGGCATCGGCGACATCCTCGGCGATCTTCTTGGCGCCGGCGAGGATTTCACCGATCACGCTGCAGCCGAGATCCTTGAGCACGCTGGTGCCGGCCGGCAGTGCGCTGCTCGGGATCAGCTCGCAGACGATGCTCGGGTCGAATTGGGTGACGAGCAACTTGACCAGGCCGGGGATGTCGCCGCTCTGAAGCGTCTTCAAGGTTTGCTGGAGCAGGCTCGCCTTGTGCTCGATTACATAACCGATTACCGGGCAACCGAAGCTCTTCATGCCGGGCGGGACGAAGACGGCGCAGGCCACCGCCCGTGCGACGTAGGGACCGCCCTTGCTTAGCACGGTGCCCCAGTCCTGCTGGGCGGCAGCCGTGACGATGGTAATGACGAGCTTTACCTCCGCGCTTTCGGGATCGATCGGCAGCGCCTTCTTGGCCTCCTGGAGTTTTTTTTGCGCCTCCTCTTTCGTCTGACCCGTCAACGCACCCGCCTGGCCCTGGACGAAGGACTCAACGCAGCTTTCGACATTGCCACCCGTATCGATAAGGCAGACGACGAGCGGCTTGGCCGGGGTCAGTTCCGGACTCAACTCCTGGATGACGATATCGAGAATCGAGTCCACCGTCTTGTCGATGGCTGCAGCTGGCGTCGCGGCAAGCCCCAGCACCAGGGCCAGGAAGATACGCATCACAAAGTGCAAATGGAGTAACTTGGGCAAGGCGACGGACATAGTTGTCTTCCCGGTCAAGCCGAGTGGATGCTGAACACCCTGATGTGCCATTGCCTGCAAATACATAGACATTTCATGAATATGCCTGAGGATCACTATTTGCAGAGCTTCAGTTACAACGATCCTTGGACCTCGGTGATAAGTGGGGCACCGGTCTTGGCTTTGCAGGCGTTGAGCGGGGCGTTTTCCGCCGGGCTACAGCCTCCCCCCACGTGGAACAGGGAAATCCCGCATGACCAGGAGTCCACCTGCGATGCCACGCTGTCAGGGACCTTGACCGGTACCGCGACCGTTCCGCTGTAGTTCTTGCTGATGTTGATGTCAGTCCGGCCATAGGCGTAGCTCCCAAGCTGGGCCTTTTTTCTCAGATTGCAGCCGACAGAGAACGATTTCACATCGGAGTACAGGTTGGACAATTGCACCGGGACGTTGAAGGTAATGGTCTGCTCGGCTCGCGCGCCGGTGATGCAAACTACCAACAGCGCGGCACATAGCAAGTTCTGGTTTCGGGTTTCGTTCATGGGATGTCTCCAGTTACGCTCAAGGTGCCACCCCCGTCACGGCGAGACCGGGTGTAGCGATTGACGATGGAAGAGTTGGAGGACTTTCGGCCACGCCTGTCACGGCTAACGCGCTGGTGCTCACTGCCGCTGGCATCTTCACGACGGGAGCAGCAACACCGGTCACGATCAGCGGGGGGGTCGGCAGAGCACCCGGCAGCAACTTCAACATCGGTGGTGTGATGGCAGGAGTGTCTCTTCGTAAAACCGGGGTCGGTTGCGCGCCAAGCGCGGGTGGAGGTAGGAGGCCGCGCTGGGTGCCGACATCTGGCGTAACGGCTACGGGGGGGCGAATGTTTCCCGAAGGTGTGGCGCGTTCGCGCAGTCTGGTCGGCCCTTTGTTTCGACCGGTGCTCAGATCAGCAGATCCCTGTTGCAGTGTCGTACCCCCGTTGCCTTCCCGCACCACGGCCGGCTTGTCTTCTGCTTTGACTACCTGCGCTCCAGCAGCCAATGCCACTAGGGCGATGGTCACCAGGTGTCTGTATGTACTCGGCTGGTAGCGCATGGCGCGTACTCCAAGTGGCAGTCAGGTGGCGCGAACCGCTATGCTGATCCGGTTGCCAAACCGGATCGCGATACAGCGTGTCGTCGCCATTTTCATCGGATGCTGATGGAGCGAATAAGCGTAGCCGGCGGCCGGTTGGCGCCGGGATTGGCGTCGATGTAGCGGAAAGTCAGTGTCGCCGGCACGGCGGTGTTGTTGATCTCCACGGTGCCGTTGCTGCTGAAGGGCGGGATGGCATCCTGGCACAGCGGAAGACCCGCTCGCCTGAAGCGTCCAGGCGAAATGGCCGTCAGCACGACGCCTTCCCTGTCACCCTGGCTGGTGAAGGCCTCGATGGTGATGCTCTGCAATCCGGCAAGGTCGGGATCGACCAATTCGATGCTGATGGGGAATATGCCGGCGCATACGGGTATGCCGGCGAGCGGAATGAAACCGGGCATCACCGTCAGCGTCGCCAGCACGCCCGACTCGCTGGAGAAGGGGTTGTCGCCCGAGACGGCCGCCATCCGCCAGCCGTCCCTGGCACGATGCATGAGGAAGGTGCTGCGCCCCGTGAACAGCCCCGGCGTGAAGTCGGTGACGCCGAAGAAGCGCTTCTCCCAGGCCGCCTGGATCATGGCGACATCGGGCCCCACCGTGACCTGGGCTTCGAAAAGATGCAGGCGGATCTGCTTCAGGCCCGTTGCGTCCCGGCGCATGCCGTCGATGAAGCGCTGGTAGCCGATCATGGCGGGATCGAGGCGCGCCTGGATGAGGCCGATGTCGCCGGTCTCGTAGGCGCGGATGATTTCATCGAGCGCGGCCCGTGCCGCCTTCATGTCCTCGAAGCCGGCAACCGCCGGTTTCTGCCCGGCCGGCGCGTCTTGCGCGATGGCCGATGCCGTCGGCAGGCAGGGGAACAGCAGCATGGCAATGAGGCAGACGGCTTTCATGGTCGCTCCGGGATGCATTCCTGGTTAACGCCGCGCAGGCCTCGGCGGCTGACGGCAAATTCAGAAGGCATAGCTCAAGCGCACGCCGGCGGTCTTGTCGCGGTAGGCGATGGCCGACCGCTCCTGAAAGCTGCTCATGGCGCGAATGTAGAGCGCAATGCCGCTGCGCTGGCCCAATGAGCCCGTCCCGCTTCGACTTGATACCAGTGCTGGCGCAATTCCCCGCCGGTGGCATCGTGGCCGCGGCTGGCGCCCAGGATGGCGCTCGCCGCGTCCCCAGTTGCTGCGCTCACCGCTCACCACGAGGTTCAGGGTATTCAGCGTCGCCGAATCGCCGCCGTCGAGGTGCTGGCGCTGGAAGCTGCCCGACGCGGTCGCGTTGAGCATCCACGAGGCCGGCGCCACATCCGTCGCGTCGCTCCAGTTGCGGCCGTAGGATGCCGTCCAGGTATCAGTGCGGCTGTCCGAACTGGCGGCGATGCTGTTGGATTGCTTGCTGTTCTGGTAGCCCAATGAGGTGTTCCAGGCGGTTTTTGCGTAAGTCAGGTTGGCGCCCTGGTTCTGGCTGCGGTTGACGCCATTCGAGCCGCTGGATTTGCCGCGCGATTCGCCTGCCGAGAGGCCCAGGCCCAGGCCCGGGACATCCGGAAAAGTGAATTGAGCACGCAGGTTCGCAGCTTCCGTGGTGCCCGTGAAGGGCGTGTAGGGCGTGACCGGCGTCGGCGGAATGGTCGGCGGTGGCGGGGGAAGCGGCGGCGCAGCCATGCTGTTTTCGGAGCGGCGCACGTCCCCCGTCAGGCTCATCCAGGCTGTGGCCATCCAGTTGGCGTTGGCATACGTCTCTTTCACCCCCGCGCCGGCCAGGCCGGACAGGCTGGCGTAGTAGCGCCCCAGGTCATGATGGCCCAGGCGCAAGCCGAGCTTGTCACCCTGCCAGCCGCCGTCGACGATGAGGGCGCGGTCGCGATGCCCCTCCAGCCCTTTCTCCCCGAAGCGGCTCAGGCCCGCTTCGGCTTGCAGGAAGGCGCGACCCTCGCGCCAGTTCATGCCGGCGGTGGCGCTGTTCCCGGTGGTGGGCACCAGCGCCAGGGCGCCCGCGCTGACGGAATTCCCGTCCTCCTGGAAACCTTGCACCGTCGCATAGGCCTGGAAGTTCTGGCCGAATGGCCTCTCGGCCTTCAAGGCATAGGCGTTCTTCAGAAACATGCGCCGCCGCCCCTGGTCGGCCAGCGCTTCCCAGCTCTCGGCGATGACGCCAGCGGAAGCGGACAGCAGCGTTTGTCCGAAGTAGCGCTGTCCCAATGCGCCGCGCAGCGCGCCGTTGGCGCCCAGCGTCGAATGGCTCACCGCCACATCGCCCACGGCAAAGCGATAGCCCTGGCCGGCGCGGCCGGCGCTCAGGGTGTTGATCTGCGAGTTGCCGAGCATGAGAACGGAGGGGTCGTCCGACTGGGTCAGGGCGAACTGCGCCCAGGCTACATCGCCTTCGGGCGAAGTACCGCGCAGGTCGCTGTGGATGCCGATGCGATGGTAATGCCCACCGGAATAAGGCGTCAGGATCGCGCCGCCGCTGGCGCTGCGCGAGTAGAAATCCGCGGTTGCGCCGCCATGCCACTCGATCTTGGTGGCGCCGTCCTCGTCCTGCACGAGTTGCGGCGCTGGCCCGCCAGCAGCCTGCGCGAACTGGGCGAGCACCGTGCTGTTGTCGGCCAGTTGGGTTGCGGCAAGGGCGGAAGTGGCGGACAGGCCGAGCACAAGACCAGGCAGGGCTGCAAGACGCAACCCAAAAAGAACCCCCTCCTCCGCCTGTCGTGAACGCTGAATCACGAACCCTCCTCAACCTGCAGGTATCCCGCGGCGAGCCCGACTGACATCGGGATGACTGCGCGTGCTTTGCGCGCAGCTTCTTGGCTTGATGCCATCATGCTAGACCCGGAAGCCGGCAGAGGCAAGGGCGGGTTGCGTCAGCCTTTGAAAAGGGACTGCCACCAGCGGCGGCGGCTTTCCGGCAGCGGCCCGGTGCGCTGCACTTCAGTCGGCGGCACCCGGCTCATGACCCAGCCGGGCGGGGGTGGATTCTTGCTGAAGCCGCAGGAGACGCCGAGGTTGTTGGGGTCGTAGACCTTCACCATGCGCGGCGCCTCGACGTCGTCGGCGTAGACGATGCCGCAGTAGTCGTGGTGATGCTCCTTGTGCAACAGCGCATCCGTTTCCGCGATGAAGCGTTCGACCTCGGCGGCCGTGGCCGGCGCCGAGGGTGGGGGCTCGCCGACGGCGTAGAGATACCAGCCGGCGCCGCGGTCGATGCGCGCCCAGAAGTCGGTGAGCTGCTGCCAGGAGAGCAGGCCCCACAGCCGGCCGCAATACAGGGCCTCGAATTCGCTTTGCGTTTCCTGCGCAGTCATTGGCCGAGTTGGGAGAGGTCGAGGCGCCCTGCCTTGAGGGGCGGGCACCAGTAGTAGCCGCCGGTGACAGGCCGCGAGAAGGTGAACAGCGCGTCGGTGATGCCGTCGTCGAGTCCGGCCATGTGCCGCAGCACGCGCTCGTAGCGGTCGAGGTCGGCGCCGAAGGCGACGAACACCAGGCCGCGCTCCTGCGCGCCGGCCCAGGGCATGGAGCGGCGCAGCATGAAGGCTGGCGGCTCGAAGCTTTCCTGGGCGGTGCGCTTGACGTGGGCGGATGCCGGCGCCTCGTCGAACTCCTCGTTGTCGGCGCGGCGCCGGCCGAAAATGTCGTCCTGCGCTGCCTGCGAGTGGGCGCGGAAATGCTCGAGGTCGTGCACCCAGCGCTGCACGGCGACATAGCTGGAGCCGGCCATGCCGGCGCCGGCCGCAACCAGGGCGGCCGCAACGGCCTCGTCATCCTGCGGATTCTCCGTGCCGTCCTCGTAGCCGGTGAGGTCGCGACCACCGGCGTAGAAAAATACGTCGGTGCCCTCTTCCAGTGCGAACTCGCTGCCCAGCAGCGCCTTGACGCTTTCGCTGCGGTCGAACACTTCGCCGCGTTCCGCGCCGCGCAGGAACACCCACAGCGCCGCTTGCGTGGAGGGCACGGCACAGCCCGCGCCGGCGAGGGCCGGAAAGGGGCGCAGCCCCGGCAGCGAAGCGCCGAGCGTCTTCACCAGGGGATCGCCGAGGCCGACCACGCCCCAGGTGGGATCGAAGCCATCGCGCAGCCGGGCCAGCGCCGGGCGCGGATCGGCTTCCAGCGCCAGGCGGAAAACGAGCGAGAGGCCGCAGGGCGGCACGGGAGCGAGGATGTCGGGCTGACAGGGAGGTTTTTTCATGTTCGAGGCACCTCCCTCAGCGTTTGAGTTGGCTGACATCACGCACCGCGCCATTGGAGGCCGAAGTCGTCAGCGCGGCGTAGGCCTGCAGCGCGACGGATACCGTGCGCTGGCGCTTGGCCGGCTTCCAGGCCGCGGCGCCGCGCGCTTCCATCGCCTGTCGCCGTGCCGTGAGGACTGACTCTTGCACGGCGAGGTGGATGCGGCGATTGGGGATGTCGATCTCTATGGTGTCGCCTTCCTCGACCAGGCCGATCTCGCCGCCCTGGGCCGCTTCGGGCGAGCAGTGGCCGATGGAGAGGCCCGAGGTGCCGCCGGAGAAGCGCCCGTCGGTGAGCAGCGCGCAGACCTTGCCGAGGTCCTTCGACTTGATGTACGAGGTCGGGTAGAGCATCTCCTGCATGCCCGGGCCGCCCTTCGGCCCTTCGTAGATCACGACGACGACGTCGCCGGGGACGATCTGGTCGGCGAGGATTTTCTCCACCGCCTCCTCCTGGCTTTCGCAGACGCGGGCGCGGCCGGTGAATTTCAGGATGCTGTCGTCGACGCCGGCCGTCTTCACGATGCAGCCGTTCGCGGGCGATGTTGCCGTAGAGCACGGCCAGGCCGCCGTCCTTGCTGTAGGCGTTGTCGACCGAGCGGATGCAGCCGTCCTTGCGGTCCGTGTCCGCCTTCGGGTAGCGCCGTTCCTGCGAGAAGGCGGTCTGCGACGGCACGCCGCCGGGGGCGGCGCGGAAGAACTCGGCGACTTTCGCATCGGCCGTCGTCACCAGATCCCAGTGGCCGAGCGCATCGGCCATCGTCTTGCTGTGCACCGTTGGCACATCGCGGTTGATCAGGCCGCCGCGATCCAGCTCGGCGAGGATGCCCATGACGCCGCCGGCGCGATGCACGTCCTCCATGTGGTATTGCGGCGTCGCCGGCGCCACCTTGCAGATGCAGGGCGTGCCGCGCGAGATGCGGTCGATGTCCTGCATGGTGAAGTCAACGCCGCCCTCGCGCGCGATGGCGAGCAGATGCAGCACGGTGTTGGTCGAGCCGCCCATGGCGACATCCAGGCGCATGGCGTTCTCGAAGGCGGCGAAGGAAGCGATGGAGCGCGGCAGCACCGAGGCGTCGTCGCGCTCGTACCAGGCGCGCGCCTGCGCGACGATGAGCCGGCCGGCCTCGAGGAACAGGCGCTTGCGGTCGACGTGGGTGGCGAGCACCGAGCCGTTGCCGGGCAGCGCGAGGCCGAGCGCCTCGGTCAGGCAGTTCATCGAGTTGGCGGTGAACATGCCCGAGCAGGAGCCGCAGGTCGGACAGGCGGAGCGCTCCATGTCGGCGACTTCGGCATCCGTGTTCTTGCTGTCGCCCGCCTCGATCATGGCGTCGATCAGATCCACCATGCGGTACTCGCCGTGCCACTTCACCTTGCCGGCCTCCATCGGCCCGCCGGAGACGAACACCGCCGGGATGTTGAGGCGCATCGCCGCCATCAGCATGCCGGGGGTGATCTTGTCGCAGTTGGAGATGCACACCATGGCGTCGGCGGTGTGCGCGTTGCACATGTACTCGACCGAGTCGGCGATCAGCTCGCGCGAGGGCAGCGAATACAGCATGCCGCCGTGGCCCATGGCGATGCCGTCGTCGACGGCGATGGTGTTGAATTCCTTGGCGACGCCGCCGGCCGCCTCGATCTCGCGCGCCACCAGCTGGCCGAGGTCCTTGAGGTGCACATGGCCCGGCACGAACTGGGTGAAGGAATTCACCACCGCGATGATCGGCTTGTCGAAGTCGCCGTCCTTCATGCCGGTGGCGCGCCACAGCGCGCGCGCGCCGGCCATGTTGCGGCCGTGGGTGGAGGTGCGGGAACGGTATGCGGGCATGGCGGGACTCCGGGGTCGACGTAGGGCTAAGGCTGCTATTGTAGCGCCCCGGCTCGGGCGCACCGTGGCATGTCCCCGGCTTCAGCAGGGGTTTTTGCAGCGCCCCATCCCGCCCACTTCATACAGATTGAAGTTGCATCCTTCAGTCCGTCGCGCTGAACCGTTCTGGCTTCGTGACCGGTTCCGATGCGAGACAAGGGACTTACATTTTGTGGATTTTCGGCCTGGCTACACGGCATCCTTTGGCTTTTGCCAGGATGTAGCTGAAAACTTCGTCGGCGTCATAAACCAGGCCGTACCTGGACACTTCCTGTTCGGCTTTCAGGGCCGAGTCGATAAAAGCCTTCCGTTTTTCCGGCGGTTTGAGTCTGTTCGTGATGGTCATGGCGGCTCCGGGCGGGCGACAATGCAAAAGTACCGCCGCGGCCGCATTGCGTCAATTTCCCCTTATCATCCCCATCATGCTGACCTATCCCCATATCGACCCCATCGCCTTTTCGCTCGGCCCGCTCTCGGTGCGCTGGTATGGGCTGATGTACCTGGCGGGTTTCGTCGCTTTCGTCGCGCTGGGGCGCTGGCGCATCGCGCACCGGCCAGACCTGAAGTGGACGGCCAAGGACATCGACGACCTGTTGTTCTACGGCGTGATCGGCGTGGTGATCGGCGGCCGGCTGGGACAGGTGCTGTTCTACGAGCCGGGCTATTACCTGGCGCATCCGCTGGAGATTTTCGCCGTGTGGAAGGGCGGCATGGCCTTCCACGGCGGCTTCCTCGGCGTGCTGGTCGCCATGATGCTGTACGCGCGCAAGCGCGGCCTGACCTGGCTGGCGGTGATGGACTTCATCGCGCCGCTGGTGCCGCCGGGCCTGGGTTTCGGCCGCCTCGGCAACTTCATCAACGGCGAACTCTGGGGCCGCGCCGCCGACCCGTCCTTGCCCTGGGCCATGGTGTTCCCCCACGTGGACAGCGTGGCGCGCCATCCCTCGCAGCTCTACCAGGCCTCTCTGGAAGGGATCGTTTTTTTCGGCGTGCTGTGGTGGTTCTCGGCGAAGCCGCGCGCGACCGGCGCGGTGTCGGGGATGTTCCTCGTCGGCTACGGCGTGGTGCGTTTCGTCGCCGAGTTCTTCCGCGAGCCGGACGCCGGCATCTTCGGCCTCAGCTACACGGTGAGCATGGGGCAGTGGCTGTCACTGCCGATGATCGCCGCCGGCGTGGCGATGCTGCTCTGGTCTCGGCGGGCTAGCTAGATTTCACTTCGAAGGTTTCGCCGTTCTCGTCCGTCAGGTGCACCGCGCAGGCGATGCACGGGTCGAAGCTGTGGATGGTGCGCAGCACTTCGATCGGCTGCTGCGGGTCGTGCATGGCGTGGCCTTTCAGCGCGGCTTCATAGGCGCCTGATTTGCCGTCCGGGTCGCGCGGGCCGGCGTTCCAGGTGCTCGGCACGACGCACTGGTAATTGGCGATCTTTTCGTCCTCGATGACGACCCAGTGGGCCAGGCCGCCGCGCGGCGCTTCCATGAAGCCGACGCCGCGGCTGCTCTTCGGCCACGAGGACGGCTCCCACTTTTCCTCGTTGAAGGTGCGCACGTCGCCGGCCTTGATGTTGGCCACCAGCTGGTCGTACCAGCCCTGCATGGCGTCGGCCAGCAGCTTGGTTTCCAGCGTGCGCGCCGCGGTGCGTCCGAGCGTGGAGAACAGCGCCTGCACCGGCAGGTCGAGTTTCTTCAGCGTCATGCCGACCAGTTCCTGCGTCTGCTTGTGGCCCTTGGCATGCAGCATGAGCACGCGCGCCAGCGGGCCGACCTCCATCGCCTTGCCCTTCCAGCGCGGCGATTTCAGCCAGGAGTAGGCCTGCTCCACCGGCAGGTGCTCGAAGGGCGGCTTGGGGCCGCTGTAGTTGAGCTTCGTCTCGCCCTGGTAGGGATGCAGCCCCTTCGTCTTGCCGCCGGCGTAGTCGTACCAGGAATGGGCGATGAATTCCTGCACCTGGTCGTCGGCATTCAGGTCCACCTCGTGCACCTTCGACAGGTCGCGGTCGAGGATGGCGCCGCGCGGGAAGAAGAAGCCCGCCGGATCGTCGATGCCGTTCGACGGCAGGTCGCCGAAGGTCATGAAGTTGCCGAGGCCTTCGCCCTGCTTGAACCAGTCCTTGTAGAAGCCCGCGATGGCCAGCGTGTCGGGCACGTACACCTGATCCGTGAAGGCTTGCATCGCGGTGATGACTTCCTGGATGCGCTGCAGTCCGGTGACGTCGAGCGCCGTGCCGCCCTGGCCGCCGCGGTAGTGCGGGCCCTTGCCGCGGCCGGGATGGTCGGGCCAGATGCTGATGGCGATGGGCGTGCCGCCGACGACGAAATTCGGATGCGGGTTCTTGCCGCCGAAGATCGTGTGCAGCGCCACCACGTTGCGCTGCCAGGCCAGCGCATCGAGGTAATGCGCGACGGCCATCAGGTTGGCTTCCGGCGGCAGCTTGTAGGCCGGGTGGCCCCAGTAGCCGTTGCGGAAAAGGCCGAGCTGGCCGCTGTCCACCTGCTTTTTCAGCTTGGCCTGCACGTCGGCGAAATAGCCCGGCGAGGACTTGGCGTATTTCGACAGGGATTGCGCCAGCGCCGAAGTCGCCTTCGGGTCGGCCTTCAGCGCGGAGACGACATCCACCCAGTCCAGCGCATGCAGGTGGTAGAAATGCATGACGTGGTCGTGGATGTACTGCGCGCCGATCATCAGGTTGCGGATCAGCTCGGCGTTGGGCGGGACGCGGATCTTCAGCGCGTCCTCGACGGCGCGGATCGAGGCGATGGCATGCACCAGCGTGCACACGCCGCAGATGCGCTGGGCGAAGGCCCAGGCGTCGCGCGGATCGCGTCCGCGCAGGATGACCTCGATGCCGCGCACCATGGTGCCGGAGGAGTAGGCCTGTTCGATGACCCCGCCGTTCATCTGCGCCTCGATGCGCAGGTGGCCCTCGATGCGGGTGATGGGGTCGATGACGACGCGCTGGTTCATCGGTGCCTTCAGGCCCTGCGTCTTCCACCTCGTTCTCGAGGTGCTCGGCGACCAGCTCGGTCAGGCCCAGCATCTCGACATCCATGTGGTAGTGCTCCAGGGCTTCCTCCATGACGACGCGGCAGTTGGCGCAGGCCGTCACCATCGTCTTGACGCCGAGTTCCTCGATCTGCGCTTTCTTGCGCTTGAAGACGGTCATGCGCAGCGGCTCGGCGCGCTCGTTGGCGGAGACGCCGCCGCCGCCGCCGCAGCACCAGTTCATGACGCCGCTGTCGCTCATCTCCCTGAACTGCGGCGCCAGCTGATTGAGCAGCGTGCGCGGCTGTTCGTAGACGCCGCCGCGGCGCGAGATCTGGCAGGGATCGTGGTAGGTGAGCGGCTTGTCGAGCGTGCCCTTCAGCTTGAGCTTGCCGGCGCGGCGCAGGTCGTCGAGCACTTCGAGGATGTGCTTCACCTCGAAGCCGAAGGGCCGGCCCATCAGGTTCGGCCCCTCCCAGCGGATGGCGGTGTAGGCATGGCCGCACTCCGGGCTGATGACGCATTTCACCTTGAGTCGCTCGGCTGCATTGACGATGCGGCCGACCAGTTCGCGGGCGAGGTCGGAAGCGCCGATCTGGATGCCGCTGTTGGTGGCTTCGTAGGCATCCTCGGCCAGCGTCCAGCTCACGCCGGCCTGGTTGAGGATGCGGCCAACGGCGCCGAGGTACTCCGGGTAGTTGAGGATTTCCCAGGAGGACATCAGGACCAGGTAGTCCGCGTTCTCGAGATTGACCGGCACCTTGAAGCCGAACTCGGCCTCCACGTGCTTGACCTGCGCCAGCACCGTCACCCATTTCACGCCGATCGGGCTGCCGCTCTGGATGGCGCGCGTCGTGGCCATCACCAGGCCTTCCGGCGCATGGCCGGCCGCCGACATGCCCTCGCGCATCTTGCGCACCATGTAGGTGATGTCGTTGCCGACCGGGCAGACCACCGAGCAGCGGCCGCACAGCGTGCAGCTGTCGTAGACCAGCGGGCTCCACTCGGCGAGTTCCGCATCGGTGACGGGCTTGGCCAGGCCGGTCAGCCTGGCCAGCTTGCCGAGCAAGGTGTATTCCTGCTGCCACGCGCGGCGCAGCGGCTCCAGCTTGTGGATGGGCGTGTATTTCGGGTCGCCCGTTTCGGTGTAGAACAGGCAGGCCTCGGCGCACAGGCCGCAATGCACGCAGCTGGTGAAGAAGCTGGCGATGGGCGCATCCAGCACTTCCTTGAAGGCGTTGAGGCCGCGTTCGATAGTGGCACTCATGATGCCACTCCCCTTTCCGACCGAAAATATCGCCGTTGTACCAGCGCGAGATGAACACGCTGACGGTGTGGAACAGCTTGGTGAAGGGCAGGGCCACCAGCAGCAGTTCGACCGAGAGGACATGCAGCGCCAGCATCAGCGTGTAGTCGGCGACCACGTGGTGAAAGGCCAGATAGCCCGTCAGCAGCGGCAGCAGCGTGAGCAGCCAGGCGAGATAGTCCTGGAAGCCGGAGAGGAAGCGCTTCACCGGGTTCATGAGGCGGCTCGCCAGCACCGCGAACAGGGCGATGATGGCGGCCACGGCGGCAATGTCCACCACCTGCATGGGCAGGCCGGGCCAGCTCAGTCCGTCAGTCCGCGCACCAGTTCGATGTGCGGCACGAAGAAGAACAGCGTGACGGCGAAGCCGATGTGGAAGACATAGCCGCCGATGTAGGTGACCGGCGAGCGCTTGAGCAGTCCCGGCGGCGGCAGCGAGCGGCTGAGGATCGTGCGCCAGCCGCTGCCCGGGCTGGTCTCGCGCGGGCGGGACAGGTCCGTCTTGCGGCCAAGGGAGAAGATCTCGAAGAGGCGCAGCAGGATGCCGAAGCCGCAGATGGCCAGGGCGATCGCGAGGCCGTCACCGCGCGCCCAGGTGAGGAGTTCGAGCGCGCTCATTGCTTCTGCTCCAGGTCATCCACGGTGACTTTCTGGTGCGCCGCCTGCGCCGACTTCTTCGCTGAGCGATTGCGCAGTGCCACCGCCGCGCCGGCGGCCAGTCCCGCGACGGCCGCCGCGCTGACCACCGTCTTGACCGGCCCGATCGGCATGGATAGCGCCTTGTAGAACGGGCCGGCGTCCCAGAAACCCGGCTCGGAGCAGCCGAGGCAGCCGTGGCCGGACTCGATCGGGAAGCTGACGCCCTGGTTCCACTTGGTGGTGGCGCAGGCGTTGTAAGTGATCGGGCCCTTGCAGCCGAGCTTGAACAGGCACCAGCCCTTGCGTGCGCCCTCGTCGTCGAAGGTCTCGGCGAACTTGCCCTGGTCGTAGAAGGGGCGGCGGTAGCAGCGGTCGTGGATGGTCTCGCCGTAGAAGGCCTTGGGCCGGCCCAGCGCATCGAGTTCCGGCAGGCTGCCGAAGGTCAGGAAATGCGCCAGCACGCCGGTGATGACCACCGGGATCGGCGGGCAGCCCGGCACGTTCATCATCGGCTTGTCCTTGATGATCGCGCTCACCGGCACGGCGCCGGTCGGATTCGGCTGCGCCGCCGGGATGCCGCCGAAGGCCGCGCAGGTGCCGACGGCGATCACCGCCGCCGCGCCCGCCGCGGTTTCCTTCAGCATGTCCAGGTTGCTGATGCCGGCGATGGTGGAAAAACCGGCGTTGCCGAGCGGAATCGAGCCGTCCACCACCAGCAGGTACTTGCCGGCGTTCTCGCGCATGGCCGCTTCGCGCGCCGCTTCGGCGGCGTTGCCGGAGGCGGCCTGCAGGGTGTGGTGATAGTCGAGCGAAACCTGGTCGAGGATCAGTCCCTCGATGGTAGGGGAATGCGAGCGCGTCAGCGATTCGGTGCAGCCGGTGCATTCCTGGAACGAGAGCCAGATCACCGATGGCCGCCGGGCGCTCTCCAGTGCCGCGGCAATGGCGGGCACCATGGAGGGCGGCAGCGCCATCAGTGAAGCGGTGGTGGCGCAGAACTTGAGGAAGCCGCGGCGGCTGATGCCTTGCTGTCGCAGAACCTCGGCGATGGTCGGACCGTCAGATGCCATGATGCCTCCCTGAGCATGCGATACGCTTAACGCTATTTCTGAATATTCTGCTCCACTTCTAGTTGCATTGCCAGTGCCGCGGCCGAATCGGCTACATCCTCGGCCTGGCTCATGAGCAATTCGGGCACGAAGGCGACTTCGACGAAGCGGGCCACGGTTTCGCCCGGCTCGTTGCGATGCGTCACCAGCCAGACGCCGTGGAAAGCCGTCTCGCGCACGCTGCTCGGGCCGCCGGCATTGATCGTGGCATCCACTTCTCCGGTGCCGAGCGCCGCGAGCAGTTCGGCCTCGTCCTGCGGGCCCATCGGCAGGGCGCCCAGATCGATGATCGTCGTCTCGCCCGACGCCAGCAGTCGATCGAGGGCGTGGCGAATCTCGTTCAGCAATGGCAGCGCGTTGCCGCGCCAGGCTTCATCGTCGGCAGTGGTTGATGGCATCACGGGTCTCCTGTGCGGCCTGGCGCGCGGCGGCGGCGAAATCCTCGCCTGAATTTTTGTCTGTGGCGGCATACAGGATGGCGCGCGAGGAATTGATCATCAGGCCGGTGCCGGCCGCCGTCTTGCCGGCACTGACTGTTGCGGCGATGTCGCCGCCCTGCGCGCCGATGCCCGGCACCAGCAGCGGCAGGTTGCCGACGATGCGCCGCACCTCGGCCAACTCGGCCGGGTAGGTGGCGCCGACCACCAGGGCGCACTGGCCGGAGGCGTTCCATTTCGTCGCCACCAGTTCGGCGACGTGCTGATACAGTTTGCGTCCTCCGGTTTCGAGGAACTGCAGGTCGGAGCCGCCTGGGTTCGAGGTGCGGCAGAGGATGATGACGCCGCGCCCCGGGTGGGCGAAAAGGGTTCGACCGAATCGAAGCCCATGTAGGGGTTCACCGTCAGCGCATCGGCGTCGTAGCGCTCGAAGGCTTCGCGCGCATACTGCTCGGCGGTCGCACCGATGTCGCCGCGCTTGGCATCGAGGATGACCGGGATGCCCGGATGCTTTGCGTGGATGTGGCGGATCAGGGCTTCGAGCTGGTCCTCGGCGCGTTGGGCGGCGAAGTAGGCGATTTGCGGCTTGAAGGCGCAGACGAGGTCGGCCGTGGCGTCGGCGATGGCGCGGCAGAATTCGAACACGGCATCGCCGCG
>CAVPHH010000002.1:0-444177 GCA_963704195.1 uncultured beta proteobacterium | reverse complement strand
CGGCGGTATTGAGCAGTTCCTCGCAGTACTCGGTGAGGAGGGCCTTAATTTCCTCCTGTGACGGGACGTAAGCCTTCTTGCATTCGCCGCAGAGCCGCTTGCCGAGGCGCTGCGCCAGGATGCCGAGCAGGGCGTCGGCGAAGTTGAACGGATCCATGCCCATGTCGAGCAGGCGGGTGATCGACTCGGGCGCGCTGTTGGTGTGCAGCGTGGCGAACACCAGGTGGCCGGTGAGCGAGGCCTCGATGCCGATGGAGACGGTCTCCTTGTCGCGCATCTCGCCGACCATGATGATGTCCGGATCGGCGCGCAGGAAGGCGCGCATGATGGTGGCGAAATCCAGCCCTGCCTTGCGGTTGATCTGTACCTGGCGCAGGCCCTTTTGTGTGATCTCCACCGGATCCTCGGCTGTCCAGATCTTGGTGTCCGGCGTGTTGAGGTGCTTCAGCACGGAATGCAGCGTCGTCGTCTTGCCGGAACCGGTCGGGCCGCAGACGAAGAACAGGCCGTAGGGCTTCTCCACCACCGACTTCAGCCGCTCCAGATTGTGCGGCAGGATGCCGAGCTTCTCCAGCGGGATCGGCTCGCCGGCGGCGAGGATGCGCATCACCACGTCTTCCACTCCGCCGGCCGAGGGAATCGTCGCCACGCGCAATTCGATGTCGATCGGACCGAATTTCTTGAACTTGATCTTGCCGTCCTGCGGCCGGCGCCGCTCTGAGATGTCGAGGTCGCACATGATCTTCAGGCGCGCCACCAGGGCATTGCGGTAACTGGCCGGAACTTCGATGTAGGGCGCCAAGGAACCGTCCTTGCGGAAACGGATCATGGTCTTGTCCTTGCCCGGCCGCGGCTCGATATGGATGTCCGAGGCGCCCTGCTGATAGGCATCGATGATGACCTTGTTGACCAGCTTGACCAGTTCGTTGTCTGCCGCTGCAGTGAGATCCTCTCCGGTCAGCTCGCCGCCACCCTCTTCGCCTTCATCCAGGCCGGAGAGCAGATCGCCGACGGAGCCGTAGTCGGCGGTGGCGCCATAGAACTGGTCGAGGGATTGCTTGAATTCCTGGATGGATGTGACGCGGAAGACCAGCTTGTTCTTCGGAAAGACGTTATTGACGATACGCGAGCTTTTCACCTGCTCGGGATCCATCGTGAGGATGACGATGCCCTCTTTGGTCTCCTCGATCGGCAGCCACTGGTTCTCCTCGACGTATTCCCGCTTGAGGTTGCGCAGCAGGTCCATCGGCTTGATGCGGTCCGCCTTGAAAGGTTCGTAGGGCACGCTGAAGAACTTGCCGAGAGCCTGGCCGATGGTGGCCAGCTTGACCTGGAATTCGTGCTGCAGCACCTCCTCGATATCCTGCCCCTTGCGCCGCGCCGAGCGGGTGGCGAGATCGAATTCCGCCGCGGAAAGGACTGCGTCGGCAACCAGATGGTCGTATTTCGACTTGACGACATGAGCCGGCTTCTGCCGCTGGGCAAAGGCGATGGCGAGCGTTTCGCACAGGCCCTTGGCGCCCTCCTCGGCCACCTGCGAGAAGGGTGCGCCGGATTTGTTGTTGATGAGTTGCACGACGCCGAGCAGTTCACCGCTGCGGGCATCGGTGATCGGCGACACCAGCATCTGCTTGGTGCGGTAACCCGTGCGCTTGTCGACCTCCTGCAGGAAGCGCAGGCTGGGCGTGTGGGACTTCAGTTCGGCCTCGTCATAGACGTCACTGATGTTGGCCAGCTTCTTCGACAGGGCGACGAAGCCCGCTATGCTCTGGTCGGCAATCGGCAGCCGCAGATCCTTGAAGGAATTGAGGCCGGTCTTGACCTTGGAAACGATGGAAGACTTGTCCTCGCTGAGCGAGTAGATGGTGAGGCGGTCGGCATTGAAGAGCGTGCAGATGTCCTGCGACAACTCGAGCATGATTTCGTCGATGTTCGCCGTCGCATGGATCTTGTTGGTGACCGTCTGCAGGTTCTTGAAGAAGGTCAGGCGGCTGGCAACATCACCCGCTCCACCTGCATCCTGTGTTGTGCCAAGAACTGCACTCATTCCTGATTACCCCCCTGAGCCATAGGAAAGCGCGCTTTAAGCCGCACTGCTGCGGAGGCCACCTTGGAGCAGATATGCCTGGTAGCCGCGCTGGGAGAGCAGAAAAGCCGCGGCAGAACTCCGGCGTCCGCTCTGACAGCAAACAATATACTCCTTCTTGCTGTCGAGCGAACCGAAGAGGTTGCGTATCTCATTGAGCGGAATATTGATTGCGCCTGGAAGTTTGTCCGCGTTGTATTCGGCAGCATAACGGACATCGAGCCATATCGCCCCTGCAGTCGCCTTTGCCTCTGCCTCCTGACGGGAAATGCGATGCATCAGGGGCTCTTTCAATAATTCTATGAAGTCCGCCTTTGCCAGCCGAAGCAGCACGCCATCGGTTTTCATGGCGACGCTGGCGTTGCGCCTGGCATTTGCCACCAGGGCTTCTTCGCCGAAGGCATCGCCGCCCTTCAATTCGGCGAGTTCCATTTCGCTCCCGCCGATCTGGCGCGATACGGTGCAACGGCCGCTCTCGATGACGTAATAGAAGTCGCCTTCCTCCCCTTCGCGGATGATCACTTTGTCGCGCGGCACCTTGATGCGCTCGAAGCGCATGAACAGGGCCTCGATGTTTGCGGGGGCAGATTGGAAAAAATGCCGTGCGTCAGGTTCTCCGCCGCGAACATGCCGGACAGCGTGCGCCAATCCGTCTGGTCGATTGCCTCCTGGGGTTTCTTCGCATGTGCCGCAGACTGCGGCGCAGCCAACTGATCCCACGTCAGCATGATATCCAGCACTTCCTCGTCAACGCGGATCAGCTCGACATCGGTGATCGCCTTGGCGCCAGTCAGGGCCGGCTTTTCGCTTGTCCAGCGAGGCGCACGGCGCCTCCGTGCCGCCGACCAGATTTCCGAACTCGCATCCGGATAGTCAAGCTCATCTCTCCCTGACGAGATAGACGGCTTGCCCTTGCAGGCCTTTCAGTCGGAATGGGTCCAGGTTGCGGCTGACCCTTTCGACATAGCACATGCGGCATATCTCGCGTAGGCTGTCGGGCGACAAGGCGCCAAGCGGTTCGAGTTTTCTCAACACGTCCAGAGATGGGGATTGCATGCTCATCTGTGAACCTCTACAAGTCGAAGACCTGATTGTTCTGCAGCATGCGCGGCTTGATACTCGCCGATGAATTCTTCGATCTCCTGCATGGTCAGTTCGATCTGGCCGGGCTTGAGGTGCGTGATGTAGATCTCGGCCTCGCGCTGGAGCTTGAGCAATTCTTCCTTCAACATGTCGGGGCACAGGTGCTTCGAAGCGACCGCAAGTTGGCGTTCACGGTTGGAAAAAGCCGTTTCGATGATGAGGTAGCGCAGGTTGCGGATCTTGTTGACGGCCTTCCACAACTCGTCGCATACCGTCGTGTCGCCGCTGAATACCAGGCTGCCTTTGCCGGAATCTATGCGATAGCCGACCGCCGGCACGGTGTGGTTGGCCGGCAAGGGCGTGATCTCGCGCCCCTCCAACTTTACCGGCTTGCCCGTCCTCGTTTCGGCATAGCGCATGAAGGGCTTCTCGCGGTTCGGGAATCTCGGAGAAATCGGGCCAGATGGCCCAGTTGAAGATATGCGCCTGAATGATCTCCAGCGTCGCTTGCGTGGCATGCACTGTCAGAGGCTTGTTGCGCATGTCGCCCACGGTGTCAACCATGAAAGGCAGGCAGGCGACGTGATCGAGATGCGAATGCGTGATGAATACATGGTCGATCAAAGCCAGCTCAGCCAACGACAGATCGCCTACCCCCGTTCCTGCGTCAATCAGGATGTCGTGGTCAACCAGCAGCGAGGTCGTGCGCAGATGCCGTCCGCCGATGCCGCCACTGCAGCCGAGAACTTTGACTTTCATTGTCCGATTCTCATTTATTTTGTCTCGAACTTCCAAACGCCTTTCCAGTCAGCTTCGGGCGGCGCCTTGCGCAGGTGGGCAACTCGGTCCATGTACTTGCCATAGAGGCCACGCTCGGGCGCCATGCGCGACAGGTTGAGCAGCGCCACTTCAGCCTGATCCCAATCCTGCGCCCGGTAGTGCCGTAGCGCCTGATTCCACAGCTTGAGCTCCTCCAGCATTCCCTTGCCGACTTCACCATCCAGGCCTATGGGTTCAAAGATGGCAACCGGCTCCTCCTTGCCCTTGACCTGGACCCGATCGACTTCGCGGAAGACGATGTCCTTGATGGCCTTGCGCGTCGTCTCGCCTACCAGGATGTCAACGCCGTATTGCTTGGTGATCCCTTCCAGCCGCGACCCCAGGTTCACCGCGTCGCCCATCACGGTATACGCTTGGCGGACGGTCAACCCCATGTCGCCGACCGTCATCTCGCCGGTATTGATCCCGACGCCGATGTGCAATTCAGGCCAGCCATGCTGGGCCAGGGTTCGGTTCACCGCCGGCAGCGCCGCCTGCATCTCCATGGCCGTAATCACCGCATGACGGGCATGGTCGGCATCGGCTACCGGCGCGCCCCAGAAGGCCATGACCGCGTCGCCGATGTATTTGTCAACGGTGCCACGATTCTTGCGCAGCAACTCGGTCATCGCCGTCAGGTAGATGTTCATCAGCCGCACCAGGTTCTCAGGGCTGAGACCCTCGGAGATGGTCGTGAAACCGCGCACGTCCGAGAACAGCACAGTCAGCTCGGCCTTGCGGCCCTCCATACTGTAGGACTCTGGGTTGCGGCTCATCTCCTCCACCAGTTCAGGCGGGACATACTGGCCGAACAGTTCGGTAAACTGGCGTTTGGCGCGCGACTCGACGAAATAGCCGTAGGACATGTTGAGGGCGAACATAACCAGCACCATCAGCACGCTCGACCCGAGCGGCAGCACCAGATTGCCGTAGTGCCAGAAGACAAGGTTGACCGTAAGGATGAACAGCAACACCAGCAGCGAGGCCAGCGTGGCCCGGAGCGGCGACAGCAGCGGAAGCAACAGCACCATGGCCAGTCCGGACAGAAGCAGAAGCACCACTTCGGCGCCCAGAATGTAGGGCGGCTTGAGCTTTATGGTGCCGTCCAGCATGCCGGTAATCAGGTTGGCGTGGATTTCCACCCCGGGGTAGGCTTCGCCGACCGGCGTGGCGCGCAAATCAAGCAGACCTGGTGCGGTCGTGCCGATGAGCGCAATCTTGCCCTTAAGCTCGCCCGGCTTGATACGATCAGACATGATGTCTGCAATGGATATGTATTTGTAGCTAGCCTGATAGCCGCGGTAGGGAATCAGAGCAGCGACGTTTTCATCCACCGGAATACGCAGTGTCCCGCGTTCCGTCGGCAAGTCGATGGCTTCCATGCCCTGATAGGCCTTGCTGGAGAACCAGCGGTCCTCAGGAAACCAGGGCACCACCTTCGGCTGTCCGACCAAAGCGCGAACCATGGCCAGCGAAAGGGCTTCGTAGTATTCGCCCTTGTATTCGGCCAGAAGCGGCACTCGGCGCGAGATGCCGTCGAAGTCAACCAGGGGATTGAAATGCCCGCCGGAGTGTGCCGCCTTCTGGAATTCGGCCAGATTCCCGCCATAGTTGGCCCAGACGGTAAAGGGGATGTCACGTCCCGTGAAACTGCCTTCTGGGAGGACGGGCGGCGGCAAGGCGCCGCTGGATACGCCATCGCTGCGACCCGAGAAGTAATATCCGAGGATTACAGGTCGACCAGTGAGAATGTTTGCAAATCGCCCATCGTGGTCCAACTGAGGGCGGAGTTCCTTCAAGGCAGTCTGGAACTGTGCGTTATCCTTCAGTTCTGCCCTCGACAAGCCTTCCAGAACCTTCAGGCCGGAACTCTCGTCGGGTTCGGCGAACACGACGTCGAGCCCAAGCAAGGCAATGCCGTGCTGGTCGAAAAGCTTGGTAACGAGTTGCGAAACGCGATCCCGCCCCCAGGGCCAACGGCCGATTTCACCCAGTGATTTTTCGTCGATATCGAGGATGACGACACGCTCGTCCACGCTCTGCGGCATGGTCAGGCGAACCTTGGTGTCGTAGATGATGGCGTCGAGGCGGTTGATGAAACCGAACTGGTAGAACTTCGCGGCATGGCCAAGCAGAACCAGCAGAACCACCAAGCCCAGTGCGTACCTGACGATGTGCTGCTTCAAGACCGCCCCCTCTCGACCTATTCCGTAACGAGCAAGCTTAGCGCCCGCTGCATGGTGACGGTATGAATAAAATCACGCAACCGGGCTGGGAAGCACGGTCGCCGTTCCAGGCTCAGCCCTTGAGGAAAAATTCCATCTTCACCCCGGCCAGCTCGATCACGTCATGGTCCTTCAGTTCGCGTGGATGCGTATCCAGCGCCGTCCCATTGACGACCGGGAAGTTGGCGCCCTCGACGTGGGTGATGAAGTAGCCATGCGGGCGGCGCGTGATGACGGCCACCTGGACGCCGGGCTTGCCCAGCGTGGTGAGATTCTTGGTGAGTTCCAGTTCCTTGCCCGCATTGGCGCCGGTCAGGATCTGGATGACGCCCACCGGCATGGCCTGAGGGGGCGCAGCAGCTGGGGCCGGTGCTGCCGTCTGGGTCGGGGGTGATATGCCAGCCTGCGTATCGGCGGCTTTCATGCCGACCTGGGTATCGATCATGGAAGGCGACTTGGCAGCCGCCTGCTCCGCCGTCTTCTTCATCAGGTCAGGGCGCAGCACCATCGTCTTCTCGAAATCTGCAGCAGTCGTCTGCGAGGGCGTCTCGTTGATGTACTTGAGCTTGTATTTGCCCAGTTCGACGACGTCATTGTTCTGCAGGAAATGTTTCTTGATCGGCTGGCCGTTCACGTAGGTGCCATTGGTGCTGTTCAAGTCCTCGAGAAACGAATCATTAAGGATCGTCACGATCACCGAATGTTCGCCGCTGATGGCCAGATTGTCGATCTGGATATCATTATGCGGCTTGCGCCCGATCGTCGTCCGCTCTTTGGTGAGCGGAATTTCCTTGAGTACCAGCCCATCCATGCTTAGGATCAACTTAGCAGCCATGTGGCTTCCTTCCCGTCAAATCACTTGAACCATTGCAGCAACCGCGCCCACCAACTGCGCGCCGCCGGATATTCGCGCGCAATGCGCACCAGCACCACTGAAACATTGTCCCGCCCGCCACTGTCGTTGGCGGTCTGGACCAACTGCGTAGCCGCCAGGTCGAGATTGGCCGAAAGCGCCTGCAGGGTCAGCGCAATCTCCTCGTCCTCGACCATGTCGTTGAGCCCGTCGGAGCATAGCAGGTAGACATCTCCCGGCATCGTATCGTAATCGCGGATTTCCGGCTCTACCGTCGGATCCACGCCCAAGGCACGCGTCACCAGATTCTTGTTCTGCGAATGGCGCGCTTCCTCGACCGTAATCATGCCGCTGTCGATCTGCTCCTGCAACAGGGAATGATCGCGGGTTATTGCCTGGAACTCTTCGCCGCGAAGACGGTAGAGGCGGGAATCGCCGATATGCGCCACGGTCATCATGTTGTCGTAGAACAAGGCCACCACCAAAGTTGTGCCCATGCCGGCATACTGGGGCTGACTTTGCGCCGCCTGGTAGATCGCGGTATTGGCGCGTGCGATCTCGGCTTCGAGAACGCCATGCGCAAGCAACTTCCCCGATGCGTCCAACTGGTGCGGAGCCGCTTTCTGGAAAGCCTTTTCCAATTCGCTGCCCAGCAGGGTGGTGGCCATGCCGCTGGCCACCTCGCCGGCGTTGTATCCGCCCATGCCATCTGCGAGCACAGCCAGGCCCAACGCGGCATTGAAAAACACGGCATCCTCGTTGTGAGAACGCACCATGCCCGGATCGGACCGACCGACGATTTGTAGTGCCTGGCTGAGATCCATCATTCCTCTCAAAGATTGAAATCAACCTGGGGCGGCGCAGTCCCGCCACCCATGTTCAAACCCATGCAGGCGCGCAGATCGGCCGCCAGTTCGGCGCCGGTCTGGTAACGCTGCGCGTTGTCCTTGGCCAGCGCCTTGTCAATGATTGCCGCCAGGCACTCCGGGACCTGGGGATTGAAATCCCGGACATGTGGATGCGCCTCGTTGGCGATCTTGAACATCAGCTGTGCCATAGAATCACCCTCGAAGGGCAGCTTGCCGGACACCATCTGGAACAGCATAACGCCAAGGGAGAACAGGTCGGAGCGGCCGTCGATCTTCTTGCCGGCCAGTTGCTCCGGCGACATGTAACTCGGCGTTCCAAGCACCATGCCAGTCTTGGTCCGCGACGAGTCGGTGATGCGGGCAATGCCGAAATCGGTCACCTTCACTGCATCGGACTCCGGCTCGTACATGATGTTGGCCGGCTTGATATCGCGATGCACCACGCTGTTTTGGTGTGCATACGAAAGCGCGTCGGCGACACGGGCCGCGATGTCCATCACCTTCGCAATCGGCATGAGATTGCCCGATTTGGTATAGGGCACCAGATCCTTGCCTTTGAGGAACTCCATGGCGATATAGGCCAGGTCATGTTCCTCGCCGGCATCGAAAATCGTCACGATATGCGGGTGATTCAGGCGGCCGGCAGTCTCGGCTTCGCGGAAGAAGCGTTCTTTCACGTCCTGAAGTTCGTCTTCCTCGAACTCCTGGGACAAGGCCATGGTCTTGATGGCCACGACACGGTTGATCTTCGGGTCGCGGCCCAGGTACACCACGCCCATGGCGCCCTTGCCAAGCTCCTTTTCGACCTGATAGCGGCCGAGCATCGGTTTCTCCACCTGCCCGCCTTCGAGAATCATGGTGCCCTGCGCGGTCGAACGCCCGCCGCCGCCAAGAATCACCGTCTCCGACATGGCCTTCGCGCGACTGAGCTTCTGCTCCAGGTCGCGGAATTTCGGATTGAAGTCGGCCATATAGCGGAACACCGACTCTGCCTTGTTGAACTGGCGCTTGCGCTCGAAATCCAGGGCCAGGTTGTAGAGGTTTTCCATCACAGCATTATCGAGCGGACACTTGCGGAACTTGTCGAAGGCCATGTCGAGTTGGCCCTGGCCCTGAAAGGCCAGGCCGAGCATGCGGTTCGACTCGGCTGAATCCGCCTCCGATTTTTCCTTGCCTCGTTCTGTAACCAGAAAGCGCTTGGTGGTCAGCAACAGATGGCCCAGCAGCAGCAGCGTGGAGGGAACCATCAACTGCAGCCACATGAGTTGCGTCGTCATCAGGACGAAGTGCGTCACTATCAGGACGACAAGCAGGCCGGCCGTGATACCCGCGCCCATGCCGGCCTTGAGGCGCGGCAGCAAAGCAATCAGATATGCCGCAACCAGCAGAAAGGCCAGCCGCTCGGCCATCCATCCCCAGGTTGGCACAACGAAGAAATGCTCCTGCAGGATGCTGGAGACCGTGTGGGCCTGCATCAGCACGGCCGGCATGGCCGGCGACACGGGCGTGACGAAAATGCTGCCAACGCCCGCGGCCGTCGGGCCGATCAGCACGATCTTGTCCCTGTACTTGTCCAGCGGAATCTTGCCGCTCGTCACGTCGAAAAATGAGTCGACCTGAAAGGCCGGCCTGCCGTCGCGGTCCTGGTAGTAGAAGGTGTTCATCTGCATGACAGGATCGGTGCCGATCTTGAGATTGCCCAGGCTCACCGAATCGCCCAGCCTGACTTTGATGTCGGCCACCCCCAGGTTAAGGCTCCTCGCCGCGATCATCAGGGACAGCGCCGGATAGACTTCATTGAAGTGGGCCAGTACCAGTGGTTCAGTGCGAATGCCGCCGTCCACATCCGGGTTTACGTTGAGGTGGCCGATGGCAGCCGCACCACGCCCGAGTTCCTCAACCAGCGGCACCTCGACATCGGAAGTGAGCAACGGTATGTCCTCACCTTTCTCGATCTGTGAGATGGCGTTCTTCTTGATGAAATCCGGCAATGGCCTGTCAGGCCTCCCGCGCGGTTCTCCCAGCCGGAAAAGCATCGGCAGGGCGACATTCCCGGCCTTGGTGACAGCCTCTCCCATGCGTCGATCGGAATTGAGTTTCTGTTCGGCCTCCGCCAGCACGGTGCCGAACTGTCCCAACGGCAGAGGCTGCGCGGCAATCGACTCCGCCCCGCCGGAGAGCGGCGCACCGCCAGCCTGGCCATAGAGATCGATCAACTTGTTGATATAAGTCAGCCCTGGATCGACCTGGGGCTCGGCAAAGAAGACAGTGGAGGCGATGACCTTGGCTTTGGCGGCTGCGAGCCCATCGATCATCTTGGCATGCACATCGCGCGACCAGGGCCAGCGGCCAAGATTGTCAATGCTCTGCTTGTCAATGGCGATGACGGCGATCTTGTCGCTCGGTTCGCGCGAAATGGCGCCAACGCCAAGATCGTAGGCCTTGCGCTCCAGGCTCTGCAGCAGTTCGCCGCCGCCCGCAAAGAGCATGACCAGGCTCACGACAACGCCTATAAACCAGTCGGTTTTCCAGAAACTCTTCGCCACGCCGCGCTGTCCTCTCCTGCTGAATATTGTCATTATTGGAGAAGCTGCCGTACGCATGCTGACACTTCACAGGCTCAGCACCTCACGCACGACTTCAATCATCATCAAGCAACAGGTTTCAGTTTCAGGTTGCCCTGTTTCAGTTTCAGGTTGCCCTCTCTCAACCCGCCAACCCGCGTAGAAACAGCTATTTAATCGTTATTCTTACAGGCAAACATGAAGACAGTCAAATATTTCTCGGCCCGAAAACAAGGAATAACTTCAAACATGCCTGGTCTTTCATTCATCACATGACACCCGTCTGCGACAACGCCGCCCAGAGAGGCGGCGTTGTCGCAGACGATACATGCAATACTTAGATGACCGACTTCAGCAGTTTGCCCATATCAGCCGGGTTCTTGGTCGTCCTGATGCCGCAGGCTTCCATGACCGCCAGTTTCTCCTGGGCGGTGCCCTTGCCGCCGGAGATGATGGCGCCAGCATGGCCCATGCGCTTGCCGGCCGGCGCAGTCACGCCGGCGATAAAACCGACGACTGGCTTCTTGTTCTTGCACTCCTTGGCATACCACTCGGCGGCCGCTTCCTCGTCGGAGCCGCCGATCTCGCCGATCATGATGACGGCGTCGGTATCCGGGTCGTTCATGAACAGTTCCAGCACGTCCTTGTGCTTGAGGCCGTTTACCGGATCGCCGCCGATGCCCACCGCCGTCGACTGACCCAGTCCCAAGTCGGAGAGCTGACCCACTGCTTCATAGGTCAGGGTGCCGGAGCGCGACACGACGCCGATGCGGCCCTTCATGTGGATGTGGCCGGGCATGATGCCGATCTTGATCTCCTCCGGCGTAATGATGCCGGGGCAATTGGGACCGCACAGGACGGTTTTCGAGCCGGCCTTGCGCATTTTCTCCTTCACCTCGACCATGTCGCGCGCCGGAATGCCCTCTGTGATGCAAATGACGAGATCAAGCTCGGCTTCCACGGCTTCCCAGATCGCCGCGGCAGCAAAAGGGGGGGGCACGTAGATGACTGAAGCATTGACGCCGGTCTGCTTCTTGGCTTCCTTGACCGAAGCGTAAATCGGAATTCCCTCGAAGGATTCGCCGGGCTTCTTCGGGTTCACGCCGGCCACGAAGCAGTTCGCCCCGTTTGCGTACTCCTTACACATCCTGGTATGGAATTGACCGGTCTTGCCGGTGATGCCCTGCGTGACGACGCGGGTGTCCTTGTTGATCAGAATGCTCATGTTGATATCCCTTACTTGCCGGAGACCGCGGCGACGATCTTCTGCGCCGCATCGGCCATGTCGCTGGCGGAAATGATGGGCAGGCCGGAATCCTTGAGGATCTGCTTGCCGATGTCTTCATTGGTGCCGCGCATGCGCACCACCAGCGGCACGGACAGGTGCACTTCCCGCGCCGCCGCCACCACGCCAGTGGCAATGGTGTCGCACTTCATGATGCCGCCGAAGATATTTACCAGGATGCCCTTGACCTTGGCGTTAGCGAGCATCAGTTTGAAGGCTTCAGTGACCTTTTCAGTGGTGGCGCCGCCGCCCACATCGAGGAAGTTGGCCGGCTCCGCGCCGAAAAGCTTGATGGTATCCATGGTCGCCATGGCCAGGCCGGCACCATTCACCAGGCAGCCGATATTGCCATCAAGGGAAATATAGGACAGGTCGAACTTCGAAGCCTCGACCTCGGCCGGATCCTCCTCGTCGAGATCGCGCATGGCGACGATGTCGTCGTGGCGGAACAGGGCGTTGGAATCGAAGTTCATCTTGGCGTCGAGCGCCACTACGCTCCCGTCGCCAGTCAGAATAAGCGGATTGATCTCGGCCAGGCTGGCATCGGTCTCCCAGAAGGCCTTGTACAGCCCCTGCAGCACGCTGCGCGCCTGCGGCACGGATGCCTCCGGCACGCCGATCTTGCGGGCGACATCATCGGCTTCGGTATCTTTCAGCCCGGTGACCGGGTCGATGAAGACCTTGTGGATCTTTTCCGGCGTGTGCGCGGCGACCTCTTCGATGTCCATACCGCCCTCGCTGGAAGCCATCAGGCAGACCAACTGCGTGACGCGATCCACCACCATCCCGACATAGAGCTCCCTCTTGATATCGGCGCCCTCTTCGACGAGCAGGCGACGCACCTTCTGGCCCTCCGGTCCGGTCTGGTGCGTCTTCAGCTGCATGCCCAGTACCTGGCCGGCAAATGTCTTCACCTCGTCCAGCGATTTCGCCACCTTGACGCCACCGCCCTTGCCGCGGCCGCCGGCATGGATCTGTGCCTTGACCACCCACACTTTCCCGCCGAGTTCCTCGGCCGCCTTGACAGCCTCGTCGACGGAGAAGCAGGCCTTCCCGCGCGGCGTGGCGACCCCAAACTTTCTCAGGATCTCCTTGCCCTGGTATTCATGGATTTTCATGTCATGCCTCCTGTAGAGCCGCGCCCTGAAGGGATGGCGTAGTCATCCCGAAGAAGTACTCCTGGGGTGCCTCAAGGAAGGCATGCGCCTCCATGGGGGGCAGCGAACGGATGTGAGCGTGGGGGTCCATATTGTTCCTTGCTAATTGGCTCTAAAGAAGGCATGCCGGAAAGGCGGCAGACGCATCAAAGCGCAGGGCCTTTCGGAGAAACACGATAGGTTTCATGGAGCGGGGCATAATATCATATTATGACCCCATTTCAGAGGGAAGACAGGCGTCCGGACGACTATTCAGGCGGGTCTTCCAGCGCCGACTCCGCCCACTCTGCCTTGGCTTCGATGAGCGGTTTGATGTCGGGAAGAATGATGCGCTTGCGGTCGGATTCGACTTTCGTCAGCGCCACCGTTTCATTCATCGTTTCCAGCGACCGGCGCGCTAGATGCTGGTACAAAGCAGTGCCTTCGATTTTCCAGGCCATTTCCTGCTCGGTCAGCGCCCGCACCAGTTTGGCCGGGATGCCGGCCACCAGGCTTTTCGGCGGCACCACCATGCCGGCCTTGACGAAGGCCATGGCGGCAACAATGGATGATTCGCCCACTTCGGCCTTGTCCATCACCACCGCATTCATGCCAACCAGCGCATTGCGCCCGATCAGGCAGCAATGCAATACGGCGCCATGGCCGATATGCCCGTTCTCCTCGACCACGGTATCGCGCTCCGGAAAGCCATGTACGATGCAACAATCCTGGATATTGGCGCCCTTGCCGATGAAAATGCGTCCAAAATCGCCGCGCAGTGAGGCATTTGGCCCGATGTAACAATCCGGTCCGATGATGACGTCGCCGATCAGGCTTGCCGAAGGGTGCACATAGGCCGAGGGATCGACCACGGGTGTAACACCCTCTAACGAATAGACTTTAACCATGACCTGTCCTTAGCGTGTGCTCACATCCAGATCGAGAACACACGCTAGCATAATGATGCATGTTGTACGTAAGACCTGAATTATGTAGCATGTCGATAGTGATGTAAAACGATACTTACGAATACCACATAACTGCCATTTCTGTATCTTAATCGCCGCCTCAGACGATATGAGTGCCATTCTCTACCAGTTCAGCGCTGGTGTCGCCCGCATCACGCTGAACCGCCCGGACAAGCTGAACAGCCTGAATGAGGCGATGCATGTCGAACTGCGCCAGGCGATCGGGCGCGTGCGGGAGGACGGTGCCCGCAGCCTGATCCTGACGGGTGTCGGCCGCGCCTTCTGCACCGGGCAGGACCTGGCTGAGCGCGTTACCCAGCCCGGAGCGCCGCCGCCCGACCTGGGCCGCTCCGTCGAGACCCATTACAAGCCCTTGGTGCTGGCCCTGCGTACCCTGCCCATTCCCGTCGTCGCCGCGATCAATGGCGCCGCTGCCGGCGCCGGTGCCAGCCTGGCGCTCGCCTGTGACATTGTCCTCGCGGCACGCTCGGCCTTCTTCGTCCAGGCCTTCAGCAGGCTTGGCCTGGCGCCGGATTGCGGCGGCAGCTACTTCCTGCCACGGCTGGCCGGGTCCGCGCGCGCCATGGGTCTTGCGCTGACTGCCGAGAAACTGTCGGCAGAGCAGGCCGCTGCCTGGGGCGTGATCTGGCAATGCGTGGACGACGACCGGCTGATGCCCGAAGCCGAGGCGCTTGCCGAACGCTTCGCGCAAGGCCCGCCCCTCGCCTACGCCGCCATCAAGCGCACGCTATACGCTTCCCCGCACAACACGCTGGAGCAGCAACTCGACCTGGAACGCGACACTCAGGGCACGCTCGGGCGCAGCGAGGATTACCGCGAGGGCGTCGCCGCCTTCATGGAGAAACGTTCGGCCGTCTTCCAGGGCAAGTAAACTTCCAATATGAGCACATCGAAGAAAGCACAGGAACTGGCCGAGGCCGTCGGTCGCGAAATGTACCGCGGCGACCGTACCTCACAGTTTTTGCGCATCGCTCTGGATGAAATTCGGCCCGGCTATGCACGCATGTCGCTCTCAATCACCGACGACATGGTCAATGGCCACGGCATGTGCCACGGCGGCATCATCTTCACGCTGGCCGATTCGGCTTTTGCCTATTCCTGCAACAGCCACAACCACAATGCCGTCGCCTCCGGCTGCACCATCGAATACCTGGCCCCGGCGCATGTCGGCGATGTACTGACCGCCACCGCGGAGGAGCGCGCGCTCGCCGGCCGCAGCGGCATCTACGATATCGAGGTCAGCAATCAAGCCGGCAAGCGCATCGCGCTGTTCCGCGGCAAGTCACACCGCATTCAGGGCGAATTAGTCAAACCATTAGGAGATTGAGTTGAAAGAAGCCTTCATCTGCGACGCCGTGCGCACCCCCATCGGCCGCTACGGCGGCGTGCTCGCATCGATTCGCGCCGACGATCTCGCCGCCCTGCCCATCAAGGCACTCATGACACGCCATCCGGACCTCGACTGGAGCGCCGTCGACGACGTCATCTATGGCTGCGCCAACCAGGCCGGCGAGGACAACCGCAACGTCGGCCGCATGGCGGCGCTGCTCGCCGGCCTGCCGCTGTCAGTGCCCGGCGCCACGATCAACCGCCTGTGCGGCTCCGGCATGGATGCCGTCGGTAGCGCGGCACGCGCCATCCGTGCCGGCGACACCGACCTGATGATCGCCGGCGGCGTCGAAAGCATGTCCCGCGCACCGTTCGTCATGGGCAAGGCCGATGCGGCCTTTTCGCGCAACGCCGGCATCTACGACACCACCATCGGCTGGCGCTTCGTCAATCCGCTGATGAAAAAGCTGTACGGCACCGACGCCATGCCGGAAACGGCGGAAAACCTCGCCACGGAATTGAAGATCGTCCGCGCCGACCAGGACGCCTTCGCCCTGCGCAGCCAGCAGCGCGCCGTCGCAGCCCAGGTTGCCGGCCGCTTCGACGACGAAATCGTGCCGGTGGAAATCGCGCAAAAGCAAGGGGCGATCCGAAGATCGTCGCTGCCGACGAACACCCGCGCGCCGACACCACCCTGGAGAGCCTGGCGAAGCTGAAGCCCATCGTGCGCGAGGACGGCACGGTGACGGCAGGCAACGCCTCGGGCGTGAATGACGGCGCCTGCGCCCTGCTGCTCGCCTCGGAGGCAGCGGCCGAAAAGCATGGCCTGGCGCCGCGCGCGCGCATTGTCGGCATGGCCACCGCCGGTGTGCCGCCGCGCATCATGGGCATCGGCCCGGCGCCGGCCACGCGAAAGCTGCTGGAACGCATCGGCCTGAAGCTTGCGCAGATGGAAGTGATCGAGCTCAACGAAGCCTTCGCCGCGCAGGCGCTGGCGGTGACTGCGCGAACTCGGCCTGGCCGACGACGCGCCGCAGGTGAACCCGAACGGCGGCGCCATCGCGCTGGGCCACCCGCTCGGCATGAGCGGCGCACGCCTGGTGACTACCGCGATGTACCAGCTGCAGCGCAGCGGCGGCCGCTATGCGCTGTGCACCATGTGCATCGGTGTCGGACAGGGCATCGCGCTCGTCATCGAACAGGTCTGAATGCATCAAACCACAAGGCATTGAGGAGGAGAAAGCCATGACATCGAAAAAACCCGCACCGGGCGACCTGGAACCGATCGAGAAGGCCAGCCGCGACGAAGTCACCGCACTGCAGCTGCAGCGCCTGAAGTGGTCGCTCAAGCACGCCTACGACAACGTGCCGCACTACCGCAAGAAGTTCGATGATGCCGGCGTCAAGCCGGAGGATCTGAAGCAGCTGTCCGACCTGGCGAAGTTCCCCTTCACCACCAAGCAGGACCTGCGCGACAACTACCCGTTCGGCATGTTCGCCGTGCCGCGTGAGCAGGTAGTGCGGATTCACGCCTCCAGCGGCACGACCGGCAAACCGACCGTGGTCGGCTACACGCAGAAGGACATCGACATCTGGTCCGACCTGATGGCGCGCTCCATCCGCGCCGCCGGCGGTCGCCCCGGCGACATCGTGCACGTCGCCTACGGCTACGGCCTGTTCACCGGCGGTCTCGGCGCCCACTACGGCGCCGAGCGGCTGGGCTGCACCGTCATCCCGATGTCGGGCGGGCAGACCGAGAAGCAGGTGCAACTGATCGCGGACTTCAAGCCGGACATCATCATGGTCACGCCCTCCTACAGCCTGGCCATCGCCGACGAGTTCGAGCGCCAGGGCCTCGACCCGGCCAAGAGCTCGCTGTCCGTCGGCATCTTCGGCGCCGAGCCATGGACAAACCAGATGCGCGCCGAGATCGAGTGCCGCATGGGCCTCGACGCCATCGACATCTACGGCCTGTCGGAAGTCATGGGTCCCGGCGTGGCCTGCGAGTGCATCGAAACCAAGGACGGCCTGGTCATCTGGGAGGATTTCTTCTATCCGGAGATCATCGACCCCTCCACCGGCGAAGTGAAGCCCGACGGCGAATCCGGCGAGCTGGTGTTCACCTCGCTCGGCAAGGAAGCGCTGCCGATCATCCGCTACCGCACACGCGACCTGACGCGCCTGCTGCCGCCCACCGCGCGCAGCTTCCGCCGCATGGACAAGATCACCGGCCGCTCCGACGACATGCTCATCATCCGCGGCGTGAACGTCTTCCCCTCGCAGATCGAGGAGATGATTCTCAAGCAGCCGAAACTGGCGCCGCACTACGTGCTGGAGGTCTCACGCCCGGACAACATGGACGAGCTCGATGTGCTAGTCGAAATGAAACCGGAATTCGCGCAGGCGCCGGCGGCCGAGCAGCAGGCAGCCGCCAAGGAATTGCAACACCACATCAAGTCCTACATCGGTGTATCGACCCAGGTGCGCGTCGTCGCCCAGACCTCGATCGAGCGGTCAATCGGCAAGGCCAAGCGGGTCATCGACAAGCGGCCGAAATAGCTGCTCCCCCTGCAGGCGGCTAGGCGGTCGCCTGTATTCCATTCCTTTTTTCATCCTGCCGCGCTTTCGTGCTTGAGGCCCGCACGGTTTCGGTGGAGAATGCGCCTGCCATGAACCCGCAATCACGCATTTATCCTTGTTTACTTCGTGCCAGGCCATGAAACAGGGCCGGGACAAATCGCTCGATTTACAAGCCGAACTGGCGGCGCTCAGAAAGCGCGTCGCCGAGCTCGAATCGAACGAGGCCGAGCTGAGCTGGGCACATGACACCCTTATCGGGCAGATCAGCCAGGAGCACAAGCAAACGGAGACGGCTCTGCGGCTTTCCGAGCAGAAGCTCTCTCGGATCTTTGCGGCCAGTCCCGACGCGATCGCTATTTCCTCGCTTGCCAACGGAAGATATATCGACGCAAACCCTGCATACGAACGGGTTTTCGGCTATGCACCACAGGAGGCCATCGGCCGTACGGCTACAGAAATGGGCGTCTGGCCCGATCTCTCACAGCGCGATAAATTCGTAGCTCGTCTTCAGGCTCGGGGCGAACTCATCAATCACGAAACACAATTCCGCCACAAGTCAGGCCATATCTTCGAAGCACAGTTATCCGCCAGCACGATCGAACTTGGTGGCGAGCCTTGCATGCTGACGATCACCCGCGACCTCAGCGACCGCAAGCGCATCGAACAGCTGTTCATCGAGCAGAACCGCATGCTTCACGCGGTCAGCGAAGCCCAGGCGGATTTCATCTCGGATGCCGATCCGCATCCGACGTTCGACAGGTTGCTGTCCCAACTGCTCGACATCACGGACAGCCAGTACGGCTTCATTGGCGAGACGCCCCAGGACGCGGGTGGCGCGCCTTACGTGCGTATCTACGCCATTTCCGACATTTCATGGGACGATACTTCACGCGGCCTTTACCAGAGCATGGTCAGGGGCGGCTTTGAATTCCGCAATCCCAACACGCTAATCGGCCATGTGCTCTCCAGCGGGGAACCGCTGCTCTCCAACGCACCGGCATCCGATCCGAACCGCGGCGGCCTGCCGCCGGGCCATCCGCCGCTAAATTCCTTTATGGGCCTGCCACTTTACCGCGGCGGCGAACTGGTCGGCATGATTGCCGTCGCCAATCGCCCCGACGGGTATGACGAAGCGCAGATAGCGCATTTGCAGCCCTTCACCGCTACTTGTGCCGTGCTGATCGATGCCTACCGCAATAGTCAGCGTCGGCGGCACGCCGAAAGCATGCTGCGCCAGCTGAATCTTGAACTGGAAGATCATGTCAGTCAGCGCACAAAAGAATTGCAGGCCTCGATCAGGGAACTGGAAAGTTTCAGCTATTCCGTGTCGCACGATTTACGCTCGCCTTTGCGCGGCATCAACGGTTTTTCGAGCCTGCTCCTGCAGGACTACGGCGAACGGCTCGACGAGCAGGGCAGGGAGTACTTGCGCCGCATCTGCTCGGCGACGCTGCGCATGAGCGAACTGATCGACGGCATGATCGATCTGGCCCAGCTCACGCGCGAGCCCATTCACCTGACTGAAATCAACCTCTCACGCGTTGCCGAGTTGGTCGCGAAGGAACTGCACAGCGCCGAACCGGATCGCAAGGTGGCGTTCACCGCCTCGCCGGATGTGCGGGTGCGCGGGGATGAACGACTCCTGCGTGTCGTGCTGCACAACTTGCTCTCGAACGCCTGGAAGTTCACGGCGCGCAAGGAGGTGGCGCATGTCGAATTCGGCGTCCGGCAAACGGGCAACAGTACTGTCTATTTCGTCAGCGATGATGGCGCCGGCTTCGACATGCGGTATGCGGACAAGCTGTTCGGCGCCTTCCAGCGCCTGCACGGCGTCAAGGATTTCGCCGGCACCGGCATCGGCCTGGCCACCGTGCATCGCATCGTGCAGCGCCATGGCGGACTGGTTTGGGCCGAAGGCGAGATCGACAAGGGCGCCACGTTCTTTTTCACCTTGTCCTGATGAACGATCCATTCAAGGACCACTTCTCTGCTCAAGCTCCGGACTATGCCCTCTACCGGCCCAATTACCCGGCGGAACTGTTCGCCTGGCTGGCCGGGATCGCGCCGAAGCGCGATATGGCTTGGGACTGCGGCACCGGTAGCGGCCAGGCTGCCATCGGGCTGGCAGCGCATTTCGAACATGTGATTGCAACCGATCCGAGCGATGCCCAGCTCGCCAACGCACAGCCGCACCCGAAAGTCAGCTTCAGCAGGACGGCGGCGGAATCGAGCGGAATCGACGCCGCATCCATTGACCTGCTCACCGTAGCGCAGGCCATCCACTGGTTCGACCTCGAACGCTTTTATGCCGAGGCCAGAAGGGTGCTGAAGCCAGGCGGCGTAATCGCCGTGTGGACCTACACGCTGCTGGATGTCGAGGCGGGCGTCGATGCACTGATCACCGACTTCTACCGAAACGTGGTCGGGCCCTACTGGCCACCCGAACGGAAGATGGTGGACGACCGCTACCGCTCCCTGCCCTTCCCCTTCGAACCGATCGCCGCGCTCGGCTTCTCCATCACGACGGAATGGTCGCGCGACGACCTGCTCGGTTATCTGGGCACCTGGTCGGCCACGCACGCATTCATGAAGGAAAAGCGAATTGATCCTCTGCCTGCACTTGAGCAGCGACTCGCTCCTTTGTGGCCAGACCGGGATCTGAAAAAAATGCTGCGCTGGCCGCTTCACATGCGCGTCGGCCGCGTCACGTAATACCTTCCTGAAGATCTGCGGGCGTTTTTTCATGCCCCTGACATTTTCGAATGCCCTTTGGGCGATAATCGGCTTTACGGGAGCATCGCAGGCCTCGCAAACAACGGCGATAACTGGAGAAACACATGACTGAAGCGACTCTGATGGCCTTAAGCACCATGCGTGACCTGAGCATGATCAAGTGGTACGTCATCCCGCTCCTGGCCTTTGTCTTCTACGTCTATAGCAAAGAGATCCGGCTTGCCCGTCAAACCGGCAACTGGAACGCCGTGTTCTGCGGCGTTTCTGTTTTCGGCTCGGATTTCTTCAATGAGACCACGAACGGCTGGATCATGGTGTTAAGCCAGCGCTCTGCCCTCTGGACGGTGCCTGGGGACACGGCGCTGCGCGTCATGGTCGGATGGAATATCGAGATCATGTTCATGTTCGCCATCCTGGGGATCGTCTATTACAACACCCTGTCCGAAAGCACGACCGAGAAGGTATTTGGCATTCCAGAGAAATGGTTCTGGGCGATCGGCTACTCGGCGTTTTGCGTCTTCGTTGAGGTCTTCTTCCTCAACCGCGGCAACCACCTGGTTTGGGAATATCCCTTCTGGGAAGGGACGCTGGTCGGCGTTCCCATGATTTTCCTGTTCGGCTACTTCGACTTTTTTCTCTCGGCAATTCTCGTCTTGAGCCTGAAGGCGGTGAGGAGCAAAATCATTGCCGTTTCGGTGATCTATTCGATTCCGATCACCATGAACATCATTGCCTTTGGTTTCCTCGGGTGGAACTACTAGGACCCGCCCTCGAACGAGGCTATTCTGGAGCCGAAATTAGCGTCGTTCGAGGAAAACGGTAACGCGGCGTTGTGTTTCCTTCTCAGCCAGCAGCATTGCGCTGCCTTCGAGCTCTGCCTCGTAGCCGCCGATAGCACCCATTGCGGCTATATTGATGCAATGCTTGTTGGCCGCCAGGGTGGTAGGCGGTAGTTCCGCAACGCGTGCCGCCAGGGCCGCAGCGGCCGATAAGATATTTTCCGGGGGAGCCGACCACTGGGCGAGACCCAATCCGGCTGCCTCCTTGCCGGTCACGAGTTCCGCGCCGAGAATAAGGCGCCGCGCGACCGACTCGCCGCAGAGGCGCGTCATGCGCTGTGTTCCGCCTGCTGCCGGCAGCAGGCCGAGCCGCGCTTCCGGCAGACCGACGCGCGCCGAATCCGACACGATGCGCAGATCGCAGGCCAGGGCAAGCTCGAAGCCGCCGCCCATCGCGGCACCGCCGATTTCGGCCAGCGTCGCCTTGGGCAGCGCTTCCAGACGCGCGAACACCTCCTGCATGCGCCGCGTCAGGTCGATCATCCGCTCGCGGCCCTCTGGACTGTCGAAGATGCTGCGCATCAGGGCCAGGTCGGCACCGGCGCAGAAGACTTTCTCGCTGCTGCGGATCCACAGCACGCCGACCGCTTCATGGCGTTCGACTTCATTGAGCACCTCGTCCAGCCGCGCCACCCATTCCTCGTTGATGGCATTGACCGGGGGGCGATTCAGGGTCGCCTTGGCGATGGCGCCTTCGATGCTCAGATCAATCATGGTTTGTTCAGGTTTGTCTTTTTGCGGCGTTTTCACTTCGGATTTTTTTGCCGGAGCCTTCCTTGTCGCAGGTCGCCTGGCCTCGAGCGCACCGAAGGAGTGGGTGCGCTTGCGCATCGCTTCGAGCACGCGCTGCCCCTTGACCGTCAGGAAAGGCTCGACCAGCAGCTTGATGCCTTCGGAAACATACTCGGACAGGGCATAGCGTTCGCCCAGCGACCAGTTCTTGAGCGCCCAGGAATGGGCAAAGGTGACCATCTGGTAGGAGAGCATGTAGGTATTGACCTTGCGCCATCAGGCCGGCCTTGATGCTTTCGGCCAGGCATGCCTCGATCAGGCTGTTGGTGCGGATTTCCGCGTCCTTGACCAGTGCTCGCCGATCCGCCCGCAGGGACTTGGTCGAGCGGTAGGCCAGCACGGTCGCATCGAGCAGGCCGTCGACGATCGCGGCAGTAGGTCCAGATCGCCATGCACAGGCGCTCGACCGGGTTGTCGATGCCTTCGAGCTGCGGGCGGGATGTCGTGTCTCGTAGGTGTCCAGCACCAGCTTCAGCGTCAGGAAGAGGATGTCGTCCTTGTCGCGGAAGTACTGGTAGATGAGGCCGGTGCTGACGCCGGCCTCGCGCGCAATCTGCTGGATCGTGGTCGTGTAGTAGCCATTGCTCCGAGAACAGCTTGACCGCGGCGCGCACGATCTGTCCGCGTCGCTCCTCCACCAGCCTGGGATCCGTCACCAGCGCCTGGACATCTCCGGCAGAACTCATGTCATCTCTCCCAATGAACATCTGAATGAGTGCTCAGTCTGCCACAATTTTCCCTGGCTGCAGCGGCATGCCAGCGGCCATCCGCCGGCATGCCTGCCGGTCAGTTGCCCTCGAACTTCGGCTTTTCCTTGGCGACGAAGGCGTTGTAGGCGCGCGTGAAGTCCTGCGTCTGCATGCAGATCGCCTGCGCCTCGGCCTCGGTCTCCAGCGCCTGCTCGATGGTCTGGTTCCATTCCTGGTGCAGGCATTTCTTGGTCATGGCATGGGCGAAGGCCGGGCCGTCCGCCAGTGAGAGCGCCATCTCGCGCGCCTTCTCCAGCAGTTGGTCGCCCGGCACCACGCCGTTGAAATAGCCCCAGGCCAGGCCCTGTTCCGCGCTCATGGCGCTGCCGGTGTAAAGCAGTTCGGAGGCGCGGCCCTGGCCGATGATGCGCGGCAGGATGGCACAGGCGCCCATGTCGCAGCCCGCCAGGCCGACACGTACGAAGAGAAAGGCCGTCTTCGAGACGGGCGTGGCATAGCGCAGGTCGGAAGCCATCGAAATGATCGCACCGGCACCGGCGCACACCCCATCCACTGCCGCGATGATCGGCTGCGGGCAGGTGCGCATTTCCTTGACCAGATTGCCGGTCATGCGGGTGAATGCCAGCAGATCGTTCATCTTCATCTTGGTGAGCGGGCCGATGATTTCATGCACATCGCCGCCCGAGCAGAAGTTGCCGCCTGCGCCGGTGATGACGACGGCGCGCACATCCTCCGCATACTGGAAGCGATGGAAGGTATCGCGCAACTCCGCATAGCTCTCGAACGTCAGCGGGTTCTTGCGTTCCGGGCGGTTCAGCGTGATCGTGGCCACGCGGTCGGCGACCTCCAGCTTGAAGTGCTCGGGCCGCCATTCTGCGGCTTTAAGTTTGTACATTCGATTCTCCTTGGTCTGTTGGGATGCGCGCTGCGCATCATGATGAAAGTTTGGTTGTCAGCCCGCCAGGGTCAGGCCGCCGCTCACGCTGAGCACCTGGCCCGTGACGAAGCTAGCCTGGTCGCTTGCGAAGAACAGGACGGCATCGGCGAGCTCCGAGGGCTTGGCCAGGCGGCGCATCGGCGTCGCCTTGACGAAGGCCTCCTGGTGCTTCTCCGGCACGGCCCGCAGCAGCGGCGTATCGGTCGGGCCCGGGCAGACGCAATTCACGTTGATGTTGTAGCGTGCGACTTCCCGCGCCAGCGACTTGCAGAAGGCGATGGCGCCGCCCTTGGCGCCGGAATAGACGGTTTCCCCCATGCTGCCGACCCGGCCGGCATCGCTGGCCACGACAACGATCTTGCCCGAACCGCGCTCGATCATCTTGTCGAGAAAGGCATGCGAGACCGCAATCGGTCCGAGCAGGTTCAGGTCGATCACCTTGCGCCAGAACTCGGGCGTGTTCTCCATGAACGGCTGTATCTTGCCCCAGCCGGCCACGTTGGCGACCACGTCCACATGGCCGCGCATTTCGTAGGCGCGCTGCTTGAATGCGGCGATGGAAGCCAGGTCGGTGACGTCGAGACGGATGAACTCCGCGCCCAGGCCGCGCTCGCGCAGCGCTTGCGCCGCCTCCCCGCCCCCCTGTTCATCGATGTCGCCCAGCAGCACGAAGGCGCCCGCGGCCGCCAGTGTCTCGGCCGTGGCCCGCCCGATACCGGATGCGGCGCCAGTGACCACCGCAGTCTTGTCTTTCAGTTGCATTTCGCTGCCTCCCGTAGTTGCTGACGAACTCCCCGCCATGTCTGCCAGACAGGGAATCACCGCCCTTCCCGGCCAATTTTTCCGCTCCGGGCGTTGGTGAATGATTGCTCATTCATTTCACATTGTCAAGCGCCGCCCGTTGTTGCCGCAATCTGCTTGATGGCTTGACAAGCAAAATGAATGAGTGTTCAATCACTACCCAGGCGTCACGCTGTCGCGCCCCTTGGGGTCGGTGCCGGCGTGCAGAAAAACACATTCACATGAGGACGGTTCAGGAATGGTGACAATGAACGCAGCGGACGAGATTATCGGCCGTCCGCTCGCGCAGGGCCTGGGCGACCAGCCGGCCATACTGTGCGAGAACCGGTCGGTCAGCTTCGCGGAACTGAATGCAGCGGCCAACCGCTATGGCAACGCACTCGCCTCACGGGGCGTTGTGCGCGGGGACCGCGTGCTGTTCCTGATGGACGACTCGCCCGAACTGGTGGCGGCCTATCTCGGCACCCTGCGCATGGGCGCCGTCGCCGTCGCCCTCAGCGTACGACTTGCCTCGCGCGACCTGCTCTACGTCATCCAGGACAGCGGCTGCCGGGTCATCTTCGTCGATGCGCATTTTCTCGACCTGTACGAAAGTGCCGCGGCGAACCTGGAGAACCCGCCGCTGGTCGTCGTAAACGGCGGCGCAACCGCCCCCGCAGCCCCCCTCAAGTCGCTGCAGGAGTTCCTTGAAGGCCAGTCGGATCAACTGGAATCCGTCCGCATGGACCCCGAAGAAGTGGGTTTCTGGCTCTACTCCTCCGGCACCACCGGCAGGCCCAAGGCGGTCATGCATCCCCATCGCAGCGCCCGCGTCGCCGACCGCCTCGAGCACGAATACCTCGGCGTGCGGCCGGGAGACCGCGTGTTCACCACATCGAAGATTTTCTTCGGTTTCGCGCTGGGCCATTCGCTCATGGGCGGGCTGCAGTGCGGCGCAACGATCATCCTGTCGCCGGCCTGGCCGGATCCCAAGCTGATCATCTCGACGGTGGAGCGCCACAAACCGACGGTGCTCTTCAGCACGCCCGTCATGTATCGCAACCTGATGCGCGAGGGCGCGCCGGCGAATCCGGCGTTTCGCGCCATCCGCCACTTCGTGGCAGCCGGCGAAAAACTGCCGGAATCGCTCTACGACGACTGGCTGGAACTGTGCGGCAAGCCCATCCTCGACGGCGTCGGCGCCTCCGAGACGGTGTTCCTGTTTCTGTTCAACCAACCCGGCGATGCAAAGGGCGGCTCCTCGGGCAAGCCGGTCTCCTGGGCCGAAGTGCGACTCGTGGACGATACGGGCAACGACATCACCGAGCCGGGCCACGCCGGGCAGATCGCCATCCGCACCTCATGCCAGTTCGTCGGCTACTGGCAGCAGCCGGAACTGACCAAGCGCGCGCTGCGGGACGGTTGGTACTTCCCGGGCGACATGTTCCAGTTCGACGCCGAGGGACGCTGGTGCCACATGGGGCGCTCCGACGACATGCTCAAGATTTCCGGCCAATGGGTCAGTCCTGCCGAGATCGAGGCCTGCGCCCTGACCGTTCCCGGCATGCTTGACGCCGCCGTGGTCGGCTTCCCCAACGAAGACGGATTGACGCGCATCGCGCTGTTCGCCGTGCCGCGCGATGCGGAGGCGAACCAGGCCGAGCTGACGGAGGCGCTGTTGCAGACCTTCAAGTCGACGCTGTCGATCTACAAGTGTCCGCGTACCATCCGTTTCGTCAGCGAACTGCCACAAACGGCGACGGGCAAAACACAGCGCTACCGCCTGCGCGAAATGCTCAAACAGCCTACCTGACAAATAACCCGCGGCAATGAGCACACCCACAGCCCCCTTGCAGGACAAGCATGCCGTCGTCACCGGCGGCGGCCGCGGCATCGGCGCTGCCATCGCCCGCAGTCTTGCGGAACAAGGCACCCGGCTCACCCTCATGGGCCGCACGCTGTCGGCGCTGGAGAGCGAGGCCGCTGGGCTGCGGAAGCTGACGGAAGTGCATTGCCAGGCCGTCGATATCGCCGATCCCGCAGCGGTCGGCCCCGCCTTCGCCGCCGCCGCGAGCGCAATGGGTCCGGTCGCCATCCTGGTCAACAACGCCGGCCAGGCCGCCAGCGCGCCCTTCGCCCGCACCGATCTCGCCCTCTGGCAACAGATGCTGGCGGTGAACCTGACCGGCACCTATCTGGGCATTCGCGCCGCCCTGCCGGACATGCTCGAGCTTGGCTGGGGACGCATCGTGAATATCGCCAGCACGGCATCGCTGCGCGGCTACGCCTACGTCTCCGCCTACTGTGCGGCCAAGCACGCGGTGCTCGGCCTGACCCGCGCGCTGGCCCTGGAACTGGCGAGGAAGCCGGTCACGATCAATGCCGTCTGCCCCGGCTATACTGAAACCGACATCGTGCGCGACACTCTGGCCAATATCCAGAAGAAAACCGGCCGCTCCCTGGCCGAAGCCGAGGCCGAACTGGTGAAGCACAACCCGCAGGGCCGCCTGGTTCAGCCGCTGGAGGTCGCGAATGCCGTGCTCTGGCTGTGCCAGCCAGGAGCGGAAGCCGTCACCGGACAGGCGATCTCCGTTTCCGGCGGCGAAACAATGTAAGGATTGGGGTTTACCATGAGCGACAAGAGTTATCTGGACTGGCCTTTCTTCGATGAACGCCACCGTCAGCTCCAGGTGGCGCTGGAGCAGTGGGCCTCCGGGAACACATCAGCGCACCATGGCGACACCGATTCGGCCTGCCGCGACCTGGTCGCCCGGCTCGGCCAAGCCGGCTGGTTGCGCTACACCGTCGGCGGCACTGACTGCGGCGGCCAATTCGACACCATCGACACGCGCGCCATCTGCCTGCTGCGCGAGACGCTGGCACGCCATTCCGGTCTCGCCGATTTCGCCTTTGCCATGCAGGGGCTGGGCTCGGGCGCCCTCACCCTGCACGGTTCGCCGGAACAGAAGCAGCGCTACCTGACAAGGGTCGCCGCCGGCGAAGCGATCGCCGCCTTCGCACTTTCCGAGCCGGGATCGGGTTCCGACGTGGCCGCCATGGAATGCACGGCGCGGGCCGATGGCGACGCCTACATCCTCGACGGCGAGAAGACCTGGATTTCAAACGGCGGCATAGCCGATTTCTATGTCGTCTTCGCACGCACCGGCGAGGCCGCCGGGTCGCGCGGACTGTCGGCCTTCGTCGTCGACGCTGACACGCCCGGTTTCGAGATCGCCGAGCGCATCGAAGTCATCGCGCCGCATCCGCTGGCCCGCCTGCGCTTCAGCGCCTGCCGGGTACCCCGCACCAACCTGGTCGGCGCGCCCGGTCAGGGCTTCAAGGTTGCCATGCAGACCCTCGACATCTTCCGCACCTCCGTGGCGGCGGCCGCCCTCGGCTTCGCACGGCGCGCGCTGGACGAGGCCTTGAGCCGCGCAACCAGGCGCAAGATGTTCGGCCAGACGCTGGCGGATTTCCAGATCACCCAGGCGAAACTCGCCCAGATGGCAACCGGCATCGACGCCGCCGCTCTCCTCACCTACCGGGCGGCCTGGCTGCGTGACCAGGGAAAGAACGTCACGCGCGAGGCCGCCATGGCCAAAATGACGGCCACGGAAACCGCACAGCAGGTCATCGACGCAGCGGTGCAGATCTGGGGCGGGCTCGGCGTCGTCAGCGGGCATCCCGTCGAGAAGCTGTACCGCGAGATCCGCGCGCTGCGCATCTACGAGGGCGCGACCGAGGTGCAGCAGCTCATCATCGCCCGCCAGACGCTCGCTGCCTACAGCCAGACAAACACGTAACCGGCATGGCCGCATCCATACCGCATCCATCGTCGCCAAATATGAATGATTGTTCATTCATATTTGATGCACATCAAACCGTTGCGATGACGGCCTGCCTAAGATGCAATCAATCCAGGCTCCGGACGTGAATACGCTTCCGCCTTTGACGAGACAAAAAGGAGAAAGACACCCATGAAAACCTATCCGACCGAGCCCCTCAAGTGTTGGAAGAAGGCCAAGGAACTGCGCGAGCAGTACTACATCAACTACGCCCGCGCCAAGGAAAACGGCGGCATCCGCTGGGGCGCCGCCGGCTGGTCCTTCGATGCCATTCCGACGGCGTTCGGCGACGACGTGCATCCGCTCACCGGGGAGCCCTACGGCGCCAGCATTGCCTTCGACCGCAAGTTCGCCAAGGAGTGCTTCGATGCGGCCGAGGCTGCCGGCTTCGCGCGCGACCTGTGCGCCTACATGCGGCTCTACTGGGGCGGCATGCACCTCAACAAGTACCTGTACGGCGGCGAGTTCCCCAAGCCCGACTTCAACTTCCAGACGCAGATCTGCTGCTCGCACGCCAAGTGGTACCAGCATGCTTCGAAGTTCGAAGGCGTGCCGGATTTCTACGTCGATGTCAGCATCGGCGCCTACAAGGACATCGACGCGTCACGCCTGGACTATGTCACCAACCAGTTGCACGAATCGATCGAGTTCGTCGAAAAGGTGACCGGCCGCAAGTGCGATGACGAGCGGCTGATCCGCGCGGTGAAGAACGAAATGCGCGCCACCTCGCTGTGGGCCGAGATTTGCCTGCTCAACCAGAACCGGCCCGCCCCGCTCGACGAGAAGACCATGTACTCGCTCTACGTGCTGGCGGTGCTGCACAAGTCCTCGCAGTGGTGCGCCGACTTCTACCAGGAGCTGCTCGACGAGGTGAAGGACCGCGTCGCGCGCGGCATCGCCGCCGTGCCCAACGAGCGCTGCCGCGTCATGTCCGACACGCAGCCGCCCTGGGCCTTCCTCAAGATTTTCCGCTACCTCGAGGAATTCGGGGCTGTCTCCATCGGCTCGCTCTACACCTTCGGCCTGGAAGGCACCTGGGAAACCCGCGAGGACGGCAGCTGGATGCCGCGCACCCTGCCGTGGAAGAAGGGCATCGAGATCAACGACCGCGACACGGCGCTGCGCCTGTATGCCGACTGGAACCTGTCCAAGCCGCTGTGGCAGCACTTCTTCGACCCCAACCTGAAGACCGAGATGATGAAATACATCGTCAAGCACTGGGGCGTCGATGGCGTCATGATCCACATGAACCGCGGCTGCGAAGGCCTCTCGATGGGCATCATGGAAAACCGCCTCGGGCTGGCCGCCGCGGGCATTCCGGTGATGACCTACGAGGGCAACATGGGCGACGAACGCGAGTTCGACATCGGCCGTGCGCAGAACCGCGTCAACTCCTTCATGGAGACGCTCGGGCTGAAGCGCGATTTCATGGCCGCCTAAGCGGCCTTCCTGCTAACTTGCCCCGGGTGCGGACAGGCGGCGACAGCCGCCTCATTCGACTGCATAGACGTCATACACCACGGTATCCGGCATTCGCATCCCGGAGGCAACGGCCATCACGCCGTTGAGCCAGTCGTAGCGGGCATCGCCCGTCTCGAAGCGCGGCGCCATACGGAAATAGTAATCAGCCGGATCGACCGCCTCACCGCCCATCATGCGTCGGACCTGCTCCGGCGTGGCGCGCCGGATGCCCTGGTTCTGCACGTAGAGCAATGCCCCGTCATGGGTTTCCATCGTGAAGCGCGCCTCGACGCGCATTTCGACCTGCTCCGCCGTCTCGCGCACGATCTGCCAGTCGGCGCCGCCGGGCAGGATGCGGCCGCGCAGCCGCTCGCCGTAGAATCGCCCGCCGAGAATGGGATAGATGCGCCGCTCGCCCGCCGGCGTCGTCCCAAGCAGTTGCGGCGATGCGACCTCGATTTCGGCGCGGTAGAGCAGGACAAGTCGGGGTAGCGGCGGCTCGCATGGCCTCATTGTTCAAACCCCTCCCTGTCTGGCGCCTGCGTCATGCGGCAGCGGACGGCTTCCTCCCGCCCAATCCAAGGTAGGTTTCGACAACGCGCGGGTCGTTCGTCAGCTGTCTGCTGTCGCCCTCGAGTGCCAGGCTGCCGGTTTCCAGCACATATCCGTAGTCGGCAATCTGCAGCGCAGCGCGGGCGTTCTGCTCGACGAGCAGGATGGCCACACCGGTCTTGCGGAGGTCCGCGATGATATGGAATATCTCGCGCACGATAAGCGGTGCCAGGCCCAGGCTCGGTTCGTCGAGCATGAGCAGTTTCGGTTTGGCCATCAGAGCGCGCCCGACCGCAAGCATCTGCCGTTCGCCACCTGACAGCGTTCCTGCCAGTTGTGCGCGGCGCTCGCGCAGGCGCGGAAAAATGCCGAACACCCGGTCCATCGTCCCGCCCTCGTCGCGTTCGCCGGCGCGGTAGCGCTGGAAGGCGCCGAGCAGCAGATTGTCCTCGACGCTCATCGCGCCGAACAGTTCGCGTTTCTCCGGCACCAGCGTCATGCCCATGGCGACGAGATGTTCGACCTCGATGTCGCGTTGCACCTCGCCCTTGAACTCGACTTCTCCGCGTGACGGCAGCAGGCCCATGATGGCGGAAAGCAGGGTGGTCTTGCCCGCGCCGTTGGGGCCGATCACGGTGACGATCTGCCCCGCCGCCACCTTGAGGTGGATGTGGTGGAGCGCCTCCACCTTGCCATAGGACACGCACAGGTCGCGAATCTCCAGGATTTGCGCCGTCGTCACTCGACCCCCCCGAGATAGGCTTCCAGCACGACGGGATCCTGCTGCACCTCTTCGGGCAGGCCCTCGGCGATCTTCTCGCCGAACTCCATGACCACGACGCGGTCAGCCAGGCCCATGACGAAATCCATGTCGTGCTCGACCAGCAGGATGCCCATGCCCTGGACTCGCAGCTTGCGCAGCAGTTCAGCCAGCGCCTGCTTCTCCAGATATCGGAGTCCGGCGGCCGGTTCGTCGAGCAGCAGCAGGCAGGGATCGGCGCACAGCGCCCGCGCGATCTCCAGCACGCGCTGCTGCCCCAGCGGCAGACTGCCTGCCTCGTCGAACAGATGCTCCCCCAGGCCGACGCGTTCCAGTTGTCGCTTGGCCTCGGCCAGCAGGCGCGCCTCTTCGGCGCGCTCCAGATGCAGGGCCGCCGACAGCACGCCCTTGTCGCCGCGCAGATGGGCGCCGATGGCGACATTCTCCAGCACGCTCATGGCCGGCAGCAGGCGCACGTGCTGAAAGGTGCGGCCCATGCCGCGCCGCACGATTTGCCGCGATTCCAGCTTCTCAGTGCGTTCGCCGAGAAAGCGAATCTCGCCCGACGTTGCCGAATCGACGCCCGAAATGCAGTTGAAGAGTGTGCTCTTGCCTGCGCCGTTGGGGCCGATCAGGGCCATCACCTCGCCGGCCTTCACGTCGAGATTCATGTCGTTGCTGGCAACCAGGCCACCGAATGTCTTGCGCACATCCTTCACTTCCAGCAGCACCGTGCCGGCAGCCGGCATCTGCCGGCACGGCAACGGCTTGGCATCCGCAACCTCACGCTGGCGTGCCTTGAGCGGAACAAGACGCACCAGCCAGGGCCAGATGCCTTCGCGCACGCGCTGCAATACCAGGACCAGCATGATCCCGAAAAAGATCATCTCGAAGTTGCCGCTCTGGCCGAAGATTTTCGGCAGCAGGTCCTGCAGCCACTGCTTCATCACCGTGATGAGGCCGGCGCCGACCAGGGCGCCCCAGACATGCGCCGCGCCGCCCACCACCGCCATGAAGAGGTACTCGATGCCGATGTGCAGACCGAACGGGGTCGGGTTCACGAAGCGCTGCAGGTGGGCGTAGAGCCAGCCCGAAACACAGGCAAACAGCGCCGCGATGAGAAAAATGAGGGTCTTGCTGCGGGTAGTATCGACGCCCATGCTCTCCGCCATGAGGCCACCGCCCTTGAGGGCGCGGATGGCACGCCCCTCGCGCGAATCGAGCAGGTTCTGCGTCGCCAGCATGGCGCAGAGCAACGCCCCCCAGATGAGGTAATAGAACTCGCGGCCGCTATCCAGCTTCCAGTCGAACAGTTGGACCACGGGAATCCCGGACAATCCGTTGTGGCCGCCGAGGAAGCCGAGGTTGCCGAACAGGAAATACAGGCTGATGCCCCAGGCGATGGTGCCCAGCGGCAGATAATGGCCGGACAGGCGCAGGGTGAGGAGGCCGAGCACCAGCGCCACGGCGGCCGTCACGGCAAGTCCCGCCAGCAAAGTCAGCCACGGCGACACGGCGTGCGCGGTGGTCAGGTAGGCCGTCGTATACGCGCCCAGACCGACGAAGGCGGCCTGGCCGAAGGAGGTGAGCCCACCCACGCCGGTGAGCAGCACCAGACCCAGCGCTACGATGGCATACAGCCCGATGTAATTGAGCAGCGTGACGTGGTACTCGGACAGCAACCGCGGCCCGACCAGCAACAGGGCCAGGAAGGCCAGCAGGGGCAGGCGCGCCTTTACCCCCGCACTCATTCCTCCTCCTCCACGTGGCGTGAGGTCAGCGAGCGCCAGACAAGCACCGGGATGATCAGGGTAAACACGATGACTTCCTTGAAGGCGCTGGCCCAGAAGGAGGAGAAGGCTTCGAGCAGGCCGACGAGGATCGCGCCGGCGGCGGCCAGCGGGTAGCTCACCAGTCCGCCGATGATGGCGCCGACGAAGCCCTTCAGACCCACCAGGAAGCCGGTGTCGTAATAGACCGTGGTGATGGGTGCGATGAGAATGCCGGAGAACGCGCCGATGCCGGCCGCCAGCGTAAACGACAGTCTGCCCGCCATGGTGGCGGAAATCCCCATCAGGCGCGCGCCGACGCGGTTGATGGCCGTGGCGCGCAGCGCCTTGCCATACAGCGTGCGGCCGAAGAACAGATACAGACCGACGATCAGCACGGCGCTGGCGCCGAGCACCCACAGGCTTTGCCCATTCACCGTCACCATGCCCAGATCGAAGCGAGCCTCGCTGAAAGGCGTGGTGCGCGAGCCTTCGGCGCCGAAAAACAGCAGGCCCAGGCCGACCAGGGTCAGATGCACGGCCACGGCCACGATCAGCAGCACCAGAACGGGGGCGGCCGCCAGCGGCTGAAAAGCCAGGCGATAGATCAGCGGGCCAAGCGGCACGACAATGGCCAGCGCGAGCGCCACCTGCGCCGCAAGGGGCAGTTTGCCCGGTTCCAGCCCGAGCACGAGACCGGCGACCGCGCACGGCAGGGCCAAGTCCCACAGCACGATGCGCTTGAGGCGCCCCAGGCTGCCGGTGCGCACGGCATTGACGGTATCGAGGAGCGCCACCAGCAGGCCGGCACCGAGCAGGAGCCAGAGTGTCCCCGGCGTCTTGCCGGCCTGGAAGGCCGCCAGCGTCAACGCCCCGTAGGCGACGAATTCACCCTGAGGAATGAAGATGACGCGCGTGACGGCAAACACCAGTACCAATGCCAGCGCCAGCAGCGCATAGATCGCGCCATTGACGATGCCGTCCTGGCCGAGCAGCAAAGCTATTTGAAAGTCCATTTCAGGAATTCACCGCCTGTGACGACATCGGTTCCGGGTTCCCATGCAAATTAAACAAGTTCGGCGCAGCCGCGGCAAATAGTCCCACACCCACACCTGATGTCGCCAGTTCCTCGATCAACAATGGCTGGGGGGTGCTCCCGAGCCGTGCCTTGCGCATCATCGACAAAGCTTCTGCGCGCCGCTCGGTTGATATCCGATGGCGTGCCGCTCACCGTGTTCCGGAGGCTGACTTTTAAATTCGAATCACTGCAGGACCGGCGGGCTCCGCATACAGACGCTCGACCAGCGCAGCGCGACACGCAAGCACCGCGCGCTGATTGATGTAGCCCTTGTCGGTAATCTCGTTGGCGTCGATCGAAGGCGGTTCCGCCATCAACAGGGCGCGCGTGGCGTGGGTCGAACTGCCGCCGTTCTCCCGCTTCAACTGCGCCAGTCCCTTGCGCACGCATTCGACGACGCGGGGATCGGTCAGAACCGCGTCGAGGGGCGCATCCGCAGGCAGATCGGGGCAGAGGCTGCGGCAGCCGGCCGGATTGGCGAAGATCAGGAAACCCACCTCTTCGCGGTCGTGGCCGGCGACGACGATGTCCTGCGCCGCCGGCGCCAGCAGGGCCAGCGCCTTGATGCGCAGCGCGCCGACATGCACCCAGACGCCCGTCATCAGCTTGAAGTCCTCGGCGATGCGTCCGTCAAAGACGATGCCGCGCGCAGGCTCGCTCTCATCGGCGAACCGCCCGGCATCGCCGATGCGGTAGAAGCCTTCCGCATCGAAGGCTGCCTGCGTCAGATCGGGCCGCTTCCAGTACCCCGGCGTGACATTGGGACCGCGCACGCGCAGTTCCAGCTTGTTCTCGTTGGGCACCAGCTTCAGTTCGGTACCGGGCGCCGGCAGGCCGATGACGCCGGCGCGATCTATTTCGTAATGCACCGAGGTCACCATCGGCGCCGTCTCGGTCGCGCCCCATGACGAAACCATCACGGTGCGCTTGCCGCGCTCCTGAATTGAAAGATCCTCCAGCTTCTCCCACAGGTTCTGCGGCAGGGCCGCGGCAGCGTAGAAGATCAACTGGAGCCTGGCGAAGAATTTCTTTCGCAGCGCCGCATCCTTCTCCAGGAAGGGGATGAGCGCGTCGAAGCCGCGCGGCACGTTGAAGTAGATCGTCGGCGACACCTCGCGCAAGTTCGCCACGGTCTTCTCGATCAGGCCGGGCACCGGCTTGCCCTCATCGATATAGAGCGTGCCGCCGTTGGCGAGCACGATATTGAAGTTGTGGTTGGCGCCGAAGGTGTGGTTCCACGGCAGCCAGTCCAGGATCACCGGCGGCGTCTCATCGAGGAAATGCCAGAGCTGGGTGATGGCCTGCTGGTTCGAACAGAGCATGCGCTGGGTGTTGATGACCCCTTTCGGCTCGCCGGTGGACCCCGAAGTGAACAGGAATTTCGCGATGGTGTCGGGGCCGACCGCGGCGAAGGCCTTGTCCACGTCCGCGCCAGCCTCGTAACGGAGCAGTTCGTCGAAAGCCGTGGTCTTCAGGCCGGCGGGCGGATTGGCGCCGACGACAATCTCGGCACCGCCGAAGTCCACATCGTGGAGCACGCCGCTGAACTTGGTGCCATCAGCTGCATACACCAGTCCCGGCTTGAGCAGCGCGGCGATCGCCTTCACCTTGGCGTAGTCCTTCGACATCAGGGAATAGGCCGGGGAGACGGGTGCCACCGGCACGCCGACATGCATGGCGCCGAGCATCAGCAGCGCGTGGTCGATGGCGTTGTCGGAAAGCACCAGCGCGGGACGCTCCGCCGACAGGCCGCGCGCCAGCAGCGCGGCGCCGATGGTGCGCGCTTTGGCCAACGCCTCGCGGTAAGTCAGCCGCCGCCAATCCGTGCCGGCGCGCTCGGCGAGAAAGCAACGGTCCGGTGTTTCGCGCGCCCAGCGCTCGAGGTGCTCGCCGAGGCAGCGCGCATAGGGCTTGAGGGGCTGCGGCGAACGCAGCACCCTCACCCCGTCATCGCGCTGCTCGACCTCCACCGCAGCCGGCGCGAAGCGCAGGCTGGCGAAGGGCGGCTTGCTCACTTCAGCAGTTTCCAGTCGCCGCCCGATACCGTCGCCATCACCGCGGCACGCGCATCGAAGCCGTTGTGATTGGTCTGCGACATGCTGAACACACCATGGGTGGCCGGCAACTCCTTGACGCCCTCCAGCGCGTCGCGCAACGCCATGCGGAACTCCGGCGTGCCCGGCTTGGCCTTCTTCATGGCTTCAGGCACGGCGCGCGTGAGCAGCAAGTAGGCATCGTAGGCATGCGCGCCGAAAGTGCTGCGGCTGTTTGGGCCGTGGGCGCCCTCGTAGAGCTTGATGTAGTCGAGCGCCGGCTTCTTGGAAGGATGCGAGTCAGGCAACTGCTCGGCCAGCAGCATGGGGCCTACCGGGAAGATGGTGCCCTCGACGTTCTTTCCGCCAACGCGCAGGAAATCGCGATTGGCGATGCCGTGCGTCTGGTAGTACCTGCCCTTGTAGCCCCGTTCGACCAGCGTTGCCTGCGGCAGCACGGCCGGTGTGCCCGAACCGGCCACCAGCACCGCATCCGGCTTGGCTGCAATGATCTTCAGCGCCTGGCCGGTGACGCTGGTGTCGTTGCGCTGATAGCGCTCGACGGCGGTGAGCTTGATGCCCTTGGCTTCCGCCGCGCCAGTGATGGCCTTGAGCCAGAGTTCGCCGTAGGGGTCGGCATAGCCGATGAAGCCGATCGACTTCACGCCATTGGCAGCCATGTGTTCGACGATGGCGACTGCCATCAAACCGAAATTCTGCGGCGTGGTAAATACCCAGCCGGCCTTGTCTCCGGCAGGAGGCAGGGGCGCCATGGCGATCTGCGGTGTCTTCGTCTCGAAGGCCACTTCCAGTATGGCCATTGAGGTCGGCGTGGCCGTGGCGGCGATGAGCACGTCCACCTTGTCCTCGGAGACGAATTTGCGCGCATTCTTCACCGCTGTCGTCGTGTCCGTGGCGTCGTCGAGCACCACCCACTTCACCTTCTCGCCTGCGATGGTCTGCGGCAGCAAGGCGAAGGTGTTCTTCTCGGGGATGCCCAGCGAAGCGGCCGGACCTGTGGCGGAAACGCTGACGCCGACGGTGATGTCGGCCAGCGCCGCGCCGGCGAGGCACAGGCTGGACAGGAATAGGGCGAGTTTCCGGATCTGCATTTTTCTCCTCCTTGATGTAATTGTCGGCAGCGACGTGACAGCCGCAGCGTGGTTCAACCATACGCTGCGTTTACTGACTTTGTCAAACGTCTGTTCGGCTAGTTAGTAATTTGCTAGAGTACCTGCATGCCGAAGCCTCTGCCTAGCGCCGCCCGCCGCCAGGAAGTCGAACGCGCCGTGCTGCGCCACGCCCACGATCGTCCCGAGTGGGGACAGGCGCGCGTGGCCGCGGCCATGACGGACAAGGGGCTCAAGGTATCGGCCGCAGGCGTGCGCTGGATCTGGCAACGCCACCACCTCGAGACCACCGCCAAGCGGGCGGCCGCATTGAAGAAGCCGGGGGTGCCGCGCCTCACCGCCGCGCAAAAAGCGGCGCTGGCGCGCATCGCGGCGCGGCGTGGCGGCGGCCCGGGCGGGGATGCGCCCCTGCTGGCGCGCGAACATCTGCTGGGCGTGGCGGTGCGCGAATTCAGCCGCAAGGGCTTTGCCCGCACCTCCATTCGCGATATCGCCCAGGCCGCCGGAATCCAGCCTGGCTCGGTGTACCACCACTTTGCCTCGAAGGAGGACCTTTTCATCGCCGCGCATTCAACCGGCATGCGAGAGGTGGCCCGCGCGGTGGAAGCCGCCGTAGCCGCATGCCGGGATCCCTGGGACCGCCTTGAAGCCGCCTTCACGGTGCACGTCCGCCATCTCATTTCCGGCAACGACCTGACAGTGTGGACAGGCGCCAGCCTGTTTCTATTCAACTCGCCGGACATGCAGCGTCAACTGCGCGCCGAGCGCAACCGCTTCGAAGCCATCTATCGCCGCCTGATCGCCGCCCTGTCCCTGCCGCCGGACGTCGACCGCAGCCTGCTGCGCCTGCAACTGCTCGGCGCGCTCAACTGGACGCGCACCTGGTACCGGCCAGGCAAGCGCGGTGCGGCCGACATTGCACGGCATCTGGTGAGAGTCTTGCGGGCGCCGCTGGCAGGAAAATAATTCATAACGGCAGCGATGTCGTCATCCTTCCGGCTGGAGAATCAGCACTGCGCGCAGGTTTCCACCGGCAGGCCGAGTTTAATCCAGCCCGGTCCGGCGGCGCTGCCAGCCATGCCTTCGCTGACGTTATAGACCTGCGTGAAGCCGAGGCCTTGCAGGTATTTCTGCGCCACGGCCGTGCGGTTGCCTGTGCGGCAGATAAGCACGATGGGCGCATTCTTGTCGCCGCCGACCATCTGCAGGACGGATTGGACGAGCACATCCGGCCCTCGGTAGAAATCGACACGGCCGGCGCCTGGCGCCACGCCGGTCTGGCGCCATTCCTGCGGCGTGCGGATGTCGATCAACCGCACCTTGCCAGCCTTGGACGCCTCATAAGCTTCCGCTGCACCCAAGTCAGGGGCAGCGCGGCTCACGGATGCGGCCAGGGCAAGTGCGGCGAACAGCAATAAGCCTGGGATGCTGAAGATCGTTGTGGGTATTCTCATGGGTGGCGTCTCCAGGGTTCAAGCGCAGGGGATTTGCGCCCGCGTCCGCAATTTGACGCGGTCTGCATACGCGGGGTTCCTCGGGCGACCAATTTTTGTTTGGAGCAGCGCACTTATCCGACGATCGTCACGGACAACGACCCCACGCCCTCTACGGCACCTTCCAGCAGATCCCCCCGCTCCACCTTCCCTACTCCCGCCGGCGTGCCCGTGAAGATGAGGTCGCCCGGCAACAGCGTCACGTAGCCGGACAGGTTGGCGATGATGTCGGCCACCGGCCAGATCATGTCGGCCAGGTCGCCGTGCTGCCGCGGCTGACTATTGACCGCGAGCGTGATGGCGCCGCGCTGCGGATGGCCAATGCGGCTGGCCGGAACGATCGGCGAGATCGGCGCCGACTGGTCGAAGGCCTTGCCCATCTCCCACGAACGACCCTTGGCCTTCAACTCACCCTGGATGTCGCGGCGCGTCATGTCGAGTCCGACGGCGTAGCCGAAAACGCAATCGAGCGCCGAGTCGGCGGGGATGTCACGGCCGCCGCGCGAGAGCGCCACCACCATTTCGATTTCGTGCTGCAGGTCCACGGTTTTCGACGGGTAGTCCATGCGGCCATCGGTCACGACGGCATCCGCCGGCTTCATGAAGAAGAACGGCGGCTCGCGCTCGGGATTGCCGCCCATCTCGCGCGCATGCTCGGCGTAATTGCGCCCGACACAGTAGATACGCCGCACGGGAAAGCGCGCTTCGCTGCCGGTGATCGGCAGCGAAGGCGGCGACCATTGGGGCATGCCGTTACGAGTGCCCGCTTTAGCATCTGGGGTATTCATTGGCCTTATCCATTGCTTGTATTGAAACCGTTAGAATACAGTCCGCGACCCACTCAATACAGTTCGATATGCCCACGAAGAAAAAAACCGTCGCCAAGAGCGTACAAAAATCAGGCCTCAAGCTCGACCTGCTGCCCGGCCTGATCGGTTACCAGCTGCGCCTGGCGCAGCTGGCCGTCTTCGGCGATTTCGCAGCGGAACTGAAGGAGTTCGACATCTCCCCCGGACGCTTTGGCGTGCTCGTCCTCATCTCCGCCAATCCGGGCATGACGCAAAGCCTGCTCGCCTCCGCCACGCAACTCGACCGTTCCACCATGGTCGCCGTGATCGACCAGCTCGAGGCGCGCGGCCTGGTCGAGCGGCGCGCCTCGCCCACCGACCGGCGCTCGAATGCGCTGGTGCTCACCGAGCCAGGCGAAAAACTGCTGAAGCTGCTGAAGCGCCGCATCAAGCAGCATGAGGCGCGCATCGCCACCGCCATGACCCCGGCAGAAACGGCCACCCTGGTCGAGCTTCTCACTCGTATCCGTACGAAGCTTCAGACGGGTCCAGAACGTCGCACCAGCAAGAAGTAGCTCGCCAGCACCGCCCAGCCGCACAACGCGATTGCCGCGGTCATGGGAATGGCCGTGCCGTTGTAGGCATGCCCCACAACGATGCCCACGGCCGCCGCCAGCGACATCTGCACGAACCCCATCAGTGAGGAAGCCGCGCCTGCCATCTTCGGGTAGGGCGCCAGCGCGCCGCCGAAGGCATTCGGCATGATGAGCCCCGCCGCCACCAGAACCGCAGACATCGGCAGCAGGATGGCCCACACGCTGCGCACCTCCAGCAACGCCAGCGCCGCCAGCAGGGTGCCGGCCAGGGCGCCGAGGACGGCGCCCATCATCACCATACGGGCCGGACCGAGCCTGAGGGTGAATTTGGCAGTGATCAGAGTGCCGCAGATATAACCCGTGACCACCAGCCCGAAGCTGGCGCCGAACCACTGCGGCGACAAGCCGTAGATCTGGATGAGGACGAAGGACGAGCCGGAGATGAACGAGAACAGGGACGCATAGGTGAACGAAGCGCAGAGCAGGTAGCCAAGGTAGCCCCGCGCGGACAGCAAGGCGCGGAAGTTGCCCAGGATGCGGCGCGGCTGCGTCGCCGTGGGATCACGGTGGGCATTGCTCTCGCCCAGCATGGCGAAAACCACCGCCAGCATCACGACCGAGAACAATGCCAGCGCGGCAAAGTTGGCGCGCCAGCCGAACCACACTGTGAGCCAACCGCCGAAAAAAGGGCCGATCATCGGCGCTATGGCCATGGCCCCGCTGATGTAGGCCAGCACGCGCGCCGCCTGCAACGGGCCATACACATCGCGCACGATGGCGCGCCCCAGCACCGGCCCGGCACAGGCGCCCAGGGCCTGGAAGAAGCGCGCCACGATCAGCATCTCGATGCTTTGCGCCAGCATGCAGGCCAGCGAGGAAATCAGGTACAGCCCCATGCCGAACAGCATGAGCGGACGGCGCCCGTAGCGATCCGACAGCGGTCCATAAAAGGGCTGCGCAACGGCAAAGCCGACCAGGAATATCGACAACGTCAGCTGCACCTGCGCCACATCGGTCGAGAAGGTCTGTGTCAGCCCGGGCAATGCCGGCAGGTACAGGTCGGTCGAACAGCGGGCCCAGCGCCACCAGCGTCGTCAGCAGGAATGCGAGGCCGAAGGAAGGGCTTAGCATCGAAAAACCATTCACCACAGAGACACAGAGGCACAGAGAAAATCGGATGCGATTGATTTCGCATTTCTATGTGCCTCTGTGTCTCTGTGGTTAGCGGTTTTCATCTTTTCTTCCGTTATTGCTCACACCGGGTTGTCGAGCTCGACGTAGCGGCAATCGAGGCCGAAGCGTTCGGCCAGATGGACGCCGACGGCCTGCACGCCGTAACGCTCGGTGGCATGGTGGCCGGCGGCAATGTAGGGCACGCCGGATTCCTGCGCGAGATGCGCGGTCTGCTCGGAAATCTCGCCGCTGACGAAGACATCGGCACCGGCAGCGATGGCCTGCTCGAAATAGTCCTGCGCCCCGCCGCTGCACCAGGCGATGCGCTTGACCGGTCGCGCGGCATCACCCACCAGCAGCGGCTGACGGGCCAGCTTCTGCGCCAGATTGACGGCCAGTTCTCCGGCGGTGCCGGCCTTCTCGCGGGGACTTCCGAGGAAGCCCACGTCCTGATCGGCGAAACGTTCCTCGACCGTCCAGCCCATCAGCCGCGCCAGTTGCGCGTTGTTGCCCAGTTCGGCGTGCGCATCCAGCGGCAGGTGGTAGGCGAACAGGCTGATGTCGTTTTTCAGCAGGGTTTTCAGGCGGGCGCGGCGGATGCCGGTGATGCGCCCATCCTCGCCGCGCCAGAAATAGCCGTGGTGCACCAGCACGGCATCTGCACCTGCGGCAAGTGCCGCCTCCAGCAGGGCCTGGCTCGCAGTCACGCCGCAGACCAGCCTGCGAACCTCCGCGCGACCTTCCACTTGCAGCCCGTTTGGGCAATAATCCCGGAAACGCCCGGCTTCGAGCAGCGTATCGAGGTATGTGGCCAACTCAATCCTGTCCATATTTCAAACTCTTCCATTTGGATCGCTCAACATAATGCATCGATTGTGGCTCATTTTCGCCCAGGCCGTCACGGTGGCCGTGGCAGCCCTCTTCGTTGTTCAGACCCTGAAGCCCGACTGGCTCGGCGCAAGGCCGGGGCCGTCGGTGGTGTCCCTGCAGGAGGCCGCGTCCCCCGCCGCGACAGAAACGCGTGCCGCGACCGCCTCCTACGCCGATGCGGCAAAAAAAGCACTGCCCTCGGTCGTGCACATCTACACCGTCAGGGAAGTGAAGGCGCAGCGCCATCCCTTCGCCGAGGATCCGATCTTCCGCTACTTCTTCGGCGACCGTTTCGGCGGACCGCAGCGCCAGTCGGGACTCGGCTCCGGCGTGATCGTCAGCGCCGACGGCTACATCCTGACCAATAACCACGTCGTCGAGAACATGGACGAGATCGAGGTGGCGACCAACGACGGCCGCCGCTTCCGCGCCCGCATCGTCGGCACCGACCCCGAAACCGACCTCGCCGTGCTGCAGATCCAGAACGGCGGCAAGCTACCCACCATCACCTTCGCGCCTACGGAATCCCTGCGTGTCGGCGACATCGTGCTGGCCATCGGCAATCCCTTCGGAGTGGGTCAGACCGTGACCCACGGCATCGTCAGCGCGCTTGGCCGCAGCCAGCTCGGCATCAACACCTTCGAGAATTTCATCCAGACCGATGCCGCCATCAATCCCGGCAACTCCGGCGGCGCGCTGGTGGACAGCGCCGGCAATCTCGTCGGCATCAATACGGCCATCTATTCGCGCAGCGGCGGCTCGCTCGGCATCGGCTTCGCCATCCCCATCTCCATCACTCGCAGCGTGATGGAACAGATCATCAAATCCGGTTCGGTGACGCGCGGCTGGATCGGCGTCGAGGCTCAGGAAATCACGGCGGAACTGGCGGAGTCATTCAAGCTGCCGGCCACCGAAGGCGCGCTCATTGCCGGCGTCATGCGCGGCAGTCCGGCGGATCGCGCCGGCATCCGTCCCGGCGACGTGCTGGTTGCCGTGGCCGGCAAGCCGGTGAAGGACCCTCAAGCCATGCTTGACCTGATCGCCGGCCTGGCACCCGGCACGCCGACCCAGTTCAAACTGCGGCGGGAAGCCAAGGAACTGGATGTCTCGGTAAGCATCGGCAAGCGGCCACCGGTACAGCGCAGTCGGGAATAGCGCACGCGCCGCGCTGCATCAGGAAGCGAAGAAGTCTTCGACCAGCCCGATCTGCTCGGGCACATTGAGGGCCGGCGCATGGCCGATGCCAGGGAACGCCACCACGCGGCAGCGCGGTCCGCGCCGCGTCATTTCTGCTGCCGTCTCCGCCAGCAGCAGGTCCGATTCCGCGCCACGCAGGCACAACGCCTTGCATTCCAGCGCATCCCAGAAATCCCATTGCACCAGCTCCGCTTCGTGGTGCGTGAACATCATGACGATCTTCGGGTCGTAGTGCGGCGTCACCCGTCCGTCTTCGGTGCGGCGCACCGAAGTTTCCGTCAGGCGCCGCCACTGTTCGTCGGTGAGATGGCCAAAGGGTTTGTAGATGGTGCGCAGATAGGTTTCCAGTTCAGAGACCCTGTCAAACCTGGCCGGGTTGCCGGCATAGGCGCGGATGCGCTCCAGCGCCGCATCGCCGATCTTCGGCCCCATGTCGTTCAGCACCAGATGGCTGATGCGGCCCTTGAGCGGACCGGCGGCTGCCGCAGTGCCGATCATGGCGCCCATCGAGGTGCCCAGCCAGCGCATGTCCTTCACCCCCAGCGCATCAACAAACGCCACCGCCAGGCGCGTGTAAAAGCTGATCGCGTATTCGCTTTCCGGCTGCGGACTCCATTGCGACAATCCGCGACCGATGGTGTCCGGGCACAGCACGCGGTAGCGCTGCGAGAGCACCGCCGCGATGTCGTCGAAATCGCGCCCGGTGCGCGCCAGGCCGTGCCACATGACTATCGTTTCCGTATGCGCCGAACCCCATTCCGTATAGTGCAGCTCGCGGTCGAGGACGGTAACGTAGCTCGAGGTCATCATGCCTTGCGCAGGCCCCGCAACTTGCCGACGATCCCTGTCGGAAAATAATAGACGGACAGCACGAAGAGGACGCCGAGCCAGAGCAGCCAGCGGTCGGGATGAAACAGGTTGGCCAGCACCGGCACGGCGGCCAGGCCGTCGCTGGCCTGGCGCATCATAGCCTGCAGGTAGTTCTGCGCCAGGATGAACAGGGCCGAACCGATTGCCGCACCATACAGGGTGCCCATGCCGCCGATCACGACGATAAGCAGGATGTCCATCATGATGGTGAAGGAGAGAGTCGTCTGCGGACCGGTATAGCGCAGCCACAGCGCCATCAGCGCGCCGGCCAGCGTTGCCACCACCGCGGAGAGGCAGTTGGCCAGAGTGCGATACACCACAGTGCGGTAGCCGAGGGCCTCGGCACGGAAGTCGTTCTCGCGAATCGCCTGCAGCACGCGGCCAAAGGGCGAGTTCACGACACGCAGGAGCAGCAGGAACAGCGCCAGGGCGGAGAAAAACACCAGATAGTAGGTGATGAGTTTGCCGTTGATGGCGGTGCCGAAGATCTCGGCTTCGATCAGGCGGAAACCGGGGCGAAGCACCTCGGGGGCGCTGAAGGTACGGCCGTCCTCGCCGCCCGTGAAGTCCGACAGCTGCGAGGCGAGGATGGCAAAGGCCGAGGCCACCGCCAGGGTGATCATGGCGTAGAAGATCGCCTTCACGCGCAGCGAGAACAGGCCAATCACCAGTGCCAGGGACAGGGACAGGATCAGCGCAATAGTCAGCCCCATGAACACGGCGCCCCAGGTGGGCCCCACGTTGTAGAGCGACAGCCCGACACCGTAGGCGCCGATGCCGTAGAACATGGTGTGGGCGAAGGAGACGATGCCGGTGTAGCCGAGCAGCAGGTCGTAGGAAGCCACCAGCACGACGAAGATGCAGATGGTGGCGGCGACGTTGATGGCACGCGCGCCGGGAAACAGGAACGGCGCCAGCGCCAGCCCGATCACGACAGCGCTCAAAGCCAGCGCAAGAATGCGGCTGCGCGGAAAATCGCCGGAAAGCAGTCTGGTCAGCATCATCGCTTCGCCACCGGAAAGAGCCCCTGCGGCCGCCATAGCAGAATGGCCACCATGAGCAGAATGTTGGACATCAGCGCAATCTTCGGCGCCAGGAAACCCGTGTAGTTGGCGACCAGCGCTACCAGCAGCGCGCCGATGAAGCAGCCGCCCACCGAGCCCAGTCCGCCGATGATGATGACGATGAACATCAGGACCATGATCTCGGAGCCGATCGCGGCGGTGAGCATTTCACGGTACAGGCCCCACAGCACGCCCCCGAGACCGGCCAGCGCCGAGCCGGCGACGAAGACGCCGACGAAGAGCCGACGGATGCGATAGCCCAGCGCCTCGACCATTTCGCCGTTCTCGACGCCGGCGCGAATCAGCAGGCCGAGCTTGGTGCGATTGAGCACGAGGAACATGGCGACGAAGACGATCAGCCCGATGGCCACGGCGAGCAGGCGGTATTTCTCGATGGCCACGTCGCCGAACAGGAAGACGCCGCGGAACGCCTCCGGCAGCGGCAGCGGGATCTGGTCCGGGCCCCAGATGACGTGGATCATCTGCTCGGCGACGATCATGCCGCCCATGGTGATGAGGATCTGCTTGAGGTGCTGCCCATACACCGGCATGACGATGACGCGTTCGAAGGCCCAGCCGAGTGCGCCGGTGACGAGCATGGCCAGCGCGACAGCCAGTCCCAGCGCGGTGAGATTCATCAGTGCCGAGTCGGCCTGCATCCAGCCCTGCATCGGCAGCAGCACCAGCGTCGCGGTGAATGCGCCGACGGAGACAAAAGCACCGTGACCGAAGTTGAGCACATCCATCAGGCCGAAGACCAGTGTCAGGCCGCTCGCCATGATGAAAATCATCATGCCCATGGCCAGCCCGGCGATGGTAAGCGTCACCCAGGTGGGGAAACTGCCGACCAGCGGCAGGGCCAGAATAGCCAGGATCGGCAGCACCAGCAGGGGCGCCACATCGAGTCGCAACCGTGGCAGTTCGCCTTCGGCGGGCGCGGGGGTGGCAGTCGTCGTCATTGATGGGTATCCATTGAAAGTCCCAGCAGTTTCTGCTGCAGATCCGCGTCCTCGGCCAGTTGGGCCATCGGCCCGCCATGCACGATGCGGCCGTCGTCCATTACCGCCACGCTGTCGCCGAGCGCCTTGACGAAGTTGAAGTTCTGTTCGACGAGCAGGATCGTCGTCTCCATTGCCTTCAATTCGCGGAAGGCGACAATCAGGCTCTGGATGATGGCCGGCGCCAGTCCTTTGGTCGGCTCGTCCACAAGCAGCAGCTTGCGCGGCTCGACGATGGCGCGCGCTATGGCCAGCATCTGTTTCTGCCCCCCGAAAGCGTGCCGGCGGCCTGGTTCCGGAATTTCTTCAAGGCCGGGAAGAAGCCGAAGATCCACTCCAGCCGCGCCGTGTCGGGCTCGCCGTCGCGCGCCGCCAGGACAAGGTTTTCGTGCACCGTGAGATCGGAGAAGATGCCCATGTTCTCGGGCACGTAGGCGATCCCCCCACAGGCAATGTCGGGCGTGGCCGTTTGGGTGATATCGATGCCGTCGAACACCAGTGCCCCGCGCGAGGCATGCCAGAGGCCCATGATGGTGCGCAGGGTGGTGGTCTTGCCGGCGCCGTTGCGGCCGAGCAGCACGGTGAGTTCGCCGCGCGGCACGATGAGATCGACGCCTTGCAGAATGTGATACTGGCCGATGTGGGTATGCACGCCCGTGAGTGACAACATCGGCTCAGACATGGTCGGCCACCCCCATGCCCAGATAGGCTTCCTGCACTATCGGAGAGCCCATCACTTCAGCCGGGTCGCCGTCCGCAACGAGATACCCGTTGTGCAGCACGATGATGCGGTCTGCCAGGGAGCGCACGACATCCATCTTGTGTTCGACCAGCAGGATGGTCTTGTCTCCCTGCTCCTTCATGTTCTGAATGAGTTCCAGCACCACCGGCACCTCGTCCACGCTCATGCCGGCGGTCGGCTCGTCGAACATAAAGATGTCCGGTTCCAGGGCGAGCAGGATGGCCACCTCCAGCTTGCGCTTGTCGCCATGGGACAGCGCGGAGGCCGCCTCGTCACGGCGGTCGGCCAGGGTGACGCGATGCAGATAATGCTCGGCCTTCTCGATCACCTCGACATGATCCGACCACAGCGAGAGAAGATTCAATCCCAGCCCGGCCCGGTTCTGCACCGCCAGGCGGACATTCTCCAGCACCGTCAGGTTGGGAAAAAGATTGGTCAACTGGAAGGCCCGGCCGATGCCACGGCGCGTGCGCTGCGCCGCGCCGAGATGGGTGACATCCTCGCCGTAGTGCTTGACGCTGCCGGAAGTGGCGGACAACTGCCCGGAGATCAGGTTGAAGTAGGTCGTCTTGCCGGCGCCGTTCGGGCCGACGATGGCGGTCAGCGTGCCTGGGCTGAACTCGGCCGAGACGTTATTCACCGCCACGTGGCCGCCGAAGCGGATGGTCAGGCCGTGCGTAGACAGCACGGGATGCTCCGGCAATGCGGCTGCAGTCTGTTGCATGGTTTCTCCCGCAGGCATCGAGGCGCGGAATTGCTCCCGCGCCTCGCCGTTCTCGCCTTAACGCTTGTTGCGTACCGGAACCGGCAGTTCGCTGGCGGGTATCTCGCGCACCAGTTCGAGCAGGTCCCATTCGCTGGCCTGGTTCTTCTTGATGCGGAAGTGGTACATCGGCTGCATCGCCTGATGGTCTTCCTTGCGGAAGGTCATCTTGCCCTTCGGCGTGTCAAAGTCCATGCCTTCCATGGCGGCAATGAGTTTTTCCGTATCGCTGGAGCCGGCCTTGGCAAGTGCCGTCAGCGCCGCGCTGGCGGCGGCGAAGCCCCCGGCGGTGAAGAAGTCCGGCGGCGACTTGTAGCGCTTGGTGTACTCGGCCACCAGCCAGTCGTTCATCGGGTTCTTCGGGAAACCATAGTAATAGTAGATTGCGCCCTCGGTGCCCGCATAGTTCTTCCAGGATTTAAGCACCGGCAGGATATTGCCGCCGGGCGCGAGCATGATGCCGTAGCGCTCGGGCTTGAGGTCGGCGATCTTGGTCATGGGATGCGCACCGGCCCAGATGATGCCGAGTACGCGCGGTTCCGGCTTGTCCTTCAGAGCGTCGAATATGCGCTGTACCGGGGCCGTGAAATCCGTGGTGTTCTGCGGGGCATATTCCTCATGCACCACCTTGGCCTTGCTGCCCACTGCGGCCAAGGCTTCCTTGCCGGCCTTTACACCATCGCGGCCGAAGGCATAATCCTGCGCCAGATAGGCCACGCTGCCACCGCCCATCAGGGTAGCCGCGCTGGCAAGGCCATCCTGCGTGGAATTGCGGCTGGTGCGGAATATGTAACGGTTCCACTTGTCGCCGGTAATGACGTCGGCCACTGCAGGTTCGACGATCAGTACCTTCTTGTATTCCTCGGCCACCGGCAACATGGCCAGCGCCACGCCGGAACTTGTCGTGCCGACGGCGATATCGACCTTGTCGTCAGCATAGGCCTCGGCAAGTGCGGCCTTGCCCAGATCGGGCTTCAATTGATCATCCTTGACGATGACCTTGATCTTGCGGCCGTTCAAAGCCATGGAGCCTTTGGTCAGATACTCCAATCCCATCATGAAGCCGATCTCGGTCTCCTTGGCATAAGCTTCGAGCGGGCCTGTTTTGCCTGCAATCAGGGCAATCTTGAGTTCCTGGGCTGCCACGGACCCGGACAGGGCCAGGGCACCAGACGCCAGTGCTGCACATAAGATGCGTTTCAACATGATGCTTATCCTCCTTGTTGGTCAGGTCACGAAAGGCTCGCAGCCTTGGGGAGATCACCTTGCATGCCTCATGCCAGATTACTCAATACATTGTTTATTATTGATTTTTTAGTAATGAGTGGGCGCTAACCCATGGTTTGGTCATCCACACTGTCCGGATGACCGGACAGTGTGCCAGTATGTATTGCTAAGTTATTGATTTGTTATTATAAATAAACTGTCCGGGTTTTCAGACAGCCTCTTTCCTGTCCGGCGGCTCGGACAGCAGGCCATGGGTGGCCAGTTTTTCATACAGCTGCGCCCGGCTGATATGGAGGAGTTTGGCGGCATTCAGCTTGATGCCGTGGGCAGCTGCCAACGCCTTGATGATCTCTGCCTTTTCGGCGGCGGCAACCACGTCGCGCAACGCCCTCACTTCGCTTTCCACGGCTTCGTGAGCGTCCGCTACCAGTGCCGTCACCGGCAGTTCATCGAAATGCTCCGAGTTCAATAGGCGGGCGTCATGCCTTGCTGCGGCCAGTTGCAAGATATTGCCGAGTTCGCGCACATTGCCCGGCCAATGATAGGCGGAAAGGCGGGCCAGTCCCGCCGCCGAGACCGATTTCACTTGTTCGCCGGCTTTTTCGGCAATCTGCTCGAGCAGGGCTTCGCACAGCACCGGCAAATCCTCCAGCCGTTCGCGCAAGGGAGGCAGGCGAATCGGCAGGACATTCAGCCGGTAGTAGAGGTCGGCGCGAAAGCTGCCGGCGTCCACCATAGCCTTGAGATCGCGGCTGGTGGCGGCGATCACCCGCACGTCGATGCTGCGCAAGCGGTTCGATCCGATCGGTTCGACCTCGCCTTCCTGCAGCACGCGCAGCAGCTTGGCCTGGAGCATGAGCGGCATGTCGCCCACCTCGTCGAGAAACAGGGTGCCGCCGTCGGCGATCTGGAACTTGCCGGGGCGCGGCTTCGATCCGGCGCCAGTGAAGGCGCCCGGCTCAACGCCAAACAATTCCGCCTCCAGCAGCGTCTCGGGAATGGCGGCCGCATTCAGCCCCACCAGCGGTTTGTCGGCGCGCCGGCTTGCGCCATGGATGGCATGCGCCATCAACTCCTTGCCGGTGCCGGTCTCCCCCAACAGCAGCACGGTGGCGTCGCGCTCGGCGGCACGGCGTGCCTGGTCCTTGACGTCACGCAGCCGCGACGAGAGTCCGACCATCTGGCTGAAACGGTACTTGGCCTGTCGCGTCTCTGCCAATTCGCGACGCGCGCTGGCCAGATCGACCTGCATTTGCTGAAACTTGGAAACAATCGGCTTGAGGGCCTGCACCCGGTCATAGAGGATGACCCCCAGGCCACCGATCACGGCGCCGGATTCGTCCTGCAGCGGAATGCGGGAAACCACGACCTGGCGCGAACCGATGGCGAAGACATCGAGCAGTTCGGCCCGCCCGCTCTCCATGACGTGGCGCAAGCGACTGTTCGGGATGATCTCCTCGACCGCCCGGCCTTCGACCGGATCGGCGCCGTTCAGGCCCAGGAGCGCCTTGTATTTATCGTTGATCCAGGTGATGCGGCCCGCCCGATCGACCACCACCGCGCCTTCGTACAGGCTGTCGAAAAGGCGCAGCAGTGTATTGGACGCCAGACTGCGAACGTCGGCATCATTGGTCAGGCCAGGTCGAGTCGGTCGGGTCATCGGGTGCGTTTCCCCCAGACGGGAATCGGCACATCATAGCGGCGACGGGCGGCGACCGCCACCCGTTCAGTTCGGCTTGCTCGAATCCGCCTCGGCTTTGTCGAGTTCCTGCTCCGCCTCCGCATCGCTCGGCGGAACGTAATCGGAAACGCCAGGCTGCCGCTCGACAAAGCGCGCCATGACTATGCCCAGTTCGTAGAGCAGGCACAGGGGCACTGCCAGCAGGAACTGCGACACCACGTCCGGCGGCGTGAAGATTGCCGCGATGATGAAGGCACCGACGATGACATAGGGCCGCACTTCCTTCAGCTTGGCGATGCTCACCATGCCCATCCTCACCAGCACGATCACCGCCACGGGTACCTCGAACGTCACGCCGAAGGCGATGAAGGTGGTCAGGACGAAAGACAGGTATTTCTCGATATCCGTCATCCAGGCCACGCCCTCCGGGGCCATGGCCGACATGAACTTGAACACGGTCGGGAAAACGATGAAGTAGGCGAATGCCATACCACAGAAGAACAGCAGCACGCTGACCACGGTCAGCGGCACAATCAGCTTCTTTTCATGGACATACAGGCCCGGCGCGACGAAGGACCAGACCTGGAAGAGCACATAAGGCAGCGCTACGAGGAAGGCCACCAGCAACGCCACCTTCATGGGTACGATGAAAACACCAACGACGTCGGTGGCGATCATCTGCCCGCCCTGTGGCAATGCAGCCAGCATCGGTTGCGCCACGATGGCATACAGTTCCTTGGCCCAGGGAAACAGGCAAAGGAAAATGATCAACACAGCGACGAACGCCCGGATCAGCCGCGTCCGCAACTCAACCAGGTGGGAAATGAAGGTGTCCTGGGTTTCCGACATCGGGTCAGCGCACCACCGGCCGGCTGTGCAAAGCCGGGCGAACGAAGAAAATTACTGAGCGGATCATCTCAGGCGCGCTTCTTCGATGCGGCCTGCTGGGCATCGAAGCCAAGTTCCAACTGCGGGGTATCGACTGAGTCTTCCGCAGGCGGCTCGGCGGGAGCGTCAGTGGTCTCAGTGGTATTGGAAGGGTCGGATTCGGCCGGCTCCAACTGCGATAGCGATTCGTTCAATGTGCTTTCCATGCTGCTGAAATCCTGCTTGAGGCCGGATTCCAGCGAGCGGGCGGAATCCACGACCTCCTGCTGCATTTTCTTGAGTTCCTCGAGCTGGATTTCGCGATTGATGTCCGTCTTGACGTCGCTGACGTAGCGCTGCAGGCGGCCGAGCAGATGGCCGGCCGTGCGCGCCAGGCTTGGCAGTCGTTCGGGTCCGATGACGACAAGCGCCACCAGAGCGATCAGGATCAGCTCGGAAAAAGCGATGTCGAACATAAAGAGTGCGGCGTAAAGTGGGAAGAGAAAAGAGTGAGTTCAGTGCAGGTTTTATCCCTCACGCCTCCTTCCTCGCTCTTCGCTAGCTTTTTGTCTTCTCTTTGACTTCGCCTTCGATGGTTTGTCCGGTAACCTGCTGCGATGGCGCGGCATCGGCGGGTTTCTCCGACGAGCCTTCCTTGATCCCGTCCTTGAAGCCCTTGACGGCTCCGCCCAGATCCTGGCCGATGTTGCGCAGTTTCTTGGTGCCGAAGATCAGCACGATGATCAGCAGAACGATCAGCCAATGCCAGATGCTGAATGAACCCATTGCCTTCTCCTATTTCTATCGCTTGAGCATGCCCGGCAGAACGTCCGGGCCACCGATGATGTGAACATGGACATGATACACCTCCTGCCGCCCCACCCGGCCGGTGTTGATGATGCTGCGGAAGCCGTCCGCGGCGCCCTGCTCACGCGCCAGCCGGCCAGCCAGAGCTAGGACCCGGCCCAGTGCGGCTTCGTGTTCCTGCTCACATTCGTAGAGCGAAGGCACGTGCGCCTTGGGGATGATGAGGAAATGCACCGGCGCTATGGGGTGGATGTCGTGAAAGGCGAAGACATGCTCGTCTTCATAGACTTTCTTGCTGGGAATTTCCCCGCGCGCGATCTTGCAGAACAGGCAGTCTTGCATCTCAGGCGCCCCCGCGTGACTTTTTCTCGTCAATGCCGGAAATACCCTCGCGGCGATGCAACTCGGCCAGCACGTCGTCCGGTCCAAGGCCGAACTGGGACAGCAGGATCAGGCTGTGAAACCAAAGGTCGGCAGTCTCACGCACGATATGCAGGCGATCCCCATCCTTTGCCGCCATGATCGTTTCGGCCGCCTCCTCGGCAATCTTCTTGCAGATGGCGTCGGTGCCCTTGTGATAGAGGCTCGCCACGTAGGACGTCTCCGGCGCGGCCCCTTTGCGGCCGTTCAGCGTGTCGGCGACGCGGTAAAGGATCTGGCAATCGATCATTTGTAGATCTCCTTCGGGTCCTTGATGACAGGATCGACCGCCACCCAGCGGCCCCCTTCGAATTTCTGGAAGAAACAGCTGCGCCGGCCGGTATGGCAGGCAATGCCGCCGACCTGCTCGATCTTGAGCAGCAGCACGTCATTGTCGCAGTCCGTGCGTATTTCGCGCACCTTCTGCGCATGGCCGGATTCCTCGCCCTTGTGCCAGAGTTTCTTGCGCGAGCGCGACCAATAGACTGCCTCGCCACATTCCAGCGTCCTCGCCAGGGATTCGCGGTTCATCCAGGCCACCATCAGTATGTCGCCCGTGACAGCATCCTGGGCGATCGCTGGCGCCAGGCCGTCCTTGTCCCACTTGATCTCATCCAGTCCAGTCATGCTGTCTCCGCTGGGCCGCCCGCGCTAGCGCGGAAGAAGAATCGGCACCCCCACCCATCCTCCCCCGCCGAGCGGGGGAGGTGACTAGTCACCCCCGCCCATGGGGCGGGGGAAGGGGGGTGGGCCGTCAAATTCCCCATCGGGGAGCGCTTGCGCTCCCCTTTCCCCGGGAAAGGGGACGGGGGAAAGGCCGTCATAGCCTCACCTCGATGCCACGCGCACGCATGTACTCCTTGGCCTCGCGCACGGTATGCTCGCCGTAGTGAAAAATGCTGGCGGCCAGCACGGCGTCGGCCCGCCCCGCCAGAACGCCCTCGGCCAGATGCGCCAGCGTGCCGACGCCGCCGCTGGCGATGATCGGGATGTCCACCGCGTCTGCAATGGCCCGCGTCAGCGGCAGGTCGAAACCGTTCTTCGTGCCGTCGCGATCCATGCTGGTCAGCAGGATCTCGCCGGCGCCCAGCTGCTGCACGCGGCGCGCCCACGCGACCGCATCCAGCCCGGTGCCCTTGCGGCCGCCGTGGGTGAACACCTCCCAGCGTCCGTCGCCGGACTGCTTGGCGTCGATGGCCACCACGATGCACTGCGAACCGACCTTGCCGGAGGCGTCCGCCACCAGTTGCGGATTCAGCACCGCCGCGGTGTTCATGCTCACCTTGTCGGCGCCCGCATTGAGCAGCCGGCGCACATCATCCACTACGCGCACGCCGCCGCCTACAGTCAGCGGAATGAACACCTCATCGGCCACCTGCTCGACGATATGAATGATGATGTCGCGATCGTCCGAGCTGGCCGTGATGTCGAGAAAGGTGAGCTCATCGGCGCCCTGCTCGTCGTAGCGGCGCGCGATCTCGACCGGATCGCCGGCATCGCGCAGGCCCTCGAAATTGATGCCCTTGACGACACGGCCGGCCTTCACGTCGAGGCAGGGAATGATGCGCTTGGCGAGCATGGAAAGTATGAAGCCGGTTGCGCCGGCCTACTGGCCGCCCTTGGAGAGCTTGTCCGCTTCGGCCTGGGCCTTCTTGAAGTCCAGCGTGCCTTCGTAGATGGCACGACCGGTGATGGCGCCCATGATGCCTTCGCTCTCGACCTTGCACAGGGCCTTGATGTCTTTCATGCTGGCGATACCGCCGCTGGCGATCACCGGAATGCGCAGAGCCTGGGCCAGCTTGACGGTCGCCTCGACGTTCACCCCGTTGAGCATGCCGTCACGCCCGATGTCGGTGTAGATAACCGCTTCGACGCCGTAGTCTTCATACTTCTTCGCCAAGTCAACGACGTCATGCCCCGTCATCTTCGACCAGCCGTCCACCGCCACCTTGCCGTCCTTGGCATCCAGACCGACGATGATGTGGCCGGGGAAGGCGCCGCAGGCGTCATGCAGAAAGCCGGGGTTCTTCACCGCCGCCGTGCCGATGATGACAAAGGTGATGCCGTCGTCCAGGTAGCGCTCGATGGTGTCCAGGTCGCGGATGCCACCGCCCAACTGCACGGGGATATCGTCGCCCACTGCTGCGGTAATGGCCTTGATCACCGCCTCGTTCTTCGGTTTGCCGGCCACGGCGCCGTTGAGGTCCACCAGGTGCAGGCGGCGGGCACCTTCGGCCAGCCAGTGCCGCGCCATCTCCGCCGGGTCTTCCGAGAACACCGTGACTTCGTCCATGTCGCCTTGCTTCAGGCGCACGCAATGGCCATCCTTGAGGTCGATCGCAGGTATCAGCAGCATAGGTTGTCAGACAGGTTGTTCAATATCGTTTCAAATCGCCTGGATACCCTCAGGGTTTCCAGCGCATGAAGTTGCCCAGAAGGGCCAGGCCGGACTGGGCACTTTTCTCGGGATGGAACTGCACAGCGAAAATATTATCCTTCGCAACCGCGCAGGTAAAGGGGAAACCATACACGCTGAAGGCGGCGACCAGTGAAGGGTCGCCCGCCTCGACGTAGTAACTATGCACGAAATAGAAGCGCGAACCCTCGGCAATCCCCTCCCAAATAGGGTGCGGTTCGGCACGATTGACCTCGTTCCAGCCCATGTGCGGCACTTTCAGGCGGCTACCATCAGGGGCGACCATAAGGTCATGCGGAAAACGGCGCACACGCCCCGACAGCACGGCCAGGCCGGCGACATCGCCCTCCTCGCTCGACTCGAACAGCATCTGCAGGCCGATGCAGATACCGAGGAAGGGCTTGGACTGCGTAGCCTGAATGACGGCCGGGCGCAGACCGCGCGCATCCAGTTCGCGCATGCAGTCCGGCATGGCGCCCTGGCCGGGCACGACGACGCGATCGGCCACCGCGACCTCGGCCGGGTCGGACGTGACGAGCACGCGCGCCTGCGGCGCCACATGCTCGATGGCCTTGGCAACCGAACGCAGGTTGCCCATGCCGTAATCGACGATAGCGACGGTATTCATCGGCGGTCTGTCAAAAGTCAGCTGCTGTGGGACGGCGGCAATGGTGCCGGGGATATGTCTAGAGCGCTCCCTTGGTAGACGGCACGCTGCCGGCGGCGCGCGGATCGGCCTCGGCCGCCATGCGCAGCGCCCGGCCGAAGGCCTTGAACACCGTCTCGCACTGGTGGTGGGCGTTCTCGCCGCGGATATTGTCGATGTGCAGCGTGATCTGGGCGTGATTGACCAGACCCTGGAAGAATTCCTGGGTCAGGTCCACGTCGAACTGGCCGATCATCGCCCGGCTGAACTCGACGTTGAAGAACAGGCCGGGGCGGCCGGAGAAATCGACCACCACGCGCGTGAGGGCCTCGTCCAACGGCACATAGGCATGGCCGTAACGGCGAATGCCTTTCTTGTCGCCGACCGCCTTCGCCAACGCCTGGCCAAGGGTGATGCCGACGTCCTCCACCGTGTGATGGGCATCGATGTGCAGGTCGCCCTTGGCCGCGACCTCGAGGTCGATCATGCCGTGGCGTGCCACCTGGTCGAGCATGTGCTCGAGGAAAGGCACGCCGGTGGCCAGTTTCGCCTGGCCGCTGCCGTCGAGATTGAGGCGGACGCTGATTTCCGTCTCCAGGGTCTTGCGCGAAATTTCGGCTTGCCGCATGGCGTTCAGCACTGTAATAGTGATTCAGGACTGCATGATAACATTGGATTTTCCCTCTGGCAGCACACCATGAGCCGTTACTGGAGCGCCGTCGTCCGCGGACTGACCCCCTATGTTCCGGGCGAGCAGCCCAAGCTGACGAACCTGGTCAAGCTCAATACCAACGAGAACCCCTACGGCCCCTCGCCCAGGGTGCAGGAGGTGTTGCTGGCGGAAAGCGGCGACAGCCTGCGACTATACCCCGACCCCAACGCCGACCGTCTCAAGGACGCCATTGCCACTTACTACGGCGTAACGCCGGGGCAAGTATTCGTCGGCAACGGCTCGGATGAAGTCCTCGCCCATGTATTCCTCGGCCTGCTCAAGCATGATCGGCCAGTGCTGTTCCCGGACATCACCTACAGCTTCTACCCGGTGTACTGCGGGCTCTACGACGTCGCCTACGAGACCATTCCGCTGGCGGAGGCCTTCGCTATCCGCGTGGGGGATTACGCCCGGCCCAACGGCGGCATCATCTTCCCCAACCCGAACGCGCCGACCGGATGCACCTTGCCGCGGGCCGACATCGAACGCCTGCTGGCCGGCAATGCGGATTCGGTCGTGGTGGTGGATGAAGCCTACGTCGATTTCGGCGCGGAGACGGCGATTCCGCTGGTGGCGAAATACCCGAACCTGCTGGTGGTGCAGACGCTGTCCAAATCCCGCTCGCTGGCCGGGCTGCGCGTCGGCTTTGCCATTGGCAACGAGGAGCTGATCGAGGCGCTGGAACGGATCAAGAACAGCTTCAACTCCTACCCGCTCGACCGCCTCGCCATCGCCGGCGCCGTCGCGGCGATGGAGGACCACACGCACTTCGAGATCACCCGGCTGGCCGTCATGAAGAGCCGCGAAAGCCTTGTGCAGGAATTGTCCACGCTCGGCTTCGAAGTGCTGCCCTCCGCCGCCAACTTCGTTTTCGCGCGCCATTCGCAACGGGATGCCGGCGAACTCGCCGCCGCGCTACGCCAGCGCAGCATCATCGTGCGCCACTTCCGCCAGCCGCGCATCGAGCAATTCCTGCGCATCACCGTCGGCACAGACGAGCAGTGCGAGGCGCTGGTCGGGGCCTTGCGAGAAATCCTCCGCTGATTATTTCTTGAGGCGCAGTTCCGCCGCACGCGCGTGGGCCTGCAGGCCCTCGCCCTGGGCGAGCGTGGAGGCGATGCGGCCGAGCGTTTGCGCGCCTTGCGCCGACACCTCGATGATGGAGGTGCGCTTCTGGAAGTCGTAGACGCCGAGCGGCGAGGAGAAGCGCGCGCTGCGCGAAGTCGGCAGCACGTGGTTGGGGCCGGCACAGTAATCCCCCAGGGATTCCGAAGTGTAGCGGCCGATGAAGATGGCACCGGCGTGGCGGATGCGGTCGACCAGCGCGTTCGGCTCGGCCACCGACAGTTCCAGGTGCTCCGGGGAGATCCGGTTGGCGATCGTGCAAGCCTCTTCCAGATCGCGCACCTGGATCAGGGCGCCGCGGCCGGCCAGGGAGGCGGTAATCACCTCCTTGCGCGGCATTTCCGGCAGCAGCCGTTCGATGCTTTTCGCCACCGCCTCGATGTAGCGTCCGTCCGGACAGAGCAGGATGGACTGGGCCAACTCGTCGTGCTCGGCCTGGGCGAACAGGTCCATCGCCACCCAGTCCGGATCGGTCGAGCCGTCGGCGATGATGAGCACTTCCGAAGGGCCGGCCACCATGTCGATGCCGACCACGCCGAAGACGCGCCGCTTGGCGGCGGCGACGTAAGCGTTGCCGGGGCCGACGATCTTGTCCACCTGGGGAATGGTCTGCGTGCCGTAGGCGAGCGCGCCCACTGCCTGCGCGCCGCCGAGGGTAAATACCCGGTCGACGCCGGCCAGCGCGGCCGCGGCCAGCACCAGGGCGTTCTTTTCGCCGCGCGGTGTCGGCACCACCATGATCAGTTCGCCGACGCCCGCCACTTTGGCCGGGATGGCGTTCATCAGCACCGAGCTCGGATAGGCCGCCTTGCCGCCGGGCACGTAGAGGCCGACGCGGTCGAGCGGCGTCACCTTCTGTCCCAGCCGCGTGCCGTCGGCCTCGGTGTACTCCCAGGAGGCGGCCAGTTGCTTCTGGTGGTAGAAAGCGATGCGCGTGGCGGCCTGCTCCAGCGCCTCGCGCTGTTCTGCGGGCAGGTTAAGCAGCGCCGCCTCCCACTCGCGCTTCGGCAATTCCAGCTCGACCATGGCCTTCACGTCGAGGTGATCGAAGCGACGCGTGTATTCCAGCACCGCGTCGTCACCTACGGTGCGCACCGCAGAAAGGATCTCGGCGACCGCCTGCTCGATGCGCTCGTCCTGGCCGCCCTCCACCGCCAGCAGCGCGGTGAGCAGCTGGGTGAAATCGGGGTCGCGGGTGGTGAGGCGATTAATCACGGACCGCTCCCGCGAAGGCGTCGATCACCGGCTGCAGCAGCTCGCGCTTCATCTTCAGCGCTGCCTGGTTGGCGATCAGGCGCGAGGAAATCTGCATGATGTCCTCCACCGCCACGAGATTGTTGGCCTTCAGCGTATTGCCGCTGGAGACGAGGTTGACGATGGCGTCGGCCAGCCCGACCAGCGGCGCCAGTTCCATCGAGCCGTAAAGCTTGATGAGGTTGACATGCACCCCCTTGTCCGCAAAGTGCTCGCGCGCCGTCTGGATGTATTTGGTCGCCACGCGCAGGCGGGCGCCGCGCTGCACGGCGGCAGCGTAGTCGAACCCCTCCGGCACCGCCACGGCCATGCGGCAGCGGGCGATCTTCAGGTCGAGCGGCTGATAGAGGCCCGTGCCGCCGTGCTCGAGCAGCACATCCTTGCCCGCAATGCCCAGATCGGCCGCGCCGTATTGGACGTAGGTCGGCGTATCCGAGGCGCGCACGATCACCAGACGCACATCGGCGCGGTTTGTGTCGAGGATAAGCTTGCGCGAGGTTTCCGGATCGTCGGCCGGCACGATGCCCGCCGCCGCCAGGAGCGGCAGGGTTTCCTCGAAGATGCGGCCCTTGGAAAGGGCGATGGTAATGCCGGTCACGGCGGGCTTCCAATCGGAAAAGTTGAAATTCTAGCGCAGTTGCAAAGTCAGCCTGCGCAATACGGCGACGGCGTTCAATGAACGCGTCGAATCCTGGCGCCGAGCTGCGACAGCTTCTCTTCTATATGCTCGTAGCCGCGGTCGAGGTGGTAGATGCGGTCAATCAGCGTCTCGCCGCGCGCCACCAGGCCGGCGACGACCAGGCAGGCCGAAGCGCGCAGGTCGGTGGCCATGACGGTGGCGCCGTCGAGCCAGGGCACGCCCTTCACCATCGCCGTGTTGCCGCTGATCTCGATGTCGGCGCCAAGGCGGCTCAGTTCCTGTGCATGCATGAAACGGTTCTCGAAGATCGTCTCGGTCATCATCGCGGAACCGCGTGCGACGCAGTTCAGGGCCATGAACTGGGCCTGCATGTCGGTGGGAAAGGCCGGGTAGGGGGCCGTGCGCAAGCTCACCGCGTTCAGCGGCGTCTCGGCCGCGATCTCGATGGCGTCGTCGAAGCATTCAATGTGCGCGCCGGCCTCGCGCAGCTTTTCGACCACCGCGTCGAGAATGGCGCCCGTCGTGCCGTTCAGGCGCACCCGCCCGCCCGTGACCGCCGCCGCAACGAGGAAGGTGCCGGTCTCGATGCGGTCGGCCATGATGCGATGATGCGCCCCGGAGAGCCGCTCGACGCCCTCGATGGTGATGACGTCGCTGCCGGCGCCGCTCACCTTCGCCCCCATGGCATTCAGACAGTTGGCCAGGTCCGCTACTTCCGGTTCGCGCGCGGCGTTCTCGATGACAGTCACGCCATCGGCCAGCGCCGCCGCCATCATCAGGTTCTCGGTGCCGGTGACGGTGACGAGATCGGTGAAGATCTTGGCCCCGCGCAGGCGCCTGGCGTGGGCCAGGATGTAGCCATGCTCGACGTGGATTTCCGCGCCCATTGCCTGCAGGCCGCGGATGTGGATGTCCACCGGACGCGCGCCGATGGCGCAGCCGCCGGGCAGCGACACCCGCGCCTGGCCGGTGCGCGCCAGCAACGGACCCAGCGTCAGGATGGAGGCACGCATGGTCTTCACCATGTCATAGGGCGCCTCCGGCTTGTTCAGTCCGCCGCCATTGAGAACGAGGCCGTTCTTCTCGTCCAGCGTGACATCCACGCCCATCTGCACCAGCAGGCGCAGCATGGTTGACACGTCGTTCAGATGCGGCACGTTGGACAGGTGCAGCGGTTCTTCCGTGAGCAGCGCGGCGCACAGCAGCGGCAGGGCCGCGTTCTTCGCACCTGAGATGCTCACCTCGCCCGAGAGCGGCACGCCGCCTTCGATGAGCAGCTTATCCATTCTGCTGCCGCCACTCCTCCGGCGTCAGGGTACGCATGGACAGGGCGTGGATCTCGCCGCTTTCCATGCGCCCGCCGAGCGCCTTGTAGACCGCCTGCTGGCGCTGAATGCGGTTTTTGCCTTCAAAGACGCTGCTGACGATGATGGCTTCGAAATGGGCACCGTCGCCGTTGACGGCCAGATGCTCGCAAGGCAGTCCCTGCGCGATGTAGCCTTGAATATCTGCGGGTGAAACCATGATGTCCTCTGCTGAAAACTATGTTCGAAACTATGCGCGAAGCTTGTAGCCTATCCTGAGAAGCCACAAGGTGAAAGCGGTCAAAACGATGAAACAGGCTCCGACGACGCCCAGGCTCATGAACGGCGACACGTCGGACACGCCGAAAAAACCGTAACGGAAGCCATCAATCATGTAGAAAATCGGGTTGAAGTGCGAAATCTTCTGCCAGAAAGGCGGTAGCGAATGGATCGAATAGAACACGCCGGAGAGAAATGTCAGCGGCATGATGATGAAGTTCTGGAAGGCCGCCAGCTGATCGAACTTTTCCGCCCAGATACCGGCAATGACACCCAGCGCCCCCATGATGGCGCCGCCCAGCACGGCAAATACCAGGATCCAGTGCGGCGCCTGCCAGGAGAGGTTGACGAACCACAGAGTCACCAGCAGCATGCCGAAGCCGACGACGAAGCCGCGCACGATCGATGCCAGCACGTAGGCGGTGAAGAACTGCCGGTAGGAAATCGGCGGCAGCAGCACAAAGATGATGTTGCCCGTGACCTTCGACTGGATCAGCGAAGATGAACTGTTGGCGAAGGCATTCTGCAGCACCGACATCATGACCAGGCCCGGCACCAGGAATGAGGTGTACGAAACGCCTTCATATACCTGCACATGCTTTGCCAGCACATGCGAGAAAATAAGGAGGTAGAGCAGCGAGGTCAGAACCGGCGCCGCCACGGTCTGGAAACCGACTTTCCAGAAGCGCAGCACCTCCTTGTAAAGCAGGGTCAGAAAGCCGTCCATGTCAGAACCCGCTGTTCATGACGCGGACAAAAACTTCTTCGAGGTCCGGCTTGCCCACCTCGATATCCTCCAGGCCGCACCCCGACCCGCGCACGGCATGAAGAATATCCTCGATTTCCTCGCAACTTCCCAGGGCAAAGGTGAATTCACTGTTGAATTCCCCGGCAACGCGCGCTCTGAGGAAATCGGGTAGCTTCGCGCCCCTCGCAAGGCGCAGGCGTAACGTGTGCCCGGACAGGCGCCGCAACAGGTTGGCCGTGGTATCGAGGGCGACGATGCCGCCCTGCTTGAGCATGGCGATCCGCCCACAGAGGCTTTCCGCCTCCTCCAGGTAATGCGTCGTCAGCACGATGGTATGGCCGTCGCGGTTGAGACGGCGCACGAAGTTCCACAAGCCTTGGCGCAGTTCAACATCGACGCCGGCGGTCGGTTCGTCCAAGACAATCACCGGCGGCCGGTGCACCAGCGCCTGCGCCACCAGCACCCGGCGCTTCATGCCGCCGGACAACTGCCGCATGTTGGTATCGGCTTTCGAAATCAGGTCGAGGTTCTCGAGGATCTCGTTGATCCATGCCGAGTTATTGCGGATGCCGAAGTAGCCCGACTGGATTGCCAGCGACTCGCGCACGGTAAAGAAGGGATCGAATACCAGTTCCTGCGGCACCACGCCGAGCAATTGCCGGGCAGCCCGGTAATCCGAAACCACGTCATGGCCCATCACGGCCAAACTGCCCGTGTCCGTGCGCACCAGACCAGCGAGGGCGGAAATCAGAGTCGTTTTCCCCGCGCCATTCGGCCCGAGCAGGCCGAAGAATTCCCCCTGGTCGATCTCCAGATCGACACCCGCCAGCGCCAATACGCTACCAAAGCGCTTGGTCACGCCTTCAATGCGTATTGCGTTATTCATGCGGAGAATTGCGCCGCCTGCCTGGCTAGGCCAGGGGCAACAGTTCGGTCACGCCGTAGAGTTCAGCCAGGCTAAGCAGGTTCTGCGGAGGATTACTGATGCGGGCGACCTTGCCCTGGCTTTTCGCCGCGCGCACCCAGCCGAACACGACCGTCAGCCCGGAGGAGTCCACTTCCTTGACTTGGGAAAGATCAAAAGTGATTTCGGGCCGGCTGATAAGCGCACTTCCGGCTTCCAGCATCTCCCGCGCCACGCCAAGCGTGAGCGGACCGGAAACCTCGATGCGATCTCCGGTGTCGCGGATCATTTCCTGGTCGAAGCTTCCAGGCTACTGTTCTTCGCCTTCAGCGTCTTGATCAGGCCATCCACCCCGCCATTGCGGATTTCGGTGGCAAAGGAGGAGCGATAATTCGTCACCAGGCTGACGCCCGCCACGATCACGTCGTACACCTTCCAAGCATCCCCGTTCTTCTCGAGGCTGTAATCCAGCTTGATGGGCTGACGTGCGCCCGGCTGGTGAATTTGCGTGCGCACCGTGACATCGGTTTCGCCGGGCTGCATCTTGAAAGGCCTGTATTCAACGGTTTCGTTCTTGTAGGCCGTCAAGGCATTGGAATAGGTGCGCACAAGCAGGTCGCGGAATTCATCCGTCAGGGCCTTTTGCTGCGCTGGGCTGGCCTGACGCCAGTCCTTGCCAACGGCCAATGCGGTCATGCGCGTGAAATTGAAGTGCGGCAAAACCTTCTTCTCGACCAGGTCGATCACGCGCTGCGTGTTGCCGGCCTTGATGTCCTTGTCGGTGCGAATGATCTCAAGTACTTCAGTGGTGACATTCTTGACCAGCGCATCGGGAGCGGTTTCCTGCGCCTGCGCACCTGTTGGCAAAAGCAGGCTTGCGCCCGCCAGAATGAAAGCGATAAACCTCATAACTATCCTTGCAAATTCAGGTCGGGGTCGATTTACCGGCGCATGGCCGTTTGCGTCGGCGCAGGCTGGGCGGTTTCACCGGCTTGCGCCATCTTGATGTCGCTTTCCTGTTCGGCAGACCCGTCCAGTTCCCTGGGGGGATTGCCGTCATGGATCAGGCTGCGGCGGCGCTGCAGGTAGGCATCACGTACATAGCTGTACTTGTCCAGGGCCGCTTCCTCGATGATCTTGTCGGCCTTCAGCAGTTCCGCCCGATCGCTGATGACGCGCGTAACAAGGAGGACATTGCGGGTCGGGATGTGATCGACATGGCCCACCGGATCGGTATAGACATCGAATGCCAGGCCGATGGTGTCTCGCGCGGTGCGCGGCCCGAAAATCGGCAGAACGACATAGGCGCCATCCGACATGCCCCAGCGGCCGAAGGTCTGGCCGACATCTTCCACGTGTTTTTCCATGCCCATGGAACTGGCGACATCGATGAGGCCGAGGAAGCCCATGGTCGTATTGACCAGGACGCGCCCCGCATCGGAGGCAGCCTGCCCCGGCTTGCCCTGGAGCAGGTTGTTCACGCCGATCATGAGATCGGCTATGTTCGAGAAGAAGTTGGCCACACCCGTCTGGATGGGCTGAGGCAGGACGGCCTCGTAGCCCGTCGCAACAGGCTTGATGATGACTTTGTCGAGCCCTTCGTTGAATCCGAACATGGCGCGGTTGAAGCCTTCGATCGGATCCTTCGGGTTCCCGCTCGTGGCACACCCGCCCAGCAGGCCTGCAGCAGCGGCAATAACCACTATCTTGCTGATGTTGCTAAGTAAAGCTGCTTTCATCGCGAAGCCTCTCTTGTTGTACTTATTGCTTAACGTCACTTCTTGTCATTTCCTTCAGCAGCCTTGTCGAAGAGGAACTGCCCAACCAGATCCTCCAGCACCATGGCCGACTCCGTCTTCTTGATGGCGTCGCCGGGTTTGAACACCTCGATGTCGCCGCCTACAGCCAGGCCAATGTACTGTTCGCCCAGCAATCCCGAAGTCCGAATCTTGGCAAACGTGTCGCGCGGAAACTTGAACTGGCTGCCGATGTTCATCGTCACCACCGCCTCGTAGCGCTCCGCATCGAGCCGGATATCGCCGACACGCCCCACCACGACTCCGGCGCTTTTCACCGGAGCACGTACCTTCAGGCCCCCGATGTTATCAAAATTCGCTTTAAGCACATAGGTTTCCCCCGTGCTGGTGGTGGCCAGATTACCCACTTTGAGGCCTAAAAACAACAGTGCACCCAGGCCGATGGCCACGAATACCCCAACCCATAGATCCAAAGTCATACGATTCATCACACACCCCGGAACATGAATGCCGTCAAAACGAAGTCGGCAGCAAGAATGGCTAGCGAGGAAGTCACCACGGTGCGGGTGGTCGCGCCCGACACGCCCTCCGCGGTGGGCTCGGAATCATAGCCCTCGAACACGGCAATCCAGGTGACCAGAATGCCGAAAACAACGCTCTTGATGACGCCGTTCACGATGTCCTCGCGGAAATCGACCGACGCCTGCATTTGCGACCAGAAAGAACCTTCATCCACGCCAATCAGCACCACGCCGACAAGATAGCCGCCGAAAATGCCCATGGCGGAGAACAGCGCCGCGAGAAGCGGCATGGAGATGACGCCGGCCCAGAAGCGCGGCGCAACGACGCGGGCGATCGGATTCACCGCCATCATCTCCATCGCGGAGAGCTGCTCCGTGGCCTTCATGAGGCCAATTTCGGCAGTGATGGCGGAACCGGCCCGGCTGGCAAACAACAGTGCGGCCACCACCGGGCCCAGTTCACGCACCAGCGAGAGGGCCACCAGGATGCCCAGCGCCTCGCTCGAACCATAACGCTGCAGCGTATCGTAGCCCTGCAGGCCCAGCACCATGCCGACGAAGAGGCCGGATACCAGGATGATGATGAGCGACAGCACCCCCGTGAAATAGATCTCGCGGATGGTGAGGAAGAAGCGACGGAAACTGGTGCCGGAATAGAGCAGCGTGGCCAACAGAAATCGGCTGGCGAAGCCCAGGCGCCAGATACGGCCAGTCACACGTCGGCCGAGGCCGCGCAGAAGGGTGGCGGTCTGGTCAAGCATGAGCCGCTCCGAAAATCTGCTGCCGATAGGGTTCCGAGGGGTACTGGAAAGGCACCGGGCCATCCATTTCGCCCCAGACGAACTGGTGCACGTAAGCCTTGTCGGAGGCGCGAATCTCGTCAGGGGTGCCTTCCGCCACCACCTTTCCATCTGCCATGAAGTAGACGTAGTCGACGATCTGCAGGGATTCCTGCACATCGTGGGTGACGATGATGGAACTGCCGCCCAGAGCATCGTTGAGCTGGCGGATCAACTGCCCGATCACCCCCATCGTGATCGGGTCGAGGCCCGTGAACGGTTCGTCATACATCATCAGCAACGGGTCGAGGGTAATGGCCCGCGCCAGCGCAACGCGGCGTGCCATGCCGCCCGACAGCTCGGAAGGCATCAGGTTCTTCGCCCCGCGCAATCCGACCGCATTCAGCTTCAACAGCACCAGATCGCGGATCATCTCCTCCGGCAGGTTGGTATGCTCACGCATCTGGAAAGCCACATTGTCGAACACGGACATATCCGTAAACAGGGCCCCGAACTGGAACAGCATGCCCATGCGCCGGCGCGCCTGATACAAAGCGTTCGCATCCATTTCATGCACGACCTGGCCGTTGAAGCGCACTTCGCCCTGGGTCGGCCGAAGCTGGCCGCCAATCAGCCTCAGGGTGGTCGTCTTGCCGCAACCGCTTTGCCCCATGATGGCCACCACCTTGCCGCGCGGGATCGTCATATTGATCCCGGACAGGACAGGCCGGCGGTCATAAGTAAAATTCAGATCGCTGATCTTGACAAGGGGTTCGTTAGTCACGAAAGCTGGGGTCCGCTGGTTTTCGCAATGGCGTGCATTCTATCAGAGCCGCCGCAGGGCCATGATATCCGCCTATATGCAACAAGGCCGTTAAATCGGTCACGCTCTGCCTATACACCGAAGTGCGCGCCATGCCGAAAGGTTTTTCTCTTAGTCTGCAGCGAGCGGCTCTGATATAGTAAATAAGCAGTTAACAGCGACGAGGGTACCCAGCGCGCACCGGCATGAGCAACCCAGAATCCCGCAAGCCTTCCCTTCTGATCGTCGATGACGACCCGCTCATCATCGACACGCTGGCTTTCTTCCTCAGCCGCGAATTCGAGATCAGCACCGCCGGCTCCCGCGCCGACTGCGTGGCTTTGCTGCGCAGCCATGGGACACCCCCTTTGCTGGCCCTGGTCGATCTCGGCCTGCCGCCGCAGCCGCATCAGCCCGACGAGGGTTTCGCCCTCATCTCCGACCTGCTCGCCCACTCCCCCAATATCAAGATCGTCGTGCTTTCGGGCCAGAACGACGAATCAAATGCACGCCATGCCCGCGCGCTCGGCGCCGCGGAGTTCGTCGCCAAACCGGCTGATCCGGAAGGCCTGCGACAGACATTGCACCGCATCCTTGCCTACCAGTCGGCGGAGCTGGCAGCCCAGCCGTCCGCCACTGAAGATCCGTGCGGACTGCTCGGCAACAGCGTGCCCATGCAGAAACTGCGTGCGCAGATATCCCAATACGGGGACTCGCCCTTCCCCGTCCTGATCGAAGGCGAGTCAGGCAGCGGCAAGGAAATCGTCGCCAGTTGTTGCCTGCATCGTCTGACTTCGCGGCGCGTCAAACCCTATTTCGCCCTCAACTGCGCGGCCATATCGCCGACACTGGTCGAGCCCACCCTGTTCGGCTACGCCAAGGGCGCATTTACAGGCGCCACCCAGGCCAAGTCGGGCTATTTCGAGGATGCCGAAGACGGCACGCTGTTCCTCGACGAAATCGGCGAGTTGCCGCTGGATCTTCAGCCCAAGCTGCTGCGGGTCCTGGAAAACGGCGAGTTCCAGCGCGTTGGGGAAACTCAGCAGCGCGTCAGCCGCGCCCGGGTCATCGCAGCAACCAACCGCGATCTGCGCAAGGAGGTGCGCGAGGGTCGCTTCCGCGCCGACCTGTACCATCGTCTATCCGTCTTCACCATCAATGTGCCGCCCTTGCGCGAAATGGGCGACGACAAGGTGCTGCTGCTGCGCCATTACCGCGCTTTCTACGCTAGCCAGGCACAGCAACTGCCTTTCGAACTGTCCGACGAGGCCCTTGAGCGCTGGCAAGTTTATGGTTTTCCGGGCAATGTGCGCGAGTTGCGCAACATCGTCATCCGCCTGGCCACCAAGTATCCCGGGCGACTGGTCGGCCACGCCGAACTCGAGGACGAACTGGATACCGGGACGGAGGAAGTCCCTTCCGCCTGGCTGCCGCCCCAGGACATTGGCGAGCTTTCCGAAATCGCGTTGCGCCAGCTGCAACAGCGCGGCCAGTTCAATCTCGAAGACACCCTGCTGCGTTGGGAACAGGGCTATATCCAGGCGGCTCTCAAGATGACTCACGGCAATGTCAGCCAGGCTGCCCGGCTTCTTGGAGTCAATCGCACGACCCTCTACAACCGCATGGAAGTTCTGGAACGCGATCTGGGTGCCGCTTCAAATACGGCATGAGAACTTATCAGGGAGAAAACGCCGCACATGTATCTTGAACATTTTGGTCTGAACGAGGCGCCGTTCCGCATCACGCCGCATACGGATTTCTTTTTTCAAGGGGCAAATCGCGGTGCCACGCTTGAGGCGCTGCTCTACGCCATCACGCACGACGAGGGTATCGTCAAAGTAAGCGGCGAAGTCGGCAGCGGCAAGACCATGCTGTGCCGGGTGCTCATGGAGCGCCTGCCGGAAAGCGTCGAAACGATCTTCCTGGCCAACCCCTCCCTGTCGCGCGACGAGATCCTGTTCACCCTGGCCGACGAACTGCAGGTCAATCTCGCCACCAATCGCATCAACGCCGTCATGCGCGCCCTGCAGGAGCATCTCATCGATCTCTATTCACAGGGCCGCCAGGTTGTCGTCCTCATCGACGAGGCGCACGCCATGCCGGCCGAGACGCTGGAAGAAATCCGCCTGCTCTCCAACCTCGAATCGAACCGCCACAAGCTGCTGCAGATCGTCCTCTTCGGCCAGCCCGAACTCAACGATGTGCTCAATCGCAACGAGATGCGCCAGCTCAAGGAGCGCATCACGCACAATTTCTCGCTCGAGCCGCTGGTCCGCTCGGACGTCGCCCAATACGTCAGTTTCCGCATGCGCGCTGCAGGCTACAAGGGGCCCGACGTATTCTCTCCGGCCGCGCTCAAGCGCATTGCCGCTGCCTCGCTTGGCCTGACCCGGCGCATCAATATCCTTTGCGACAAGGCTCTCCTTGCAGCCTTCGCCGGCAATACGCACCTGATCACCGCCTCCCATGTCAAGGCGGCCATTCGCGATGCCGAATTCCGCGGTGCCGCCTTCCCCGGCACCGCGCAGTGGCTGGGCTGGGCCGCCGCGGCCATTCTGATTGCCGGAGCGGGCCTGACTTACTACCGCTTCAATGAGCCCGAAGCTGACGTCAAGGCGGCGTCGCCCGTCCAGACCGAGCCTCCCGCCGCCCCCGCGCAGGCTCCGGACACGGCGCCACAGACAAGCCAGCCCCCCGCAGCGTCTCCAGAAGCAGGGGCCGCAACCACTAACAATGCTGCGGTTGCTGCGATATCCGCGCCGACTTCCACTCCAGTCACCACTCCAGTCACCACTCCGGCCACCACTCCGGCCACCACTCCGGCTGCCTCATCTTCCGTAGCAACGGTTGCAAAGCCGGCACCTGGCCCCACTGCAGTCGATTCCGTCGATACCCCAGCGAAGAATGCAATGCCGGACCCGGTTCCGGCAGCGTCGGATACCAAGCGGAAAACACTCGACATGGGTCCCCTGACCCGGAAGCGCTTTGACGACACGCTTGAATGGCTCGATTCCGCCGAAGACAGCCGCTGGTTCATTCAACTCCTGAGCACCGACGCCGGCAGTGCCAGGGATGTAGAGGGATTCCTTGCCAACGCCTCCAAGCTGGCTGACCCCGAGTCCATCCGGGTGTATAAGGTGGAAAGGAAAGAGGGAGATCGTCTGGGCGTCATCTATGGGGACTACTCATCCCGTGCTGCGGCCAGTCAGGCCTTGCAGCAACTCCCCACTGCGCTCAGGGTCTATGGTCCTCACCCGCGCCAGGTACGGCGCTTGAGGAACTGATAAACACCTAAAATTACCGGGCTCATTGAACAATCAAATCAGCCAGTTGCAAAATAATGTTAATGTGCTATGCTCGAAACGCCCGACCTCTTAGATGAGGCGCTAACTTGTGGCTCGCCATGACAGCTAGAACGACTACGATTGCATCCCTGCTGAGTGCGACTTTCCTGGCGGCATGCACCGCGCCTCAGGTGAAGCCTCCATCGAGCGGACACATCAACGCGGACAGCGCCCCGCCCGCTGCAAAATCGAACATCCCCGCTCCCGTGCAGCAGTCCGTGACCCTGCCCGCCCCGAAAGCGGCCGCCAAGGTTGAAACCTACAGCGTCGTGGTCAAGGACGTGCGCGTGCAGGAACTGCTCTTCGCGCTGGCCCGCGATGCCAAGCTGAATGTGGACATCCACCCCGGCATCAGCGGCACCGTGACGCTCAACGCCATCGACCAGACCCTGCCGCAGTTGCTCAACCGCATCGCCAAGCAGGTCGACATGCGCTTCGAGCTCGACGGCCCCAACCTCGTGGTGATGCCGGATACGCCCTATCTGCGTACCTACAAGGTGGATTACGTCAACATGTCGCGCGACACCACCGGCAACGTCGCCATCAACACCCAGATCGCCAGCATCAGCCCGACGGCCGCCGGCGCGGGCGGCGCTGGCGCCGCGGCGGGCGGCACCAGCGGCAATGTGTCCTCGACCAAGGTCGACAACGTCGCCAAGAACCGTTTCTGGGAAACCCTGGAGCAGAACATCAAGGACATCCTGCGCGAGACCGACAAGGAGATCATCGTCAAACGCCGCGTGGCAGAAGGTCATGGAACAGGCCGCCGCTGCCGCCGGAGCGACTGCTCAGCCGGGTGGCACTGCAGCGGCCGGGGCAGCCGGGGCTTCATCCCCGATTCAAGTGCAGATTACCCCGCCGCAGCAGCAATCGCAGGCTGCCAAGGAATACGAAACGCTGCAGGCGGCCTCGGTGATGGTTAACCGCGAAACCGGCTTTTTGATGGCCCGCGCCACCTCGCGCCAGCACGAGAAAATCCAGGAATTCCTTGATCAGGTACTGTCCTCGGCACGACGCCAGGTGCTGATCGAGGCCACCATCGTCGAGGTTCGCCTGAACCAGAACTACCAGCAGGGCATCGACTGGCAGTACTTCAACCAGGGCGCCGCCGGGCGTGCCATCGGGCAAGGTGCACGACGCGGATCATTCAGCGTCAATCCGACCACTGGCGCATTCGAAGCGTCGACGACCACTTCGACACTTGCCATCGGCGGTCGGCAACACTCTCTTCAGCCTGGCCTTCCGCCGTGGCGACTTCCTCACCGCCATCAAGCTGCTGGAGAATTTCGGCACGCTGAAGGTGCTCTCCAGCCCGAAGCTGTCGGTGCTCAACAACCAGACGGCCATCCTCAAGGTGGTCAACAACTTCGTCTATTTCCAGGTCAAATCGGACACCAGCCAGGGCCAGACGAGCACGCTGACCAACCTCACCACCACGCCGCAGTCGGTCTCGGTCGGCCTGGTGATGAGCGTGACGCCGCAGATCAGCGAAAGCAACTCGGTCCTGCTGAACGTGCGTCCGACCATCTCGCGCATCACCGGCACTAAGCGTGATCCACATCCATCCCTTGTAATTCCGAACCTGGTGCCGGAAATCCAGACACGGGAAATGGAATCGCTGATGTGGGTCAATAACGGCGACATCGCCGTGCTGGGCGGCCTCATGCAGGATGTAGTCAACAATACCGACGATGCCGTACCCGGCGTCTCGAAAATCCCCATCCTCGGCAACCTCTTTACCTACCGCAACGACACCACCACCAAGACCGAACTGGTCATCTTCCTGCGGCCGACCGTGGTCAAAGAGGCCAGCATCCACGGCGACTACAGCAGCTTCCGCCGCAATCTGCCGCGCGACGACTTCTTCGAGAACAAGGGCGGTCTGCAGCCAGTGCCCTGAGTGGAACGTGGGAGGCAACCCGCAGTGAGCCTGCTCATGGACGCGCTGAAGAAGGCCGAGGAGGCCAAGCGCCAGTCCGAGGCGGCGGCGAAAATCGAGCCGCGCGAGAGCCCCCCGGCAGGCAGCGCTTCAACTGAAGCCGATTCACGCGGACTGCCCGAACTGCCCTCGCGTCTCGAACTGCTCGATCACGAATTCCACACTCCTGCCGCAGCCAAGCCCGAACCCGCTGCAACACCCGCGCCGGCGGCCCAAGCGGCAAAACAGCCGGCGGCAGATGACCAGGAACGCGAACGTGCCGCCGCGCAGAATGTGTTCGTGGCCAAGCAGCCGGCGCAGAGCCGCAACCTGCTCATCGTCGGCGGCCTGGCAGCAGTGCTGGCCGCGGTCGGCATCGGCGGCTGGGTGTGGTGGGAAATACAGCCGAAGGGCGGCCTCGGCCCTGCCGCGCTCCCCGCTGCCCGCACCGCGCCGATCGCGACTGCGCCCATTGCGCCGGCGCCCCCTGTTGCCGCGATACCGGCAACACCTGCTCCTGCCGCGCCAGCCGAATCTGCAGCACTCGCCCCCTCAGGGGAAAAACCTGCCGCCGTGCCGCCGGCACTGACTTTCGCTGAAAAGCCCGCCGCAACGAAACGCGCGCCCGCCGCTGCGTCCGAACCGCCCGCCGCGGAACCCGAAAGTCCCATCCGCATCACCACGTCGCGCCTGAAGGTGAATCCGCAGGTCGCCAGCGCCTACCAGGCTTTCCTCTCCGGCGATCTGGCCGCAGCGCAGCGGGACTATCAGCAGGTGCTGAAGAACGAGCCGAAGAACATCAACGCCCTGCACGGCCTGGCCGCCATCAGCCTGCGTCAAGGACAGTACGAAGCGGCGGAAAACTTGTATCTGCATATCCTCGAAGCCGATCCCAAGGACAGCGCAGCACAGGCTGGCCTGATCGGCCTGAAGGGCCAGGTCGATCCGATACAGTCGGAAAGCCGGCTTAAAAACCTGCTCGCCGGCCAGCCGGATTCTCCGAGCCTGAATTTCGCCCTGGGCAACCTCTATGCCCAGCATGGCCGCTGGAACGATGCCCAGCAGGCCTACTTCCGCGCCTATACCAGCGACAGCGAGAACCCGGACTACCAGTTCAACCTGGCGGTCAGCCTGGACCAGTTGCGCCAACCCAGGCTCGCATTGCAGTATTATCAAGGGGCGCTTGCTGCGGCTACCCAGCGCCCGGCTGCCTTCGACAGAAACCAGGTCGCTGGCCGCGTCAGCGACCTGCAAAAATAACTCAGCGCCCGTGCCGGCGCCATGGAGATGAATTCACCCGCACCGCATCGACGGCCGCTCGGCCAGATACTGATCGCGCAGGGGGTCATCAGCGAGGACCAGTTGCGCATCGCGCTGCTGGAGCAGATGAAATCCAACCAGCCGGTCGGCAAGCTGCTGGTCAGCCTGGGTTTCATCTCCGAGGCGACGCTGCGCGACGCCCTCGGCGAGAGTCTCGGCAAGAAGAGCATCGATCTTTCCCACGCCATCGTCGATCCCTCGGCGCTGCGCCTCGTCCCCCTGGAACTCGCCAAGCGCCACCGGCTGCTGCCGCTGGACTACGACCGCACCAAGCATCGCATGACGGTGGCGATTGCCGACGTCAACGACATCGTCGCGCTGGACAAGCTGCGCTCGCTCACGCATGACGACCTGCAGATCGACACGGTGCTGGCGGGTGAATCGGAAATATCCCGCGCCATCGACCAGTATTACGGGCACGAGCTGTCGATCGACGGCATCCTGCACGAGATCGAGACCGGCGAAATCGACTGGCGCAGCCTTGCCGCCTCGAGCGACGAGTACAGCCAGCCCGTGGTGCGCCTCATCGACGCCATCCTCACCGACGCCGTCAAGCGCGACGCCTCGGACGTGCACTTCGAGCCGGAGCAGAATTTCCTGCGCATCCGCTACCGCATCGACGGCCTGCTGCGACAGATCCGCGCCCTGCACAAATCCTACTGGCCGGCCATGGCTGTGCGCATCAAGGTGGTCAGCAACATGAACATCGCCGAGACGCGCGCCCCGCAGGACGGACGCATCTCGCTCAACATCAGCGGCCGGCTGGTGGATTTCCGCGTCTCGGCCCAGCCGACCATCCACGGCGAGAACGTCGTGCTGCGCATCCTCGACCGCCAGAAGGGCATTGTGCCGCTCGACCAGATCGGCCTCGACGATACCCAGCTGGACCAGTTGAAGCTCATGATCGCCCGTCCGGAGGGCATCGTCCTCGTCACGGGCCCGACCGGCAGCGGCAAGACCACCACCCTCTACTCGATGCTCAATCACATCAACGAGGAAGGCATCAACATCATGACCCTGGAGGATCCGGTCGAATACCCGATGTCGATGATCCGCCAGACCTCCGTGGCGGAGGCCGCCAAGCTGGATTTCGCCAACGGCGTGCGCTCCATGATGCGGCAGGACCCGGACGTCATCCTGGTCGGCGAGATCCGCGACGCGGACACCGCCGAAATGGCTTTCCGCGCCGCCATGACCGGCCACCAGGTATATTCCACCCTTCACACCAACTCGGCCATCGGCGTCGTTCCGCGCCTGCTCGACATCGGCGTCCTGCCCGACATCATGGCCGGCAACATCATCGGCGTCATCGCCCAGCGTCTGGTGCGCAAGCTCTGCCCGCACTGCAAGAAACCCTACCAACCCGAGCCGCACGAAACCCGCCTGCTCGGGCTGGCCGACGACGCACCTGCGCCGACGCTGTATCGTGCCAGCGGCTGCGAGCACTGCGAATATCAGGGCTACCGCGGCCGCCAGGCCATCATGGAACTGCTGCGCCTGGATGCCGACATCGACGAGCTGATCGCGCGGCGGGCCACCATGCGCGAAGTCAAGCAGGCCGCCCTCGCCAAGGGATTCCGCAGCCTTGCCGAGGATGGTCTGAGACGGGTCCGCGAGGGCACCACCTCGCTGGAGGAAATCGGCCGGGTGGTCGATCTGACGGAGCGGATGTAGCGTGTCCCTGTTCACCTACAAAGCCATGAACGAAGGCGGTCGTGTCGTACACGGCCAGCTCGACGCCATCAACCTGGTCGACCTCGAAATGCGCCTCAAGCGCATGGACCTCGACTTCATCAACGGCAACGAAGTCCGTCAGGGCGGCCTGTTCCGCGGCGGCAAGGTGCCGAAGCCGGAACTGATCAACTTCTGCTTCCACATGGAGCAACTCACCCGCGCCGGCGTGCCGATCCTGGATGGGCTGACCGACTTGCGCGACAGCATCTACCACCCGCGCTTTCGCGAGGTGATCACCAGCATGATCGAGTCGATCGAGGGCGGCCGCACGCTCTCGCAGGCGATGACCGAGCATCCGAAAGTCTTCGACAAGGTATTCAGCAGCCTGATTCTTGCCGGCGAGAACACCGGCAATCTGCCGGCCGTGCTGAAAAGCCTGAGCGAATCGCTGAAGTGGGAAGACGAACTGGCTTCCCACACCAAGAAGCTGTTCATGTATCCCGCCTTCGTCGGCACCATCGTCATCGGCGTGACCTTCTTCCTCATGGTCTACCTGGTGCCGCAGATGGCGGGTTTCATCAAGAACATGGGGCAGGACATGCCGACGCAGACCCGGGTACTGCTTGCCACCTCGGCGTTCGTCAAGCAATTCTGGTACCTCTTCCTGATCGTTCCCTCCGTCGTTGCGGTCGGCATCAAGGTGGCAGTCGAAACCAATCCGGCCTTCCGCCACCGCTTCGACGAGTTCAAGCTGGCACTGCCGGTGGTCGGCCCCATCCTGCGCAAGATCATCCTGTCCCGCTTCGCCAGCGTCTTCGCCATGATGTACGCCTCGGGCATCGCCATCATCGACTCGATCCGCGCCACGGAAGACGTGGTCGGCAATGCCGTCATCCGCGACGGCCTCAAGCGCGCCGGCCAGCTGATCGGCGAGGGCCAGAATGTCACGGTGGCCTTCCAGAGTCTCGGCCTCTTCCCGCCCCTGGTCATCCGCATGCTGCGCGTGGGCGAAAACACCGGCGGGCTCGACACCGCGCTCCTCAACGTCGCCTATTTCTACAACCGCGACGTCAAGGAATCCATCGAGAAAGTCCAGGCCATGATCGAGCCGGCGATGACCCTCATCCTCGGCACCATCCTCGGCTGGGTCATGCTCTCGGTGCTCGGCCCGATTTACGATGTCATCACCAAGCTGAAGATCTGATGCCACAGCAACGTCTGCTCTATCTGGACTCCGACCACCTCAGCGCCTCGCTGTGGCATGGCGGCACCCTGCGCGAGGAGGGGCATTTCCCTCATGACGAATCGGGCGTTGCCGCCTTCTCCGATTATCTCGCCAAGCACCGCGGCAGCAATTACGCCATGCTCGCCGACATCCCGGATGAAGGCTTCCAGATCGAATCGCTGCCCCACACCCAGGGCGCCGACCGCAACGCCCTGCTGACACGCAAGCTGGGGCAGTATTTCTACGGTTCGCCGCTGGCGGCGGCTCTCTCCTATGGCCGCGAAAAAGGCGGCCGGCGGGACGAGAAGTTCCTGTTCACCGCCCTGACGCGTCCGCAGCTCTTCGAGCCCTGGCTGGCCGCCCTGAGGGCCGCCGAAGCCCCGCTTTCGGGCGTCTATTCGCTGCCTCTGCTCGGCGCCGCGCTGCTTGCCAAGCTTGCTCCGGCAGGCGAACGCTGCCTGCTGATTACGATCACGCGCGGCGGCATCCGGCAAAGTTTCTTCGAGAACGGCCAGCTCAAGTTCAGCCGCCTGTCGTCAATGGCGTCAACTGGCGCCGCTGAAATTGCCGCCAGCTGCGCCGCGGAAGCCGCGAAAATCTACCAGTATCTGCTCGGCCAGCGCCTGCTGGCACGCGGCGCGCCGCTGCCTGTCATTGCCCTGGTGCATCCTGCCCAGACCGGCATCTTTCTCGAGCACTGCAAGAACATGGAGGAACTGCAGGTCACCTTCCAGGACCTGCACGCCGCCTGCAAGACTTTCGGCCTGAAGACCCTGCCCCAGGACTCGCGCAGCGAATCGCTTTTTCTTCACCTGCTGGCGCAGAATCCGCCGCGCGTGCAATTCGCCCAGCCGCAGGAACGCCGCTTCTATCGACTCTGGCAGACGCGCGCCTGGCTGCTCAAGGGGGGTGCGCTCGCCCTGCTCGGCTGCCTGCTCTTCGCCGGGCGGGAGGTGGTAAATGTCATGGAGGCCCGCTCCGCCACCGAAGCCCTGCTGCAGCAGGCCGAAGTCAACACGCAGAAATACCACGCCATCGAGAAAACCTTCCCGCCGATGCCCACCAGCACGGACAATCTGCGCGCGGTCATCAACCGCTTTGAAGAACTGGAAAAACGCAGCTCGTCGGTCGAACCCCTATACCTCCTCGTCAGCCGTGCGCTGGCGGAAGTTCCGCAGGTCGACATCGAGCGCATCCAGTGGCAGCTCAGTTCCAATCCGGGCGAGGGACTGAAATCCCTGTCAGATCCGCGTCAATCGGCCCCCTCCTCGCCCCAGCCAACGGCTACCCCGGCATCCGCAAGCGCGATGCACGAGATCGCCGTCATTCATGGGCTGCTGCCGGCTTCGATGGCCGCGGACCAGCGCGGCCAACTGGAAACGGTCAACGCTTTCGCCGAAGCCTTGCGCAAGGATCCCTCGCTGACGGTCACCGTTCAGCGCATGCCCTTTGACATCGAATCCGGCAAGTCGCTCAAGAGTTCGAGCGAAACCGAACTCTCGGCAATGCAATTGCAGTTCGTCATCCATCTCAGCAGGAAACTGTGACATGGGCGCCACCATCACCAAGGAAGACTTCAGCCGCATCAGCCTCAGCCTGGCTGCTGCAGTCATCATGATCATCGTCGGCGCCGGCGTCGTGTACGCCTCGCTGCAACTGCATCAGGCTGAAAAGAAAAACAAGGCGATGGCGCAAGCCCGGCAAATGGAAAGCCAGGACAAGCTCGCGCGCGCGCGTGACGAGGAACTGGAGATCAAGAAAAAGATCGCCCGCTTCAACGAATTGTCGAACCGCGGCATTTTCGGCGACGAGCTCCGCCTTGACTGGATCGAACTGATTCGCAGAATCAAGGAAGCGCGCAAGCTGATCGATGTTCGATACGAAATCGCGCCGCAACAGGTGCTCGATGCCGGCATCCTTCCCGGCAGCAGCGGCAACTACGTGTACCTGACCAGCACAATGCAGCTGCGCATGAAGCTGCTGCACGAAGACGACCTGCTCAACTTCCTCTCCGACCTGCGCGCGTCCGCACAGGCCTACATACGCGTGCGCCGTTGCGACGTCGAGCGCCTGCCGCGCGCCAGCGACAGCAGCGGCATCCCGCCCCAGCTGGGCGCCGACTGCACCATCGACTGGATCACCGTCCGCGAGAAGAAGGCCGCATGATGACCTGTGACATATTCGCGAAGTCGCCATTTCCTGGCAGACCCCGTAGGTCGGGCTTCAGCCCGATGACCGGAGGAAATCCCCGTGGGACAAAAGCCGCCGCCCTCCTTGCCGCCGCCCTGCTGCTCCCCGCCGCGCCCGCCGCCGCCGAGGAACTCGGCAAGCTGTTCCTCACGCCGGAGCGCCGCGCTGCACTGGAACGCCAGCGCCAGCTCAATATCCGGGAATCCCAACCGGTCATCGAAGGCGCGACGCTCACGGTGTCCGGCGTCGTCAAGCGCAGCAGCGGCAAGTCGACCACCTGGGTCAACGGCACGCCGCAGGACGACATGAATGCCGCCACCGGCGTGCGCGTGGAAATCGATAGGACGAACCCCGCCAAAACCACCGTCGTCGCCGGCGAAGAATCCCCCGCGTCCCTCAAGGTGGGCGAAGCCATCAACCGTGCCACGCGCGAAACCACCAGCGGCGTGGGTGAGGGAAGCATCACCGTCAAGCGCGGCAGCGCCAAGGCGAAGTAGGCCGCCCGGCCCTGTCTGCCACCCCATGAGTGCAGGAGAAAAGTCAGCCCCTGCAGGACGGCGAAGAAAATCGCCGAAGCGCAAACAGCGCGGCGCCGCCCTCCTGATCTTCTTCCTTCTGCTGGTGATGGCCGGGCTCGGATATCTCGTCAGCGGCCTGTCGCCGGAAAGCATTGAAGTCCGCCGTGCGCAGCAAAACCAGGAAGCGCTTCTGCAGGCCAGGGAAGCGTTGATTGGGTATGCCCTGCAATACCGCGAGAAAAACCCCGCAGCCAGCATGTATGGCTACCTGCCCCTGCCGGATCTGGGAACCACGCGCAACAACAACGCAGGTTGCGGTGGCTGGAAGGCTGCGATGCCGCCAACTTCGCCGGAAACGCACTCAATACGACGGTGATCGGCCGCCTGCCCTGGCGCACGCTCGGTCTCGAGCCCCTGCGCGACGGCAATGGCGAATGCCTCTGGTATGCCGTGTCCGGCAGCCATCAGCGTCATCCAGCGAGTCACGCCTATGAACTGGGACAGCCTCAGCCACCTCGACATCGTCGTCGCCGACGGCACCGCTGCCCTGGCCTGCGTGCTCACCACTGCGCACGATCGCCCAGTGGCGGTGATATTTTCGGCTGGGCCACCGCTGCCCGGCCAGAACCGCGTCCCCGCGGCGGCGACGACGTGGCGCGTTGCGGCGGCAACTACGATGTCGCCAACTATCTCGATCCCGCCACGGCGACGGCCCTCGGCGGCGTCACCAACTACCTGGCAGGGACCAACAAGGCCAGCGGACTGACCGACGCGGTTACGCCCAAGGCCCTCTCCCCCCAGGGCAAGGTTTTCGACACCGGCAGCGCCTTCCTGCCCAATGCCTGCCAGGGGAGCAATTGCAACCTCGTCGCCAACGACATCGGCCTGTCCCTGACGGGCGATGCGCTGTTCGGCGCCATCCGCAAATCATGCCTACTTCCGCACCGACATCAATGCAATGCTCGACCGCATGACGATTGCCTGCGAGACGAAATCGCCAGTGCTGGTGGCCCGGCCGGCTACGCGCGGATCGCCGGCGCCGACAACAACGCCTGCTATGGCTCGGGCGTGGTGCCGCTCGGCTACTACCCGCACTACCGCGACCTGATCTTTGTCGCCCGCGGCGCGATGACCGTCAATGGCGTACGGCGGGGCGAACTGCCCCGCCGCCCTGTTGTTCTCCGGCCAGCGCGGACCCGGCCAGCTGCGCCAGTCGCTCGCCAACCGCAACCTCGCGACCAACTACTTGGAAGGCATCAACTTGACGAGCTACACCAGCGCCGGCACGCTCTTCTCCGGGCCGGAGCTGTTCGAGCGCGTCTCGCCGACGCAAACGCTATTCCAGGACATCGTGCGTTGCGTCCCATCAACAGCGAGCTTCGTCACCACCAGTTCACCCGGGCTTGCCCTCGCAGGCCTGCCGCCAACTCGCCAACTATTCGCCCACCACCCGCGTCCTCACCCTGGGCCAACCGGTGGCGGCGGCCCTGCCCGGTGCGGTCTCGAACTTCCTCTACGGCTGCGCCTGGCGCCCCGAGACGCACACCCTGGGCGGCGGCCTGCGCAGCTATTTCACCTTCCGCATCAACGATGCCGGAGGTAGCGACTTGGCCGACCCTGGGCATTCACCTTCGCCATGGTCGACGGCGACAACAACGGCACCGACGCCTGCGGCGCCGCCGCCCAGCATCTGGGCTATTCCGGCAACAACACCGAATCGCCTTTCATCGTCCAGCCGAAAATCGCCTTAGAAATCGATCCGCGCCGTGAGACGGGATTCAACGCTTCCGATCCAGATCATCTCCTGAATGGCCGCAACGACCCACCTTCCCCAACATATAGAGGCGGCCATGTTGCAATCGCTTATTGGGGTGGAGAGAACGCGATTAACACAACGGTGCCATCAATCCCCCCCTGTACCCCACCGGCTTTCGATTTTGGGGGGACTTGCTATCTCCCTCAAGAAGAAGATGACAACGTTCATGCCCAGCCTGCCTTTGCCAGGACCGGATTCTCCGCGCCCCCGGCGAATCCGGTTGTACCCGCCCTAGAACTTTCCGTACCGCCAGATTCCCCTGCTGGAGTTTACAAACTCGACCCCACCCTAACCTCGACGCCGGTGAATCAGGATTTCCATATCCGGGTGGAATTACCCGCACCGGCTATACACGCGTCGCCACCGCTGCCAACCTCGACCTCAACGCGCCGGGCAACCCCATCAACGGTGTGACGCTCGTTGCTGGCGACCGCGTCTGGGTGCGCTACCAGACCGTCTCCACGGACAACGGCTTCTACGTCTGGAACGGCGCCGCCGTTCCCATGTCGCGCATTGCCGATGGCGAGTCCGCCTCCAACTTCAGCCTGCCGCGCGTGCGTGCAGCCACCACCGGCATCATCGACGTCAGCCTACCGGGCGACTCGATCGACAGCGTCTACCTTTTCGCAGGTGACCGCGTCCTGGTCAAGAACCAGGCTGCCCCGGCTCAGAACGGCGTCTATGTCTGGAATGCGCCAAACCTGCCCATGACCCGCGCCGACGACGCCGACAGCGCCGCCGAGCTGGCCGGCATGGTTGTGGAAGTTACGACAGGGCGCCCTCAACGCCGGCAGCATCTGGCGCCAGAACACCACCAATCTCGTCATCGGCACGACGGCGCTGAGCTGGAGCAACATCAGGGTCAAGCTGGCCGTCAACCCACCCCCGGCTATCACCATCGCCAGCCCCGGCGCCCAGCTCGACGGCATTCGCATGAAGCTCGGCGACCGGGTGTTCATCAAGACCATGGGTATCTACATCTGGAACGGCGCCGCGGTACCCATGACAATAGCGCCAGCTCCCGACAACACCGCTGGCAGCATCGCCCAGATTCTTCAGGGCTCGGAAGCCTCCTCCTGGTGGCGCTTCGACGGCGCGATTTGGCAACGTCTGTCGGTACGCGTCGCTGCCCAGTCGAACCTGGCCCTGGCCGTGCCTGGGGCCATAATCGATGGTGTCGCCATGGTGGCCGGCGACCGCGTGCTGGTGAAGAGCCAGACCAGTGTGGCGGAAAACGGTATCTATGTCTGGAGCGGCGCAGCCGTACCCATGACCCGCGCCGCCGACGCCACTGCGCCCGCGCAACTTGCCGGTATGCTGACCCAGGTGCTCGAAGGCAGTGACGTCGCCCGCGCCTTCCGCCAGACTTCGCTCGCCGCCACCGGCACCATCGATGCAAGCCCCGTGCAATGGGCCGCCCTCGACCGCTCGACCAGCTACCTGCTGGAGATCTGGATCCTGCTCGACAGCGTAAGCTACACTGACAAGATCGCCGCCATGAAGGACACCACCCGCGCCATGAGCCTGCTCTACCCGGGCTTCACACCGCATTTGCAGGATAGGCCGGTCATCCCCTATCCTTTCCGCAACGCGCGCCCGGGCTTCACCGATCGGGCAGCGCACTTCCAGTCAATCGACCAGACGGTATTGATCATGAATTCATTCACGACATGGCTGCTGAAGACCGCCGTCCTGCAGCAGACTGACTTTCACGCGAGGCTTCTCCCTCACCGAGATGGCGGTGGTGCTGGTGATCGTGGCGCTGCTCATCACCGGCCTGGTGATTCCGTTCTCCGCACAGCAGGAGATCCGCTCGCGCCAGGAAACCGAAAGGGCGCTCGCCGACATCCGCGAGGCGCTCATGGGCTATGCGGCGAGCCATGCCGCAAGCGACCTGAAACCCTATCTTCCCTGCCCGGACACGGATGACGACGGCCTCGAAAACCGTTCTGCCACGCCCGGCCCCTGCAGCAGCCAGGAAGGGCGCATTCCCTGGGTGGATCTCGGCCTCGGCCGCCGCGATGCCTGGAACAATCGCTTTCGCTACCGCGTGACGACGGCCTTTTCGAACAGTGCCGCAGGCTTCACACTGGCCAGCGTGGGCACGCTGACCATCTGCGCAGACAGCGCCTGCGCGGCGACCGTCGCCAGCATTGTGCCCGCAGTGGTTTTGTCACACGGAGCAAACGGGGCCGGCGCCTTTAACTTGAGCGGCGGCACCAACCCTGCGCCCGCAGGCGCTGACGAGTTGGAGAACACCGACAACGACGACACGCTGGTGGGCAGGACGCCCGATGCCGGTTTCGACGACGTCGTCACATGGGTGCCGCACGCCTTCCTCGTGAATCGCATGGTTACGACCGGAAAACTGCCCTGACCTGCACGCCTCCCGTGCGGTTATGCCGCCATTCTTGCCAGCGCGGCCTAATCCTGCGAAACTCCAAGCAAAGAACGGGGATGTTCCCCGCAAAACCCATTCGGAGACCCGCATGACGGGTGGCTCACCCAGCCTACTCGAACGCCTGCGTACCGCCGGCATAGACCCCAGCGACAGCGAAGAGTTGCGCCTGAACAAGTCGCTGCTGATGTTCGCCACGGGCCTGGCCAGCGTCGCCTCGATGCTGTGGCTCGTCATTTACTGGAGCCTCGGCCCGCAGTTGTCGTCGACGCTGCCCTTCGTCTTCCAGATTTTGCTGGCGACCAACCTGGCGGTCTACATCAAGTGGGGGAATTTCGATTTTTTCCGCCTCAGCCAGCTGGCGCTGTTCCTCTTCTTCCCCTTCGTGGTGCAGTGGAGCATCGGCAACTTCATCACGGCGAGCGGCATCACCATCTGGGGCCTGCTGGCACCGGTCGGCGCGATCCTGTTCTTTGGCGTGCGCGAGGCATTCGGCTGGTTCATCGCCTATATTTTCCTGCTGGCGATGTCGGGTTTTTTCGATTTCCACCTGGCCTCGATGGAAATCCAGACGAAGCAGCAGATCCCCATCAAGACGGCGGTCGTCTTCTTCGCCCTCAATTTCGCCGCGGTCTCGACCATCGTGTTTCTGCTTCTGCGTTTCGCCACCGTCGAAAAGCAGAAGGCACAGGCCCGACTGACGGAAACCCACCATTTGCTGCAGATAGAGCAGGAGCGCTCCGAGCGCCTGCTGCTCAACATCCTGCCCGGCTCGGTGGCGGAAAGGCTGAAGAACAGCAACCAGACCATTGCCGACGGCTTCGCCGACGTGACGGTGATGTTCGCCGACATCGTCAATTTCACCCAGGTCGCCAGTGGCATGGCGCCGACCCAGGTGTTCACCATGCTGAACCGGATTTTCTCCTCCTTCGACGAAATGGCCGAACGCTTCGGCCTGGAGAAGATCAAGACGATCGGGGACGCCTACATGGTGGCGGGCGGCCTCAATGACGGCCAGGAAGACTATTCGGATGCCATCGCCGACATGGCGCTGGCCATGCGAGAGCAGCTGCAACGCGATTTCACGGTCAACGAGGCCCATCTGGAGGTGCGCATCGGCATCGGCACCGGGCCGGTGGTCGCCGGCGTGGTCGGCAAAAAGAAATTCATTTACGACCTGTGGGGCGACACGGTCAACATCGCCAGCCGCATCACCTCGGAAGGCGTGCCCGGCATGATCCAGGTGGATGGCATCACCTGGCGCCGCCTGAAGGATCGCTTCGACTTCCACGAGCCGCAAACGATCTACCTCAAGGGCAAGGGCAAAATGGAAGTGCACCGCATGATCGGCAGAAAGGCGGCCGAGGCGGCAGCGTAGGTCGGGCTTCGGCCCGATGACCGAATGAAATCCGACCGAAGGAAGTGCAAAGCCCTGAAGGACGACGATCCAAGTCGGGCTGAAGCCCAACCTATGACCGAAGGAAATCCCCGCGGGACAGGTCAACCTGCCCGTCTTCTTCGGGCAACTGGCTCAACGTGAAGCAGACCCGCCCCGCCTCGTTGCAGGCGATCTTCAGTTCGTATCGGTAAAACTCGGCATGCCGGGCCGCCTGATAGAGGCCGATGCCCAGCCCCACTCGCGATACGATGGGGGCGCGGAAGAGGTTGTCCGCCACCTCGTCCGGAATCGCCTGCCCGTCGTCGCACACCCGCAGCGTCGGGCTATCCTGCAAACTGAATGCCACGCTGATTTTCAGTGCCGGCGTCTCCAACTGCTTGGCCAGGGCATTTTCCAGCAGGTTTTCCGCCGCGCTATTGAAAAGCGTGACCGGGATTTCCCTCTCGCCGACAATGCCGTCAGACGAGAAACTCACCCCTGCCTGGGCATAGCGGGCCTGCAATCCCGACCACCACTGGCTGGCGGGTACGAATTGCGCTCCTTCCAGTTCCGGGCGGCGGAGCTTGCCCAGCGTCTGTTGCAGCCGCTGGGAGATGACGGGCAATTGGCGCCGCAAGAGGGCCTGGTATTGCGGCGAGGGCGTCTCGCCCTCGCTGGTTGCCGCCAGGCACAGGGCATTGAGCGATTGCAGCAGGTTCTTTACATCGTGCGTCAGCCGCGCACCGGTCTGATGGATGGCCTTGACGTAACTGAGCTGCTGCAGTTCCTGTGCATGCAGCTTCGCTTCGTAGAATTCACCAAGCAACTGCGCCAGCAGATCAAAATGCCAGGTCAACGCCGGACTGAGGGGCTGCTGGGTGTAAATGACAAGTGTCAGCAGCCCATGCTGAAACTCCGTGCGCGGCCCCTCGCGCCGCCCCGTCCCGCCTACCCCTCCCTGGGTGCGCCATTCGCAACCGTTAACCCAGGGCAGGCGGGTCAGGCCTTCCAGCGACTGGGCGAGAAACTTGTCAGGTTGGTCCTCGCGTTGCAGGGTGTCGGTCAATTCATGCAGCCAGCGCTCGAAGGGCAGGCCCAGCGACAACAGGTAGCGGGAAAAAAACATGCCGAGGCCGGAAAAACCGAGCCGCGGGTTCCAGGTCCAGGCAAGCAGCAGCAGGACCGCGCCCAGGACAATGATCGTGACGAAAAGCGATTCGAAGTAGCCGCGCTTGATCAACAGCATGGCGGAAATGCTGCCCAGCACCAGCACCGCCAGCATGAGGAATATGAAGGCGCTGTAGACGAAATCGACCACTTCCGCCTGGTCTTCGGCCTCCTGCTCGACCGGCAGGACCGCCATCACGGGGAAGAGCAACGGCAGCACGAACTTCGCCAGAAAAAGGTACTCGCCGGCCAGCACGAAGGGGCTGGGCAGCACTTGGGGCACCAGCACGATGAGCAGCACGCTGATCAGATAGGCGAGGACGAGAAGATAGAAGAGCTTTGCGCCGCGCCCGACAAAGAAGAAGACCTTGCCGCCGATGATGCCCGCGAGCGCCATCACCCACCCGATCAGCATCCAGTTGCTGGCCCAGAAAGCGGCGCCGGCAATGAGCCCGGCGATCACAAGCAACTGCAGGGAACTCAGACGCAGCTCGGCCCGCACGAAAGGTTGCCAAAGGATGAACAGGCCGATATGCCCTACCAGCAGGGTGCGGCCGACGCTGCTATCGATGCCCTGCAGCAGCAGCAGATGCAATAGCACCAGCAGGGCCAGCAGCACCCAGCGGCGCTGGCTGTGCGAAAGGTGGGCAAAGGAGGAGACACCCCCGTTCATGGCTGAATTTGACGGCACGGCGACAGTATTGTCGAAAGGCCGACAGTTTTCCGTGAAATATTCACAGTTTGAGCCACTAAAACATGAGTTCAGGTGCTGGCATCAGAATTGCTTAGAGAAGGGCGTAGTGTCATTACTCAGGAGAATACCGTGAGACAAAAACAAATGGGCTTTACCCTCGTCGAAATCGCCATCGTGCTGGTGATTATCGGCCTCTTGCTCGGCGGCGTGTTGAAGGGTCAGGAACTGGTCAATAGCGCGAAAGTGAAGAATCTGGCCAATGATTTCAGGAATATCTCCACATTCGTTTACGCCTACCAGGACAAGTATCGCGCCCTGCCCGGCGACGACTCCGCCGTCGTCGCCCATATAGGAGCGACAGCGACAGCGGCGACCACGCCTGCCGCCGGAGCGGCCAACGGGCGCATCAACGGTGCGTGGAATACGACTACCGTAACAGATGAGTCGGCGCTGTTCTGGCAACATGTCCGCCTGGCCGGCCTGGCGACGGGCACTACGACTGTGGGCAACCTGAGCTTGGGCGACGAGTACGTACCCAAGAACGCAGACGGTGGCCGCATCGGAGTGACCGGCGATGCCGTCTTTACCGGTGCCGCGCCGTGGGCCGCCAATTTCTTCATCTGCTCGTCGAACATCCAGGGCCGCTTCGCCCGCCAGCTTGACACGACAGTCGATGATGGCAACACACAGACGGGAACGATGCGGGTACTCTGCCAGAACGAGTGCGCCACCTCAGCTGCCTATGTCAACGTAACCGCAGCGAACGACGCCGACGTCTATACTGTGTGCGTAGGCAACTGAGCGCATACCCTTACCTGAAAAGCCCGCCGAGAACCGGCGGGCTTTTTCTTGTGGGGGGCGTCTTTCTTTAAGATTAAAAAATGATCAAAAACCAAACGGGCTTTACCTTGCTCGCAGAGAAACCGGGGACAGACCCCGCTTCCCTGACAAAAAAGCCCGCCGAGAACCGGCGGGCTTTTTCCTTCTTTGCCCCCTGAAAGTCAGTCCCCGGAAGACGGCGATCTATCCCCTTTCGGCAGCCGCACCTCCCCCGCCACCTGCCCAGTCGGCGTTCCCATCATCACGACCACGTCGCCAGCCGCGATACATGAAAACCCCGTCCCATGGCCACCTATGCCCAAAGCACATCGTCCGCAACCTCAGGCGCAATCCGCAGCATTGCTTTTCTCCCCTGCTCGGCGCGCTTCTGCCAACCCTTGCCACGCCCGATGGCATCGCGCCAGGCAGCATTGAATACATCGGACTGCCCATTCGCCAGGAAATAGCTGGCGATACTGGCAGCCTGCATCAGATCCTTGTTGGCCTTGACGCGTTCGCTGACCGGCCGCTCGCCGAACACAATAAGCTTATGCACCGCAAAGCGCTCCGGCGCCGGCAAGTTGACTATGCATGCGCCGAGGTTCGAGAACACGCAGCCCTGTGTCGTTTGCTCCAGGGAATATTCCATGAACTTGAGCGGCTCAAGCGCAAGATTGAGTTCCTTCATAACCACAAACCGATGGCCGCGCGCCTTGCTGGTGACGAAATCAAGCCGCAGTTCCTGATCCTGCGGGTTGCGATACTGCGCCCCCGCCTTGCCGTTGAATTGCACAATGGGCAGCAACCCCATCTCCAGCGATTCAAGCGCGTCATGCACATCGATTTTCAGGTCAGCGGGCAAAGCGATGGAGATATTGCGGCCTGCATGGGCAAAATCCACATCGAGTGTTGCCGCACCATCCTCCCAGCGAACGCCGAGCATATTGCCCAAGGCGAGGAATGCGTGCGTACCGACAAGGATGCCGCCGGCCCGAAAAAAGCCGTAGTCTGCAAGTCTCTTGATGATGCGGAAGTGCTTGGGCGCCGCAGGTACGCAACCCGCCGCCATGGCCATGCGCGCCGGCGGCGCCAGCGGTTTGTCCTTTCGGACTTTCTCGAATTTTTTTACCAGGCTGCGTATCCGCTCGTTGTCCGGGCCGACGTAAACCATGCGCAACTTCCGGTCGATGTCCCGATAGCCAAAGTACCAGTAATTCCTGCCCTTCAATTCACGCTTGTGAAATGCCCCGACCAGCCCGGCCAGCGCATTGGTCATTTCGAATGTTTGCGCCTGGCTGAACAGTTCGGCATAGGCTGTTTGCGCCGAAAGCGAAAGGGTGGCAAATCGCATGGCAAGCCTCAATTACTATACTTTTGTAATTTCGTATAGTAACCACCCCAAAAGAAAAGGTCAATGAAACAATGATAAAGACTTACTCATCACCCCTTCAGCAGCCGGCTCTCCCCCGCCGCCAGCCCCTCCGGCACGCCCTGCAGGACTGCCACGTCGCCCGCCTCGAAGCGCGCCTCCGGCGACGGGCTGAAGGCGCGGATGCCGCGGCGGCGGATAAGGGATACCGTGATATTGAAGCGGTCCAGCCCGAGATCCTCAATGGTCTTGCCTATGCCGTAGGCACCTGGATTCAGCACGACGGAATGCAGGCGCGGCTGCCAGGCCTCGTCGAGATCGTCGGCGGCGTCGGTGGCGCCGTGGAAGAAGCCGCGCATCAGTTCGTAGCGCTGCTCGCGCACCTCGCGAAAGCGCTTGACGACGCGGTTGATCGGCACGCCGAGCAACACCAGCGCATGGGAGGCGAGCATGATGCTCGATTCCAGCGTCTCTGGCACCACCTCGGCCGCGCCTGCCTGGGACAGGCGGTCGAAGTCGTTCTCGTCGGTGGCCCGCACCACCACTGGAAGTTCGGGTCGCAACTCATGCACCAGGGCCAGCACGCGCAAGGCCGAGGCCGGATCGGCATAGGAGACTATCAGCACGCTGGCGCGCATCAGTCCCGCCGCCACCAGCGCCTCGCGCCGGGCGGCGTCGCCATACACCACGGTATCCCCGGCGGCAGCTGCCTCGCGCACACGCTCCGGATCGAGGTCGAGGGCGACATAGGAAACGCCCTCCTTCTCCATGAAGCGCGCCAGATACTGCCCGCTGCGGCCGTAGCCGCAAATGATGGCGTGCTTCTCGGTGGACATCGAGCGCGCCGCAATCTGTGTCAGTTCCGCGGCGCGCAGCATCCATTCCGAGGCGCTGAAGCGCATGACGATTTTCTCGCTGTACTGCGCGATGAGCGGCGCCAGCAGCATGGAGAGCACCAGCGCGGCCACCACCACCTGCAGTGTGGCGCCCGGCAGCAGGGGCAGGTCCTTGATGTGGGAGATCAGCACGAAGCCGAACTCGCCGCCGGCGCACAACCACAATCCGGTGCGCATGGACGTGCCCGGCTGGGCGCCGAAGGCCCGTGACAAACCGGCAATGACTACGAACTTGCCGGCCAGCAGCAGGATCAGCAGGCCGGTGACCCAGGGAAACTGGCGGGCGATGACCCCGACGTCGAGGAACATGCCGACGGTGATGAAAAACAGCCCGAGCAGCACGTCGCGGAAAGGCTTGATGTCCTCCTCCACCTGGTAGCGGTATTCCGTCTCGGAGATCAGCATGCCGGCGAGAAAGGCGCCCAGCGCCAGCGACAACCCGGCCAGTTCGGTGAGATAGGCCAGGCCGAGGGTGATCAGCAGCACGTTGAGCATGAACAACTCCGCCGAACGCCGCCGCGCAACAATGTGGAACCAGCCGCGCATGAGGCGCTGGCCGAAGAAGAGGATCAGGGACAGGACGACGGCAGCCTTGAGCGCCGCCACGGCCAGCGTCTCCGCCATTGCTTCCGGCGCCTGCGAGAGCGCCGGCACTATGATCAGGAGCGGCACCACGGCCAGATCCTGGAACAGCAGTACGCCAATGACCTCGCGGCCATGCCTGGACTCGAGTTGCATCCGCTCGGCCAGCATCTTGACGACCAGCGCCGTGGAGGACATGGCCAGAATGCCGCCCAGGGCGATGCCGGCCTGCCAGGTCAGTCCCGCCAGCATGGCGACGGGAATGTTGATGGCGACGGTCAGGGCGACCTGCGCCAGGCCGAGTCCGAATACCGTACGCTTCATGCTGTACAGGCGCGGCAGCGAGAACTCCAGTCCGATGGAGAACATGAGGAAGACGACGCCGAATTCGGCCAGGTGCTGCGTCGCCTCGGAATCTGGCACCAGGTCGAGTGCGTGAGGGCCAATGGCAGCGCCCACCAGCAGGTAGCCCAGCACCGGAGGCAGGTTGAGCGAGCGGAACAGCACAACCACGAACACCGCGGAGGCAAGCAGGACAAGTACGAGTTGCAGCGTGGTCATGGATGCAGGGATTGTTAGGGTTGTTTGGTATACTTTCGCCTAGTCTAATCAAATCGCATTCATGAACCAAATCCCGGCCATCCGAGAAGCCGACGACCAGGCGCTGGAACTGGCGAAAAAGGTGTTGCGCATCGAGGCTCGGGCCGTCACCGGCCTGATCGAACGCCTCGACGGCGCCTTTTCCAGGGCCGTCGGGATCATCCTTGGCTGCCACGGCCGGATCATTGTTTCGGGCGTCGGCAAGTCGGGCCACATCGCGCGCAAGATCGCCGCGACGCTCGCCAGCACCGGCACGCCGGCCTACTTCGTGCATGCCGCCGAGGCAGCCCATGGCGACCTGGGCATGATCACCCGCGACGATGTGCTGATCGCCCTCTCGAATTCGGGCGAAAGCGAAGAACTGCTCACCATCGTCCCGCTGGTGAAGCGCCAGGGCGGCAGACTGGTCGCCATAACCGGCAATCCCGCCTCCTCGCTGGCCCGCGAGGCCGATGCCCATCTCGACGCCGGCGTCGCCGAGGAAGCTTGCCCGCTCAACCTCGCCCCCACCGCCAGCACGACCGCGGCGCTGGCCATGGGCGATGCGCTCGCCGTCGCCCTGCTCGATGCGCGCGGCTTCGGCGCGGAAGACTTCGCCCGTTCGCACCCCGGCGGGACGCTCGGGCGGCGCCTGCTCACGCATGTCAGGGACATCATGCGCAAGATCGATGCCGTGCCCCGCGTCAGCGAGCATGCGACCGTCTCCGAGGCGGTGCTGGCGATATCCCGCGGCGGCATGGGCATGACGGCCATCGTCACCGAACAGTGCGCCGTGGTCGGCATCTTCACGGACGGCGACCTGCGCCGCGCCCTGGAGAAGGTCGTCAACCTCAGGGACACACCGGTCACACAGGTCATGTCGCGCAACCCGCGCACCATCGGCCCCGACCGCCTGGCCGCCGAATCGGCGCAGATGATGGAAGAACACAAGATCAGCCAGATTCTCGTGGTCGAGAATGGCGTGCTGGTCGGCGCACTGAACACGCACGACCTGTTCCGCGCCAAGGTGATCTAGCCGCCACGACATGAAACTGATCCCGCGCGGCCAGAGTCTCTTCCCGATCGCCCTCATGGCCCTGCTCGTCGGGCTCACCTTCTGGCTGCAGCGCGCCACCGAGCTGAAGGACAATTTCAGCGACAGCAAACTGCGCCACGATCCCGACTACTACGCAGAAAACTTTACCGTGCGCCGCTTCGCCGAAACGGGCGGCCTGCAGAGCACGCTCGACGCAAAAAAAATGGTACATTATCCGGACGACGATACGACGGTGATGACCGAGCCGAAAATGTCGTTTGTGAAGGGGCCGAGACCCACGCACCTCACGGCAAACCAGGGACTGGTCGGACCGGATGCCCGCGAAATAACGCTGGTCGGCAATGTGCGCGGGGTGCGCACGGCAACGCCAACCGATGCGGAAATCGTATATACCTCCAGCCACCTTACCGTGTTCCCGGACGACGAAGTGGCACGCACCAGCGCCGCCGTAACGATCACCCAGGGCGCCTCTATCGTGCGCGGCATCGGCATGGAGGCCGACAACAAGGCTCAGATCTATCAACTGCTGAGCCAGGTCAACAGTACCATCGAGAAGAAAAACCACTGACGCCCATGATGCCTGCTCAATCGATCACCCGTCCTCTCCTCTGCGCGGCCCTGCTTGTGGCCGCCACGCTCAGCCACGCCGAGAAGGCGGACCGCAACAAGCCGGTCAACCTCGAAGCCGACCGCGTCACGGTGGACGAGATCAACAAGGTGCACATTTTCGACGGCAACGTCACGCTGTCCCAGGGCACGCTGGTCATCCGCAGCGACAAACTGGTGGTGAAGCAGGATGCCGAGGGTTTCAAGAACGGGGTCGCAACCGCCAACCCCGGCAACCTGGCGCGCTTCCGCGTCAAGCGCGACGGCAAGGATGAATACGTCGAGGGCGAGGGTGAACGCATCGAGCACGATGCGAAGAGCGAGATCACGAAGTTCTTCAACCGCGCCTATGTCAAGAGCGGTCTCGACGAAGTGCGCGGCCAGTACATCGTATTCGACGGACCGAACGAGAATTACTCGGTTACCAGCGGTCCGGCGGGCACTGTCGTGCCCGGGCGTGACAACCGCGTACGCGCCGTGATCCAGCCGAAGAACAAGCCCGAAGCCGAGGCCGCATCAACCGGGCAGCCCGTGCGCCTGCAGATTGCGCCCAGCATGTCGAATCCCAGATAGGAAGCGCGTCACCATGGCATACGAGAACATCATCGTCGAAGCCCGCGGCAAGGTCGGTCTCATCACGCTGAATCGGCCCAAGGCGCTCAATGCGCTGAACGATGCGCTGATCGACGAAGTGGGAGACGCGTTGGGCAGGTTCGAGGCCGACGAGGCCATCGGCGCCATGGTCATCACGGGCTCCGACAAGGCCTTCGCCGCCGGCGCCGACATCGCCGCCATGAGCAAATGGGACTACATGGATGTTTACAAGCCGGATTACATCACGCGCAACTGGGAGCGCGTGAAGACCTGCCGCAAGCCGGTGATTGCCGCCGTGGCAGGCTTTGCCCTCGGTGGCGGCTGCGAACTGGCCATGTCCTGCGACATCATCATCGCCGCCGACAGTGCGAAGTTCGGCCAGCCCGAAATCAAGCTCGGCATCCTGCCCGGCGCCGGCGGCACGCAGCGCCTGCCGCGCGCCGTGGGCAAGGCCAAGGCCATGGACCTCTGCCTCACCGCCCGCATGATGGATGCCGTCGAAGCCGAACGCGCCGGACTCGTCTCGCGCGTCGTGCCCGCCGACAAACTGCTCGAGGAGGCGCTCTCGGCCGCAGAGACCATCGCCGGCTTCTCGCTGCCGGTGATCATGATGGTCAAGGAAAGCGTCAATCGCGCCTACGAGAGCGGCCTGGCCGAGGGCCTGCTCTTCGAGCGGCGCACTTTCCACGCTGCCTTTTCGCTGGCCGACAAGCAGGAGGGCATGACCGCCTTCCTCGAAAAGCGCAAGCCGGATTTCAAGAACCGGTAACGCAGCCAGCGCCGGGCCGCCCCAAGCTGGCTGCCTCGTACTAACCGGAGCGAAGCGAACACCCGTCACCCCCTTCCGTGGGAAGGGGGTCGGGGGGAAGGTTTACTTCTTCACTGCAATGGCGACGCCCACCGCGGCGATCGCCATCCCCGCCATGGCCGCCAGGCCGAGTTTCTCGCCGAATATGAAAAACGCCAGCAGCGCAGTGGTCGGCGGCACGAGGTAGAACAGCGCCGACACGCGCGTCGCCGCGCCGCGCCGTATGAGCAGGTGCAGCAGCGAGATCGCCCCCAGCGACAGCACCACGATGAGCCAGGCCATCGCAAAGATGAACCGGCCGCTCCACTCGACGCGCATGGTCTCGAAGACGAGCGCGAAAGGCAGCAGCACCAGTGCGGCGGCAACGAACTGGATCACCGATCCGCTCCACAGATCCAGTTCGGCGCAGAAGCGCTTCTGGTAAAGCGTGCCAAAGGTGATGCTGAGCAGCGCCATGGCCGAGAAGGCCAGGCCTGCGCCGCTCAGCCCGACCCATCCCAGTTTGTCCGACACCACCAGCGTGACGCCCCCGAAGCCGAGCAACAACCCCATCCATTGCCGCCCGCTCACGCGCTCGCCCACCATGTAGTTGCTCAGGAAGGCCGTCAGCAGGGGCTGGATGCCGACGATCAGCGCCACTACTCCCGCCGCCATGCCGCCATGGATCGCCAGGAAAACCCCGGACAGATAACCCCCATGCAGTAACGCGCCTGCAACAGCAATGTGGAACCATTGCGTCGGCTTGTGCGGCCACGGCCGCCGCAATACCAAGGCCAGGGTGCCCAGCAAGCCGATCACGCAGGCAAAGCGGATCAGCAGAAATGTCAGCGGTTCGGCATACGGCAGGCCTAGTTTGGCGCCGATGAAGCCGGTGCTCCAGAGCAGGACAAACAGGCCGGGCGTGAGTGCCAGCAGATAAGCCCGCGAATCGGTTTGTTGAGTCATTTATGCTTCGGAACCAGGTTGCATTGCCACAAACGAAGCTTAACAGGACAACAAAGTTAAGTGCTTACTAACAAATAACATGTTGTATTTAATTATCTTTAATTTCTTGAAACGCTTATTGTGCAAAGCACAATTTTTTTCTTGACTTGCTTATATTTGCCCTTATAATTGAATCATGCTGCAGCGCAACATGCAGTCAAGATTTCTGGCAGTCGTAATCGAATTATCGTTATTTCATTGTCGTCTTACTTAGGAGAGAGAAATGTTTGCAACCCCTGAACAACTTGCTGGCGCCAACAAAGCCAACGTCGAAACCATGCTCACGCTGGCCAACACCGCCTTCGCGAGCGCCGAGCGTTTTGCCGCCCTGAACCTGAACACCGCCCGTGCCGTGCTGGAAGACAGCGTGAACAACGCCAAGGCCCTGCTTGGCGCCAAGGATCTGCAGGAAGTCGTTTCCCTGCAAGCCACCCTGGCCCAGCCCTCCGTCGAGAAGGCTGTCGCCTACTCGCGTAGCGTCTATGAGATCTCCGCGCAAACGCAGGAAGAGTTCTCCAAGCTGGTCGAAGTTCAGTTTGCCGAAGTGAACAAGAACGTCGCCTCCACGCTGGACAAGGCCGCCAAGTCGGCCCCGGCCGGTTCCGATGTTGCCGTCGCTGCCGTCAAGTCGGCGATCGCCGCCGCCAACTCGGCCTACGACACCATGAACAAGGCTGCCAAGCAGGTCGCCGAGATCACCGAAGCCAACGTGGCCGCCGCAACCAACGCCACGGTCAAGGCTGTCGGCGCAACCGCGACCCAAAAGGCCAAGAAAGCCGCCTAAAGAGAACCTTCCCCCCACCCCCTTCCCGTGGAAGGGGGTGACGGTGGTTCGCAGGCAAAGCCTGCTCCGCACAATACGCCGCTCCGTCTTGGGGCGGCCCGGCGACGGAGCCGGCTGTACCGTCCTCCTCCAGCCCCTCCCAAGGGGCGGATTCAAGCCTCGGCCAAGCCGGGGCTTTTTTTTATCTTTCGGCCCACTCGTAGCCAAGCCGCGACACTTCGGCGCGGATCTCCTCCATCGCCTTGCCCACGGATTTAGGCTCGCCGCGCATGCCCAATTCTATGTGACGGCGCACGCCCTCGCCGCCAAACGACGGCAGGCTGAATAAAGCCGCCGCCGGGTATTCCGTCGTGATGCGATGCATCAGGGCCAGCAATGTCGATTCCGCCGCCTCGTACACGATGATCGCCTGCTCGTCGCGCGCCACTGCATGGTGCAAATGGGCCAGATGCGTATCCAGTACCCACTCCAGCATCGGCCAGGCCATCACCGGGAAGCCGGGGAAGAAATAATGGTGCCTTATCGAAAACCCCGGGATGCGGTTGTAGGGATTGGGAATGATCTCGCTGCCGAGCGGAAACTCGCCCAGCATCAAGCGCTGCGGCGTCGTCTCGTCGCCGAAACGCGCCATGATCTCGCGCTCGGCGTCCAGGTGCAGGGCAATGCCCATGCCCAAGGCAGCGGCAACCGCCTGCCGCGTATGGTCGTCCGGCGTGATGCCGATGCCGCCAAAACTGAACACGATATCGCCGTTGGCGAAGCTGCGCTTGAACGCCTCTGCCAAACGCGCACGGTCGTCGCCGATGTAGTGCGCCCAGTCGAGCGCCATGCCGCGCGCGCCGAGCAGTTCAACGACCTTGGCAAAGTGCTTGTCCGCACGCCTGCCCGAGAGGATCTCGTCGCCGATGATGAGGGCGCCGACTTTTCCGCCTGCCTCACTGTTTCGCTGCATGCCGCTCCCGCCGCAGGGCTTCAAGCCCATAATGGATGAAAGCCAGGCCGGCATAGGCCGGCGTGACGAGATTGATCACGGGCACATAGACCAGCAGGCCGGCAACGATGCCTGTCAGATAAAACTGGCCGCGCTCGCGCACCAACGTCCTGCGGATCTCGTCGGCATCGCCGTGCAGGGACAGCGCATCGTAGCTGTAGCCGCGATAGTTGAGATAGGCCGAGAGAAGCACGGGCAGGATGATGGCCATGCCGGGGATCAGCCAGAGCGGCAGGGTGACCACCCAGCCTGCCAGGAACACCGCTGACGCCAGCAGCGCATTGCCGATGCTGTCTGCAAGCGTGCCGCCGCGGCGCTGCTCCAGTTCGGGATAGTCCTTTGCCGCCACTCGTTCCAGCATCAGCGGCAGGGCGAACACGGCGACGATGAACATGGCCGTGCTGTAGATGAGCGGGATCAGCAGCAGCCCGAGCACGACCTTGACGAAGATCGTCGCCGCCAGCGACGAGGCCTCCCAGCGCAACAGGATCCAGTTGAGCCAGCTGACTTCGTTGAAGAGGCGCTCGATGCCGATACCGACCGTGTCCCAGCTCAGCCAGGCGATGACGATCCAGATAACGATCGACAGCGCCGTCGGCCAGAGCAAGTGCCAGAAGATGGCCGGCTGCAGCAGGCTCCTCAAGGCGCGCCCGTAGGCAGTCATGACTTCGTTCATTCGTGAATCCTCATTCAACATTCCCGCGTAGGTCGGCCTTCAGGCCGACTTCGGAGGCAGTGTCGGGCTGAAGCCCGACCTACGATCAGTGCCGCGCCCGGCTGTCCCAGGCCTTCTGCAGGCGCTTCACGGAAACCGGCGCCGGCGTCCTCAGTTCTTGCGCGAAGAGCGCGACGCGCAACTCTTCCAGCATCCAGCGAAAATCCTCCAGCCAGGGGTCCGGCGTGCCGCTCTTGCGCCGCGTCTGCCGCTCGCGCTCCCACGGCTTTTCCAGCACTGCGAATTCCTGCGCCAGGCGCGCATCGCGCGCCGGGTCGGCGCGCAACTTGTCGATGCGCAGCGCCGCGGCTTTCAGGTAGCGCGGAAAATGAACCAACCGCTCGAAGGGCGTGGCGGCGACGAAATCCTTCGGCAGCAGTTCCGCGCACTGGTTCCGCATAGCCTCCGCCACCGCGGGCTGTGCCTTCAGCTGCGCCAGCTTCTTCTGCAGCGTCGCATGTTCTGTCAGTATCGCACCGATCAGGCGCGCGATCTCCTGCGCCACCAGGCTGATGCGGGCGCGGGCCTCGTCCTTGCGCCGGTCAAAAGACGCGGCATCCGCCGGCAGGGGATCCATCATGCAGGTGCGCTCCAAAGTCGCCGCGACGATCTGCGACTTCAGCTCGGCCTCCGTGCCCAAGGGCATGAACAGCAGCCCCAGCTCCCGCGGCAGGGATTTCTCGACGTATTTCACCTGCTCGCGCAGTACCAGCGCGAACAGCCGGCGCAGCCCCTTGCGGTGTACCTGCGCCGCCTTTTCCGGCGTGTCCTGCACGCGCAGCGCCACAGTGTCGCCCTCGTCGACCAGCGCCGGAAAGCCGATCACGCTGTGCTTGCCCGCTTTCACTTCCATGATGTCCGGCAGTTCGCCGAAGCTCCAGGAAGTCAGCCCCTGGAGCACGCCGCCTGTGGTCGCATCCGCCGCCCCATCGGCCGCCTCGGCCGCCTCGGCCGCTTCGGCCAACTCAGCCTCGGCGAAACTCTGCTCGATCTCGCGGGCGTAGCGGCTGCGCAGTTCCTGCAGGTTGCGCGACTGCCCCAGCATGCGGCCGTGCTCGCCCACCGCGCGGTAGTTCATGAAGAAGTGCACCGGCACCATCTCGCTGCGGAAGGCGTCCAGTGGCAGCTTGAGCTGCATCTTCTCCTCGGCGGCGCGCGTCAGCGCGCGCAGAAAGGAATCGTCCGCCTCGCGCGGGGCCTCGGCGAAAGCGGCGACAAAGGCATCGACCGGTTGCAGGCGATGGCGATATTTCTGCGGCAGGGTCTTCACGAACTGCGCCGCCTTCTGCTCCAGCAGCCCGGGCACCAGCCATTCGCAGCGCAGCGCCGGCACCTGGTTGAGTGCCGCCACGGGCACCGTCAGGGTGACGCCATCGTCCTCGGCGCCGGGCTCGAAGTGGTAGGCGAGCGGATAACGCTGGCCATGGATCTCCATCTGCGGCGGAAAGCGCTCCGAGGTCACGCCGGCCGCGTCGTGGCGCATGAGCTGCTCGCGCGTGAGGAAGAGCAGCTTCGGCTCGGACCGTTCCGCCTCCTTGCGCCAGCGCTCGAAACTCGCCACGTCGACCACCTCGACGGGAATGTGTGCGTCGTAGAAGGCAAAAATCAAGTCTTCATCCACCAGCACGTCCTGCCTGCGCGTCTTGTGCTCGAGCTGCTCGATGTCGCGCAGCAGCTTGCGGTTGTGCTGGAAAAAGCGCGCGTGGCGCGCCGTCTCCTCCGGCAGCTCGCCCTGCACCAGGCCCTCGCGGATCAGCAGTTCGCGGGCGAGCTGCGGGTCGATGCGGCTGTAGGTCACGGGCCGCTTGGCGTAGAGCATCAGGCCGTGCAGCGTGCCGCGTTCCCAGGCGCGCACCTGGCCGCTCTTCTTTTCCCAGTGGGGGTCATAAACGTGGCGACGCACCAGGTGGGCGCCGACTGCCTCCAGCCATTCCGGCTCGATCTTCGCCAGGCAGCGCGCGTAGAGCCGCGTCGTCTCCACCAGCTCGGCGGCGACGATCCAGCGCCCGGCCTTCTTCGCCAGCGCAGAGCCGGGATGCGGCCAGAAGCGGATGCCGCGCGCGCCGAGGTAGTGGCCTTCCTCCTCGCTCTTCAGGCCGACGTTGCCGAGCAGGCCGGCCAGCAGCGCCTTGTGAAGCTGTTCGTAGGTTGCCGGCTTTTCATTCTCGCGCCAGCTGTGCTCGCCGCAGAGCGTATGCAGTTGCGCATGCACTTCGCGCCACTCGCGCAGGCGCAGGTAGCTGAGGAAATTCTTGCGGCACCAGTCGCGCTGCTTGCGCTGCGACTGGTGCGCCCAGGCCTCGTCGAAGGCTTTCCACAAATTGAGCCAGGCGAGGAATTCGGAGCGCTGCTGCTGCTCGTTGCCGCGCCACTTCGCATGCGCCTGATCCGCCGTGCCGAGCTGCTCCTGCGGCCGCTCACGCGGGTCCTGCACCGACAGCGCCGCAGCAATGACGAGCATCTCGCGCAGACAGTGGCCGTCGCGCGCGGCGAGGATCATGCGGCCTATGCGCGGATCGAGCGGCAGCTTCGCCAGTTCGCGGCCGGTCTGCGTCAGCGCGCGCGCGTCGTCAACTGCGCCCAGTTCGTCCAGCAACTGATAGCCGTCCGTGATCATGCGTGGCAGCGGCTTGTCGAGGAAGGGAAAATCCTCCACCTCGCCCAGGTGCAGGGACTTCATGCGCAGGATGACGCCGGCCAGGGAAGAGCGCAGCAACTCGGGCTCGGTGTGCGCCAGGCGCTTCTGGTATTCGTCCTCGGCGTACAGGCGGATGCAGACGCCGCTCATGACGCGGCCACAGCGCCCGGCGCGCTGGCTGGCGGCCGAGCGGGCGATGTCCTCCACCTGCAGCAGCTCGACCTTGTTGCGATGGGAATAGCGTTTGACGCGCGCCAGGCCCGAGTCGATGACGTAGCGGATGCCCGGCACGGTAAGCGAAGTCTCCGCCACGTTGGTGGCGAGCACCACGCGGCGCCCCTTCGCCGGCGCGAACACGCGCTGCTGCTCCTGCGCCGACTGACGCGCGTAGAGCGGCAAAATTTCCGTTCCGGGCGGATGGTGCTTCCTCAGCGCCTCGGCCGCCTCGCGGATCTCGCGCTCGCCGGGCAAAAACACCAGCACGTCGCCGGGGCCATTGCGATGGCATTCGTCCACCGCGTTGACGATGGCGTCCGCCAGGTCCGCGTTCTCCGCCGGCGGGCGCCAGCGCATCTCGATGGGATAGAGGCGGCCCGACACTTCGATCACGGGTGCCGCTCGTCCAAAGTGCTTCGAGAAGCGCTCGGCGTCCAGCGTGGCCGAGGTGACGATCACCTTCAGCTCCGGCCGCTTCTGCAGCAGCTGCCTCAGGTACCCCAGCAGGAAATCGATGTTCAGGCTGCGCTCGTGCGCCTCGTCGATGATGAGCGTGTCGTACTGGCGCAGCTGCGGGTCGCCCTGCGTCTCGGCGAGCAGGATGCCGTCGGTCATCAGCTTGATGTAGCTGTCGGGGCTGACGCGGTCGGTGAAGCGGATCTTGTAGCCGACGGCGCGGCCGAGTTCCGATTTCAGTTCCTGCGCGATGCGCGACGCGGTGGCGCGGGCGGCGATGCGGCGCGGCTGGGTGTGGCCGATCAGGCCGTGCGCGCCGCGCCCCAGTTCGAGGCAGATCTTCGGCAGCTGCGTCGTCTTGCCCGAGCCGGTTTCGCCGCAGACGATGACCACCTGGTTCTTCCGGATGGCCTCGGCGATCTCGCTGCGGCGGGCGCTGACCGGCAGCTCATCATCGTAGGCGATCGCCGGGCGGGCGGCCAAGCGTGCCTCGGGGTCAAACTTCATTGCGGCAGATCAGTCGATTTGCAGCAATGCCTTGAGCTTTGCGCGCACTTGCAGCATCACCCGGACGGATACCTCGGCCTTCTTCTTCGCCCGCCGTACCTTCCAGTCCAGCGACTTCACCTGGTCGGAAAGAATCGCACCCGGCTGGTCACCGGTGTCCGCGAGCACCTCGAAAGGGTGTCCCTTGATCTTCGTCGTCATCGGGCAGCAAACCATCAATCCGGTCTTGCCGTTGTAGCGCGCCGGGCTCACCACCAGCGCGGGACGACGCCCGGCTTGCTCGTGGCCGGCCTGAGGATCGAACTCCAGCCAGACCACGTGTCCGGCATCCGGCACATAGGCCATCACCAAATCTCCTTGCCGATCGGGGCGCCGAAATCGGCTTCCTTGTGCCTGTTGCCGGCCGTGATGCCATCGACCAGCGCATCGAGATCATAGGTGACCCGGTCCGATGGCTCGATCACGATCCTGCCCTGCGACACCGAGATGCTGACGCGCTGCTCAATGCCGAACTCGGCCTCGCGCAAGACTGCCGCCGGCAGCCGAACGGCGGGACTGTTGCCCCATTTGCGAATGGTGGTTTCCATGACAGCGGCCTCTTGAACTATATGTATCTACATTGTAGATACATCCGATCCGGAATTCAAGGTGAAAATGGCGGATGCCGCCCCACAACTGCAAAGCTGTCCGTCGTCGGCGCGGATCGGGAATTGCGCGCGACGGCACCAAACTTCATTTAACCAAGAGGACAAAAGTGGCGATGCCGAGCGCCGTCATGGCCAGCGAGCCGATCAGGTGCCCGCCCGCCGTCGCCAGCGCCCAGCCGTATTGCGCCCGTTCCAGCAGCGCCACCACTTCGGCGGAAAAGGTCGAGAAGGTTGTCAGGCCGCCGAGGAAGCCGGTGATGATGAAAAGCTTGAGCTCGGGCGACAGGCCGGCATGCTGATGGAACAGGGCCACGGCAAAGCCCACCAGGTAGCCGCCGATGAGGTTCGCTGCCAGGGTGCCGAGGGGCACGGTCGGAAACAGCGGATTCAGCGCAATGCCCAGCCCCCAGCGCAGCCAGGCGCCCAACGCTGCGCCGGCCCCGACTGCTGCAAATCCGCCCATGCTCATTGCACCCGCCATGGCTGCCGATGTCCCGTATCCAGAATGAAACCGGATTGTAGCGCAGGCGCTCGGCATGGCCGCCCGTGCAATAGGGCAAACCGAATGCGCAACTTATGGTCTATCTTATCGGCGAGACGCAATTCAGAGGAGCAGCATGAATCCGATCATGAGCAATCTCGGTGGCCGGCTGGCCCGGTTCCTGAGCCGGCCCAACCCGCGCTACAAACCGCTGGCGACGACCGATCCGCAAGCCATGGCCGCGGCCATCGCGCCGGGCGACGTGCTGCTGGTGGAAGGGAACACCCGCTTCAGCACCGCAATCAAGTATCTCAGCCAGTCCACCTGGTCGCATGCCGCGCTCTACGTCGGCAATGCCACCGATCCGAGTGATGCCGCGCGGCGCGAGCTGGTCGAGGCCGACGTGGTGAACGGCGTGATCACCGTGCCGCTGGAGAAGTTTGACGGCATGCACACGCGCATCTGCCGTCCTGTCGGCCTCAGCGACGAGGACCGCGCCCGGGTCATCGGCTATGCGCTGGCGCGGGTCGGCCATCGCTACGACCTGAAGAACATCTTCGATCTGGTGCGCTATCTGCTGCCGCAGCCGCCGGTGCCGGTGCGCTGGCGGCGGCGCATGCTGGCGCTGGGCAGCGGCGACCCCTCGCGCGCGATCTGCTCTACATTGATCGCCCAGGCCTACCAGTCGGTGCGCTATCCGATTCTGCCGACCGTGACGCGCAAGCCCGCGGAGGCGGAGGACTGCAACGACTGCTACGACGAAATACTGCAGATCCGCCATCACAGCCTCTTCGTGCCGCGCGACTTCGACATCTCGCCCTACTTCGAAATCGTCAAGCCGACGCTGGCGGGCGGTTTCGACTACACGCGCATCAACTGGGGCGACAGGGAAGACGGCGCAAACGACTGAAGTGCAGGCGTCGGAAGCGTGCTCGATGCAGGTCGGCCTTCAGGCCGACTTGAGCGGCCGATGTCGGGCTGAAGCCCGACCTACAGAGGCAATGCGGCGGGCTCTCAAGCCGTTCAGTTCGACAAACCGAAGCGCGGCCGCAGCCGTACGCCGATCCAGCTCCCCGCCAGCGCCGCGGCGAACCACAGCCAGCCGTGCAGGCTGGTCGAGGCCACGCCGGAGAAGAAGGCGCCGATGTTGCAGCCGAAGGCGATGCGCGCGCCATAGCCCATGAGCAGGCCGCCCAGCACGGCCGCCGCCAGCGATCGCAGCGGAAAGCGCCACTGCGGCACGAAGCGGCCTGTCAGCGCGGCGGCAAGAGCGGCGCCGAGCAGGATGCCGATGTCCATCAGCGATGTGACATCCTCGAATACGCTCGCCGCGAGGGCGCCGCCCTGGAACGGGGCGGTCCAGAACGGATCGCCTGCCGGCAGCCAGCCGAACAGCGTGGCGGCCTTCGCTCCCCACAGCGTGAACGCCCAGGTGATGGTCCACGGATGGCCGGCGAGGATGAGCGTGGCGAAATTGAGCAGGGCCAGCAGCAGGCCGCCGATGAGCAGCGGATCGATGCGTGTCGCGCCGCGGCCCGAATCCCAGCGCCGCAGCGCAAGCCAGGCCACCGCCAAAGTCAGTGTCTGCAATACGGCGGCAGATCCCCAACCCATCGCTTCGCCCAGGGAAAACTCGCCCCAGGCGGGCGTGGCCTGCCACCAGCCCATGTGCAGGCTGGCCCAGAACGAGCCGGCGCAGAACGCCGCCAGCACAACCAGCATGCGCGGACTGCCGCCGCCTGCTGTGTACAACGTGCCCGAGCCGCAGCCACCGCCCAGCTGCATGCCGATGCCGAAGAGGAAGGCCCCGGCTGCCACCTGCAAGGCCAGCGGCGCCACCGCGCCGCCGACCGGCATGCCGAAGGCCTGCCCGGCCGCCAGCACCGGCGCGAAAAGCAGCGTCGCCAGCGCCAGCATGGGCAGTTGCGCGCGCAGGCCGCGCGTGTCGCCCTGAACGATCAGGCGGCGATAGGCGTAGGCAAAGCCGAAGGCGAAGCGATGCAGCGTGGCACCGAGCAGGATGCCGACGCCGAACAGCGCAACGAAGCGCCAGCCGCTTTCAGCCGCCAGCCGCGCCGGCCCCAGGGCAAGCAACGCCGCCGCTGCGATAACCACCCACTGCGTCCGCCTGCGGTCAAGTTCATTTGCCGGCAGCGTCATGCACGATCTTTTCGAACACCGGATCGAGCTCCTGCGCCATCGCGTCGAGCGCCGCGCTGCCGTAGGGCGCGAACACCGCGCTCGGCCGGCGGTAGCTGATCGTCGTGCCGCCGTCGGCGTTCTCCGTCAGATAGAGGCGCAGCGGCGCCTCGATGCCGGCCGGCACGCTGGCGGCGAGCATGCGCACCGCGTAGTCGTTGCGGAAGACCATCAGCACCATGTTGCCGGGAATCTTCACGCCGCGCGCGGCGGCGCCGCGGCTGGCGCTGGCACTGGCCACCAGTCCCATGCCGCTGGCTTCGATCGCCTGTTCAACCCGCTGCACCGCCGCCTCGAAACCGTGCGGCGTCCTGACCGCGATCGTGGCGGGCGGCGCTGCCGCGGCGGAAAACGCGGCAGCGAGCAGCCAGGCCGCGCCCGCAACCCCGAGAACGTGCCTCATTTCACGACGAGCCGGTAGTCCGGCGTCGGGTTGAGCGGGCAGGAATAGACGTACTCGCCCGGCTTCAGGTCGATGACGTAGTCCTGTGTCTTGCCGGTCGTCAGGCCGCCGCCGGAGACGCTGGGCAGGGTGGCGCGGCTGAGGAGCGTGGCGCCGCGCAGCCAGAAGCCGAGCTCGTAGGGCACGTCCTTGTTGGTGACGCGGAAGATGGTCTTGCCCGGCTTCAACGAAATGGTCTTCGCTTTCGCCAGCCGCTCATCGCCGGTTTTGGCGTTGATGGCTTCGCAATCCTGGATCTTCGACGACTTGAAGCCCTGGTTGGTGCCGTTCTCGCTCTCGAGAAACTGGCAGGGCACCTGATTGAGTTCGACCACCTGCGGGGCGGCCTGCGCAAGGGGCGCCGCAAGCAGCGCCAGTGTGACAGCGGTATTTCTGAAAATGGTTGCGTTCATTTCATGCTCCTTATCTGGTTGAACACGCCAAAGCCGCCGCGACGGCGGCGATCTGCTCCTCAACGGATATCGCGATCTGGCTGGTGATCTCCAGTGCGCGGTCCTCGAAAACATCAGCTGCGGGATGCGTTCCCGCCCAGCCGGCCACCGCGACATCGCGCGCACGAATCAGCGCCTCGATCTGCGGGCGGAACAGCCGCAGCATGGCGCCGAGCCAGCGGTTCGCCGGCCAGGACGGGTTGGCGTGGTCGATATCGAAATGATCGAGCATGCGGATCACGTCCGCAGCGGCGTACCACGCGTCGCCGGTGACCCAGCGATTTACGGTGAACAGGCCGATCGGCTCGCCATAGGCATCCATTGAAATGGCGATCAGGTGCGACAGCGCCTCCTCGCCCGCGGGCCAGGGCTCGTCACCGCCGTTCGGCACTGGCGCCAAGCCTGCCGGCATGCCCGGTGCGCGCAGGAAGGTATGAAAGTGGCCGTGCTCGCCTTCGGCGCCGCGATGCGCGTGGTAGTAGTACTGAGCGTGGGTCTCCGCGTCGAAGACGTCGTCGGCCGGGTAGTGCTCGTACTCGACGAACTCGCCTTGGCCGCGCAGCATCTCGCCGACGACGTTGAGGCCGCCTTTCAGCAGCACGCGGCGGCATTCGCGCACTTCCTCGCCGGCGGCGCGCATCGCTTCGAGCCGTTTCCTGCCGAGCGCCGCTAATTGGCTTGCATCCCGTTTCATGGTTTCCTCGCGCCGTCCTGCAGCGGCTGACTTTCGTCGAAGATCGTGAAATGCGAAGCCAGCGAATCGGCCAGCGCCTGGCGGATCATCTTTTCTCCCTTGCCGGCGCCGCTGGCCAGCAGCGAACGGTAGAACCCGGTATAGAAGGCATCCGGCTCGACGCGAACGCGGTAGCCGAGTGTCCTCGCGCGCGGATCGAGCGGCCGGCGGTAATCCAGCCGGGCTTCTGCGTCGGCGGCCAGCCGCGTGTCGGCGATCTCGCGCGACAGGTCGAGCGCCACCTGCCGCGCGATGACATGCTCCTGTCGCGTGCCGGCGAGCGGCCGGCCATCGGCGCCGGCCTGGAAGACTTCAGCAACGACGCGCGGCGTGACATAGGTCGGGAAGTGATGCCCGGTGCCGGTGTTGCGCAAAGTCAGCGTGGCGGACACGGCGCCGGTTTCGATGCGCGCGGCAGATGCGGCGATGGTGACGCCGCTGCGCACCGTCTCGCGGTCATGGATGCCGCGCCACAGATGGCGCCGCTCGGGCATGTGGCAGGACTGGCAGGTGCGGCCCTCTTTGGCATGACGGCTGGCCTGCCATTCCGCGTAGGTGTTCTCGAGCAGCTTGCCATTGAGCGCAAAGTCGTCCTCTTCGAACTGGTGGCAACTGGCGCAAAAGCGCGCATCGGCGAAGGCGGCGCTCGCCTGCCAGCCGTCGTGCGGCAGTCTGTCTTCCGGTTTCGGCACGGAGCCGTCGCGGCGCGGCGGGCCGAAGTGCCGGTAGCCGCGCACATGGCAGGCGGCGCAGACCAGGCCCTGTTCATGCAGGCCGCGCTTGTTCATCTTGGTTTGCGAAATCGCCATGGCCAGGCTGTCGGCCTGCTCGGCCAGCGGCGCGTGACAGCGGATGCAGGCCTGGTGCTCGTCGCGCGCCTGCGCCTCCATGTCCATCAACTGGCCGAGCACGCCCGGCCCCATCGCCCTGGCATGAAGCGCGCCGCGCCAGTCCTCGAACTGCTGCACGTGGCAGGCGCCGCAGGCGGCCGGATCGAGCGCCGCTTCCTCTGGCGTGAAGTGCGCCGGCGCCGCGCCCTGCGGGGCAAGCGGGCGCTGCCAATGCCTGTCCAGAAACGCTGCGGCCTCCTCTGCACCGGCCGTGGCGGAGCGCGCAGCCGGTGGTTGCGGCTCCGAGCAGGCGGCGAGGACGGCCACAAACAAAACGGGGAGAAGGTCCGGAAACCCTCTCCCCGCATGCCGCTGTCCGATCAGGCGGGGACGCGGCACGGCCTCACTTCTTCGCGGCGCAGGGGTTCTTCGCAGCGCAAGGATTCATCGCCTCCTTCTTCATGGCGTCCTTTTTCATCATCGCGTCCTTCTTCATGTCGTCCTTTTTCATCGTGTCCTTCTTCATGGCCTCCTTGGCGGCGCAGGGGTTCTTCGCCGCACAGGGGTTCTTGCCGTGCGAATCGGCATAAGCCATCGGCACGGCAAAGGCGAGCGCCGTGGCGCCCAGGACCATACGGACTTGTTTCATGCTTGCTTTCATGGTGTCTCCTCTATCAGGTTAACGACTAAATGGCGCCACCGGAAGGCGGCGCCGGCTGCTACTTCTTGGCGGCGCAGGGATTCTTTGCTGCGCACGGGTTCTTGGCGGCACACGGGTTCCTTGCCGCGCAGGGGTTCGCGGCCTTGCCCTTGGCCGGCTTGAAGGACTTCTGCATTTCCGCCGTATAGGACGTCAGGGCAGCCAGTTCCCTTGACTCCCAGGCCAGCGGCTTGGCCGCCATCGGCATCACCAGGCAGGCCTGCACCATTTCATCCAGATGCACTTTTTTCAGGCCGGCCTGATCCTGGGTCATCTGCACGAAATGCGGATAGGGCTGGGCGAAGCTGGCGTTGAAGGCGGCATTGCCCTGGTGGCAGGTGTTGCACGACAGGCCGTTGGTGGACAGCTTCGTGTCGTTCCAGAGTTTCTTGCCTTCATTGAGCAGGGCGGCCTTGTCGCCCTTGTAGGGTTTGTAGCCGGCCGGCCGGGTAACGGCCTTCGGGTCGATCTTGGCGCCGGCGCCGCACGGATTCTTGGCTGCGCAAGGATTTTTTGCGGCGCAGGGATTTGTCGCCGCACAGGGGTTCTTCGCCTTTGCCGCACAAGGGTTCTTGGCCGCGCAGGGATTTTTGGCTTTCGCACCGCACGGATTTTTGGTCTTGGCCGCGCACGGATTGCAGGGGTTGGCGGCCTGGGCCGGCGCCATGCCGAGGCCGAAAACCATGGCAGCCGCCATGGCCAGTTGAAGGGGTTTGGCTTGGGGGTTCATATCATGCCTCCTGAAGGGCCGCCCCGAAGGCGGCATGCGCCCCCTCGGGGGGCAGCGAACGGACGTGAGCGCGGGGGTACGGGTACATAACGCCTCCTTGTTGGTTGGGATCGAAGGTGTTTTTTTGCCTCCTTGCGTATAAGACCGGCCTCCATGCCTCAACCTTACATACCTAAATAAATATGTAAGGAATGGGCTTCCGCCCCGGTCTATTCGGGTAGCAGGCCCCTCTCCGGGCGCCAATTGAACAGGTGGGGACAATGAACTTCGCTGCCGTAGCGCCAATACGCCTTCCGGGCCCATCCGGCCTCCTGCTGCCGGATGGGCAGGTAAACCGGACGATGCGGTTCTGACTAACATGGTCGAAATGCTCTTCAAGCTCAGTTCCCGGCAATTCGACCAGACCGCCCGCGCCTACAGCGCGGACCTGTACCGCTACGCCTACTGGCTATGCCGCGACCGCTTCGTCGCCGAGGACCTGGTGCAGGAAACCTTCGTCCGCGCCTGGAAGAACTGGGACAGCCTGGAGGACCTGGAGGCGGTGAAAAGCTGGCTGTTTACCATCCTGCGCAACGAGCATGCGCGCCTCTACGAGCGCAAGCAGCTCGACTACTCGGACGAAGACCCGCAGGATCTCGACCTGCCGTCCGCCGCGCAAGCAGGCGCGCATCTCGAACTGGAGCAGTTCGTCGAGGCGCTGCCGCCGACTTACAGGGAGCCACTGCTGCTGCAGGTGCTGGGAGGCTACTCCTGCAGCGAGATCGCGCAGATGCTGGACACCACCGAGGGCGCCGTCATGACGCGCCTGACGCGCGCGCGCCAGGCCATGCGCGCCGATCTCGAAGCCAATGAAGCAACACGAGGTGCACTATGATGAACTGCCTTGAATTCCGCCGCATCAAGCTGGCCGAACCGCGCGGCCTCCCGCACGAGGCGCTGACGCACATGAGCGAATGCACGACCTGCCGCAATTTCGCCGCCGACATCAACGAGAACGAGGAACGGCTCGCCGCCGCGCTCGCCGTGCCGGTGCCGGAAGGACTGGCCGAACGCATCATCCTGCGCAGAAAGACCGGCGCCCTCTCCGGCTTCTCGCCGCGGCTGTGGGCGATGGCCGCCACCGTGGTGCTGACGTTCGCCTTCGGCTTCCAGCAATGGCGGGACGCCGGCTCGCAGGAATACGCCAAGCTGGCCATCGAGCACGTCATGCACGAGCCGGAATCCTTCACCACGGCGCGCCTGGCCGATCCGCAGCTGTTCCGCACCGTCATGCAGAACTTCGGCGGCGAGGTGCAGGGCTCGCTCGGCAAGGTGCGCTACATGAAGCTGTGCCCGGTGCCGGAAGGCACCGGCTGGCACATCGTCTTCGAGACCGAGCGCGGTGAACTCGCCACGCTGATCCTGATTCCCGCCAAGCGCATGACCACGCAGCGCGAGCAGGCCACCGTCGGCGGCTGGACGGCGCGGGCGCGTCCCGGCGGCCAGGGCTATTACGCGGTGATCACCAGCTCGCCCGACACGCTCGACAAGGTCGACGAACTGGTGCGCCAGCGCGTGCGCTGGCGCAGCTGAACATGTTTGTCCGACCGACCGCTGCCGCGCTCCTGCTGGCAGGCGCCCTGTTCGCGCCGGCCGGGGCGCAGGCACAGATCGCCGCGGCGGACATGAAGGCCTGGCCGAAGACGGATTTCTCCAAACGCACCATCGATCTTGCCGAGATCCAGCACGGCGGCCCGCCGAAGGACGGCATCCCGGCCATCGACCGCCCGCGCTTCGTGACTGCCAGCGCGGCGCGCGCCTGGCTGGCGCCGCAGGAACCCGTCATCGTGCTGCGCCTGGACGGCAGGGCGCGCGCCTATCCGCTGCAGATCCTCATGTACCACGAGATCGTGAACGACACCTTCGCCGGCATGCCCGTCGCGGTGACCTTCTGCCCGCTGTGCAACGCCTCGCTCGTCTTCGACCGTCGCCTAGACGGGCGCACCCTGGATTTCGGCACGACCGGGCGCCTGCGCAAGAGCGACCTCGTCATGTACGACCGCCAGACCGAATCCTGGTGGCAGCAATTCACTGGCGAGGGCATCGTCGGCCTCCATGCCGGGCGGCAATTGCGCGTGCTGCCGTCTGAGGTCGCATCCTTCGAGGAATTCGGCGCCGCCTATCCGGTGGGTGAGGTGCTGTCGCAGCGCACCGGCCACTCAAGGCACTACGGCCGCAATCCCTACCGGGGTTACGACCGCGTCGGCCAGAACCCTTTCCTCTTCGACGACCCGGTGGACAAGCGCCTGCCGGCCATGGAGCGCGTGCTGGCGATCGCGCTCGGCGGCAGCACGCGGCTGCATCCCTTCGCCCAGCTGGAAGGTCGGCCGGTCATCAACGAATCGCTCGCCGGCACGCCCTATGTAGTCTTCGCCCGCTCGCGCGTGCGTTCCGCGCTAGACGCCGAGCGCATCGCCGAAGGGCGGATCGTTCCCGCCGCAAGCGCCTTCCGGCGGGAACTCGGCGGCCGCACGCTGGATTTCGCCTCCGGCGAGGACGGCGTGGTAGACGCGCAAACCGGTTCGCGCTGGAATGCTTTCGGTGAAGCGGTCGCAGGCCCGCTGAAAGGCCAACGCCTCGAAGCCGTGCCGGGGGGCGTGCATTTCGCCTTCGCCTGGCTGGCGTTCCGCCCCGACTCGGAGATTTATGCGCCCGCGCCGGCTGGCCGGTAGAACCATAATTAACCCGATAACAAGGACAACGCCACGATGCACGCCACCCTGCCCCGACTGCAAGACATGCGCTTCCCCGCCATCCGCCGCAAGCGGCTGGAAACGCTGCAGGTCAACCTCGGCTACCGCTGCAACCAGAGCTGCCTGCACTGCCACGTCAATGCCGGGCCCAACCGCAAGGAGGAAATGGGGCTCGGGACGATCGATGAGGTGCTGGCCTTCCTGCGCCGCTCCGGCGCCGCCTCGCTCGACCTCACCGGCGGCGCGCCCGAGCTCAATGCGCACTTCCGCTACCTGGTGCGCCAAGCCGTCGCCGCGGGCGTGCACGTCATCGACCGCTGCAATCTCACCATCCTCGAAGAACCCGGCCAGGAGGATCTGGCGGAATTCCTCGCCGCGCACCGCGTAGAGGTCGTCGCCTCGCTGCCCTGCTACCTCGAGGACAACGTCAATCGCCAGCGCGGCAAGGGCGTGTTCGAGACTAGCCTCACCGCGCTGCGCCGGTTGAACGCGCTGGGTTACGGCGCCCAGGGCAGCGATCTGCAATTGAGTCTGGTCTACAACCCGCAAGGGCCGTCACTGCCGCCGCCGCAGGAGAAGCTCGAAGCGGATTACCGCGAACAGCTCGGCACGCGCTATGGCATCGTTTTCAGCCGCCTGCTGACGCTGGCCAACATGCCCATCCAGCGCTTCGGCAGCATGCTCATCTCCAAAGGCCAGTTCAACGAATACATGACCCTGCTGCACGCGGCCCATCGCGACGACAACCTCGAGCACGTCATGTGCCGCAGCCTGCTCAGCATCGACTGGCAGGGCTACGCCTACGACTGTGACTTCAACCAGATGCTGGAATTGCCGCTGGCCGGTGGCGGGCGGACCCACATCTCGCAACTCGACGCGGCGCAACTCGAAAGCAGCGCCATCGCCGTGGCCGACCACTGCTACGGCTGCACGGCCGGACAGGGGAGCAGTTGTGGCGGCGCCCTCGGTGACTGACGCCGGCGTCGCCACACGCATCTCGACAAGGCCGGCTGACGCGCCGACACTGTATGGCGTGCGCCACGGCGCATTGCACATCGACGCCGTGGCGCTGCATTACGACAGGCAGGCGTGGCAGGCGCAGTTCCTGCGCGACTGGCCAGCCGGCTCGCCGGCGCATGCATCCTGCTGGCGGAGCATCGCCGGCGGTCCCGACTACAACATTTCCCGCGCGGCCGGCGGCTGCTCGTAAACAGGGGGAGCACAGCATGAAGAATCAGCGCATTTCGGTCACCTTCGCCGGCAGCGATGGCAACACGCTGTCCGGGCGGCTCGAACTGCCGGGCGGCACGCCGCGCGCCTGGGCGCTGTTCGCCCATTGCTTCACCTGCTCGAAGCAGAGCAAGGCGGCGGCCTTCATCGGCGCGGCGCTGGCAGCGCGCGGCATCGCCGTGCTGCGCTTCGATTTCACCGGCCTTGGCGCCAGCGAGGGCGAGTTTGCCGATACCAATTTTTCCTCGAACGTCGCCGACCTGGCCGCCGCCGCCGACTATCTGCGCCGCGAGTACCAGGCGCCGCAGCTGCTCATCGGCCACAGCCTGGGCGGCGCGGCGGTCATCGCCGCGGCGCCGGACATCGCCGAGGTGCGCGCCGTAGTCACGCTCAACGCGCCGGACGACCCGGCGCATGTGCTGAAGAATTTCGCCGGCGCCGAAGAGGCGATCCGCCGCGACGGCGAAGCCAGCGTCAAGCTAGGCGGCCGCGAATTCCGCATCCGCCGCCAGTTCGTCGAGGATGTCGAAGGCCAGCGCCTGGCCGAGGCGCTCGGCGGCATGAACAAGGCCCTGCTGGTGATGCACGCGCCGGACGACGAGATCGTCGCCTTCGACAACGGCGAGCGTCTCTTCGCCGAGGCGGCGCAGCCGAAGAGCTTCGTCTCCCTCGACGGCGCCGACCACCTGCTGACGCGGCGCGAGGACGCCGCCTACGTCGCCGAGGTGCTCGCCGCCTGGGCCGGCCGCTACGTCGCGCCGGCCACCCCGGACGGTGACGACACGGTGGTGCGGGTGGAAGAGACGCGCGAGGGCAAATACACGCAGCGCATCGTCGCCGGCGGACACCTGCTGTTCGCCGACGAGCCGGTTGCGGCCGGCGGCCTGGGCAGCGGCCCGTCGCCCTACGACCTGCTGCTGGCCGGCCTCGGCGCGTGCACGGCGATGACGCTGCGCATGTACGCCGACATGAAGGGCCTGCCGCTGGAGCGCGTGCAGGTCGAGCTGACGCACGAGAAAATCCACGCGAAGGACTGCGCGGACTGCGAAACAAAAGAGGGCAAGGTTGACCGCATCGAGCGCGTCATCCGCCTCGAAGGCGAACTCGACGCGGCGCAACAGCAGAAGCTGCTGGAAATCGCCAACAAGTGCCCGGTGCATCGCACGCTGCACGGCGAGGTGACCGTGCCAACCCGGCTCGACGAGGGGGAAACTTCATGAACGCGCGCAAGCTGCTGGTCGTCGCCCTCGTCGTCGTCGCCGTCGCCGCCTTCTTCGCCTTCGACCTCGGCCAGTACCTGAAGCTCGACTTCTTCAAGTCGCAGCAGGCGGTCATCGAAGCCTGGCGCGCGGCCAACCCGCTGCAGGCGGCGCTGATCTTCTTCGGCGTCTATGTCGCGGTGACCGGCTTCTCCCTGCCCGGCGCCGCCGTCATGACGCTGGCGGCCGGCGCCATCTTCGGCCTGTTCTGGGGCACCGTCATCGTCAGCTTCGCCTCCAGCATCGGCGCCACGCTGGCCTTCGTCATCGCCCGCTTCCTCCTGCACGACTGGGTGCAGGCGCGCTTCGGCGACCGCCTCAAGGCGCTCAACGACGGTGTGCGCCGCGACGGCGCCTTCTACCTGTTCACGCTGCGCCTGGTGCCGCTCTTCCCCTTCTTCGTCATCAACCTGGCGATGGCGCTCACGCCCATCCGCGCCTGGACCTTCTACTGGGTGAGCCAGGTCGGCATGCTCGCCGGCACGCTGGTGTATGTGAATGCCGGCCGCGAGATCGCCGGGATCGACTCGCTCGCCGGCATCCTCTCGCCCGGCCTGATCGCCTCTTTCGTGCTGCTCGGCGTCTTCCCGCTGATCGCGAAGAAGATCGTGGCCACCATCAAGGCGAGGAAAGCGCTGGCCGACTGGCCGCGGCCGGCGCGCTTCGACCGCAACCTCGTCGTCATCGGCGCCGGCAGCGCCGGCCTGGTGACCGCCTACATCGCCGCCGCGGTGAAGGCGAAGGTGACACTGGTGGAGAAGCACCGCATGGGCGGCGACTGCCTCAACACCGGCTGCGTGCCTTCCAAGGCGCTGATCCGCTCCGCCAAATTCCTCTCCCACGCCGAGCGCGCGCGCGAGTTCGGCATGCGTCACGCCCAGGTGGAGTTCGACTTCGCCGAAGTCATGGAGCGGGTACGCGGCGTCGTGCAGGCAGTGGAGCCGCACGACTCGGTCGAGCGCTATACCGCGCTCGGCGTCGAATGCCTGCAGGGGGAGGCGAAGATCGTCTCGCCCTGGTCGGTCGAGGTGAAGACCGCCGCGGGCACGCAGACGCTGACCACCCGCGCCATCGTCATCGCCGCCGGCGCGCGCCCCTTCGTGCCGCCCATCCCCGGCCTGGCGGACATCGGCTACCTCACCTCCGACAACCTGTGGGACTTGCGCAAGCTGCCGCGCCGCCTGCTGGTGCTGGGCGGCGGCCCGATCGGTTGCGAACTGACGCAGTGCTTCGCACGCTTCGGCGCGCAGGTGACGCAGGTGGAAATGCTGCCGCGCATCCTTATTCGCGAAGACCCGGAAGTCTCCGAGATGGTGGCGGCGCGCTTTCGCAGGGAAGGCGTGGACGTGCGCACCGGCCACAAGGCGCAGCGCTTCGTCGTCGAGGACGGCGAGAAGACCCTGATCTGCGAACATGTCGGCGCACCCGGCGGCGGCGAGGTCCGCATCCCCTTCGATGAAGTGCTGGTGGCGGTCGGCCGCGTCGCCAACACCACCGGCTACGGCCTGGAGGAACTCGGCATCCCGCTGGCGAAGACGCGCACCGTCGAGACCAACGAATACCTGCAGACGCTGTATCCCAACATCTACGCCTGCGGCGACGTCGCCGGCCCCTTCCAGTTCACCCACACCGCGTCGCACCAGGCCTGGTACGCCGCGGTGAATGCCCTCTTCGGCAGTTTCAGGATGTTCAAGGCCGACTACTCCGTCATTCCCTGGGCGACCTTCACCGATCCGGAAGTGGCGCGCGTCGGCTTGAACGAGCAGGAGGCGAAGGAGAAGAACATCCCGCACGAGGTCACGCTCTACGGCCTCGACGATCTCGACCGCGCCATCGCCGACTCGGAGGCGCACGGCTTCGTCAAGGTGATCACGCCGCCCGGCAAGGACCGCATCCTCGGCGTCACCATCGTCGGCGAACACGCCGGCGACCTCATCGCCGAATACGTCGCCGCCATGCGCCACGGCCTCGGGCTGAACAAGATCCTCGGCACCATCCACATCTACCCGACCCTGGCCGAGGCCAACAAGGCCGCCGCCGGCAACTGGAAGAAGGCGCATGCGCCGCAGAAGCTGCTCGAATGGGTGGCGCGCTACCACGCCTGGAGGCTCAGATGAGCCCACCCCGAAAACACCGCTTCGCGGCGCTCTCCCCTCAAGGGGCCAAGAAACACTTGGGACGGCCCGGCGTGTTTCTTGCGAAAACTGCCGCCGTCCTGCAGGGGCTGACTTTCGCCGCGGCATTGCTGTCCGCCACGGCGAGTGCGGCCGAATGCGTCGCCCGCGCCGAGACCGTCCAGGTGCCGCTCGTCGAGCTGTACACCTCCGAGGGCTGCAGCAGCTGCCCGCCGGCGGACCGCTGGCTGTCGCAGCTGCCCCCCGGCAGGATCGTGCCGCTGGCGCTGCATGTCGACTACTGGGACTACATCGGCTGGCGCGACCGCTTCGCCCAGGCGCGCTTCGGCCAGCGCCAGCGCGACATGGTCAATCGCGGTGGCGGGCGGGTCGTGTATACGCCGCAGGTGATGCTGGACGGACGCGATTTCCGCTCCTGGCACAGCCCCGCCGCCTTCGACGACGCCGTGCGCCAGCGCGCCGACAGTCCGCCGCAGGCGAAACTCGTCCTTGCCGTGGACAGCGGCAGCCGGCGGCTGGGCCGCCAGGCTGACCGGCGAAGTGCTGTCGCGCAAGGGCCGCGCCGAAGCCTATCTCGCCCTCTACGAGAACGGCCTCGTCAGCGCCGTCGAGGCCGGCGAGAACCGCGGCGCACGGCTGCGCCACGATTACGTCGTGCGCCAGTGGCAGGGCCCGCTGCCGGTCGGCGCCGACGGCCGCATCGCGCTCGGCCACACTTTCGCGCAAGGCAACGGCGTAGACTTCAGTCATGCCGGCATCGCCGCCTTCGTCCAGGATGCCGACAGCGGCGAGGTGCTGCAGGCCGTCGCCATTGCCCTATCCAACTGCAAGCTAAAACCATAACCACAGAGAGGAGCACTTCATGACCCGACTCATGCCCCGCCAGCCCGTCCCCGCCCTGCGCGTGCCGACGCTTGCCGGCGACTGGGACCTTGCCGCGCAGCAGCCCGAGCGTTTCACCCTCGTCGTCTTCTACCGTGGCCTGCACTGCCCGGTCTGCAAGACCTACGTCAGCGAACTGGACAAGCTCGTCGCCGAGTTTGCCGCGCGCGGCGTCGGCATCCAGGTGCTGAGCAGCGACACGCGCGAGCGCGCCGAGGCGGCACGCGACAACTGGGGGCTGGCGAACCTGAACCTCGGCTACGGCCTGTCGATCGAGATGGCGCGCAGCTGGGATCTCTACGTCTCGAGCAGCCGCGGCAAGACCTCCGCCGGCATCGAGGAGCCGGCACTGTTCAGCGAGCCGGGCCTGTTCATCGTGCGGCCGGACGGCACGCTCTACTGGGGCTCCGTCAGCACCATGCCGTTCGCGCGGCCGCATTTCAGGGAGATCCTCGCTGGGCTGGATTTCGTCATCAAGGTGGACTACCCGGCGCGCGGCGAGGCCTGAACGGGAAGACGCGTGAAACTCAGCCTGCGGCAGACGGTGATTGCGCTCTACGCGGCGATTTTCGCCGGGGGCGTCGCCTTGTCTGCGCTGGTCATCCATCAGGGCGGCATTGCCGTCACGGCCACGCGCGGATTGGTGGAACGGGACATCCGCCTCCTCAACGCCCTGGAGAATTTCAAGGCGCAAGTGGCCGCCATCGAGCCGATCGCCTACGAATACTATGTCTTCCGCAACCGCGGGACCTTCCTCGAGCGCAAGCGGAACAACGAAGAGGGCATTGCGCTGGGACTGGCGGACCTGCGCGCGGCCTTTCCCGGCGATGGCAGGCTGGCGCGCATCGAGCTGCAATACCCGCCGATCAAGGCATTGGTCGGCCAACTCGACGAAGTGCTGCACGACCGGCCCGATCCGGGGCGCTCCCTCGCCCTGCTGCGTGACATCACTACGCTGTGCATCAGCATCAACGGCAATGCGGAAGCGCTGGCGCAGGCGGTGCGCGGCGACGTCGTCGCGCGCGGCATCAAGGCCGAAGCGGCCATCGCCGACATCTACATGTGGGTCATCGCCTTCAGCGCCGCGCTGCTGGGCGTGGCGCTGGTCGGCGGCTATTTTGCCCGCGCCTATCTCGCCGAGGGCCTGGAGCGCAGGCGCCTCGCCATGTTCCCGGCGCGCAATCCCAGCCCCGTCTTCAGGCTGGGCGCGAACGGCTCGATCGCGTATGCCAATCCCGGCGCCATCGCCATGGCGCAGCGCCTGGGCGTCGCCGCGGAAGGGCCGCAGGCGCTGTTCCCCGCCGACATGGCGCAGCGCCTCGCGGCCCTGAAAACAGCCGGCCGGAACCAGGGCAACTGGCAGTACGAGGCGCATGGCCGCACGCTCGACTGCCGGGTTCACCATCTCGAAGACGACGACATCTATCACGCCTATCTGTCCGACATCACCGAACGCAGGCAGGCAGAAGAACGCCTGTTCTTCCTCGCCTATCACGATGACCTGACGGGACTGCCTAACCGCCGCCGCTTCTTCGACGATCTCGCCGCCGCGGCGGGCGGCGGCGATGCCGGCGCCGTCGTGCTGCTCAGCCTGGACCGCTTCAGGCGCATCACCGAAAGCCTCGGGCCGGCACTGGGGGAGCAGGTGCTGGTCGCCGCCGCGCAGCGCCTGTCCGAACTGCAGGACCTGGGCGACGGCAGCGACCATCGCTGCGAGCTGTTCAACTTCGAGGGCGACCTGTTCGCCATGCTGGTGCGCGGCGAAGCGGCGGCGGATTCTGTCTCCCGCCTGGTCGAGCGCATCATCGCCGCGACGGAGCTGCCCTTGCACGTGGAGGGGCGCGACCTGTTCGTCACCTTCAGCATCGGCGTGGCCTGCTTTCCGCAGGACGGCACCGAGGCCGACAACCTTGTGCGCAATGCCGAGAGCGCATTGCAGAAGGCGCTGCGCGAGGGCAGCAACGGCATTCAGTTCTACTCGCAGGAACTGAACGCACGGGCGCTGGACCGGCTCGAACTGGAACACGAACTGCGCCAGGCGCTGACGCGCCAGGAACTGGAACTGCACTACCAGCTCCAGGTCGACGTCGAAGGGCGCGTCGTCGGCGTCGAGGCGCTGTCACGCTGGCACAGCCGGCTGCGCGGCGCCGTGTCGCCCGCCCACTTCATTCCGCTCGCCGAGGAAACCGGACTCATCGTGCCGATCGGCGAATGGGTGATCCGCACCGCCTGCGCCCAGGCCCGGCAGTGGCAGGCGGACGGCTGGCCGGAGATGACGATGGCGATCAACATCTCGCCGCGTCAGTTCCGCGACAAGGGGCTGCCCGACCTGATCCGCGCCTTGATCGGGGAAACCGGGCTGGCGCCGCAGCGCATCGAACTCGAAGTGACGGAAAGCGCGGCGATGCAGGACGTTGAAGCATCCATTGCCATGATGCGCGACCTGAAAGCCATCGGCGTGCAGCTTTCCATCGACGATTTCGGCACCGGCTATTCCTCCCTCGCCTACCTCAAGCGTTTCCCGCTGGACAAACTCAAGGTGGACCAGTCCTTCGTGCGCAACATGACGGATGACGGCAATGACGTCGCCATCGTCCAGGCTGTCATCGCCCTGGGCCACTCGCTCGGGCTGCGAGTGATCGCGGAAGGCGTCGAGACGGAAGCACAGGCCGCACTGCTGAAAAATTACGACTGCGAAGAGATGCAGGGCTATCTTTTCAGCAAACCGCTGCCGGCGCAGGATATCCCCGCCCTGCTCGCTGCGCGGCCTGCGCTCGAGCAGGCGGCAAGGCGTTGACGGTGCGCGCGATGAAACGCCGCATGCTGGCCGCCTGCGCCCTGCTGCTGCCGCTGCCCCTGCTGGCCGGGCCGCTCTGGGTCGGCCGCTTCCTGCCCGACGCAGACGGCGCCATTCAGGCCCCATGGCAGGTGGAACGACTGGACGACAAGGTGCCGCCGACCCGCTACCGCCTGCGCGAATGGGACGGGGTGCGCGCCGTGGAGTCCCATGCCGTGAAAAGCATGGCGCTGCTGGCGCGCACGCTGCAGGTCGATCTTGCCAAGTCGCCGATGCTGTGCTGGCGCTGGCGCATCGATGCCCCGCTGAAATCGGCCGACATGACGCAGAAATCGGGCGACGACTATGCCGCCCGCGTCTACCTGAGCTTCGAGGTGCCGGCCGAGACGCTGAGCTTCGGCACACGCATGGGACTGAGCCTGGCGCGCACGCTGCGCGGCAGCCAGGTGCCGGATGCCGCCGTGAACTACATCTGGGACAACCGCCATCCGGTCGGCACCTGGCAGCCCAACGCCTATACCGACCGTGCGCGCATGCTGGTGCTGCGCACGGGCAGCGCAGAGGCCGGGCGCTGGGTCGACGAGCGCCGTGACGTGGCGGCTGACTTTCAGCGCGCCTTCGGCCATGCGCCGTCGCGCCTCACCGGCATGGCCATCGCCACCGACACCGACAACACCGGCGAGGAAGCGCGCGCCGGCTTCGCCGATTTCGTTTTCGTGGAACGGGATGCGGCCTGTCCGCCGGGATGAAAACCCAGCCCACCCCGCCCACCCTGTCCATCGTCGTGCCGACGCTGAACGAAGCGGACGGCATTGCGGCGCAACTCGCCGCGCTTGCGCCGCTGCGCGCGCGCGGCGCCGAAATCATCGTCGCCGACGGCGGCAGCGATGACGGCACGGCGGCGCTGGCGCAGCCCCATGCCGACCGCGTTGTGGCCGCGCCGCGCGGCCGCGCGCGGCAGATGAATGCCGGCGCCGCGGCGGCGCGCGGCGAGTGCCTGCTCTTCCTCCATGCCGACACGCGCCTGCCGGCGGACGCCGACCGCCTCGTCGCGGCGGCGCTCGCCAACGGCCATGTATGGGGGCGCTTCGACGTCGCCATCGAGGGGCGACACCCCCTGCTGCCGCTGATCGCCCGCCTCATGAACCTGCGCTCGCGCCTCAGCGGCATCGCCACCGGCGACCAGGCGATCTTCGCCAGCCGCGACGCCTTCGCGGCCTGCGGCGGCTTCCCCGACATTGCGCTCATGGAAGACATCGCGCTCAGCCGCACGCTCAAGCGCATCGGCCCGCCCGCCTGCCTGCGGCAGCGCGTGCGCACGTCGGGCCGGCGCTGGGAGCAGAAGGGCTTCTGGCGCACCGTCCTGCTGATGTGGCGCTTGCGCCTCGCCTATTTCTTCGGCGCCGATCCGGCGCGGCTGGCACGGGATTACGGCCATGCCGCAATAGCCGGCACCGCCGTCGCGGTGCTGGCCCGCGCGCCCGTGCCCGGCGCGGCCAAGACGCGACTGGCGCCGCGCCTCGGCCTGGAGGGCGCGGCGGCCCTGCAGCGGCGGCTCACGCTGCGCACGCTGGCCACCGCGACCGGCGCGGCAGTCGGTCCGGTGTCGCTGTTCTGCGCGCCCGATCGCGGCCACCCTTTCTTCGATGCATGCCGGCAGCGCTTCGGCATCCCGCTGCATGACCAGTGCGCAGGCAATGTCGGCGCGCGCATGCTGCACGCCTTCGACGCGCTGCTGCGCGCGCACGAACGCGTCCTGCTCGTCGGCACCGACTGCCCGGCCCTGACGCCGGATCGCATCCGCCATGCCGCCGCGCTGCTGGACGATCACGACGCCGTCGTCTGGCCGGTGGAAGACGGCGGCTATGTCCTCATCGCGCTGCGCCAGGCGGCGCCGGAATTGTTCGAGGGCGTCAACTGGGGCACGCCGCAGGTCATGGCGCAGACGCGCGCGCGCCTGCGACGGCTCGGCTGGCGCTGGGCGGAACCGACACCTCTGTGGGATGTGGACCGCCCGGAAGACTATGACCGCCTGGTCGGCAGCGGGCTGATCGAGGCGGCGGCATGAAACGGCTGGCCTGCCTGGCCGTGCTGCTGGCCGCGCTGGGCCTGCCTGCGCAGCCGGCCGCGTCCGCGCCCACGCTTGAAGTCACTTCCGTGGCGCCGGTTGCCGCAGCGCACATGCCGCCGCTGCCCGAAGATGCGCTGCCGCATTCGCGTGTCGCCTCGGGCCGCGACATCGCGCTGGCCTGGCTGGCCGAGCCGACCGATCGCTATGCCCACGGCGTCCTCGGCGATGCCCTCGAGGCCGGCGCGCTGAATGTCACATTGCGCTCGGGTGCCACCCTGAGCTACCGCCTGCCGCCGAACGAGGTCTTCGAGGATCTCGTGCCGCGCATCGTCTCCCTCATGGCAGACGGCCGCGAACAGGTGATCGTCGTGCGCAGCCTGCAGGACAAGGGCGCCTCGATTGCCGTCTTCCAGGTCATGAAAGGCCGGCTGGAGATGATGGCGGCTAGCGAGCCGATCGGCCTGCCCAACCGCTGGCTGAACCCGATCGGCGCAGCGGATGTCGATGGCGATGGCAAGCCAGAGATTATCGCCGTGCTCACGCCGCACATCGGCGGCACCCTCGCGATCTACGGCGTCGCCGGCGACCGCCTCGTCGAGAAGGGCCGCATGGGCAGTTTCTCGACCCACCGCATCGGTTCAACGGAAATCGGGCTTTCCGCCATCGCCGATGTCGATCGCGACGGCATCATGGACATCGTGCTGCCTGCCGCCGACCGCATGTCGCTCAAGATCGTCAGCTTCCGCGGCGGGCGCTTCGGGGAACTGGCGGCATTGCCGCTGCCGGCGCGCGCGGACGGCGATTTCCGCCGTCTGCCGGACGGCAAGGGCATCGTCGCGCCCCTGGAGGACGGACGCTTTGCTATCCTGCGCTGGTCATTGCCAGGACAATCCGGGGGACGATGAAGCGCCTTGTGCTGCTGGGCGGTGGTCACAGCCATGTGTTTGCACTCGATGCGCTGGCGCGCAAGCCGCCGGCCGGCGTCGAGACGACGCTCGTCTCGCCCCATGCGCATCAGGTCTATTCCGGCATGCTGCCGGGCTGGCTGGCCGGCCATTACCACCTGCGCGATTGCCTGATCCCGGTCGAGGCGCTGGCGCAGCGCGCCGGCATACCCCATCGCCGCACCACAGTCATCGGCATCGACACGGCCGCACAGCGCATCTTCTGCAGCAACGGCGCCGCGTTCGACTATGACGTGCTCTCCATCGACACCGGCGCCGTGCTCGACCTGAGTGCCCTGCCCGGCGCAACGCAGCATGCGCTGCCGGTGCGCCCCATCGAGCGCTTCATCCAGGGCTGCCGCAGCCTCGTCGAACATGTGCGGGCACGACCTCGCACCGTCATCACGATGATCGGCGGCGGCGCCGCCGGCATCGAGCTGACCCTCGCCATTCAGCGCCGCCTGCGGCGCCATGTGCGCGACGGCAAGGCAGTGCTCCAGCTGGTTTCTGCCGGCGAGCGCCTGTTGCCGGGCCACCCGCCCGGCGTCGGGCGCCGGCTCGAGGCGCAATTGGCGGCCGGCGGCATCCTCTACTACCCGGAGCGAGCGGTGGCGGCCTTCCATCCCGGGGGCATAACCCTGCACACCGGCGAACAGATCGAGAGCGATTTCAACCTCGTCGCCACCGGCGCCGGGGCGCCTGCCTGGCCCAGGCGCTCCGGACTGGCCACCGACGCGAACGGCTTCATCAGCGTGAACGGCTTTCTCCAATCCACCTCGCACGCCAACATTTTCGCAGCCGGCGATGTCGCCAGCATGCTTGACCAGCCACGCCCGAAATCCGGCGTCTACGCGGTGCGCGCCGGCCCGCCTCTGGCGGAGAACCTGCGCCGGGCGCTGGATGGACAAGCACTCAAGCGCCATGTCCCGCAGAAGCGGGCGCTCTACCTCATCAGCACCGGCGGCCGCCATGCCATCGCCTCGTGGGGACCGTTTTCCTGGCATGGCGACTGGGTATGGCGCTGGAAGGATCGCATCGACCGCGACTTCATTGCGCGCTTTTCCAGGGGACTGCAGACTGAGGCGAACCCGCCGCTGCATCCCGGAGCAACGCGCGAGGATGACCTTGAGTCATCCCAGGTGGATTCCCTTCGGTCATCCCACAGGGATTTCCTTCGGTCATAATGCTTCCCGCCATGAAAACCCACCACATTCATCTTGCCGTCGGCGTGGGCGGCCTCGCCTTCGTCGCCTTCGCCGTCTTCTATCTGCAGGAAAAGCTCGGGCTGCTGCCCTGCCCGCTGTGCGTAATGCAGCGCATCGCCTTCATCCTCTTTGCCCTCACGGCACTCGTCGCCGCCGCCCACAAGCCGGCCGGCGCGGCGCGCTGGCTCTACCTGGGCCTGCTCGACCTGTGGGCCACGCTGGGTGCGGCGATCGCCGGCTGGCAGGTATATCTCACCTACCATCCACAGGCCGCCGCATGCGGCATCAGCGCGGAGGAGCGCTTCCTCAACGGCCTGCCGCTGGCCAAGTGGTGGCCGGCAATGTTCGAGGCCAACGGCGACTGCAGCAAGGTCGACTGGAGGTTTCTCGGCCTGTCCATACCGGAACTGTCGCTGATCGCTTTCGTGCTGCTCTCCGCAATCGCCATCTACGCCGCGGTGCGCCCTGAAGAGCGGTGAAACCGCTCTGAGGAAGTACTCTTGGGGTGCGCCCTTCGTCACGCTAAAATAGCGTTTTCGTTCCGGCGCGCACGCCGCGCCCGCAACCCCCGCCCAATCATGAGCAACGACAAGAACGCGAAAGCCGCGCCGGAAGCGGTCCCGATCCCCTCGAACTTCATCCGCCAGATCATCGAGTCCGATCTTGCCGCCGGCAAGCATGACGGCGCGACCTGGGGCGGCGCACCCGGCCCCGCCGCCGCCCATGCCGGCGCTCCCATCGATACCGCGAAGATCCGCACGCGCTTCCCGCCCGAGCCGAACGGATACCTCCACATCGGCCACGCCAAGTCGATCTGCCTCAACTTCGGCCTGGCGCGCGACTACGGCGGCGCCTGCCACCTGCGCTTCGACGACACCAATCCGGAAAAGGAAGAGCAGGAGTATGTCGACGCCATCGTCGACGCCGTGCGCTGGCTCGGCTTCGACTGGGGCGACAACGCGTATTTCGCCTCGGACTACTTCGACTTCATGTACGAGGCAGCGCAATACCTCATTAAAAGCGGCCACGCCTACGTTGACTCGCAGCCTGCCGAGGAGATGCGGGCCAGCCGCGGCACGCTCACCGAGGCGGGCCGCAACAGCCCCCATCGCGCGCGCAGCATCGAGGAGAACCTCGACCTCTTCCGCCGCATGGAAGCGGGCGAGTTCCCCGACGGCGCCCATGTGCTGCGGGCGAAGATCGACATGGCATCAGGCAACATCAACCTGCGCGACCCGGTCCTCTACCGCATCCGCCATGCCACACACCACCGCGCCGGCGACAAGTGGAACGTATACCCGATGTACACCTACGCCCATCCCCTCGAGGACGCGCTGGAGCGCATCACCCACTCCCTGTGCACGCTGGAGTTCGAGGACCAGCGCCCCTTCTACGACTGGCTGCTCGACAAGCTGGCCGAGGGCGGCCTGCTGGCGCGGCCGCTGCCGCAGCAGATCGAGTTCGCCCGCCTCAACCTCGGCTACGTCGTCCTGTCCAAGCGCAAGCTGATCCAGCTGGTGCAGGAAAAACGTGTCGACGGCTGGGACGATCCGCGCCTGCCGACGCTCGTGGGCGCGCGCCGGCGCGGCTACACGCCCGAGGGCTTCCGCGCCTTCGCCGAGCGCATCGGCGTCGCCAAGGCCGACTCGTGGATCGACTACGGCGTGCTGGAGGAATGCATGCGCGACGACCTCAACGCGCGTGCCGAACGGCGCATCGCCGTGCTTGATCCGCTAAAACTGATCATCGCCAACTATCCGGAAGGGCAGGAGGAAGACTGCTTCGCGCCCAACCATCCGCAGCAGGCCGAACGGGGCAAACGCGCCGTGCCCTTCTCGCGCGAGCTGTGGATCGAGCGGGAGGATTTCGCCGAAGCGCCGCCGAAAGGCTACTTCCGCCTCTTTCCCGGCAACAGCGTGCGCCTGCGCTACGGCTTCGTCGTGAAATGCACCGGCTGCGAGAAAGATGCTGCCGGCAGCATCACCGCGGTGCATTGCGAGTACTTCGCGGACTCGAAGAGCGGCACGCCGGGCGCGGACACCTACAAGGTGAAGGGCAACATCCACTGGGTCAGTGCGCAGCATGCCTACGCGGCGGAAGTGCGCCTTTTCGATCGTCTCTTCAAGGAGCCCAACCCCGGCGCCGGCGGCCGCGATTACCTGGAAGACCTCAACCCGGATTCCAGGCGGATCATTTCCGCCCGCCTCGAGCCGGCGCTGAGGGACGCCAAGCCCGAAGACCGCTTCCAGTTCGAGCGGCACGGCTACTTCGTGGCGGATCGCGTGGATTCGAAACCGGGGTCGCCGGTGTTCAACCGGGCGGTGACGCTGAAGGATTCGTGGGGAAAAGACCGCTGAGCCTCAGTCCTTGCCCGTTCCGGGCGCGCTGTCGGATCGAGGCTGTACTGCGACGATCCACGGCTCCAGCCTTTTTCCAAAAGCAATCTTCACATCCTCGCCCGGGCCGCGGCCCCGTTCCAGGGCGTCCCGGTATTCCAGCGGGACAATGATGTTCGCCGTCGTAAGCCGCACAGAAACGCTCAGGCGCTGCTTCCCCTTGCGTTCATAGAACAAGGGCCGGATCTCGGCATGAACGATCGCATGACGCATCCTGTCGGGGTACTTCGCGCGCAACGTCGCCAGGTCAGGCCCCGCATCAATGATATACAGCCGGGTTTCCTCGTTCTCGATGCGAACAAGGTGCTTCTTCGTCGCTTCCGCCCTTTGTTTCAGTGCGCGGTCATCGGGCATGGCTGCGGCGCGTTCGCGCGCTTCTTCGGTACGATGCCGCGCCCGCGCCACTTCGTTTCGATAAGCCGGTCCGTCAAGTTCGAGTACCACCAATGCATCGCGTGACTGCTGTCGCTCAATGGAGCGCCACCGCTTGCCGCCATCCCCGCTGTCGGGAATGGCGAAACCCAGGGATGCCAGCCTGTCGCGATCGATCCACGACGGCCCATCCTCCTCGCTGGAATCGCTGCCATAGACGTAACCCAGGGCATTGCCTCCCGGGACTCGCCAGCGAAGGCCGAATTCGAGGCCGCTGTCCTCGCGCCGAAAACCCCAATTGCCGACCTTGGCGATTTCGCGCTTGCTCAGAAGCAGCACGCTCTCCGGCTCGCCGCTACGGTTGTAGGCAACGCCAATCAGCGCGACTGCGTTGGTTGCGGCAATCAAGGCTGCTCCGACGACAGCTGTGCGCCAGCGCGACCAGGTATTCATGCGGCCGTCCCTTCGCTCTCCACATGCACCGCCACTCTGCGCAACCGTCGCATGACCACGAGGAACAGGATGGCGGTCAGCCCGACAACGAGGAAGAATAGATATTTCGGCATGACATCCCACCACCAGTCGAAAAACTTGGTGTAGAGGAATATCACGAAGAAAACCATGCCGGTGTTCACCACTTCCGGCCAGGCGCGTCGCATGCCGAACCAGATCGCCGCTGCACTGCCGGCAAATCCAAACAACTGGTAGATGCCCTCGATCACCTTCGGATCAATATCGAGATAGCTTGCCCGACCCCAGTTGGCCAGCACCAGCGTGGGCAGGAACAGGGTCAGCAAGCCGAACACCCGGTAGATGGCGGGAAAGCCGGCATATCGTTCATGGCGCACCCAAAGCGGAGTCACCAGCAGCAGTATCGCTGCGGGAAAAAAGTTCTCCGGGCGCTCGCCGAAATGCAGCCAGTAGAGGCCGCTGTATGTGCCGGTACGCGCCGCGACGAAAGCCACCAGGCACAGGATGCCCGCTGCCAGCAAAAGCCGCAGATCGCAGGCATAGGCGAGCAGCAGCGCGTAAGCCGCCCAGACGATGAAAGCCTTGTCCGACGGCGTGATGCTGAAAATCTGCCCGAGCATGTAGACGTTCAGAACGAAACAGGTGAACGCCACCATTGCCGCAAGCTTGGTGAAATAAGCGGAGGTGTCGCGTTCGCGCACCAGGAGCGTCCCGGCAAACGTGAAAAAGGCGACGCCCACCAGAATCGACACCTGCAGAAGCGTGCCGAACAATCCCCAGAACTGGCGAAAGAGGAAGAACACGCTCGCCGCCAGGGCCAGCGCGCCCAGGAATGAGGCAACCTTCATGCCGAGAGAAAGCTTCTTCCCGCGCACATCGCGGTCGATATCGTAACCACGCGAAAGCTCCGTGATCAGGGCATCGTGATGGCGCGCAACGGCAGGGGCCTGCTCCTCGGACAAGGCCAGCACCTTTTCTGCCCTCAGGCGCTGCAACTCGCGCCTGAAAGCCTCGATATCGTCTACTCGCTGCTGAGCCTCAGACCGGGTCATAGTGAATGGAATGGATGCCGGTCGGTGAAATACCGACGCCATCGCAGTGTAACCCATTCAGCATAGCGCGCAATACCGCCCTTCATGCAGGACCCGACAGAGGAGTGATCTCATCGATGTCCAGCGCCACCAGGTTCGGAAAACCCAGCGGCTTGTCGCCGAACGGCATCGGCCGGACGCGGCGGCGGGTCGGCGCCCGCAGCGTGCCGCCCGCGCCACCGAATTCGCGGTAGTCCGCGCAGATGTGCGCCGCGCGCGCCCAGCCGCCGACCACTTCGGCGGTGTAGTCCAGCCGCGTCAGCAGGTGCTGCGCGTCGAAATGGAAAATCTGCGTGCGGCTGTGCGTGGGGATGTCCGGCGGAAAGGTGGCAGCCAACCGCGTGATCCTCCCCTGGGAACTGTCGAGCGGCGGCAGCAGCTCGAAGGAAAAGCCCGGTCGCAGGAAAATGAACGGCGTCACCAGGTAGTTCCACGTGGCGTAGCCGCCGAAGTAGAGGAAATCCAGCGCGTCCCAGCGGAATTGCCGGCGCAGACCGCGGAAGGCTTCGCGCGGCCGCGCCCGGCTCGACGCCACGTGCCCCGTCGGATCGAGGATGCGCACTTCGGCGTCGCCAATCCACTCGCCGCGCCAGCCGGCGTGCGGGTAGTCGTAAAAGACGAAGCGCGGCTCGGTCGCGGAGGCCCACATGCGCGCATGGCGCAGCACCGGCCGCCCCTTCGCGGCGAAGAGAAAGCCTGCCGCGGACAACTGGACATCGAGGCCGCCCAGGCCGCGCCAGAATTCCGCGCCGCCGTGCGCGGCGATGACCGCATCGATGACCGCCTGGATGTCTGCCTTGCTCAACAGGGCCTCCGCTGCATGCTCTTCGGCGCGATCATATATGATATGCAACTGCAATGCCTCAGCGCGCCGACTTCGGGGGAGGGTGCATGTTCTGGCAGAAGCAACTCGACAATTTCGCCGCCCGCATGAGCCGGCACAACGTGCCGCTTCAGCTGCGCTTGTGGGGCGGGCGCGAAGTGGCGCTGGGGCACCCCACCCGCGTCACGTTCGAGATCAAGACGGTGCGCGCGCTGCGCCGACTGTTGCGGCCTTCCATGGCGTCTCTGGGACAAGCCTATGTCGAAGGGGAGATCGACATACAGGGCGCCATCGATGACGTGATTGCCGTCGCGGCACAGCTCTCCGCCCATGTCGGCCGACAAATGCGCCACGCGGCGCGAATGGTGCGCCATACCCGACGCATCGATGCCGAGGCGATTGCCTACCATTACGATGTCTCGAACGATTTCTACCGATTCTGGCTGGACGAGCAGATGGTGTATTCCTGCGCCTACTTTCGCCATCCTGACGACAGCCTCGAGCAGGCGCAGATGCAGAAACTCGATCACATACTGGGCAAGCTGCGCCTGCTACCGGGGCAGCGCCTGCTCGACATCGGCTGCGGCTGGGGCGCGCTGGTGCTGCGGGCGGCGCAGCGGCACGACGTGCGCGCCGTCGGCATCACGCTCTCGCGCAACCAGCATGACCTCGCGCGGCAGCGCGTGGTGGCGGCCGGGCTGGAAGACCGGGTGGAAATTCGTTTGCAGGATTATCGTGACGTCAGCGAAACTTTCGACCGCATCGCCAGCATCGGCATGTTCGAGCATGTCGGCCTGAAGAATCTGCGCGGCTATTTCGCCAAGATCCGCCAGCTGCTGGCCGAGGACGGCATCTGCCTGAACCACGGCATCACCTCGACCGACCCGAACTCGGCCGAATCGCCCTTCGGCGGCGGCGATTTCATCAACCGCTACGTTTTCCCGAATGGCGAGCTTCCCCATATCGGCTATCTGTTGAAGGAACTTACAGCCGCCGGACTGGAAGCGAGCGATGTGGAAAACCTGCGCCGCCACTACGCGCTCACCGCGCGGCATTGGAGCCGGCGTTTCGAGCAGCACGATGCGGAAATCAAGGCCCTGATCGGCGAGAAACGCTACCGCATCTGGCGCACCTACCTCGCCGGTTGCGCCTACGGTTTCGAGCACGACTGGGTGGGTCTGCATCAGGTGCTTGCCGTCAGGGGAGGCGGCGCGACGCGCAATCCCCTGCCCTGGACGCGGGACTACATGTACCCGGCCGACAGGCCGGAATAGATCCATCCGGAGCGGACGGTCCGCTACTCCCGGAAGCGGAAGCTCTTGTCCCGCGTCTGGCCCATGCTGGGCGGGAGCGGCGCCCCGTTCCCCTGACTGACCGCCTCACGACGCTGATCGCAGCGCCGCAGCACTTCACGCTGCTGGTCGTCCGTGTAGGCAACCCACCAGTCGCGCTCGTCCTGGGTGCGGAAACAACCCTTGCACAGGCCGACGGCCTCATCCATTTCGCACACCTTGACGCAGGGCGAGCGCACCGCAGTCGGGGTGGGGGTTCCGTTCATCGTTCCATCTCCAAGCATCGAATCGAAGTCAGTCTAACAGGGGACAGGAATGGGCACAGTCCCCCAATCCACTGGGCATGGCGGGGGTATACTTATTACATAAGTCGGATTTCCGGTTGCCGACAAAGGATTCGCATGACCGCATTGCCTGCTCTCCCCAGCTACACCCTGCGCGAGGAAATCGCCAACAGCGTCACGCATGGCATCGGCATCGTGCTGGCCATCGTTGGACTGGTGGTGATGACGGTCTTCGCCGCACGCAACGGCGATGCCTGGCACGTCGTCGGCAGTGCGGTCTTCGGCGCATCGCTGATCATCTGCTTCACCACCTCCACGCTCTACCACAGCGTGCGCGTCGAGCGCCTCAAGCGCACGCTGCGCGCCATCGACCACTCGGCCATCTTCCTGCTCATCGCCGGCACCTACACGCCCTTCATGCTGGTGAACCTGCGCGGGCCGTGGGGCTGGTCGCTCTTCGCCGTCATCTGGACGCTGACTTTCGCCGGCATCGTGCTGCGCCTGGCGCTGAAGGGCCGCCTGCACGGCCTGGTGGTGTCGATCTACCTCGCCATGGGCTGGGCCGTAGTGGTCGCCGCCAAGCCCATGCTCGAGCACGTCGGCACCGGCGGCCTGGTGCTGCTGGCGGCGGGCGGCCTGGCCTACACGGCCGGCGTCGTCTTCTACAAGTGGCGGCGCCTGCCCTACAACCACGCCATCTGGCACGGCTTCGTACTGGCCGGCGCGGCGCTGCATTTCTTCGCCGTATTGTTCTATGTGATTCCCTGGCCGGGTCAGTAGCCGCGGCCTGGCGCCTGTGGCACACTAGCCGCCCCGACCCGCCTCAGAGCGGGGGGCAACTGCCCGAAGGAGAACTGAATGGCTTCCATGCCCCCGTTCCACCTGGCCTTCCCCGTCACCGATCTCGCCCGCGCGCGGGAGTTCTACGGCAAGTTCCTCGGCTGCCCGGAAGGGCGCAGTTCCGACGAGTGGGTGGACTTCAATTTCCGCGGCCACCAGATCGTCGCCCACCTGGTCAAGCGCACGGGCACGGACGACCCGACCAATTCGGTCGACGGCAAGCAGGTGCCGGTGCGCCACTTCGGCCTGGTGCTGCCGATGGACGAATGGATGCGGCTTTCCGAACGCTTTCGCGCCGCCGGCATGGAGTTCGTCATCGAGCCCTACGTGCGCTTCAAGGGCCAGCCGGGCGAGCAGGCGACGATGTTCCTCATGGATCCCTTCGGCAATGCGCTGGAGTTCAAGGCCTTCAGCGATCCGGCGCGGCTGTTCGCCAAGTAACGCATCACCGACGACCTTCACGTTTTTTTCACGCCAGATTGAGGCGGGCTTGACGGCCCGCTTGCTACGGTATGGCCCGTTCGCATTCGGAGCCATGCCATGCCCGCCCTGCCCGCCGCCCGGCTACTCAATCGCTACTTCCTGATTTCCTGGCTGCTCGCGGCCATCCTCGTCGCCAGCCTGCAGGGCGCCAGCCAGTTTGCAGCGCCCGCCGTCGCCGGCTGGACCCTGGCCGCCACACTCAGCTACGCCTTCATCTATCTGCTGCCGGGATTGCTGCTCACCCACCTGCTGCGCTGGCTTCTGGCGAAGTTCCCCATGCGGAGCGCCGGGATCCTGCTGGCGGCCGTCGCCGTCCTCCTGGCCGGGCTGACCCAGACGCTGCTGCTCGCCGACCACTTCATCCACAACATGTACGGCTTTCACATCAACGGTTTCGTGGTGGACCTGGTGCTCACGCCCGGCGGCATCGCAGCCCTGGGGGCTGGCCTCAGCACCTATATTGCCGCCGGCCTGGCCGTGCTCGCCCTCCTCTCGGCGCAGGCCATCGCCTACGCCTGGGTGACGCGGCGCGACGGACTCGGCCGCTGGACCGCGCGCATCCGCTGGCGCTGGGTGCTGCTGGCCGTGGCCGTGCTGAGCACCGGCGAACGCATGGCCTACGGCTACAGCGCCGCGACCAATTACCAGCCCATCCTGTTCGCCAGCGAGCATTACCCGCTCTATCAGCCGCTCACCTTCCGCAAGCTGGCCAAGGCCCTCGGCATCCGCTCAGGCGCCGGCGACGAGGCGCAGAGCTTGCGCGTGAAGGAAGGCCAGCTCGCCTATCCGCTGGTGCCGCTGCGCATCGATGCGCCATCGGCGCCCCTGAACATCGTCTGGCTGGTCGCCGAATCCCTGCGCTACGACATGCTCGACCCGCAGATCATGCCGCGCCTGTGGGCGCTTTCCAACGACGCCCTGCGCCTGGAAAAGCATTACAGCGGTGGCAACCTGACGCAGATGGGCGTCTTCTCCATGTTCTACGGCATCTACGGCAACAACTGGTTTCCCATGCACGCGGCGCGGCGCGCGCCGGTGCTGATGGACGTGCTGCAGCAGCAGCACTACCAGTTCACCCTCAACACCAGCCAGCGCTTCACGTATCCGGCCTTCGACAAGACAATCTTCGTCAACATGCGGCCGCAGGACATGCATGCACTGGAAGGCGGCGCGCCGCCCTGGCAGCGCGACGCGAAGAACATCGACGACATCCTCTCCTTCATCGACCGGCGCGACCCCGCGCGGCCGTTCATGGCCTACATGTTCTTCGAGTCCACCCACGCGCCCTACGACTTTCCGCAGGAGGCCGCCATCGCCCGGCCCTACCTGGAGGACTTCAATTACCTGACCGCCGACTTCAAGAAGGACATCGGGCAGATCAAGAACCGCTACATCAATGCCGCCCACCACATCGATGGGCAAATCGGGCGCGTCGTCGACCATCTGCGGGCGCAGGGACTGCTCGAGAAAACCGTCATCATCGTGCTGGGCGACCACGGCGAGGAGTTCATGGAGCGCGGCCGCTGGGGGCATAGCGCGGAGTTCAACCGTTTCCAGACCGGCACGCCGGCGGTGATCCGCGTGCCCGGCCAGGCGCCGCGGGTCGTGCGCGGCATCACCAGCCATCTCGATCTCCCCGCCACGCTGCTGCCGCTGCTCGGCGTGCAGAACCCGTCCGCCGACTACTCCAGCGGCTACGACCTGCTGGCGCCGGATTACCGCCGCGACTATGCCGTCGCCGCCGACTGGAACCGCATCGCCTACCTCGGCAACGACTTCAAGGTGTCCTTCCCCATCAACGCCCTCGGCGCCGCGCGCAACGAAATCACCGACGGCGACGACCATTCGCTGGCCGAGTCCTCCGGTGCGCTCAAGGCGATCCGCGCGGCCATGCTCGAAATCATGGCCAACCTGACGCGCTTCACCCGCCACCAACCATCCTGATCGCGCCGGTGGTAGGCTTGCCGCTGAAGAAAGGGGAATCGGCGGCAATGCGACTGCTGGTGGTGGAGGACAACCGGGACATTCTGGCCAACCTGGCCGACTACCTCGCCCTCAAGGGCTACGAGGTGGATTGCGCGCAGGACGGCCTGACCGGCCTGCACCTGGCGGCGACGCAGCACTACGACCTGATCGTGCTCGACGTCATGCTGCCGGGCATGGACGGCTACTCGCTGTGCCAGCGCCTGCGCGAGGGCGAGCGGCGCGAGACGCCGGTGATCATGCTCACAGCGCGCGATGCATTGGACGACCGCCTGCAAGGCTTCCGCACCGGCGCGGACGACTACCTCACCAAGCCCTTCGCCCTGCCCGAGCTGGCGGCGCGCATCGAGGCGGTGCTCAAGCGCACCCGCGCCGGCGGACGCCGGCGCCTGCAGGTGGCCGACCTGACCTACGACCTCGACACGCTCGAAGTGACCCGCGCCGGCCAGTCCCTCAAGATCGGGCCCTTCGCCCTCAAGCTGCTCGCCGTGCTCATGCAGAAGAGTCCGGCGGTGGCGACGCGCGAAGCGCTCGAGGCGGCGCTGTGGGGCGACGCCCCGCCCGACAGCGACAGCCTGCGCAGCCACATCCACACCCTGCGCCAGCAGATCGACAAGCCCTTTCCCAGGCCCCTGCTGCATACCGTGCATGGCGTCGGCTTCCGCCTGGCCGAAGGCGGCGAAGCGGAATGAAGAGCCGTCACAGCCTGGCGCGCCGCATCGTCATCGTCTTCGTGCTGCTGACGCTCGTCGTCTCGAGCCTGTTTTCCCTTGTCGTGATGCAGGCGGTCTCCTATACCGAGGACTACCTCTCGGAGCCCTCGATGCGTGCGCGCCTCAACGAGATCGTCGCGGCCGCGGCAAAGGGGCAGTCCGTCGCGCTGGACAAGGACATGCAGTTGTTCATCGTCGGCCCGGACGGCAAACCGCCGCTGCCCGCCTGGCTCGCCCGGGTCGGCCCCGGTTTCCAGGAAGCCTCGCGTGATGGACTCGAACATCACGTCCTGGTCAACGACGTGGCCGGCACGCGCTACGTGCTGGCGCAGGACCAGGAAGAGTTCGAGCGCCGCGAGAGCATGCTGCTCGACTTCCTCCTCGCCGCCATCCTCTTCAGCGTCATCGCGGCATGGGCGCTGGGCGCGCGCATCGCCAGGCGTGTCATCGCACCCGTGGTCCGTCTGGCCGGCCAGGTGCAGCATCGCGAACAGCTCCTGCCGCTGGCGCCGCCGCTGGCTTCCGACTATGCGCCCGACGAAGTCGGCACCCTCGCCGCCGCTTTCGACACCGCCCTGGGCAAGCTCCAGCAGGCCCTGCAGCGCGAGCGCCTGTTCACCAGCGACGTCAGCCATGAACTGCGCACCCCGCTCATGGTGATCGAAAGCTCCTGCGAACTGATGCTCGCGCAGGGCGTGGGCGACGCGCGCCAGGAAACGGCCGTCCGGCGCATCCTCGCCTCTTGCGTCGAGATGCGCGAATTGGTGGCCACCTTCCTCGAACTGGCGCGCGCCCCGGAAAGTCAGCCGCTGGGGGACGGCGGCGAGGCCGGCCTGCGGGCGCTTGCCGACGAGTTGATCGCGCGCTTCCGCGGCGAAGCGGATGCGCGCGGACTGGAACTGTCGCTGGAACAGGAAAGCGCGGACGAGGGGCGTTATCCCGCGCCGCTGCTGCGCGCCATACTCTCCAACCTGCTGCGCAACGCGATTCACTACACCGACAAAGGCTTCGTCCGCCTGGTGCTGCGGCGCGGCGGCTTCAGCGTGTGCGATTCCGGCGTGGGCATTCCGCGCGAGCAGCGCGACGCGGTTTTCCTGCCCTTCGTGCGCGGCGATGCCACGCGCGGCGACGGCCTCGGACTGGGCCTGTCGCTGGTGCAGCGCATCTGCCAACGCCAGGGCTGGCACATCCGCCTGGAGGAAAGCCGGAACGGCGGCTGCGAATTCCGCGTGGATTTTTATCCGGATTGACGCTTTTTTCACGCCGGCTTGACGCGGCGGTCACGAGGCGGCGCATACAGTGCGCGACAGTCGATCACGTGAACTGTCGCTCATGCCCGATTCCGCCTCTTCGCCGGCCACCTTGTCCTTCGCGGACGGGGACGACCTCGCCCTCCCGGATGTCCAGCCGCGCTGGCATCTGGGCCGGCTTGCCCGCCGAATCGAATGCTGGCGGGAACATCAGCTCATCCGCAATGCGCTCGAACTGGCCGGCGATCCGACGCTGGTGCTGGACCTGTCCCGCGTCACCGGCCGCTACTGGCCGCTGCTGGCCGAACACCCCAGCCGGGTAATCATCGCCGCCGCTGACTCCCCCGCCCAGTTCGAGGCAAGACTGCAACGACACCCGCTGCAGCAGCGCGAGCGCATCCGCGTGCTGCAAGTCTCCGCTTTCGCTTTCGACCTCCCCGACAAGTCCGTGGATTGCGTGTTCTGCATGCGGCCGATGGCCGGGAACGGCCGGCGGGACGCCATCCTGCGCGAGTTGCATCGCGTCACGCGCGATACCGTGATTTTTGCCACCAGGGCCGGGGACTTCGGTTCATTCCAGCGGGATTTCGCCGCAGCGGGATTCCGCCTCCTCGGCCGCTTCGACTTCCTGCCCCTGTTTTCAGCAGCGCAGGTGGCCGTCCTGCGCAAATCGAATTGACCCAATACAGATAAGCAAGGCAAACGACATGACGCCCGGCACCGACACGCCCCGCCCGCTCAACGACGTTCTTCGTTCCTATTTCGCGCTGCTCTACATGGCCATCATTGCAATGATGGCCATGTTCTGGCGCTATGCCGGCGCGGACTCCCTGTCGGGCATGGCCTTCACCGCCTTCTCGACGATCGGATACGCTTTCCTGTATTTGCTGGCTCCGTTGTCGCTTACTGCCCTGACCCTGCGAGCGTTGAGTCCGGGCGCGTCGAAACCAGGATGGCACACGACCCTGGCTTATGCGGTCGCCTATCTTGGCGGCACGCTGACCTTGCTGTGCCTCTATGCCGATTACCGCATCTACGGCCTGTACGAGTATCACTTCAACGGCTTCATCTGGAATCTGCTGACCACCCCCGGCGGCATCGCCGCACTGGGCGCAACGGACTCCACCCTGCAAAGCGTGGCGCTCCAGGTCGGGCTCTTCTTCATATCCACGGCAGTGGTGCTTTGGCTCCTGCATCGGCGCCAGCACGGACGCCGCCGCCTGTCCCGGCGCTTCCTGATGGCCGCGGCAGGCATTGCCCTGTTTTCCTTTCTCGGCACGGAAGGCGTCTTTGCCTACAGCACCTATACCGGCCAGGAAGACTACCTGCAGGCCGCCGAAGCCATACCCTTTCGCCTGCACACGAGCGCCACCACGCTGTTCAAGCGCATGGGCATCAAGCGCACCGCCCTGTCGAACCTGCGCATCGCCAGCGGAGAGGTCAGCTACCCCTCGAAAGACCTCCAGGCAACGCCGCTGAAATCCTATCCGAACATCATCATGCTGGTCGGCGAATCCTTCCGCTGGGACCTGCTCGATCCGGAGATCACCCCCAACCTCTGGAAGCTCTCCACGAAATCGATGCGGTTCGAACAGCATTACAGCGGCGGCAACCGCACCCGCATGGGACTGTTTTCCATGTTCTACGGCATCTATGCCCCCTACTGGTACAGCTTCGAGCGCCAGCGCATCGCGCCGGCCCTGATGGAGTTCGTCAGGGCGAAGAACTATCAGCTCGCACTGCATACGAGCCAGAGCTTCGACTACCCGGAACTCCGGCACACGTTGTTCACGGGCATTCCCGAGCAATACCTGCAGGAGCTGAAATCGGGCGCCCCCTGGAAGCGGGACAGCCAGAACATCACCGACATCATCGCCAAACTGGAGCAACGCGACCGCCAGCGCCCGTTCTTCGGTTTCATGTTCTTCGAGTCGACCCACGCGCCCTATACCTTCCCGGAGGAAACCGCGCTGCTCGGCGACTATCAGAAGGACTTGAACTACATCAACATGAATCTGAAGGAGAACGTGAAGCAGATCCATGCACGCTACGTCAATGCGGCCCACCACATCGACCGGGAAGTCGGCCGCCTGATCGATTACCTGGAGCGCAGCGGCACGCTGGGCAACACCATCGTGCTGTTCACGGGGGATCACGGCGAGGAATTCATGGAGAAGGGGCACTGGGGACACGGCCATGGGCGCACCTTCCCCGAAGAGCAGATTCGCGTCCCCCTGGTATTGCATATTCCCGGCCGCGCACCCACGGTGGTCAAGCACCGCACCACGCACCTGCAGGTCTCGCCCACCCTGCTGGGGGAACTCGGCGTGCGGCAGGATCCCCGCAGCTACAGCTCGGCCGACACCCTGTTCGCACCGGCGTCCGACTATTTCGTGGTGGGCGAATACGATTACATCGGCATCATCGACGACCGCTACAAGATCACCTTCCCGTACACCTCGAGCGACTTCTTCCGCTACACCATCAACGACGCAAAAGACAACCCGGTGCCCCGCGAGGACAAGAAACGGATCGTCGCGCAATACCAGGGCCGCATCGACGAGGTGATCAGGGAAAGCCGGCGCTTCGCGAACTGAGCCCATTTCCATGCGCCCTCAAGTCCTGAACAGGGAGGTCGGCAGGAACACCCTGCTGCTGCTGGCCAGTTTTTTTGTGGTTGCCGGCGGAAATGCAACCTTCTTCTCGAAGGTCCTGCATGCCTTTCCCTTCACCGGCAGAAACATTCCGGCGCTGGCGTCGCTCGGCTTCACATTCTTTGCGGTAAACGTCATCCTCATCGGCGGCTTGGCCCTGGGGCGCCTGACCAAGCCCGTCCTGATGCTGGCCTTGCTGGTGTCCTCGCTCACCGCCTACTTCACGGACAGTTTCGGCGTCGTCCTCAGCGAGGAAATGCTGACGAACGTCGCCCAGACCAACGCGGGTGAGGCAGTAGACCTGATTACCCTCAAGCTCCTGGCCTATTTCTTCCTGCTCGGCGTGCTCCCCTCAATCCTGATCTGGCTCACTCCACTCCGCTGGCAGGGGTGGCGGCATGAGTTTGTGGCGCGGGCCAAACTGCTTGGCCTGTGCCTGCTCGGCATTGTCGTGATGGTGATGGCCTTCGGCAGTTTCTACGCATCGTTCCTGCGGGCACACAAGTCCCTGAGAAGCTATGCCAACCCTGCCTATTTCCTGGTTTCTTCCATCAAATTCATCGGCGGGAAAAAACAGCCGGACGGGAATGGGCAACTGGCCGTCGTCGCCCCTGACGCGCGCATCTCCGAAGGCGACAGGGACAGGGAACTGATCCTCCTCGTGATTGGAGAAACGGCGCGGGCGAATCGCCTTTCAATCAATGGCTATGAGCGGGACACCACCCCCCGCCTGAAGGAAGCCAAGGCCATCAGTCTTTCCAACTTCTGGGCCTGCGGCACCTCCACGGCGGTCTCCGTTCCCTGCATGTTCTCGTCAATTGGCATGGGCCGGTTCAGCCTGAATCAGGCCGGCAGCGAGGAAAACCTGCTCGACGTCGTGCAGCGTGCCGGCGTCAACGTCCTGTGGCTGGACAACAATTCCGATTCGAAGGGTGTCGCCTTGCGGGTTCCTTATCAAAACTACAGGTCCCCCGGGATCAATACGGTGTGCGACAGCGAATGCCGTGACGAAGGCATGCTGGTGCCTCTGCAGGACTACATCGACAGCCATCCCAAGGGGGACATCCTCATCGTCCTGCACCAGATGGGCAACCATGGCCCTGCCTACTACAAGCGTTATCCGCCGGCATTCGAGAAATACCGACCAGCCTGCCAAAGCAAGGATCTGAGCCAGTGCAGCAACGAGGAGATCGGCAATGCCTACGACAACGCGATCCGCTACACCGACCATTTTCTGGGCAAGGCGATTGATCTGCTGAAACGCAACGACAAGCGCTTCGAGACCGCGCTGTTCTATCTGAGCGATCATGGCGAGTCCCTTGGCGAAGGCGGCGTCTATCTGCATGGCCTGCCCCGCGCCATCGCGCCCGACAGCCAGCTGCATGTGCCGGCCATTCTCTGGTTCGGCAGCGGCTACGAAGGCCTGGACTTGCCTTCCCTGCTGCGCAAGCGCAGTCAGCGATTCACCCATGACAACCTCTTCCACACGCTCCTCGGGCTCCTGGAAATCCAGAGCGCCCATTACAAGCCCGAACTGGATATTCTGGACGGGTGCAGGAAGCACGACAGGGGCGGCCCGGCCTGACCAGTCCGCATGGGTCGGGCGTCGGTTCCCCTCGTCGGCGCGGTTGTGGCATAGTTTCCGTAACCGCCGCTTGCGCGGCCTTCTTCCGGAACACGACATGACCCGACGCCGACTCGCCCAGTCCGCACTCGCACTCGCCGCGGCGGCCCTCCTCGCCGCCTGCGGCTCGAAAATCTCCGCGGAAAACTTCGAGCGCATCCAGAGCGGCATGGCGCAGAAGGACGTCATCGCCCTGCTCGGCGAGCCCACCGAAACGAGCAACGTCAGCATCGCCGGCCTGTCCGGCGGCATGGCCACCTGGCGCGACGGCAACACGGTGATCTCGGTACAGTTCGTGAACGACAAGGTGCAGGGCAAGCAGCTCAATCGGGAGTCGAGGCCGCAGGCGAAATGATGTCAGCGCGGGCGAAGTAAAGCCCGGCTAACGGAAAATCATAATTGCGCCAGCGCCAAGACGACGCTCAGCGCCAGCAAGATACACAGCAGCAGCAGGAACTTGCTGCGCAGCCTGAGCACTTCAACCGCCGAGACCAGCTTCTCCTGCTGCTCCGCCATCGATTCCACGAGTGCCAGCGCCGCCTGCTGCCGGCCTTCCAGCGCCTCGATGCGCGCTTCCAGCTTCTGCAGGTGGGCGGCAGGATCGGCAACGGCATCGCCCGCGGAGCTGTCGGGCGCCTTGCCTTCGTCCCCGCGTTTGCGCACCGCATCGACCAGCTTGCGTGCGCCCTTGACGACCGTCGGCGCGGCAGCAACAACATCAGACCAGGGAATGGCCTTGAAAACCGTCAGCCAGCCGATCGCCATGATTCCCCTTTACCGTTATGAGGCCTCGGTCAGCTTGGCCTGCGCCGCGGCAAGGCGCGCCACCGGCACGCGCGGCCCCGAGCAGGACACGTAGTTCAGGCCGAGGTTGTGGCAGAAGTGGATCGAGGATGGATGACCGCCGTGCTCGCCGCAAATGCCGATCTTGAGATCCGGATTGGTCTTGCGCCCCTGCTCGACGGCGATCCTCATCACTTCACCGACGCCCTTCTCGTCGAGCACCTCGAAGGGGTTGTCCTCGAGGATGCCGGTCTCGGTATAGGCCGGCAGGAACTTGTTCTCCGCATCCTCGCGCGAGAAGGAGAAAGTGGCCTGGGTCAGATCGTTGGTGCCGAAGGAGAAGAACTCCGCCATCTCGGCCATGCGACCGGCGCGCATGCAGGCGCGCACGACTTCCAGCATCGAGCCGAACTTCAGGCGCACCTTGATGCCGTGGGTGAGCTCCACCACCTTGTGCAGGCGCTGCACATGGCCGTGGATGCGGCGCAACTCCTCGACCGTGGCCACCTGCGGCACCATGATCTCCGGGTAGACCTCCAGACCTTCCTTGGCGCACAGGGCGGCCGCCTCGAGGATGGCCTGGATCTGCATGCCGTAGATCTCGGGATAGGTGATGCCCAGGCGCACGCCGCGGTGGCCGAGCATCGGGTTCACCTCGGAGAGGGCGCGCACCTTTTTCAGGATCTTTTCCTTCTTGGCGATGATGTCCTCTTCCAGATGCGATTCCTTGAAGGCATGCAGGCCGCCCATCAGCTTGATGAGGCCGTCGGCGTATTGCTGATACAGCTTGGGGTTGAGCAGCTTGAGCGTCTCGGGCAGTTCCTCGAGGCCCTTGATGGTGTCGCGCAGGTGGTGCAGGTGGGCGATCTCCAGCTCGAGCTGGGCAGCGGTGGGGAGGAATTCGTGCATGGGCGGGTCGAGCAGGCGCACCGTCACCGGCAGGCCCTTCATGGCCTTGAAGATGCCCTTGAAGTCGGCGCGCTGGATCGGCAGCAGGCGGTCGAGCGCCGCCTGGCGCTCCTCCGCCGTCTCGGCCAGGATCATTTCCTGCACGATGGGCAGGCGGTCGGTGCTGTTGAACATGCGCTCGGTGCGGCACAGGCCGATGCCCATGGCGCCGAACTCGCGCGCGCGGGCGGCATCCTCCGGCGTGTCGGCGTTGGCCATCACCTGCATGCGGGAAAAGCCATCGGCCCACTCGAGCAGCACGGACATCTCCTCGGACACTTCCGCCTCGATGGTCGGCACCTCGCCGGCGTAGACATGGCCGGTGCCGCCGTCGATGGTGATGACATCGCTTTCGTGCAGCGTCGTGTTGCCGATCGTGGCGCGACGCGCGACGACGTCGATGACGATGGCCTCGCAGCCGGAGACGCAGGGCTTGCCCATGCCGCGCGCCACCACGGCGGCGTGCGAGGTCTTGCCGCCGCGACTGGTGAGGATGCCCTGCGCCTGGAAGAAGCCGTGGATATCCTCGGGCTTGGTTTCCTCGCGCACCAGGATGATCTTCTCGCCCTTGCGGCCGCGCAGTTCTGCGGTGTCGGCATCGAAGACGATCTTGCCGGACGCCGCGCCGGGCGAAGCCGGCAGGCCCTGCGCAAGCGACTTGCCGTGGAACGAGGGCGACAGCTGCGGCACCAGCAGCTGCTCCAGCACCGCCGGATCGACGCGCAGCAGCGCCCGCTCCTTGCTGATGAGTCCTTCGTGGAACATTTCCACCGAGGTGCGCACCATGGCGCGGGCGTTCATCTTGCCGTTGCGCGTCTGCAGGCAGTAGAGCGTCCCCTTCTCGATGGTGAACTCGAAGTCCTGCACCTCGTGGTAATGCGATTCCAGCCGGTTGTGCAGCTCCATCAGCTGGCGGTAGATCTCCGGCATCTCCTTTTCCATCTCGGCGATGGGCTTCGGCGTGCGGATGCCGGCGACGACATCCTCGCCCTGGGCGTTGACCAGGTACTCGCCATAGATGATGTTCTCGCCGGTGCCGGGATTGCGCGTGAAGCCGACCCCGGTGCCGGAATCGTTGCCCATGTTGCCGAACACCATGGTGCACACGTTCACCGCCGTGCCGTTGGCCAGATCCTTGGTGATCTTGAACTGGCGGCGGTAATCCACGGCGCGCTTGCCCATCCAGGAGCGGAACACCGCTCCCAGCGAGACTTCCAGCTGCTCGTAGGGATCGGTCGGGAAGGGCTTGCCGGTATGGCGCTGGACGATGGCGAGGAATTCCCCTGCCAGTTCCTTCAGGTGCTCGGCGGAGAGGTCGACGTCCTGCAGGGCGCCATACTTCTTCTTGGCAATGTGCATCTTCTCATCGAAGGTCTCGTCGGCTATCCCCAGGGCGATCTTGCCGAAGAGCTGAATGAAGCGCCGGTAGGCGTCCCAGGCGAAACGCGCGTTGCCAGTCTGCTTGATCAGGCCCTTCAGCGAAGTCTCGTTGAGGCCCAGGTTGAGGATGGTGTCCATCATGCCCGGCATGGACATCGCCGAGCCGGAGCGCACCGACACCAGCAGGGGGTTGTCGGCGCTGCCGAAGCCCTTGCCGGTCTTCTTCTCCAGCGTCTTCATCCGCGCGCGGACATCCTCCATCAGCCCTTCGGGCAGCTGGTTCTTTTCCAGATAGGCCAGACAGGCCTCGGTGGTGACGACAAAGCCGGGCGGCACGTTCAGGCCGATCTGCGTCATCTCGCACAGATTCGCGCCCTTGCCGCCGAGCAGCATCTTGTTCTTGCCGTCGCCGTCCTCGAAATCGAAAATAAAATTGCGGGCATTCATGTTCAACAGGCCTCGATTGAAAAGTGTGCCTTGTAGTTTGCCATGTGCGGGAGCAGAAAACCATGATCTGGGCCAGGTCGGCGCAACGAAATCCAGGCAAATGTCATGGCGGGCATCGGTTAAACTTGGCCTGCTGACTGCATTTCTGCGGCAGCAACCCCAGGAGAAGCCATTATGAAGCTGTACTTCAGCCCCGGCGCCTGTTCGCTTTCCACGCATATGGCGCTGCGCACATTCGGCGGTTCGGGAGGCTCTTCGTGCGCAAGGGTTGCCCTAGTCTATTGAGCCTCGTATATGTGCCTGTCGGATGTAGGTCGGCCTTCAGGCCGACGCGGGCGCTCCTGTCGGGCTGAAGCCCGACCTACACATAACGTGTCAGCCATTTATCCGAATCTCAATAGTAGAGCGCCGCCCGAACCCGATGGACGGCCATCTTCCGCCAGCCAATCTCGCCTATCATGTCAACACCATGAAGATACTTCGCGCAGCATTGCCTGCCTGCCTGGCGCTGCTCCCCGTGGCGGCGCTGGCACAAACCCATGCCTCGGCCGAGGAAAAGCCGGGGCGCGTCGTGCTCGTGCCGATGTCGGTCGAGCGCCCCGCCGGCCCTGGCTGGGCGCTGGTGCGGCGCACCGATACCGATCTGACTTTTTTGCACCCGGCCGACAGGGCGCACAACAGCATGGTCGCCATCGTCAGCGGCAAGGTGCCGGACAAGCGCCTGCGCTCCACCGAGGAACTCGCTACGCAACTGCGCAAGGACCTGCAGGAGAAAACCGACACCAAGCGCTTCGAAGTGGTCAAAGAGGACATCCATGCGGAAGCCGCCTCCGGCCGCAAGTGCGTACGCTACCGCCAGCAAGCGCGGGACCTCGCCACGGCCGGTGCGGACGGCAAGGCACAGTTGATCGAACTTCACGGACAGGTCTGCCTGCATCCAGCTGACGAAGGCATCGTGCTGGCCGCCACATTGTCCGAGCGCGGCCCGGCCGACGGCATCGGCAAGCGGAACATCACTGAACTGGCCGAGCGCTTCTTCAACGGCGTGCACCCGTATGCGCCGCTCAAGGGCAAGGACTGGCAGGCGCTCGCCGAACAGGGCGACGCCAACGCCCAGGTCTGGCTGGCGCGCCACCTGCTGCTGACCAATGAACTGGAGGAAGCCGTCGTCTGGCTGGGCAAGGCGGCGGAAAGAGGCCATGTCGAGGCGATGACCCTGCTCGGCCTGTCCTACCTGACCGGCCGCGCCGTCACGCGCAGCCCGGAGGATGCCGTCAAGTGGCTGCGCCTGGCGGCAGAGAAGAATTACCCGAAAGCAGAAGGCTTGCTGGGTCTGGCCTATGTCACGGCCGCAGAAGTGCGCAACGAGGAAGAAAGCCGGCGCTGGGTGCGCAAGGCGGCGGCGAACGGCGACCCGCTCGGCCAGACGCTCCTCGGCGAGTTCCTGCTGTTCGGCAGGGCCGGCATGGAGAAGAACGCGGCCGAAGGCGTCACCTGGGCCCGCAAGGCCGCGGAACAGGGCGATGCCCGGGCGCAGTACATGCTCGCCGGCCTGCTGGCGAACGGCGTTGGCACGGAGAGGAATTTCGTCGAATCACGCTTCTGGCTCGAACTCTCCGCCGCGCAGGGTCATGCCGATGCGCGCAAGACCCTGGAGCAGGCAAGGAGTTCGTCGAAAACAAAGCCTGCAACGCCTCCCACTGAGAGCAAGTAATCACCCCGGAACTGATGGTGCACCGCGTCTTTATTCCGTAACGCAGCAGGCGTAGGCTGGTCTCATAAAGAGCCAGAGAGGAGACAGCCATGGCCAACGCAACCCCGATCGGCAATCTTGCGGAATGCTATGCCAGCGCCCTCGCCATCGAGCGCGAGGCGGCGGATCGTTGTGCGCAGTTCGCGGAATTTCTCGAGGATCACGGCGCCCAGGTCACGGCGGAATTGTTCCGCAAGCTGGCGCGCTTCGAGCAGCAGCATGTCGAGGAGCTCGAGCGCCGCTCCAGCGGCATGCCGTTGCCGGCCTTGCGCCCGTGGGAATTCAACTGGCTCGACGATGCGCCGGCGGAACAGGTCAACCACGCGTTCGTCTTCCACCTCATGACGCCGCACGACGCGCTGAAGATCGCGCTCGGCGCCGAGAAGCGTGCCCAGGCCCTCTACGAACAGACCATCGCGACGACCGGCGACCCGGAAGTGAAGCGGCTGGCGCGGGAACTGGCCGGCGAGGAAATGGAGCATATCGCCTGGATCGAGGATGCGCTGGCCAAGGCGCCGCGGCCCCTGATCACCGAGGCGGATTTCGAAGCCTTGTTCAGTGTTTCTTCGCTCCACTGACAAACGTCATCGGAAAGACCACTTCCGCCGCCGCATGCTTCTGCGGCGCATTCTCGTAGTCGGGCATGTGCGGCGCGGCGGCGCCCGAGGCCGACATCAGCTTGCCGATCAGCACCTGAATCTGGTCCGTGAACCAGCCGTCCTCGTAACGCGTCGGCAAAAAGCGCAGCTCTCTCACGCGCTCGGGAATCTCGCCGGCGTCGATCACATCGTCGGCCGCGTGGGCGCCGGAAAAGAAGCGACCGGCGACAAAGCGCATGAAATAGCCGCCCTTGCCGTCTGATGCAAGCACGAAGACGCGCGCGCCGGATGGCGCTTCGTCGTCCTCCTCCTCGAACACCGGATGCACGGCGAAGGCCGCCGTATTGCGCTGCAGGACATACTGCACAGCCTCGTCGAAGGCAAGGCGGTTGTCCTCGGACATAGGCTGGTCGTTGGCAGGGTTATTGGTGGTCATTTCGGTTCTCTGCGCCATGGGGAACGATTACCCTAGCAGCCTCCCCGTGCCTGTGGCAAGCTGGCTTTTCTCTGCGGCAATTCAATCCCTCTATCAAAGATGTCCGAACAGAAGAACCCCGTCATCGCCATCCATGGCGCGCGCCAGAACAACCTGAAGAACCTCAGCCTCGACATCCCGACCGGGCAACTGGTCGTGGTCACCGGCGTCTCCGGCTCGGGCAAGTCCTCGCTGGCCTTCGACACGCTCTATGCCGAGGGGCAGCGGCGCTATGTCGAGACTTTCTCGCCCTATGCGCGGCAATTCCTCGACCGCATGGACAAGCCGCAGGTCGACCGCATCGACGGCATCCCGCCGGCCATCGCCATCGACCAGACCAACCCGGTGCGCACCTCGCGCTCCACCGTCGGCACCATGACGGAACTCAACGACCACCTCAAGCTGCTCTACGCGCGCGCGGCGCGGCTGCATTGCCGCGGCTGCGGCCAGCCGGTGCGGCGCGACACGGCGCAGAGCATTCACGCCGCAATAGTCAGCCGCTGCAGCACGGCGAGCGACCCGCGCCTCATCATCGCCTTCCCGGTGACGGTGCCGCACAACTACAGCGAGGAGGAAGTGCTGCGCCTGCTCGAGGCGCAGGGCTACACGCGCATCCACGCCCGCCACGGCAAGACTCTCGAGATGGTGCAGGACCGCTTTCGCTTCTCCGGCGCCGAGCGCGCCCGCGTCATCGAGGCGCTGGAAGCCGCGCTGCGCGTCGGCCAGGGGCGGGTGAATGTTTATGCCGAGTCCTTGCCCCTCACCCCACCCCTCTCCCCGCCTGCGGGGAGAGGGCGCGTCTCTTTGCTCTCCCCGCAGGCGGGGAGAGGGAGCGTCTCCTTGCTCTCCCCGGAGGGGCGAAGGAGTGTCTCTCCCCTCTCCCCCGCTCGCGGGGGAGAGGGCCAGGGTGAGGGGGCGGCCTGGAAATTCTCCACCGACCTGCACTGCGCCGAGTGCGACATCCACTACGCCGAACCCGCCCCCAGCAGCTTCTCCTTCAATTCGCCGCTCGGCGCCTGCGAGGCCTGCCGCGGCTTCGGCCGCATCATCGGCGTGGACTACGGGCTGGTGGTACCCGACGAAACGAAGACGCTGGCCGCCGGCGCGGTCAAGCCCTGGCAGAGCGAGTCCTACCGCGAGTGCCAGGGCGACCTGCTGCGCTTCGCGAAAAAACGCGGCGTGGCCAGCGACATCGTCTGGCGCGACCTGCCGCCCGAGCACCGGCGCTGGGTGCTGGAAGGCGACCCGGAATACGTCAGCCTCAAGCGCTCCTGGCCGCGCCACTGGTACGGCGTGAAGCACTTCTTCGCCTGGCTCGAGACCAAGGCCTACAAGATGCACATCCGCGTGTTGCTGTCGCGCTACCGCGCCTACACGCCCTGCGCGGCCTGCGGCGGCGCGCGCCTGAAGCCCGAGGCGCTGCTATGGAAGCTGGGCGAGGAAAAGCTGTCCATCCACGACCTGATGCTGCTGCCGATCGACCGCTGCCGCGACTTCTTCGCCCGGCTCGCCCTGCCCGCCCCGCTCGACGAGGCCGCCGACCTGCTGCTCGGGGAGATCCGCACGCGGCTGAAGTACCTGTGCGAGGTCGGCCTCGGCTACCTCACGCTCGACCGCCAGTCGCGCACGCTCTCCGGCGGCGAAGTGCAGCGCATCAACCTCACCACGGCACTCGGCACTTCGCTGGTGAACACCCTCTTCGTACTGGATGAACCCTCCATCGGTCTGCACCCGCGCGACATGAGCCGCGTCATCGGCGTCATGCGGCGCCTGCGCGATGCCGGCAATTCGCTGGTGGTGGTGGAGCACGACCCGCAGATCATGCAAGAAGCCGACCTGCTCCTCGACATGGGCCCTGGTCCGGGCGAGCGCGGCGGCGAGGTGGTGTTCTTCGGCCCACCACGGGAAATGCATGCTGCGAAGACGCTGACGGCGGAGTATCTGTCGGGGCGGAAGCGCGCGGATGACACTATCCCCTCACCCCAACCCTCTCCCCGCGAGCGGGGAGAGGGGGTAAAAACTCCCTCGCCCCTCAGGGGAGAGGGCGGGGGAGAGGGGTGGCTGGAAATCCTCGGCGCCGCCGAGCACAACCTCAAAACCATCAATGTCGCGATCCCGCTCAACCGCCTGGTCTGCGTGACGGGCGTCTCCGGCTCTGGCAAGTCCACGCTGGTGCAGGACGTGCTCTACGCAGCGCTCCTCAAGCAGAAAGGCAAGCCGACCGAGTTGCCGGGCCGGCACCGCGCGCTGCACGGCTTCGAGCACATCGCCGAAGTGGCGATGGTGGACCAGACGCCGATCGGCAAGACGACGCGCTCCAACCCGGCCAGCTACGTCGGCGCCTACGATGCCATCCGCAAGCTGTTCGCCCAGGCGCCGCTGGCGCAGGAGCGCGGCTACACGCCGGGCACCTTCAGCTTCAATTCCGCCAGCAGCGCCACCTCGGGGCGCTGTCCGACCTGCGAGGGCAAGGGCTTCGAGCACGTCGAGATGCAGTTCCTCTCCGACGTGTACCTGCGCTGCCCCGACTGCGACGGCCGCCGCTTCCGCGGCGAGGTGCTGGAAGTCGCGCTGCGCGGCAAGAACATTGCCGACGTGCTGGAACTGACGATCAGCGAGGCGGTGGCCTTCTTCGCGGATCACCCCGAGGTACTGGCGCGCCTGCAGCCGCTTGCCGACGTCGGCCTCGAGTACCTGCGCCTCGGCCAGCCCGTGCCGACGCTCTCCGGCGGCGAGGCGCAGCGCCTCAAGCTGGCCGGGCATTTGGCAGAGGCGGCCGAAATGCCGTCATCCCCGCGGAAGCGGGGATCCAGCAGCGGTGAAAACCGCTGGACTCCCGCTTCCGCGGGAGTGACGAATAATGGGACGCTGTTCCTCTTCGACGAGCCGACCACCGGCCTGCATTTCGACGACATCGCCAAGCTGCTGCGCGCCTTCCGCCGCCTCGTCGCCGCCGGCCACTCGCTGGTGGTGATCGAGCACAACCTCGACGTGATCCGCGCCAGCGACTGGATTGTCGACCTCGGTCCGGAGGGGGGCGAAGCCGGCGGGGAACTGGTCTGCGCCGGCACGGTGGGCGAGGTGATGGCCTGCGACGCGTCGCATACCGGGAAGCGCGCTGCGCGAGTACGAGGCAGCTTTCCGTAGGTCGCGCCTCAGCCCTTGCACGAGCGGAGCGAACCATCACCCGCTGTGGCGACAGCAGCGGCCGATGTCGGCGCTGAAGCGCCGACCTACCGGCGACGCCAGCGCCGGACGACTGCATCCGCATCCACAACGCCCGCGAGCACAACCTGAAGAGCGTGGACGTCGACATCCCGCGCAACCGCTTCACCGTCATCACCGGCGTCTCCGGCTCGGGCAAGTCCACGCTGGCCTTCGACATCCTCTTCGCCGAGGGGCAGCGGCGCTACCTCGAATCGCTCAACGCCTACGCGCGCCAGTTCGTGCAGCCCTCGGCGCGGCCCGACGTCGACGCCATCTTCGGCATTCCGCCGACGGTGGCCATCGAGCAGCGCACCAGCCGCGGCGGGCGCAAGAGCACCGTCGGCACGCTCACCGAGATCCAGCACTTCCTGCGCCTGCTCTACGTCAAGCTCGGCACGCAGCACTGCCCCGACTGCGACGTGCCGATCGAGCCGCAGAGCGAGGAAGCCATCGCCGCGCGCATCCTGCGCGACTGGCGCGGCCGCCACATCGGCCTGATGGCGCCGCTGGTGGTCGCGCGCAAGGGCTTCTACACCGACCTCGCCAAGTGGGCGGCGGGCAAGGGCTTCAGCCACCTGCGCGTCGACGGCGCCTTCCTGCCGACGGGCAAGTGGCCGCGCCTCGACCGCTTCCGCGAGCACAACATCGAACTGCCGGTGGCCGACCTCGTCGTCTCGGCGGACAACGAAGCGCAGCTGCGCGCGGCGCTCGCCCGCGCGCTGGAATTCGGCAAGGGCACGCTGCAAGTGATCGGCCCGCTCGACGAACTGGCGCGCGCGATGCGCCAGGGCAGGAACACAGCGAAGCTCGAGCAGCAGGCCTTCTCCACCAAGCGCGCCTGCCCCTCGTGCGGCAAGAGCTTCGCCGAACTCGACCCGCGCCTCTTCTCCTACAACTCCAAGCACGGCTGGTGCGAGAGCTGCTACGGCACGGGACTCGCCATCGCCGGCTTCGATGCCGAACAGACCGGCGAGGAGATCTGGTGGAACGAGTGGTTCGAAGGCGAAGCGCTCGCCTGCCCCGCCTGCACCGGCCAGCGCCTCAACCCGACCGCGCTGGCGGTGCGCTTCCGCGAGCGCTCCATCGCCGATCTGTCGGCGCTGCCGGTGACCGGCATCGAGCGCTTCTTCATCGATCTCAAACTCGCCGGACGCGAACGCGACATCGCCCGCGACATCCTCGTCGAGCTGCGTTCGCGCCTGGCCTTCCTGCGCGAGGTCGGCCTCGACTACCTCGCCCTCGACCGTGCGGCGCCGACGCTCTCCGGCGGCGAGGCGCAGCGCATCCGCCTCGCCGCCCAGCTCGGCTCCAACCTGCAGGGCGTCTGCTACATCCTCGACGAGCCGACCATCGGCCTGCACCCGCGCGACAACCGCATCCTGCTCGACACCCTGGCGAAGCTGGAGGCCAAGGGCAACACCCTGGTGGTGGTCGAGCACGACGAGGACACCATCCGCCGCGCCGACCACGTGCTCGACCTCGGCCCCGGCGCCGGCACGCAGGGCGGCCGCGTCGTCGCCGAGGGCACGGCGGCGGAACTCATGCGCCATGCCGATTCGGTGACCGGGCGCTGTCTGGCGCAGCCACTGCTGCATCCCCTCGCCGCGCGGCGGAAAGTCAGCCCCCAGGGCACGGCGATCGAAATCCTCGGCGCCGGCCTGCACAACCTGAAAGGCTTCGACCTGCGCCTGCCGCTCGCCCGCCTGACGGTGGTGACGGGCGTCTCCGGCTCGGGCAAATCGACGCTGGCGCGCGAAGTGCTGCGCGACAACCTGCATGCCCTCGTAGGTCGGGCTTCAGCCCGACACAATGGGAAATCGAAGGCCAAAGTCGGGCTGAAGCCCGACCTACGAAACGACCTACGGGGCTGCCGCGAGATGCGCAGCTGGGAGGCCGTCGCGCGCGTGCTGGAAGTCGACCAGACGCCCATCGGCAAGACGCCACGCTCCTGCCCGGCCACCTACGTCGGCTTCTGGGACACCGTGCGCAAGCTCTTCGCCGACACCACGGAAGCACGCATGCGCGGCTACTCGCCGTCGCGCTTCTCCTTCAACACCGCCGGCGGGCGCTGCGAGGCCTGCGAGGGCCAGGGCGTGCAGAAGATCGAGATGAGCTTCCTGCCCGACGTGAAAGTGCCCTGCGACGTCTGCCGGGGCTCGCGCTTCAACGCCGAGACGCTGATGGTGCGCTGGAAGGAAAAAAGCATCGGCGAGGTGCTGGCCATGAGCGTCGACGAGGCGGTGGATTTCTTCGCCGTGCATCCGGCCATCCACCACGCCCTGCGCCTGCTGCAGGACGTCGGCCTGGGCTACCTGACGCTGGGCCAGCAGAGCCCGACGCTTTCCGGCGGCGAGGCGCAGCGCATAAAGCTGGTGACGGAACTGGCCAAGGTTCGCCCCTCACCCCAACCCTCTCCCCGCGGGCGGGGAGAGGGAGGTCCGCCCCGAAAGTTGAACGCCCACACCCTCTACGTCCTCGACGAGCCGACCGTCGGCCTGCACATGGCCGACGTGGAGAAGCTCATCCGCGTGCTGCACCGCCTGGTCGACGGCGGCAACACCGTGGTGGTGATCGAGCACAACCTCGACATCATGGCCGAGGCCGACTGGATCATCGACCTCGGCCCGGAGGGCGGCGACGCCGGCGGGCGCATCGTCGCGCAGGGCACGCCGGAGAAGGTGGCGAAGGCCGCTTCCCACACCGGCCGCATCCTGGCGGATTTCCTGCACACGCGAAGCAAGCCTTTACAATCGACGCCATGAGAACGCCTCTTGCACAACTTGTCGGCATTGCGCTGGGTTGGCTCGCCGTGCTGCCTGCCGCCCACGCGCTCCCGCGCGAGGCTGTCGTGCCCGGCGGCATAGCCCTCGTGCGCCTCGGCGAAGCGGCGCAAGCCCCCAAGGTCTGGTTTCAGGAGAAGCGCGTCGCGGTGCTGCGCGACGGCCGGGGCTGGGTCGCCCTGGTCGGCCTGCCGCTGCGCCTCGCACCCGGCGCGCATGAACTGCGCGTCGTCGCCCATGGCGTGGAAAAAACCAAATCGCTCCGCGTGGCGGACAAGCGCTATGCGCTGCAGCGCTTCACGGTGCCCGACCGGCGCAAGGTGGAGCCGCTGCCCGAGGACGAGTTGCGCATCGCGCGCGAGCAGAAGCGCATCGACGAAATCAAGGCCGCCTTCAGCGACGAAGCGGACCCCGACCTGGCGTTCCGCCTGCCCGCGCAGGGCCGGCTCAGCGGCAACTTCGGCCTGCGCCGCATCATCAACGGGCTGGAGCGCAACCCGCACGCCGGCATCGACGTCGCCGTGCCCGTCGGCACCCCGGTGCACGCCGCCGGCGCGGGTGTCGTCGTCGAGACCGGCGACTTCTTCTTCAACGGCAACTCGGTCTACATCGACCACGGCCAGGGATTCGTCACGCTCTACTGCCACCTCGAGCGTGCCGACGTGCGGCCGGGCGAGCGCGTCGTCGCCGGCCAGCGCATCGGCCTGTCCGGCAACACCGGTCGCAGCAGCGGCCCGCACCTGCACTGGACGGTGCTGGCCAACGGCACGGCGGTGGATCCGCGCCTGTTCCTGCCGAAGGCGGCGAAGTGAGTCCCGCCGACATCCTCGAATTCTGGTTCGGCGCGCCGGGCAGCGCGGAACATGGCAGCCTGCGCAAATGCTGGTTCGAAAAGGATCCCGCTTTCGACGAAGACATCCGGCGCCGCTTCCTGCCGATGCTGGAAGCGGCCGCAGCCGGCCAACTCGATGAATGGGCAAGCCGGCCGGAAAGCCTGCTGGCGCTGATCGTGCTGCTGGATCAGTTCCCGCGCAACCTCTTCCGCGACGCGCCGCGCGCCTTCGCCACCGATGCGAAAGCGCTCGCCCTGGCGCAGCAGGCGCTGGCGCAGGGCTTCGATGCGCAACTGATGCCGGTGGCGCGGGCCTTCATCTACCTCCCCTTCGAGCACAGCGAGGACCTGGCCATGCAGGACCGCGCCGTGGCGCTGTTCGCCGCCCTCGCCGCGAGTGGAGGGGAATTCGCCTCCTACCTCGATTACGCCGAGCGGCACCGCGATGTGATCCGCCGCTTCGGCCGTTTTCCCCACCGCAACGCGATCCTCGGCCGCTTCTCTACCGCCGAAGAAATCGAGTTCCTCGCCCGGCCCGGCGCGGGTTTCTGACCCCCGGGAACGGGGCGCGGCATGATAATCTCCATTCGAATTCCGCCCCGCAGGGAGCCGCGATGAATCTCAGCGAAACCGACCGGCAAGGCATCGAGGAACGCGCCGCGCGGCTCGAGGCGCGCACTGGCGTGCAGGTCGTCGCCGCGTTCGCGGACCGGTGCGACGACTATCCCGAGATTCCCTGGAAAGCCTTTGCCATGGGCGCCGCCCTGGCATCGCTGGCCGTGGCGCTGGGCCTGCAGGGCGCCGTCCTGGCGACGCTGACTTTGCTGGGCGCAGGCGCCGCGGCCGCACTCGCCACCGTCTTCCTGCCCGCCTTCGCCCGCCGCTTCCTGCATGCCGGCCGCCGCGACGCGGAAGTACGCCAGTACGCCGAATCGCTCTTCCTCAAGCACGAGCTGTTCCGCACGCGGGAACGCTGCGGCATCCTCGTCCTGGTCGGCCTGTTCGAACGCAGCGTGGTCATCCTGCCCGACAGCGGCCTGCGCGAGCGCATCGGCACGGCGGAACTCGAGGAAGTCATCGCGCTGATGACGCCCGCGCTGGCAGGGGGTCGGCATGCCGCTGCAATGCTGGACGGACTCAACGCGCTGGAGGCGCTGCTCGTCGCGCGCGGCTTCGCCGGCGCCGCGGGCGACGACGAGATCGCGCAGGAAGTCATCGAGGAGAAGGGCGCATGAGCGCAACGACGGGCCGCTCCGCCCTCTTCCTCTGTTTCTGCCTCGCCTGCCTGCATGCCTTGGCCGCCGATGTGCCCTACCTCACCGGCCGCATCACCGACAACGCGGAACTCCTCGGCGCCGGCACGAAGCAGAATTTGAACGCCCTGCTCAAGGCGCACGAGGCGGAAACCGGCAACCAGGTCGCCGTGCTGACCGTGAATTCGCTCGAAGGCGAAAGCGTCGAGGAATACGCCCACACGGTGTTCAACGCCTGGAAGCTCGGCCAGAAAGGCAAGGACAACGGCGTGCTGATACTCGTGGCGCCACAGGAGCGGCGCATGCGCATCGAGGTCGGCTACGGCCTGGAGGGTACGCTCACCGACGTCGCCGCCAGCCGCGTCATCCGCAACGTGATGACGCCGCACTTCAAGGAAGGCGACTTCGAGGCCGGCATCGCTGCGGGCGTGCAGGCCGTCATCGGCCAGATCAGCGGCAGTGCCGAGATTGCCGCCGACGACCCGCGCCCTGCCGCCGAGGAGATAACCGACAGCTTCTTCGAGGGGCCGGACATGCCGCTGTCCGAGCGCATCCTCATCGGCGCCTTCATCTTCGGCATCATCGGCTTGTTCACCGTCATCGGCATCCTCACGCCGGGCATGGGCTGGTTCCTTTATTTCTTCCTCATTCCCTTCTGGGCCATGTTCCCCATCGTGGTGGTGGGCGTGAAGGGCGCGCTCACCCTGCTCGGCATCTATCTCGTCGGCTTCCCCGTCACCAAGCTGCTCGTCGCGCGCGCGCCCTGGTACGCGAAGGCGCAGAACGACCTGAAGACCAAGGGCAGCGCCCGCATCGGCGGCTTTACCCTGGGCGGCAGTTCTGGCAGTTCGTCGTCCTGGAGTTCGCGCTCTTCCAGCAGCAGCAGCGGATTCTCCGGCGGCGGTGGCAGTTCCGGCGGTGGCGGAGCCTCCGGCAGCTGGTAACCCTGTAGGAGCGGCGTCCACGCCGCGATAGCAGCCGCCGATATCGCGGCGTGGACGCCGCTCCCACACAACCCGCCCAGCATTGGCAGAAATCAATTTGATTCAAGAAGGGCCCGATTCTTCACGGCGGCAACAATGTCGCCGTGGCGTACCGACTGACTTTTCTGCTTTTCCTTTCCAGCGCGGCTGTGCAGGCCGCGCCCCAGCGGCATCCGTGACATCACACCCGTGTGCGCCATCGCCCATGCGGATTTTACGATTGCCCATGCATTTGCTATTGTCTGATCGGGTTCCGGGCTGCATTCCGACTTGAAGCGGTGCGTTCGGGATCCCGGGCCTCGCTCATGACAAACGATGCATATCTCGACAAGACTTCTCTTGCCCCATTTCTGCGGCTTTCCCTCACCCTGATCGCCGGTGGTTGCGCCGTTTTCCTGTTGGTTTTCCCTTACATCGTGCCTGAGGGGCACTCCATCCGGGCGCTCGGCGCCGTACTCTTGCTGGCGGCATGCGGCGCCTCGGCGCTTGCGCTCTGGCGCAACCAGGTCGCCTGGGCGCTACGCTTGCTCCTCTACGGTTCCTGGCTGTCAGTGACCGTCATGTGCATTCTGAGCGAAGGAATTCGTTCGCCCATCGCCTACGCCTATCCCCTGATCATCATGCTGGCGGGCTGGCAACTGGGCAGGCGAATGGCAATCGTCATGGGCCTGCTGACGCTAGCCGCCGGATTGGCCATTGCGCTGGCAACGGCCTTCAATCTCCTGCATTCGATTCCTCCTGCGCCGCCGCTGTTTACCTGGCTGGTGCAGGCTTTCGTCCTGGTGGTCACCATCAAAACCGCCCTTCTCGTCCTGGTTGAACGCGACGAGAAGATCGGCAACCTGCAGCGCCTGACGCAGGACATACGCGAGCAGAACGCCTTTCATGAAACCCTGGTCAAGACCCAGTCGGATGCCGGGCTGGGCATGTTCATCATCCTGAGCGGACGGATCGCCTATGCCAATGATGCCCTCTGCCATATGACCGGCTTCACCCAGGAGGAGATCAGGTCGCTACCCAGCTTCCTTGATCTGGTGCATCCCGACGACCGGGAGCGCGTCAGCAGAAATCTAGAGCGGCGCCAGAACAAGGAGAAGTTCCAGAACAACTACCGGATATCCATCTTCACCAAGAAGCATGATCGGCGCGAAGTGGAGATGACTGTCGCCTACATGGAATCGGAGCGGGTGCCGCGCGTGCTCGTCGTCATGCAGGATGTGACGGAGCGCCTGCTGGCGGAAGCCGCCCTGAGCCAGACCGAGGAAAAGTTCACCCGGGTATTCCAGGCCAGTCCGGTCGCGATATCGCTGGCAACCATATCGGACGGAACCTTCCTGGACGTCAATCCGGCCTTTGCCTGGTTTTTCGGCTGGACGCGGCAGGAACTGGTCGGACGCAAGTCATCCGAGATCGGCCTGTGGAAATCCCAGGACGAGCGCCAGCGCTGGGTGGATGAATTGCGCGGCGGCGGGCAAATCCGGGATTTGACGGCAACCTGGTACAACAAGACCGGCGAGGAACGCATCTGCCAGCTTTCCGCGGATACGGTCGAAATCGGCGGTGAAACCTGCATTCTCGGCATGACATTCGATGTCACCGATCGCGTGCGCGCCGAGGAGGCCTTGAAATCCAGCCAGGCCCGGCTCGTCGAGGCGCAACGCATCGGCCACTTCGGCAGCTGGGATCTGGATCTGTCAAGCAGCTATTTCCTCCAATGGTCGGATGAATTGTTCGGCATCTACGGATTTTCGCCCGACGCGTTCAGCGGCACCTGGGTTTCGTTGCTTGAAAGAATTCACCCGGATGACCAGGCGGCGGTTCGCCTTGCTTTTCTGGAGTCGACCAAAGTCAGGGAACCCTACGAACTCGATCATCGCATCATTACCCAGAACGGCGAGGTCAAGCACTTGCGCATTCGCTGGGAGGTTTTCCTGGACGCCAGCGGCAAACCGGTACGCGCCCTGGGCACCGCCCAGGACATCACCGCACAGGTTCAGGCGAATGAGGAAATCCAGCACCTCAATGCCGAACTGGAAATCCGCGTGCAGGAGCGCACCGCCGAATTGCAGTCGGCCAACAAGGAACTGGAATCCTTCGCCTATTCCATCTCGCACGACCTGCGCGCGCCGCTGCGCGGCATCGACGGCTTTTCCCACCTGCTTGCAGAGGAGTATGGCGAGCGGCTCGATGCCCAGGGGAAAAGCTACCTTGAGCGGGTGCGCGCCGCCGCCCAACGCATGGGCACCTTGATCGACGACATCCTCGAACTCTCCCGCGTCAGCCGCCACAGCATGCGCCGCAGCCAGGTCAACCTGAGCCGGCTCGCCGGCGAGATCCTCGATGAGCTGAAGCAGGGCGCGCCTGCGCACGCCCTCACGGTGTCGATCACCGAGGGCTGCACGGCCTTCGGCGATCCGCAGTTGCTGCGCGTGATGATGCAGAACCTGCTGGAGAACGCGTGGAAATACTCGGGCCGGGAGGCTGCGCCATGGATTGAATTCGGCCGGGAAACGCTGGACGGGGAGACTGTGCTCTTCGTGCGCGACAACGGCGTGGGCTTCGACATGAAATACGCCGACAGGCTGTTCACTCCTTTCCAGCGCCTGCACAAGCCGGAGGAGTTTGCGGGCACGGGCATCGGCCTGGCCACCGTCGCCCGCGTCGTGCATCGCCACGGCGGGCGCGTCTGGGCGGAGTCGAAACCGGGCAAGGGGGCGACGCTGCGCTTCACGCTCGCGGAAGCCGGGGTGTAGTTAGCTATTCCCCCGCCGAGGAATGGATCGGGTTTCGCGGCTTGGGTGAAGCTGGCACTGCCATACCTTCCTGAAATCCGCCCACCTGCAGGCTTTCTGCTGCATCATGGGCAAGTCAGGGTTGCCGGCAGTCCCCATGAATCCCTTCATCGTCTTCTACAACTTCATCGTTAGCGCCATCTCGCCGTTGCTGGTGTTCGTGGCCAGGCGCTGGGGCAACACGTTCTACCTTTACCTCGCGGCATTGTTCTCGGCGCTGATCGCCATCGATGCGACCTACCTGCACGTAACCGCGAAGATGCAGCACGGCGCATTCGACTTCATGATGCGCCACCGGATCATTGTTCCCAAGCCCGACCCGGACATCGTCATCGTCGACATCGACGAGGCCAGCCTGGCCGCGATGGCGCCCGATTACGGTCGCTGGCCCTGGCCGCGCCAGATACTCGGGGAGTTTCTCGAGCAGCTCGAGGCGCAGAAACCGAAAGCGGTTGTGTTCGACATCCTCTTCAGCGATCCGGATGTCTACAATCCGGACAGCGACGATTACTTCGATGCCGCCGTCGCGGCGACCCGCAATACCTACTTTCCCCTGCTCCGCCTGGATCCGGCAAGCGATGCCCTGAGCAGCATCGAACCCGGCATGATCCCGGGCGTCGAGCCGATCCCGGGCGAGGCCCGCGAAGACGCCACCATCGCCGTGGTGATCCCGCATTTCCAGTCGATACTGGAGGGTGGACGGCTCGGCCTGCACAACATCTATCCCGATGGGGATGGCGTCGCCCGCGAGTATCCGGTCTTCCGCAACGACTACGGCTGGCGCATACCCTCCCTGCCCGCCCGCATCATCCGCGACCTGGGCCTGAAGGCGCCTGACGTGCCGCGCGTGCTGATCAATTGGCGCGGGCCGCCGTTCTCGTACCGCACGGTGGGATTTGCCGAGGTCTTCAACGACATGCTCAGTCGAGAGCGGAAACGCCCGCCAGACGAGTTCACCGGCAAGATCGTGCTCATCGGTTCCACCGCGCCGAGCCTCTTCGACATCAAGCCGACGCCCATGAGCAGCCTGCATCCGGGCGTGGAAATTCTCGCCACCGCCATCGACAACCTGAAGCACGACGATTACCTGCGCTTCCCGCAAGGCCGCTTCTTCTACCCCTTGCTCGCGGCCTTCATCGTCTGGACGATCGGACTGATAATCTTCCGCGACCCGGAAGGCAACCGCATCGACCGCGTGGTCGGCATGTTCGAGTTCGTCCTGCTGACCAGCAGCTACGCCAGCATCAATCTCACCCACACTTACATCAACCTCACCGGTCCGTTTGCCATCGTCCTGGCGTACTACGCGGTGGCCCGTCTGTACGGCGTCGCCACGCGCAGGGTGCTGGAAACCAGCGCCCTGCGCGATTCGAGTGAACGCGTGGGGGAGCTCGGCGCCTGCCTGCTGCTGGTTCGCATTGAAGGAACCAATCCGGGGAAATCGGATCGCATATTCAGGAAACTGCGCGGAGATATTGCCAGGCTTTGCACCGAGCCCCGCAGCATGGACCTGATCGATAGCCGCCAGAAAGGCCTGTGGTCACTCTTCGAGCACACGCTAGCGGTTTCCTGGATCTTCCCTGCACTGGACCCTGATGCGCGTGGTCGCGTGCTGGGGGACATCGGCCGCATCAAAGCGTTGCTGCCCGGCCTGGAAGCGCAAGAGCGCGGCAGCGGGATCCGCTTGGCCTGGTATGCGCACGAAGGCGTGATAATGGGAGGCGAGGCGGCTGCGGCCGGATGGCGGGTGCTGTTCTCCGACGCCCTCCTGCGATGGCAGGAAAACCTTGCACCGTCTAGAGAGGACAGGACATGAATGGGATACAACGCATCCTCGTCTCGTGCGCAGCCGGATGGCTGCTGGTCTGCGGGCAGGCGCTGGGCGCCGAGGGCGGCCTCGCGCGCAAGGACAGCGCGCTCATGAAGGCGCCCTACCGCGACGCCAAGGCAGCGGGAACGCTCGCCAAGGGCGCCAAGGTCGACATTCTGGAGAAGCGCGGCGGCTGGTACAGGGTGCAGAGCGGCAAGCTCGACGGCTGGGTTCGCATGCTGAGCATTCGCCGCGGCCAGCCGCGCAAGGGGGGTGGGGGCAACGAGTTGGCCGCACTTGCGAGCGGGCGCGCGGGCACCGGGCGCGTCGTGTCGACCACCGGCATTCGCGGCCTCGACGAGGAAGAACTGAAGTCGGCCCGCTTCGATGAAGCCCAGCTCGTCAGGCTCGATGCGCAGGCCGTAAGCCGCGCGGAAGCGGAGAAATTCGCCCTTCAGGGGAAACTCAAGGCGCAGGCGCTCGAATGAGTCGCCTCTGCCCCGAAGGGATGAAGAAATCATGATCAGGATCGGTTGGCAATTCCCGGCAGCGATGCTTGTGCTGATTGCGCTGACGGCCTCGGCGCATGCCGGCCTGTGGGACGACATGCGAAAGAAGATCGATGGCTTCAAGCGCTCGCCAGCCGAGGCAGTCAAGGCATTGCCCGAGCCTGCGCAGGACGCCGCCCGCCAGGCGGGGCGGGCACTGGGGCATTTTTCGGCGGAGGAAGAACTGGCGATCGGCAGGCAGGCGGCTGGCAACCTTCTCGGAGCGGCGCCCCTGGTCAACGATCCAAAACTGCAGAGGTACGTCAATCTCGTCGGCCGCTGGATATCGAGCCAAAGCGATCGCCCCGACCTGGCCTGGCACTTTGGCGTCATCGAGTCGCCGGACGTCAATGCCTTTGCCGCGCCGGGCGGCTATGTCTTCGTGACCCGGGGCCTCTACCGGAAGTTGCGCAGCGAAAGCGAACTGGCGGGCGTCCTGGCCCATGAAATCGCCCATGTCGTACGCAAGCACCACCTGAAGCTGCTGGAACAGGGCCGACTGCTGGAACAGGGCGGGAAGCTGCTATCCGGTCAGGTCGGCGAGAGCGACGCGATCAAGAAGCTGATCGGTTCCGGCGCCGAGGTTTTCTCCCGCGCGCTGGACAAGGAGGCGGAGTACGATGCGGACAGCCTGGCGATGATCCTGGCGGCGCGGGCCGGTTATGACCCCTTCGGGCTGCCCATCGTGCTGCAGGAACTGGGGCATCTTTCCAGGGACAACGACAGCGTCAGCCTGCTTTTCAAGACGCATCCCCTGCCGGAGGAGCGCCTCGTGCATCTTGACGAAACCGGCGAGCGTCTGGATGGCATCCGCGGCAGGGTCAATCAGAACCGGTTCTATCGCATTCGTCCCTGACGGCATCCGCGCCGCTTGCACCGCCATCCGTCCGCCCCTATCCGTCCCGCATCAGGTTTACGGTTCATCCGGCAGGGCTCGATCACTCATCATGTGATCGGCTCCTTGCGCGGCCAGGTCGCGCAGAGTCATCTCGCCGACGGATGATTCGACTGCTGTGCGCACCCGCTCGAGCACCGCTTCGACGGGCTGCGGCACCGGCAGGCCCTCGGGCGAGAGGAAGCGCTCCTCGCCGGCGGCGCGCACCGTCTCCAGCACCTGCGACACCGTGATCAGGGACAAGTCGCGCGCCGGCAGGTAGGTCGGGGGCTCGTCGATACTCTGTACGAGGAGCTCGCGCTGCTCCAGCGCGTCGAGCACGATCTGCAATGCGTGCATCGGCACGCCCAGCAGGCGGGTGAAGTCCTGCATCGTGGGCATGCCCGTCCCGGCAACGAACCTGCCCGCCACCAGGCTCATCACCGACAGCGCGAGCCGCTCGCGCATGCGGTTGGAGAGCCGCGGCTCGCCGCCCTTGGCATACAGGTACTCCGGATGCTGCGCGTAAAACGCGACGCTCGCGCCGAACAGCAGGATCAGCCAGCTCAGGTAGAGCCAGATCATGAACAGAATGAGGATCGCAAACCCGGAATAGATCGCCGCGTACTTGTTCGACGAGGCCACGAAAAGCGCGAAAGCCCATCCCGCGGTTTGCCAGGCAATGCCGCCGGCCACGCCGCCGAGCAGCGCCGGACCGAAGCGCACGCGCGAGTTCGGGATGAACAGGTAAACGAAAGTGAACGCCGCAATCACCAGCAGATAGGGCATCAGGCGGGTGGCCGCCTGCACGGCCTGGCCCAGCGCATCGATGGCGAGCAGGTCGCGCACCGTGTCGATGTTCATCACGGTTGCCGTGATGCCCAGTGCCGAGAACACCAGGATCGGGCCGACCATGAGCACGCTGACATAGCGGCTGAAGCGCTCGCCCAGGCGCCGGCGACCGGGAATGTGCCAGATGTAGTTGAGCGACTCCTCGATCTTCTGCATCAGGGATATGGCGGTGTACACGAGCAGTCCCAGGCCGAGGGCACCCAGCACGCCGACGTTGACGTTCTCGATGAACCTGACGATGCTGCGCGCGATCTCCTCGCCCTTTTCGCCCAGCGGCTCGAGAAAATTCAGGAGCATCGGCTGAATCTGGTTGTAGACCCCGAACGCCTTCAGCACCGAAAAACTCAGCGCCAGCAGCGGCACGATCGACAGCAGCGTCGTGTACACCAGCCCCATCGCACGCAGGGTGAGCTGGCCTCTGGCCAGATCGCGCACCAGGATCAGCACGGTGCGCACGAATCTCAATGCGCGCGCCTTCCAGGGCGGCTGGGACGCCTCCTGCGCGCCCCAGACGAGGCGCTCGAACCGGCCCAGCCATTTCATGGCGGCGGCCTTCATTTGGACACCTCGAGTTCCAGGCGCAATGTGACGGCCTTGTCGCTCGCGTCAGTCGCCTTGATCAGCTTGCCGGGCATGACGCGCGCGGCCGGCACGCCCCCGCTGGTGGTGATCTCGCGCACGATCGCTACGCTTCTGCTTGCCGCGAGCGCCTCGAGCGCCTGCTGCGGCACCGGCTCCTCGGCGACCATCTTGTCGACGAGGCCTTGATAGAACGCAGGCAGCGCCTTTGCCGGTTCCGCGCCGCCGCCCGCAGCCGCGAGCGCGCGGCCCTTCAGGGCGGCCAGCACTTCGGGCGCATAGCGTTTCTGGAATGCTGTCTGCAGCGCGCGCTGGGCGCGCGGGCTCGCCGTGTCGATCGGGCCCGGATCCTCGCCGGGCGCCAGCTTGATGCCCATGCCGCTGGCAATCTCGCTGCGCACCGCGAGCGACTGCAGCACCGGCCCGTCCGCCTCCGCCGCATACGTCTGCGGCACGACCAGCATCAGCGCCGGCCGCTCCTTGAGCGCGCGCGCGACCGCTGCCAGCTTCTGCTGCTCGGGCGGCGCAATCATCCCGCTACCGGGCTCGAAGTCGATCTGGCCAAGCTCTACCCCGCCGCCGCCGCCGAACAGCGCCGCGAGCGCCCTGAAGGGCGCGGAAATGATGCCGCCGATAAAGTTGCCGATCGCCTTGCGGATCACGGCGCCGGTGTCGAACTTCAGGTCGTTCAGGTCGCCGCTGACCGGCACGCCGATGTCGATCACCCCGTCGGCGTCCTTCAGGATCGCCAGGGCGAATTCGAGCGGCAGGTCGAGGGCGTCCGGGCTGTCGACTTTTTCGCCGAGCACCGCCTTGTCGAGGACGATCTTGTTCTCCCCGCGCAGCTTGCCGTTGCTGATGCGGTATTGAAGGTCCAGCGAGAGGCTTCCGGAAGCGATTTTGTAGCCGGCGAACTTCACGACGTATGGCGACATGGCGGTCAGCTCCAGGTTGCGAAACGCCATGTCGATCTCGGTGAATGCCGAGGGACGCAGGACGCGGATCTGGCCGCGGATCTTCGCCGAGCCATACTTGTCCACGCGTGCGTCGAGCTGCAGCCTGGCGTTGCGCTTCGGATCGCTGCCCAGGCCCGTGATCACGCCCTTGAGCTCGTGCATGCGCGTCGCGAACTGCGGGCGCAGGCTCAGGTCGGCAAACTCCAGCATGCCGCCCGACACGATCGTGCGTTCGATCATCACGGGGAAGAGATCGGCCGGGGGCGCCGCACCCTGCTCAATGGCCTGGGCGACATCCTGCTTCTGCGGCTCGCTTTTCTTCGGCTTCTTCAGCACGTCCGTCAGATTCACCGTCTGGTCTTCGGCAATGATCAAGCGCCCCGCAGGCCGGACGACCTTGAGTTCGCCGATGTTCAGGCGATTCGGCGCAAGCGTCAGCACGACATCGCCCGAAGCAACCGAGTCCCAGGTGAGAAACGGCCGCTTCGGCGCGATCTCCTCGAGCAGCAGTTGATCTATCTTGACGCTGCCGCCATAGGCGAGCTGCGCGCCGGCACCGGCTTCGTCGCCATAGCGCAGCCGTCCTTCGGCCGACATCGCGCCCGAGGCAAGCCGCAGCACCGCGAAATCCGAGAGATAGGGCTGCGCCTGCGCCAACGCGATGCCGGACAGTCTGACCTTGAGGTCGGCCTGTCCGTTATCCGCACGCACCTGTCCGTCTGCCTCGATGGTGCCGCCGCCCGCCGCCCTGGCCTTGAGAGCGACCTGCATCGGCTTCGCCGACGCGGTATCCAGCCCGTCGATACGGGCGCGGATGGCCTCCAGGCCGAATGCTGCAGCGGGAGTCTTGCGTCGATCCTCGAAATTGACGCCGAACTCGTCGATTTCCACGGACTTCAAGGCGAGCCGCCACGCCGCGGCAGGCGCCGGCGCGGCTGACGACGGTTCAGGCGCGGCATCCCCGCGCAGCAGGCCGAGCCAATTGAACGCCCCCTGCGCGTCGATCCAGGTCGCCGCCTTGCCTTTGGCGACGACGACTTTCTCGGCTGAGGCCATGCGCTCCTGCAGGCTGAAAACGCCGCCCGTGAGCGATGCATTGCCCAACTGGAGATGTTCTGCGTCGGCCGGGCCGCGCACGACCGCATCCGTCAATGCCGCGGCAATGCCTTTCCCGCTCACTTCGGCCGGGCCTTCCGCAAAAGCGAGCAGCAGCGATTCGGCGCCAAGGTTCGCGGCCGAGGCGCTCGCCAGCGCCGTCGCTGCCCGCTGCGCCACGGCATCGGACAACTCGGCCTTGGCGCCATCGATGACGACATCGACGCGGCTGCCCACGGCCTTGGCCGAAACACGGCCCGCGCCGATGACCGCGTTGGCCAGGGCGAGGGAATCGGAACCCTGTTCGATGCGCAGGCGCGCGATCGTCAATTTGGGCGCGTCCATCGTAAGGTTCATGCCTGCAACGCCTGCGGCTTCGCCCTCCTGGCCGAGGGCCAGAGCGTAATTCGCGGTGAAATCGATATCCCCCGCGGGCGGCTCGACAGTCACCAGGCGCGCCAGCCCCCTGGCCAGCGTGGCCGCCTTGACGTCCTTCAGCGCCAGCGCTCCCTTCGCCGCAAACGGGCGCAGGGTCAGATCGCCGCTCGACTCGAGCAATTCACCGGCAGCCGAGCGCAGCGACAGCCGGTAGCGTGCTGACTGTCCGGGCAAGCTCGAAAGGTCGTCGATCCCGATCGCCACGGCATCGATCTGCGCGACGAGTGGTTCATCCAGCAGCCCGTCCGCGTACGCGATGCGCCCGCCGGCAATCTCGACGCGCCTCACGGTGAATCCCGGCAAGCCGCCGGCTTCGTCCTCGGGCGTGTCGCCGCGCAGCCGGTCGAGCAAGGCGCTGAAGTTGTGGCGACCCTCCTTGCCGAGGCTGAAATGCAGGACCGGCGCCTCGAGCGTCGCCTGGGCGAAGGTCCATGAGCGATCGATCACGCTGCGCAGCTCGAAATCGGCCAGCAGGCGCTTGAAAGCCAGCAGCGGCCTGCCGTCCGCATCGGACAGGGCGGCATCGCCGATCTCAAGCTTGAATAAAAGGGGATTGAAGCGGACCTCGCCCACGCTGATGCGGTGGCCCAGTTTTTCGGGCACCTGCTTCTCGATTTGCCACTGGACGAGCGCCGGCACCGCGAAAAAGCCGGCGACGACATAGGACGCGACAAGTCCGGCGACAATATATGCCGGTACGCTGAACAAGGTCTTTCGCAGCCTGATTGACATGGTCATGGTAGGTCGGGGGGTTTCTCAAGGCTGTCGGGACGCAGCCCATTTTTAATTATGACCGTCGCTTGCGGCGAGCGTTCCATCGTATAGCGATCGCGCGCTTGTGTCAGCATGGCTTGCGGTCCTGCCAAGGCTGGCTACGCAGGCAATCGCCTCACTTGATCGGATCCCACGGCTCCTGGGCGAAATAGGCTTCCATGCCCGGCTGCTTGTGCGGATTGCCTGCCTTGCCCCAGTGGCAGGTCAGGCGCGCATAGTTGTCGAGATCGCTGCCGACGAGGCACACCATCTCCCTCGGCTGTTTCGCTCCCCACTTGAAGGCCAGCACCCAGGCCTCGCCCGGATCGGCGCGGCGCACGACACCGTCCATTCGCTCCTGCTTGCCCGCGATCAGCCGCGTCAGCCGCAACTGCTTACCCACCCGCTCGATCTTCGCCGTGCCGGTGTAGGTGGTTTGGCTGTCGGGATGGCGGCCGATCAGCGTGTAGCGGCCGGGCACAAAACTCCAAAGCGGCGATTCGTCGTCGTCCGCAGCCGATACCGGCAGCGCCGTCAGGCAGGCAAGTCCGAGCAGCACCAGTCGCAGTTGGGTGGTCGGTTTCATGTGCTGTCCAGACAAGAGAAAAATCAAACCATACCACCGCAGGCGGCCGGCCGGCTCCCCGCATTGCCCGCACTACTCGCGCGTGCGAGGATGTCGGCTCACCCAACCGGAGCCACCCGATGCATATCCCGCCCGCCTTCCGCGAAGATCGAACGGAAGTCCTGCACGACCTCATCCGGCTGCATCCGCTGGGCCTGCTGACCACCGCCGGCGAAGGTGGCCTCGTCGCTACGCCCATACCTTTCCTTGTGTATGCCGACGAGGGACACAACGGCACCCTGCGCGCCCACATGGCGCGCGCCAATCCGCACTGGCGGGACCTGCAGGGCGCTGCCGAATGCCTCGTCGTGTTCATGGGGCCGCAGGGCTACGTCACGCCCTCGTGGTACCCGAGCAAGCAGGAAACGCAGAAAGTGGTGCCGACCTGGAACTACGTCACCGTGCATGCCTGGGGCAAGCCGCGCCTCGTCGAGGATGCGGCCTGGCTGCGAAGACAGCTCGACGACCTCACGCACACCCAGGAAAGCGCCCGCCCCAAGCCTTGGGCCATCAGCGATGCGCCGGACGACTACATCGCCGCGCAAATGCGGGCCATCGTCGGCATCGAGATTCCCATCGAGCGCATCGAAGGCAAGTGGAAACTGAGCCAGAACCGCACGGAGGCGGATCGGACGGGGGTGATCGCCGGATTGAGCGACCCACAAGACCCCGATAAGAATCAGGCCATGGCGCAATTGATGGCGAAGTGCGGCGATGCTCATTGACGGCCCCGAATGACTGCCGCATGATTTTCTTCCCCCAACAGAAAAGGAACGTGTCATGCAAATAAAAACGATATGGCTGGCTGCGGCCGGCGCGATCAGTGTGTTTGGTGTGGCGGGTTGCGCGAGCATGCAGTCGGGCCCGAAGGATATGACCTTCTTCGTGACCAGCGTCAACCCCGGCAAGGGCGGCGACCTGGGCGGCCTCGAGGGCGCCGACCGGCACTGCCAGTCGCTCGCGCAGGCGGCGGGCGCCGGCCATCGCACCTGGCGCGCCTACCTGAGCACCCAGGCCTCGACGCTCGCCGGCAAGGATTTCGTCAACGCCCGCGACCGCATCGGCACCGGCCACTGGCAGAACGCCAAGGGTGAAGTCATCGCGCGCAATGTCGACGACCTGCACTCGGCCTACAGCAACCTGACGAAACTGACGGCGCTGGACGAAAAGGGCCAGATCGTAAATGGCCGCACCGAGAAACCCAACAAGCACGACATCCTCACCGGCTCGCGGCCCGACGGCACCGCCTTCCCCGGCAAGCCTTTCCCCGACATGACCTGCGGCAACTGGACGAAGAGCACGGACGACGGCGCCGCCATGACCGGCCACCACGACCGCGCTGGTCCGAGCGATGCCTCCTGGGCCGTCTCCTGGAACTCCGCCCACCCGACGCTCGGCTGCAGCATGGAAAAGATCCGGCCGACGGGCGGCGACGGGCTGCTCTACTGCTTTGCGGTGAAATAAACCGCCGTGGCCGGTCGGCCACTGCACTCAGCGAATCGTCGGGGATGCCGTCTTGCCGTGGCATCCCCGACATTTATTTGTCCTCCGGATAACACCTTCACGAGTCCCTGGATAGCCCCGGCACCGCCGCTGAAAGTCAGCCTCCGTGATACGGCAATGCAACTATTTGCGAGGTGGGGAACGGACCTGGAATTGTCCTGGAATTGTCGTTGGTGAATTATTTGAAAGGACTGGTTCTCGGCCGAAGCGGCCGGTGGCCTGATGGGTGGTGTCGGGCGGCAATGTTCAGGTAACCAGCCGCTCAGACGAAAATCACGTTGAAGGGCAGCTTACAGATCCGGTGAACTCACGCCCCCGACCCTGAGTCGCCTGAAGACATGTGCACAATCTATGGCAGCGTACTGACCCTTAAGCTGTTATCCGTAGAAATCTGACAATGAGCAGTCGTTCCGCCTATGCGCCCACCGAATTCTGAAGAAACGTCTTTCAGGCCTCAGTTCGCGTTTTCTGAAACTGACTCGGTCTAGTCAGATCGACAAGAATTCGTCCACATAATCGATCTTCATATCAACTATATCTAGCAACGCGGTGCCGACCGACGTAGTCAATCGTTTGAGATCAAAACACTCCAGAACAGCCCTCAAATGCTCATCTGATCCCGATTTGAAGTCGTGATGTTCTACCAAGCGCCTCGCAACTACCAGTAGCTCACTTGGAGGAATTTCTTCAAACGACCTTGGCCCTCGGCTTCGTAGTTTAATTGGTGGGCTTTCCTTCATTCGAATCACAGAGAAAAGCAATCCCTGCATACCTAATTCGTCTTCCGAAACGATACGCCCTCGGCGGATTGCATTTGCGAGAGCCTTGTTCATGGTGCTCTTTAGCTCATGGCCCATGCGCTTAATTCCGCAACCACGCAGATAAATGTCGTAGGCGCGTTTTGCAATCATTGGACCCTCAACATTAACAATTTGGCAAAGTCCTTCAGCGACTTCCCCCACATTGAGAGTCCGCGGGTCATCGCCGGCTGGGCCGTCAAACGCAACATACTCGGCGAACAAGCCGTTAGAGCTTTGAGACGCAGTCGCGAAAGCTGTCTGATCTTCTCCGCGATATAAAGTTGCTGCTTCCCCGCCTGCATCCCCGGCCGGCTCTATCGTGCTATCCGTCTCGGCGATACTTTCAGATTCCAAGCCCACAACAATAATCTCATCCGTTTCAATATTCGCGGTGCCAATATGGTCGGAAGGAGCGGGCGGCTCCGCCGCCGCCTCATCTACACCTCCCGGCTCAATCCCGAGACGATGAAGTTCGGCCCAAAGCACATCTAGGGACTTAACGCGATCACGGTAGAAATCGCCACCGCGAATGCGAACAAATTTCCAGCCAGCACGTTCAAGGTCGCGTTGGCGAGCCATGTCTTGATCGTAACGTTCGGGGCCATGCCATTGATCACCATCGCATTCAACGGCTAAACGCCCCTTCATGCCCTCGACAACTAGATCGATTCGATAACGGTGATTTGTCGGATCTCCGATGCACACTTGAGTGCGCACGTGAAAGTTTCTCTCTGTGATAGCGCGAAACACATCGCGCTCAAATTGCGAATCGAACTTCTGTTCCTTTTCATTTGTCGCCAGCCGACCAGGATTGAGCATGTAACCCAGAAGCCGGTGCCGCATACAGCTTAAGCTAAGAACATCAAGGTCTACCGAATGGAAAAGCCACATTTGGTCTTGGGCGCGACTAGCCGCCACATTGAATCTCTGACGTGCCGGCTCCGCCGCGAGCGCACCAATTTTTTCGTTTGGCGCTGCAACCATGCTAAGGAATATTATGTGACGCTCATCCCCCTGAAACGCATAGGCGTCGCCGCAGATTAGCCTGCGTTCGCTAATTACCTCGGGCTCCAATCTTTCAAGGATCTTGTGTTCAATCAGTTTGGCCTGGGAGTCACCTTGCAAGCTAATCACACCCATAGTGCGACCGACATATCGTGGATCAGCAATACACGCGATGATTTGCGCCACTATGGCATCCGCTTCTGGCTCATTCAGGGCATTTTGAGGGCTACCTTTGCGGTACCCGTCAGGTACGCGCCGCACGACAAGCGGCTTCAAACGATTCGCTGGATATGAACGGAGAGGATCTAGGGGAGTACCGTTACTCGCGTAACATAGGTCATTTGAAAACTGGATAATTTCTGGCATGCAGCGAAAATGTTCACGCAGCACAATGTTCTGCCCGAAGCGAATCTTCGCATTGCCGTAGAGACTACTCTGCGCCGACAGGGCGTGATGATGTGGAACACCATCAAGGTAATGATGCTGTAGGCCAGCGATAGCTTCGTCAGCGATACCCACACCGTAGGGGCTAATCTGCTGGTCATCTCCTACTACCACCATCTTCTTGGCAACGTAAAAGAGAAAGAGACTCTCAACGCCGAGTTGGCTGGCCTCGTCAACGATCACTACGTCGTAGCGTCCAGGGGCTGGTTCGATCATCTCAGCCACTAGGTACCTTGGCATAATCCAGACGGGGATCGCTTCGCGACATTGGTCCATGTACTGCCGGGCTTCGCGACGAAGCCGCTCCATCTTGGCAGACTTGCCGGTACCCTTACCCATTGCTTTAACTGCTTCACGCCAGCTCTTTAATGCGGCGGATTCTTTTGTAGAAAGACGCGCGAAGAAGTGAGACCATGCACGAAGAGCAGCCGACTCCGAGAGCAGTTGCCCAATTGCCTTGTCTGTATCGAGGCGCCGTTCCCATAGCCTCTGCTGGTATTCCCGATCACTCCGCTTCTGGAGCCAATTGTCAGCAAGCGACCAATGCCAACTCTGCGTCCAATTCCGAAACCGTTTGTCCCAAGCTTCATCGTTCAAGCTTTCAGTTACTGCGCCGATGAGGCCCGGTACAGCAGCAGTCAAAACCTCTTCTATCTGTACCCGTCGAAGTTGATCGCGACGCGTTTGCTCGATTCCCTGCACATCAGCATAGATCTGACTATAGGTAGTCACGTTGCGCTGCTCCACAGCGTCTATCATCGCCCCGACGAGAGGATGCGCATCAAACATGTCACGCGTAACACTAAGATCCCGCAAACATTTGGTGACTTGATCTGCGGCCAGCCGCTTTCGCTCCTCTTGCGCAGCTGCGTCGATCATTCTCAACCATTCCTGCACGTCCCCGTTCTGCCAATCTGGCTCGGGGATAGGTGAAGCGGCTGACTTCATGGCACTGCCGAGCTTCATACAGGTGTCCGCGTAATGCAGGGCGTCTGTTAACACACCCACCTGTTCCCTAATGGCGGCTACACGCATGCGCAAGTCCGAACCTGCTGGAAGTCCGCCGTGATCGGTCCAGGCATGTTGTACGTCTTCTATCGCGACCATTCCCTTACGCCAACGGTTCAGCCTTGGAAATGGGTGCATCTAATCTTCCGAGAGCTAATTGCGTCGTTTGCGGCAAAGTTTCCGAAAAATGACATAGTGGTGTTTATTGATACAAACCCTAGCTTTTCCATCTATACGGAACTGGCCATTTCCGCTGGCGACAAGCTTATTGTTCCAGTCAACGCAGATGACTCCTCGCGCGTGGCAACGAACGCTCTGTTTATTCTTCTCCATGGACAGAACCCGCCCCATCCGATCTATGGGTCTTGGACATATGCCGCAAAGGCAGCAAACTATGAGATGGTGGTGCCTCAGATCCACGTCATCGTGGGAAATCGCCTCACTCAATACGAAGGCGCTGCAAGCGCCTTTAGCGCACTATCTGATGCAACCGCCGACACGTTATTTCATGCCTACCAGTCGTCCCCTGGATACTTTACTAATCGCGGACACGCGGCTCAGAACGTAGCAGATTTTCGGAAAGTCTATTCGGTCGCCTTGCGCGATTTCAATACTGCCGGGGTCGTATCGGCGCATCTAGGCTGCCCGCTTTCTCGGTTATCTGGTGGCTATTACGAAAGTTCACGGGAAGCAGATACAAATAAATGCCGAGCGCGTGGAGGAGTGCAAACGCGCGCTTGAGAACCTTATAGCTATGGTTTGAACGAATTGGGACCCAACGTAAAGACGCCGAGCGAGCGAATTGCGTTTCAACTGGCCGCTCCTGGCCGGAAGCACGCATCTCCTATACGCCCCAATAGCTGACCTCCGCTATCTCAGCGAAATCCTAGACGGGAGGTTTCCGGCAGTATGTTTTATGCTAACTGACAGAATTTCCCGCATGTCATTGATCGAATGGCATAATTGGATGCAGGGATATCATTTCATTTACGGACCCAGCGAGTCCATCTAATAGCTGATAGGCTGTTAGGGGGCTCATGGCCCACCCCATTAAAGGAGGCTCGCAGATCATGCGCTCGCGACTGATCCTATCCCTGTCGCTGTTCCTTCTCCTCGTAACCTATGCTATCGCCCAAGACAAGTCACAGCTATTTCGTTGCTCGGAAATCGCGCATCGTATCGCTTGCCACGCGGTAAGTGACTGTAAAAAACAAGAGACCACGTTCGTGTTTGAAAAACGCGCCAACCTCGAGGCCATGATCGAGCATCTTTGCGTAAGCGGCCCCGATCGTTTTAGCGAGTATTGGTGGATTGACGTTACGGGAGCCTACCTGAAGGTCTGCTTTCCTTTCATCAGCAGACCGCTGCGGGTCGCGTGTTGTCCTTCGTCGCTAACTTAAGTCGCAATTCAGGCAGAGTACCGTATCAACGTCAGCAACCTGCGCGACACCGGCTACTCAACTGAGGTAGGGCCACCGGCGGCAATGGCCGAAGAGCGGTAGCCTGGTTGGCGGAGCAATCGGCTACCCAGGGTCGATAGCACTCAATCGCCGTATCCCGGCGACTGACTTTTCCCGGCCGGTTGCAACAGCGGGATCTGCGCAGTTTCTGGATTCCCGCTTTCGCGGGAATGACGGTTGAGGCCGATGAGCAGCCGCCAGACGCCTGGTGATATTGATCGATAGCTATGGGTCGCCGACGCCCCTCGCCCCAGCCCATAAGACTTCACTGAATATCCGGGGCGATAATGGAGTTTGCCTTCATAGGCATGCCCGGCATAATGTCGCTTTACCTCAAGCGACATCGACATGATCCACACCCCCCCGAACCAGTGGCCCGAACCGGGCCCGGAATACCTCGCCAGCGCGCGCTTCATCGACTCCGGCACGGAGTCGGTGCGCCGCTTCGCCGAAGCAACTGTCGCCGGCGCGACGAGCGACGTCGAGAAGGCCGTACGGCTCTTCTACAAGGTGCGCGACGGCTGGCGCTACGATCCCGTTCACCATGAGCCTCGACCCGGAGCCGTACATCGCCAGCAACGTGCTGAAGGCCAAGGCCGCCTACTGTTTGCCGAAGGCGATCCTGCTCGCGGCGGCGGCGCGCGCCGTCGGCATTCATGCGGCGATCGGCCTCTCCGACGTGGAGAACCACCTCACCACGGAAAAACTCAAGGCCATGATGGGCGGCAAGACGCTGTTCATGCACCACGGCTACGCGGTGCTGTATCTGGACGGCAAGTGGGTGAAGGCGGCGCCGGCCTTCAACATCGAGATGTGCGAGAAATTCCACGTGCACCCGACCGAGTTCGACGGCACGGGCAACGCCATCTTCCAGGAATACGACATGAAGGACCGCCGCCACATGGAGTACGTGCGCGACCACGGCTGCTGGTCGGATTTCCCCTTCGAGAAGGTGATGGAGGATTTCCGGGCGTTTTATCCGGCGGAGGCGTACAAGGCGTTCGATCCGGGCGAGTTGTTCGAGGATGGGGTGAGGATTTCGTAGCGCTGCCCCTCACCATGCCCCCTCACCCCAGCCCTCTCCCCCAAGCGGGGAGAGGGGGAACATCGCAAGGAGCATCATGAACGACAAGCTTTTCTCTCCTTTCGCCCTCGGCCCGCTGCAACTGCCCAACCGCATCGCCATGGCGCCGATGACGCGCTGCCGCGCCACCAATCCGGCCATCGCGCCGACGCCGATGATGGTCGAGTACTACGGCCTGCGCGCCGACGCCGGGCTGATCATTTCCGAGGGCATCCCGGTCTCGCGGCAGGCGCGCGGCTACGCTTTCACGCCGGGCCTGTATTCCGCCGAGCAGGTGGCGGGCTGGCAGGCGGTGACGCACGAGGTGCACAAGCAGGGTGGGCGCATCTTCGCCCAGCTCTGGCATTGCGGGCGCATCAGCCACGGCAGCCTGCGCGAGGACAACGCGCCGCCGGTGGGCCCGAGCACGATTGCCGCCAACGGCAAGTCGCTGGCGCTGGACCGCAGCACCGGACAGCCGGCGCTGACCCAGTGCGAGGCGCCGCGCGCCCTGTCGACCGCCGAGGTGAAGGGCGTCATCGGCGAATTCGTGCAGGCGGCGAAGAACGCCATCGCGGCCGGCTTCGACGGCGTGGAGATCCACGGCGCCAACGGTTACCTGCTCGACCAGTTCCGCTGTCCCTATCTGAACGACCGCCGCGACGAATACGGCGGCTCGCTGGAGAACCGCTGCCGCCTGCACCTCGACATCGCGCGCGAAGTGGCCGCCGCCATCGGCGCGGAACGCACCGGCATCCGCCTCTCGCCGCTGGGCCAGGCCAACGACATGAAGCCCGACCCCGAGCCGATGACGACCTACGCCTACCTCGCCGGCGAGCTGCAGAAGCTCGGCCTGGTCTACCTGCACCTCTACGACCAGTCGATGAGCTGGGTGCATGACCCCGCCAGCGAACTGCTGCAAATGCTGCGGGCGACGTTCACCCATGCGCTGATGCTCTGCGGCGGCTTCGACGCGGCCAAGTCGGAGGCCGCGCTCGCCGCCGGCAGCGGCGACCTCATTGCCCTCGGCAAGCCCTTCATTTCCAATCCCGACCTCGTCTCGCGCCTGCGCCAGGGCGTGGAGATCGCGCCGTGGGACAGCAAGTCCTTCTACCTGGGCGGCCACAGCGGCTACCTGGACTACCCGACGTTTTCCGCGTAGGTCGGGCTGTAGGTCGGCCTTCAGGCCGACTTTGGCGATTGCTGTCGGCCTGAAGGCCGACCTACTAACCGATGACAGGACGAACAATGACAATCCCCGCCTATGAAACCCTGAAGATCGAACTGGCCGAACACGTCGCCACGGTCGAGATGAACCGGCCGGACAAGGCCAATGCCATGAACCTGCGCATGTGGCTGGAGCTGCGCGAGGCCTTCGCCTGGATCGACGGCGAGCCCGAGGTGCGCGTGGCCGTGCTGCGCGGCGTCGGGCCGCTGTTTACTTCCGGCATCGACCTGGAACTGCTCGGCAGCGTGCGCCAGGAGATCGCCGACCCCTGCGAGGGGCGCATGCGCGAGAAGCTGCGCCGCCTCATCCTCGACCTGCAGGATTCGCTCACCAGCCTCGAACACTGCCGCAAGCCGGTGCTGGCGGCCATCCACGGCTACTGCATCGGCGGCGGCGTGGACCTGATCTGCGCCTGCGACATGCGCTACTGCTGCAGCGACACCACCTTCAGCATCAAGGAAATCGACGTCGGCATGACGGCCGACGTCGGTACGCTGCAGCGCCTGCCGAAGTTGATCGGCGAAGGCATGGTGCGCGAGCTGGCCTACACCGGCCGCGCGGTGGCCGGCGCCGAAGCGAAGGAGATCGGCCTGGTGAACCACTGCTACGACAGCGCCGGCAAGCTCTTCCATGAAGTGGCGAAGATCGCCGCGACGATTGCGAAGAAGTCGCCGCTCTCCATCCGCGGCGTCAAGGAAATGATCACTTACGCGCGCGACCACTCCGTCGCCGACGGCCTCAACTACGTCGCCACCTGGAACGCCGCCATGCTGGTGTCCGAAGACCTGACGGAGGCCATGACGGCGGCGCGGGCAAAGCGGGAGCCGAAGTTCAGGGATTGAACGTTTGTTGCGGCTGGGGGCTCCAACCCTCCGTAACCGCCGCACCCCTCACCCCCAGCCCCTCTCCCGCAAGGGGCGAGGGGAGTTTACGGAGGTAGCCGCCATGAAAATGCATCTTGCCGCCGTCCTGTGGGGACTGACTTTTGCGTGGAATGCCCAGGCCGCCGAGCCGCTGCCGCTCTTCGACGCCCACCTGCACTACAACGTCGAGGCGCAGGAGCCCTATCCGCTGGACACCGTGCTCAAGCTCTTCCGCGACAACCGCGTCACCGGGATACTGGCCAACAGCCGCCCCAACGACGGCACGCGGGCGCTGTACGAGGCGAAGCCGCAGGACGTCTGGGTGGTGCCCTTCATCCGCCCCTACATCGTGCAGCCGGACCGCCACACCTGGTTCAACGACCCGAAAATCTTCGCCCTCATCGAAGCCGAACACAAGCGCGGTTACTACCAGGGCATCGGCGAATTCCACCTCTTCGGCAAGGACGCAAAGACGGAATGGGTGAAGAAGACCGTCGATTTCGCCGTCGCCAATAATCTCTGGCTGCACGCCCATTCCGACGACGCGGCGGTGGACATCCTCTTCGCCCACAACCCGAAGGTGAAGATCGTCTGGGCCCACACCGGCTTCACCACCGCGCCGGAGATGATCGAGAAGTACCTGCAGAAATACCCCAACTTGTGGGGCGAGCTGTCCTACCGCTACGACGTCACCGAGGCCGGCAAGCTCAAGCCCGCCTGGCGGCGGCTGTTCGAGCAGTACCCCGACCGCTTCGTCGTCGGCTCCGACACCTGGGTGAACGAGCGCTGGGGCCAGTACGCCTCGATCATGAACGGCTACCGCGACTGGCTGGCCGAACTGCCCCGGGACGCCGCCGAGAAGATCGCCTGGCGCAATGCGGAGCGGCTGTTCCGCAAATAGACAAGCTGCGCATCCCCCCGGGTTTGCCGGTGACGCGGGGGCTTTTCAGCGTAAACCGGAGTGCTATCCTTCAGGCATGGCCCAACTGCTTTCCCTCTCGCGCGCGGCGCGCCTGGTTGGCACGAGCCGCGTGACGCTGCAGCAGCAGATCCGCAGCGGCGCGCTGCCTTCTTTCGATGGCATGGTCGCGGCGGGTGACCTGCTGCACCTGTACCCCGGCATCAAGCTGGAGGAGGACGGCGGCTTCGAACAGGTCATGCAGATCAAGACGCACGCTTTCGGCAAGCGCGTGCGCGAACGGATGCTGCCGAGCCAGGAGATCCTTTCCCAGCGCCTGTTCGAGCAGAGCACCGAACTGACCGACCTGCGCAACCACCTGCAGCGCTACCACGCCATGATGGCGACGCTGCGCGAACGCATCCAGGCGCAGGAGGCGCAACCCGGCATGGCCGCCCTGGGCACGTTCCTCGACAGCCAGCTCGCCGATATTCTTGGCCAGACCGAGGCGCCGAATGCGCTGTCCGTCATGGATGATATGCTGAGAGTCATGTCGGCCCACGTCACCCTGCACCCCAGCCGCCACGAATTCTTCGTGGAGGGCGCGGATACGCTGCTGGAGGCGGCGCTGCGCGCGGGCCTGGCCGTCAACTATGGCTGCAGCAACGGCAACTGCGGCCTGTGCAAGGCGCGGGTGATATCGGGCCAGGTGCAGAAGGTGCGCCCGCACGACTACGTGCTGTCCGAGGCGGAGAAGAACCAGGGCTACACCCTGCTCTGCTCCCACGCCGCGGTCGGCGACCTCGTCCTCGAGGCGCTGGAAACCAGCAGTTCGGTCGACATTCCGCAGCAGCAGATCGTGGCGCGCATCAAGGCCATCGATGCGCTGGGCAACGATGTCCGCCTGCTGCACCTGCAGACGCCGCGCAACAACCGCCTGCGCTTCCTCGCCGGCCAGAGCGCGACGCTCGCCGCCGGCGAGACCTCGGCGCAACTGCCCATTGCCAGCTGCCCCTGCGACGACCGCAATCTGCATTTCCACATCGCGCGCGATGAGAAGGACGACTTCTCCCGGCAGGTGTTCGAGGTGCTGAGCGCGGGCGACCCGATCACCGTCTTCGGCCCCTGGGGGGATTTCGTCCTGCAAGCCGAATCACCGCGTCCGATCCTGTTTGTCGCCGGCGAAGCCGGCTTCGCGCCGATCAAGGGACTCATCGAGCACGCCATGTCGCTCGACGCGGCCGAACTGCTGCACCTCTACTGGCATGCGTCTCCACCGAACGGACATTATCTCTCCAACCTGTGCCGCTCCTGGGCCGACGCGCTGGACAATTTCCGCTACACCCCGCTGGCGGAAGGCGGTGCGAATGGCCTTGTCGAAAGCATGGCGAAGGACCACGCCGACCTGGCCGCCTTCGACATTTATCTCGCCGGGCCCGGTGCCTTCGTCGAGGGTGCGACAAAGGCCCTCGCACAACAGGGTTTTCCAGCCGCGCAGCTGGTTTCCACGACGACATAAATTTCCTTGCCGCGCGCATCAGCGCGTTCTGTTCGCCCTCGTCGGCCGGGCGGCTTAAGATATTTTGATGACCATGACGACGCAACGCAGGATCATTCCCGTTATGCCCGCCGCGCCAGCCGAAGACACGGCGCTGACGGCATGCGAGAACGCCGAGCCCTATGCCCTGATGGTGCTGGGCGACAGCATGCTGCCGGAATTCACCGAGGGCGAGATCATCGTCGTCGAGCCGGAGGGTCTGGCGCGCGACGGCAGCTATGTCGTCGCCATGCACGATGAGGAACTCATCTTCCGCCAGCTGCAGTTGCGCGACGGACGCTGGCGGCTGCATCCGCTCAATGCGAACTACCCGGATGCCGAGATCGCCGGCATCGAGTCCGTGCGCGGCGTCGTCATCCAGAAAAGCCGCCCCGGCTCGCGCCGTTCGCGCAAGTCCTACGTCAACTAAGGGAACCGAACGCCATGCCCTACTACCTCTACAAGGTCTTCGAGACCCCCATCCGCCGCCTGGAAAAGATCGAGAGCCACGACACCTTCAAGGAAGCCTCCGCGCGCGCCAAGGGCCTGCGCCGCGATCTGGCCCTGTCCGAAGGCTGCACCGTGAAGACCATCTTCGCCGACAACGAATTGCAGGCCGAGGACCTCCTTTCCCAGGTGCGCGAAGCCCAGCCCGAGCCGGGCGACGACTAGCGCAAACCCAGATGGACGAAACCGCTTATCGGCAGACACGTCAAGCGGCGGTTCAGCATCCCTGTGCGTTCGAGAAGGCGCTGCTCGCCGGCTGCTGCGCATGCAGCCTGGCGCAGCGCCGTCACATCGCCGAGCGTGAAGCCGTCGCCTGCCTCGATGCGGCCGCACGCGCGTCCTGTGTTCGGCTGCTGCAGTTGTTGCGGCGCAACGCCACCTTCACCTTGCATCTTTCGCACCCGGGCGAGCAGCTCACCCACGCCCAGGAAATGAAGGTGCAGTGCGGCGGCCTGGCCGGCCTCCGGCGCGTACTCGCAGGTGCCGGGGAAGTCGAGGATGTGAATTTCCTTGTGCAGTCTGCATTGCAGGCGCAAGGCGGGCTGGAGGGTCTGCCTTATTCGGAGATCGTCCAGTCGGTGGCCGCCTACCGGACGCGGCGACGGGCCGGGCAACCATGAACAGGGGCGACTTGGAACGTTTGACGACAGCGGTACAGGCCAACTGCGACATCGCGGACGCGCGTCATGCCCGCGAGATGACGATGTGCAATTACCTGCTGGCGATGCGCGAACTGTATTGCTGGGAGGCGGGCCTGCTCCTGCGCCAGCCTCTGAAACAGGCCGAGTTGAGCGCCTGGATCGCCAGGCGGGAGGCGCACTGGAACGACCTGGAGGACGCCGAGTTCAGCCCACTGCCGATCGGCGGCGGTTGTGATCCCTTCGATAACGCCGCCATCAACGAGGCGCTCGCGCCGCAGGGCCTGGTCTATGCCGGCGGGCTCGGCCGCTGGGGCAAGCCGCATTTTTTCCTCGGAGACTTGGCGCGGCAGGAAACGCGGCACGGACTGACCGTGCTGGTATCGGACCGCGAGCATGCGCGCGACCTGCTCGCCCCGCCGGCGGCCTTGCGGGAAGGCATGGTGTTTCTGCGGCTGGATGCATTGCGTCGCTGGCTGTGGGAAAAGACCGAAGTCTGGGGCGTGCGCCAGGCCGATGGCGCGTTGAAGGCAGCGCTCGACGGCTACGGCTTTACCGATGACGCCGAGGCCGCCCTGGAGCGCATGGCAGCCCGGGAAAGCGAGGCGCTGATCCTGCACGAGGTCGGCGAAGGCATGGCGGAGCCGTTGCTCGGCCCGGCCTGGCGCGAGATGCTGGTCAGCCTGTCACAGCGGCGCGCCGAACTGCTGGCCCGCGCCGTGCGCGACCATCTGGCGGATTGCCTGTCCACCCTGCCGGCGCTGCTCGAGCATGGCGCCGAAGCTTCCATCCATTTCTACTTCGCCAACTTCGATGGATTGCGTCGCAGTCTCTTTCCGCGCTTGACCGCAGCCTATGCAGTCTGGCGTAAAACGGGAGACGATGCCGACTTGCGCATGGCCTTTCATGACGGGCAGACGCATTGGCGGGAAGCCGCGCTGCGCATGCTGGCAACCTGGCGGAAAGACCCCGGCAAGGCTGAAACCATCTTTTCGGGGTGGGTGGACGAACACGGCCCGCTGATGCTCTAGCGACCGCAAAAGAAAACGCCCTGTCTCCGGCTGGAGGCAGGGCGTTTCAGGAAGCGCCTGAAATTACTTCAGGTGCTTGTTGACGTGCTTGGTCATCTCGAACATCGAGACCTGACCCTTGCCGCCGAAGATGGACTTGAGCTTCTCGTCCGCATTGATCATGCGCCGGTTGATGGCATCCTGCAGCTTGTTCTTCTTGATGTAGTCCCACACCTTCTTGGTGACTTCCGTGCGCGGAATCGGCAGGGCGCCAACGACGGCGGCCAGCACGGTGCTGGGAGTCATCGGCTTCATGAAAGCGGGATTGGGTTTGCGCTTGACTGCCGGCTTTTTGGCGGCGGCTTTCTTGGCGGGCTTCTTGGCAGCGGCCTTTTTGGGCGCTGCTTTCTTGGCGGGCTTCTTGGCTGCCGGCTTTTTGGCGGCGGCCTTCTTCGGTGCGGCTTTCTTGGCTGCCGGTTTTTTGGCGGCGGGTTTCTTCGCAGCGGGTTTCTTCGCAGCGGGCTTCTTTGCTTTCTTGGCTGTGGCCATCTTCACCTCCTGAATAGTGATTACACCTGAAAACACCACGAAACTCCTTGCTGCGTACAGCAAGAATGGAGCGAAGCATGCTCATGCCAGAACGATTTGTCAATCGTTTTCCAGAGGGGAATGCAACTTTTTTCACTCTGCTGTTGCATCCGCAGTCGCTCGGCGGGAACGCGCGCGCATTGCGCATGCCGCGTCACGGATTGCTGTCGAGCCAGGCGCCGAGCCCCTGCGCGTTGAGTTCGACGTCGAGGGCCAGCAGCCGGAGAAGCGCATCCTGGGCCATTCTCCAGCCATGCCGGCGTGCCTCGCCGAGCAGGATGTCGGTGATGCCTGCCTTGATCAGATCATGGCGCCTGGCGCCTGCATCGCGATGGCGCAGGGCCACGGCGACGTGTGCATCGATGAGCCGGTGCAGATCTGCGCCAAGTCGCGGCACGTCCAGCACCTGGCCGAAGTGGGTGACGTAGATTGCATCCGGCTGCAGGGCGAGCAAGCGGTCGATCGAGGCATGCATGGCTGACGGCTCGAACTGCACCGGCGTGGTCGTCGGGAAAACGAACTGCCGGCCATCGACATCCAGTTCGCGGTAGGACAGGCCGAACATGTCGCCGGCGAATATATGGCCGGAACGGCCGTCGCGGATGCAAACGTGGTGGCGGGCATGGCCGGGGGTGTCGAGGAAGGTCAGTTCCCTGCCGCCGAGGCGGATTGCAGTTCCCTCGGGCGTCTCCAGCATGCGATCGGCGGGTATCGGCAGGATGTCGCCATACATCTGCCGGGCCTGTGCTTCGCCATAGACGGCATTGGTGCCGGCAACCAACCGCGACGGATCGGCCATGTGACGTGCCCCGCGCGGATGCACCGTCAGCCGGGCATGGGGCAATGCCCGCATGAGGGCGCCCGCACCTCCGGCGTGGTCGAGGTGGATATGGGTAAGGATGACGTAGTCGACCTGCTCGGGCGACAGCCCCTTGTCCTTGAGCGCTGCCAGCACGATGGGCAGCGAGGCGTTGGTGCCGGTGTCGACCAGGGCGGCGCGGCCGTCTTCGACGACGAGGTGGATGGCAGCCAGCTGCGGCCGGCCGAAGCCGGAGTCGATGGCGCTGATGCCGTATTCGTAGTCGGTGAGGTATGGCAAGCTGTAGGCCTACGTACTGCGATGCCACATTCTAGAACCTATGGGCCACTTTGACCGCCGCAACTTCCTGCTCGCAGCCTCCACCGCACTTGCCGTGCCGCGCCTGTGGGCACGGCCATCGTTTCCGGCCGACCCTTTCGCCCTGGGCGTCGCCTCGGGCGCCCCCCTGCCCGGTGGCTTTGTTTTGTGGACGCGGCTGGCACCCGATCCCACGAATGGCGGCGGCCTGCCGCCGGCGGCGGTCGAAGTGCGCTGGGAAGTCGCGCGGGATGAGGGATTTCGCGCCATCGTCCGCACCGGCCGGACGCTGGCCGAACCGGAGCATGCGCACAGTGTGCATGTCGAAGTGGCTGGACTGGAACCGGCGCGCTGGTACTGGTACCGCTTCATGGCTGGCAATGCCGTCAGCGCCGTTGGCCGCACGCGCACGGCGCCCGCCCCCGGCGCCGCGCTCGGCAACCTGCGCTTCGCCTTCGCCTCCTGCCAGCAGTACGAACAGGGTTTCTATGCCGCACACCGCCACATGGCAGAGGAGGAACTCGACCTGGTGGTCTTCCTCGGCGATTACATCTATGAATCCTCCTGGGGCCGCCGCCACGTGCGCAAGCACGAAGGGCCGGAACCCTACACGCTGACGCAGTACCGCAACCGCTATGCCCGCTACAAGTCCGATGCCGACCTGCAGCGCTGCCACGCCGCATTCCCCTGGCTCGTCACCTGGGACGACCATGAAGTGGACAACGATTACGCCAATGGCCGCTCCGAGGATCTCGATCCGGATTTCCTCGTGCGCCGCGCCGCCGCCTACCAGGCCTACTGGGAACACATGCCGCTGCGCCGCAGTGCCCTGCCTGTCGGGCCTCGCATGCAACTGTACGATCGGCATGATTTCGGCGGCCTGGCGCGCTTCCATGTGCTCGATGGACGGCAATACCGCGACCACCAGGTCTGTCCCAGATATGGGCGCGGCGGCAGCAATGTGGTCAGCGATCTGCATTGCCCTTCCCGCCTCGAACCGGAGCGGTCCCTATTGGGTACCGAGCAGGAGAACTGGCTGCATGCCGGCCTCTCCGCTTCCGGGGCGCGCTGGAACATCGTCGCCCAGCAGTTGCTCATGGCGCAAATCGATCGCAAGCCGGGTCCCGAGCGGCAATTCTGGAGCGACGGCTGGGACGGCTATCCGGCGGCGCGCGCCAGGCTGCTAAGGGCGATCGCAGGGCGCAAGCCGTCCAACCCGCTGGTGATCGGCGGCGATGTCCATTTCAACTGTGTCGCCGACCTGAAGGTCGATTTCGACGACCCGGACGCCACCGCTGTCGCCACTGAATTCTGCGGCACCTCGATCACTTCGCAGGGGCCGGCGCAGGCGCGCCTGAATGCCTTGAGGTCGGAGAATCCGCATGTGCGCTTCGCCAACAGCGAGAAACGCGGCTACGTGGTGCTGGACCTCACGGAAAAACGCTGCCTGGCGCAACTGCGGGTTATCGACAATGAAAAGGAGGCGACGACGCCGGTGTTGACGCTCGCCGCTTTCATCGTTGAAAACGGCCGCGCCGGGGCGGAATCCGCCTAGCTTCAGAGATAGGCCTGGCCAATGAACCAGGCGACGGCCGCAGTGAAGGCCGAGCAGGGAATGGTGAGAATCCAGGCCCAGACGATGTTGCCGGCCAGGCCCCAGCGCACCGCCCTGAGCTTCCGCGAAGAGCCGACGCCGACTATGGCGCCGGTGATGGTGTGCGTCGTCGATACCGGGATGCCGGCAAGCGAAGCGATGGTCAAGGTAATGGCACCGCCGGTCTCGGCGCAGAAGCCGCCGACCGGCTTGATCTTGGTCAGCCGTTGCCCCATGGTCTTGACGATGCGCCAGCCGCCGAACATCGTGCCCAGGGCAATCGCCACGTAGCAGGAGAGGATCACCCAGTTGGGCGGGCGCGTGGCATCGGCCGCCAGGTAGCCCCCCGAGATCATGAGCAGCCAGATGATGCCGATCGTCTTCTGCGCATCGTTGGCGCCATGGCCGAGACTGTAATAGCCGGCGGAAAAGAGTTGCAGCCGCCGGAACCAGCGGTCGACGCGGGACGGCGGCGTTCGTCGGAACAGCCAGGACACGATCAGCATCAGCAGCCCCCCGAGGATGAAACCCAGCGCGGGAGAAACCACGATGAACACCAGTGTCTTGCCGATGCCGGAGTCGATCAACCCGGCCGTGCCGACCTTGGCAACGACGGCGCCCATCAGGCCGCCGATAAGGGCGTGCGACGAGCTCGAGGGAATGCCGTAATACCAGGTGAGGATGTTCCAGCTGAGCGCCCCCACGAGCGCGCCGAAAATGACGTAATGGTCGACAACGAACGGATCCACGATGCCCTTGCCGACAGTAGCCGCCACCTTGAGCTGGAACACGAACAAAGCGGCAAAATTGAAGAAGGCGGCGAAAGCCACTGCATGGTGCGGCCGCAGCACTCCCGTGGAGACGACCGTGGCAATCGAGTTGGCGGCATCATGAAACCCGTTCATGAAGTCGAACGCCAGGGCAAGAAATATGAGAAAGACGAAAACCTCGAAGCTCATGGGACAGTCCGTATCGTTGTCGATGCGGATTACGAATTCTCGAGGACAATGCCCTCAATGAGGTTCGCCACGTCTTCGCAGCGGTCGGTGATGGCTTCCAGCAGCTCGTAGATCGAGCGCAGCTTGATCACCTGGCGCACGTCGGGTTCGTCGCGGAAGAGCTTGGCCATGGCAGAACGCATGACATGGTCAGCTTCGGACTCGAGCCGGTCGACTTCCTGGCATACGGCCATGATGGTGCGCGAATTCTTCATGTCGGAGAGCATGCCCACCGCCTCCTTGACCTTTTCCGCGCAGGCGACGCAGATGCCGGCAAGCTTGCGCGCCTCGGGCGTCACCGCATGAACGTCGTAGAGGAACACCGATTGGGCCACATCCTCGATAAGGTCGAGGATGTCGTCCATGTTGGTGATCAGTCCATGGATGTGTTCGCGGTCGAGGGGCGTGATGAAGGTCGTATGCAGCAGTTCGACCGCTGCGTGCGTGATTTTGTCGCCGTTTTTCTCGATGGATTCGATGTTGTAGGCGCGCCGCTCGACATCGTCGAAAGTAGTCATCAACTCCTCGAGTTCCTTGCTGGCCCGCACGATATGCTCGGCCAGGTTGACGAAGTAGTCGAAAAAGCGGCCCTCCTTGGGCATGAAGCTACCAAACATGGCGTGTCCTGTTTGTTGTGTTGTTCTGGTCGGCGCTGCTTGGCAATGTGCCATTGCCGGAGCGCAGTGCATTCTACGCGACCGAGCTGACCGGGTATATCCCCGCAGATCAATGCACTTCGAGCAATTCCACCTCAAATACAAGGGTCGCGTTGGGCGGAATGACGCCGCCGGCGCCACGCACTCCGTAGCCCAGCTCTGGTGCAATAGTCAGCTTGCGCACGCCGCCGACCTGCATGCCCTGCACACCTTCGTCCCAGCCGCGGATCACATAGCCGGCGCCGAGCGGAAATTCGAACGGCTCGTTGCGATCCTTGCTTGAGTCGAACTTCGTGCCGTCCGTCAGCCAGCCGGTGTAATGCACCGACACGGTCTGACCGAGCGCTGCCGGATCGCCGCTGCCGACCGTGACATCTTCATAAATCAATCCGCTGGAGGTGGTGGTCTGGCTCATGGAATATCCTTTCGATCTGGGGTCATTTTACCTTGCGCTTCGCCGCGAACAGCTGGCGGAACTTCACCAGCTTGGGCGCCACGACGAACTGGCAGTAGGGTTGCCGTTCGTTGTTGCGGAAATACTGCTGATGATAACCCTCTGCAGGATGGAAGGTTCCGGCGGGAGTCAGTGTCGTGACGACGGGCGCGCCGAAAGTGTTCTCCGAGGCGAACTCCTTCAACAAAGACGCCGCCTCCGCCTGCTGCTGCGGAGAATGGAAATAGATCGCCGAACGGTACTGCGTACCCACGTCATTGCCCTGGCGGTTCAGCGTGGTCGGATCGTGGATGGCGAAAAATACCTCGAGAATCTCCCGATAGGTGATCCGCGCAGGATCGAAGCTGACCTGCACGACCTCGGCATGGCCGCTATCGCCCGCGCACACCTGATGGTAATCGGGGTTGGCGGTATGGCCTCCGGTGTAGCCTGAGACGACGCCACTCACCCCTGTCAGCTCGTCGTATACCGCTTCCAGGCACCAGAAGCAGCCGCCCCCGAGCGTAGCGAGTTCGAGGCCGGCGGAATTCGTGTCAGACGACATGCGGGGCGACCACTTGTTCGATGAAATCCTGCTTGAAAGTGATGCGTTGCATAGGCCTCGCTCCGGGGAATGATTGCCCAATGGTGCAATTATCCGGGTTTACGGCGGCTCGCGCACTCTCGCAAGCGGATAGAATTGGCCGTCATGCACGTCATCGTCCTCGGCGCCGGCCTGGCCGGCGTCACCAGCGCCTGGTATCTGCGACAGGCTGGCCACACCGTCACGGTCATCGAGAGGCAGCCCGCTGCGGGGCTGGAGACCAGCTTCGCCAACGGCGGACAGATATCCGTCAGCCATCCCGAGCCATGGGCCAATCCCGGCGCGCCCGGCCAGGTTCTGCGCTGGCTGGGCCGCGAGGATGCGCCACTGCTGTTCCGTCCGCAGCCGGACTGGCGCCAGTGGGCCTGGGGGGTGCAATTCCTGCTGGAATGCCTGCCCGGCCGCACGCGGCGAAATACGACCGCCATTGCCCGGCTCGCCCTGCACAGCCGCGCCTGCTTGCACGCGCTGCATGACGAGACCGGTCTGGAATATGATCGGCTCGGTAAAGGAATCCTGCATCTGTTCTTTACTGCTCGCGATTTCTCACAGGCCGGGCCGCGGGCCGCCCTGCTGCAGGGTTTCGGCATTCGCGCAGAAGTGCTCGACCCAAGCGGATGCCAGGCCGTCGAGCCGGCGCTGGCGCATTGCCGCGACAGGATTGAGGGCGGGCTGTATGCGCCGGAAGACGAATCGGGCGATGCGCTGGCCTTCACGCAGGGACTGGCCGCGCTCTGTGCAGACGCTGGCGTGGCGTTCCACCATGGGCTTCGCATCGAATCCCTGCTCACCGGAGCGGGGAAGGTCGCTGCCGCACTTGTAGTCGATGAGGACGGTGCGGCCAGACAGATTGCAGGTGACGCCTTCCTGGTTGCCCTGGGTTGTCACAGCGCCGCGCTGGTGCGTCCATTGGGCGATTCCCTGCCGATCTATCCTGTCAAGGGCTACTCGGTAACGCTGCCACTGGCGGAGGAGGCAGATGCGCCATTCGTCAGCATCACGGATGAATCGCGCCGCATCGTTTGTTCTCGTCTCGGCAATCGGCTGCGAATCGCCGGAACGGCCGAACTGGCCGGCTACGACGCCAGCGTCAATCCCGTACGCTGCGCGGCCATCCAGCGCCGGGCGGAGCAACTTTTCCCGCAGATCAGGCCAGCCGGCGAGGTCGAATGCTGGGCCGGACTGCGCCCCGCCACCCCGGGCAATGTTCCTGTCATCGGTCGGGGCAGGCTGGGCAACCTTTACTTCAATACGGGCCACGGCACCCTAGGCTGGACACTGGCCTGCGGCTCAGGCCAGGCGATTGCCGACATCATCGAGGGCAAGCCATCTCGTATCGACTTCCCGTTTCTCAATCTATAATGGAATGATGAAACGCGAACTGTCACTGGCTGTATTTCTGCTCGCTGCCGCTTCGACGGTGCAAGGGCAGGTGACGTATTGCAGGGACATCGGCCATGGCAAGACCTATTGCAGCGGCGGCACGATCATCCATCGCAACAACAATTCTACGGTGATCACGCATTCCAGGCAGTCGCCGCCCCAGACAGCCCCGTCGCTACCCAATCCGCTGCTGCAGAACAACGCACTCCCCACCCTGAATGCCCCCTACTCGGCAGCGGGCACTCAGGGGACGCTCCCCGCACTGCCCACCCAACCAGGGAACCAGTTCGCCAATCCGGCTTCGCAAGGCGCACCAGTGCTTGTCGTGCCGCCTGCCGGCAGCCGCATCTGTCATCAATTCGGGAATACGCTCGTCTGTAACTGATGCCGGCCTTGCGACGGCACGAAGCCGCATTGCGCGCCGTATTGGCCAGGCTGACTTTTGCCCCATGCCGCTGCACACCCTCTACGTCGATTTCAATTCCTACTTCGCATCCGTCGAACAGCAATTGCGTGCGGAACTGCGCGGCCAACCGGTCGGTGTGCTGCCAGTGCTGGCCGAGACCACCTGCTGCATCGCTGCCAGCTACGAGGCAAAGCAATTCGGCGTAAAAACCGGAACGCGCGTATCCGATGCCCGGAAACTGTGTCCGGATATCCGCTTCGTTGAAGCCAGGCCGGCGATCTATGTCGAATTGCACCACAAGCTGGTCGAGGCGATCGAGTCCTGCCTGCATGTCGAGCGGGTGATGTCGATTGACGAGGTGGCCTGCCGGCTAACGGGCAGTGACCGCAAGCCTGATCGTGCCCTTGGCCTGGCGGATCGGATCAAGCACACCATCGCAATAACCGTCGGCAGCGAAATGCGCAGCTCGATCGGCATCGCACCCAACGTCTTCCTCGCCAAGGTCGCATCGGACATGCAAAAACCTGACGGCTGTGTGGTCATCAATGAGCCGGACCTGCCGGAGAGGCTCTACGGCCTCGGCCTGCGAGACCTATGCGGCATCGGCCGGGCGATGGAGCAGAGGTTGCACCGGAACGGCATCAGAACGGTGCGTGAGTTGTGCGCCGCGAGCAAGGAGGCGTTGCACCACGCCTGGGGCAGCATCGAGGGCGAACGGGTCTATGCCAGGCTGCGGGGCGAGGAGGTGCCCGACCTGCCATCTCAACGAGGCAGCGTCAGCCACTCCCATGTGCTGCCGCCCGAACTGCGAACGCCGCAGGCGGCCTTCTCGGTATTGCATCGCCTGGTGCAAAAGGCCGCCATGCGACTACGCAGCTATGGTGGTATCACCGGCGCCATGCGCGTCTCGATCAAGTTGCACAGTCGAAACGCCTGGGAGCATCAGGCCTTGTTCGATCCGACCAGCGATACGCTCAAGCTGCTGGACATATTGGATAGCCTGTTGCGTACCTTCCCGAAGAAAAGCGGGGTTCAGCCCGTGGCTGTGTCCGTCGTTCTTTCCCGTCTGGACGAACAGGGGCACGGGACACGTTCCCTTTTCGATGAGGGTCGTCCCCATGACGGGCTGAACCAGATAATCGACTCGATCAATTTGCGTTACGGCAGGAATTCACTGTATTTCGGTGGCGCGCATACCGCTTTGCGTGCGGCACCCATGCGCATTGCCTTCGGGCACATCCCCAACTTGAGTGTCGAGGGGGATGACTAGAAAAGGATGACCTGCCGCACCCCTTTGGCGTTCGACAGATCGTCGAAGGCTTCATTGATCTGCTCGAGTTTGAGGGTCCGCGTGACAAGCTTGTCGACCGGCATGCGCCCCTGACGGTACAGTTGGATGAAGGCGGGAATATCGCGTCCGGGCACACAGCTGCCGATATAACTGCCCTTGATGGTGCGCGCCTCGGCTACCAGGCGCGCAAGCGGAAAACTGAATGTCAGCGAAGGGTGCGTCAGGCTCGTCGTCACAGTGCCCCCGCCGCGTCGTGTCGCTTCGAATGCACTATTGAAACCGTCCAGTGACGAACTGGCATCGATGGCATGGTCGACACCGCCCTGCGTCAGTTCGCGCACTGCCTCGGCTACATTCCCGCTGTCGGCGCGAACGCAATCGGTGGCGCCGACAGCGCGTGCCAGGTCGAGTTTGTCCTGAGAGGGATCGACGGCGATAATGCGCGCGGCACCCGCCGTCACCGCGCCGAGCACCGCTGAAAGACCCACCCCGCCCAGACCAAATACCGCTACGGCCTGTCCAGGCCGAATGCCCGCCGAATACAATGCCGTTCCGGCACCGCACATCACTGCACAGCCGAAAAGGCTCGCTTCCAGGAACGGCATGTCGTCAGGGATCTTCACCAGGCTCTTTTCGGACACCAGCGCATATTCGGCAAACGCCGACAGGCCCATGTGGTGGTGCACGGCCTGGCCATCCAGCCGCAGACGGGGTCCGCCTGTCAGCAGCCGTCCTTCGCGGTTCGCCTGCGTACCGCGCGCGCACAGCGATGGCCTGCCCTCGATGCAGTGTTCACAGGCCCCGCACTGCGTCAGGAAAATCAGTGCAACCTTGTCTCCCGGTTTGACCGAATGCACACCCGGGCCGACCTCCTCCACGACACCTGCCGCCTCATGTCCCGGCACGATGGGCATGGGCCAGGCCCGGTCGCCATTGATCACTGAAAGGTCGGAATGGCACAGGCTCGCCGCCTTGATGGCAACGACAGCTTCCCCCGCTGCCGGTGGCGGTATCTCGACAGTCTCGATGGATAACGGGCGGCTTGCCGCATAAGGACGCGGCGAACCTGATTTTCTGAGAACTGCGGCCTTGAATTTCATTGCATGCTCCCTGAGCCAACGATTACCAAAAGATTACCATGGCCCAAAAAGCAAAGGACCCCGGAGAACAAATCTCCGGGGTCCTTTCTTGTAACTAGTCTGACGATGACCTACTTTCTCACGCGGAGTGCGCAATATCATCGGCGCGGAGTCGTTTCACGGTCCTGTTCGGGATGGGAAGGGGTGGTACCGACTTGCTATTGTCGTCAGACTTGACGGTTGTCCTGTCGTATTTTGGACGCCAGGACGCATTTGGAAGAAGTAAGGGATTGCGATTGTTGCGCGATTGCCAACCTTGCTTAAGGTTATAGGATCAAGCCGCACGGGCAATTAGTACCGGTTAGCTTAACGCATTACTGCGCTTCCACACCCGGCCTATCAACGTGGTGGTCTTCCACGACCCTTCAGGGAGGTCAAGCCTCCGGGAGATCTCATCTTCAGGCAAGTTTCCCGCTTAGATGCTTTCAGCGGTTATCTCTTCCGCACATAGCTACCCGGCGATGCCACTGGCGTGACAACCGGTACACCAGAGGTGCGTCCACTCCGGTCCTCTCGTACTAGGAGCAGCCCCCGTCAAATCTCCAACGCCCACTGCAGATAGGGACCAAACTGTCTCACGACGTTTTAAACCCAGCTCACGTACCACTTTAAATGGCGAACAGCCATACCCTTGGGACCGGCTACAGCCCCAGGATGTGATGAGCCGACATCGAGGTGCCAAACGACTCCGTCGATATGAACTCTTGGGAGTCATCAGCCTGTTATCCCCAGCGTACCTTTTATCCGTTGAGCGATGGCCCTTCCATACAGAACCACCGGATCACTTTGTCCTGCTTTCGCACCTGCTCGACATGTCCGTCTCGCAGTCAAGCTCGCTTTTGCCAATGCACTATCAGTACGATGTCCGACCGTACCTAGCGAACCTTCGAACTCCTCCGTTACCCTTTGGGAGGAGACCGCCCCAGTCAAACTGCCTGCCATGCACGGTCCCCGATCCAGATAATGGATCCAGGTTAGAACCTCAATGACACCAGGGTGGTATTTCAAGGATGGCTCCAGCGGAACTAGCATCCCGCCTTCAAAGCCTCCCACCTATCCTACACAAGTCTCATCAAAGTCCAATGCAAAGCTACAGTAAAGGTGCATGGGGTCTTTCCGTCTAGCAGCGGGGAGATTGCATCTTCACAAACACTTCAACTTCGCTGAGTCTCAGGAGGAGACAGTGTGGCCATCGTTACGCCATTCGTGCAGGTCGGAACTTACCCGACAAGGAATTTCGCTACCTTAGGACCGTTATAGTTACGGCCGCCGTTTACCGGGGCTTCGATCAAGAGCTTGCACCCCATCACTTAACCTTCCGGCACCGGGCAGGCGTCACACCCTATACGTCGGCTTTCGCCTTTGCAGAGTGCTGTGTTTTTATTAAACAGTCGCAGCCACCAATTCACTGCAACCCCATCGCGCTTCGCGGGCAAGCCGCTACACACTACCGGGGCGCACCTTCTCCCGAAGTTACGGTGCTAATTTGCCGAGTTCCTTCTCCTGAGTTCTCTCAAGCGCCTTAGAATCTTCATCCTGCCCACCTGTGTCGGTTTGCGGTACGGTCTTCATGCAACTGAAGCTTAGAGGCTTTTCCTGGAAGCGGGGTCTCAGTGGCTTGGGACTCCAAAGAGTCTTGCGTCATCACGCCTCGGCTAAGCCCAACGGATTTGCCTATCGGGCACGCCTACACGCTTGAACCAGGACGTCCAACACCCGGCCCACCTAACCTTCTCCGTCCCCCCATCGCATTGCATAAAGGTACAGGACTATTAACCTGTTTCCCATCGACTACGCCTTTCGGCCTCGCCTTAGGAGCCGACTCACCCTGCGCCGATGAACGTTGCGCAGGAAACCTTGGGCTTTCGGCGAGCGGGCCTTTCACCCGCTTTATCGCTACTCATGTCAGCATTCGCACTTCCGATACCTCCAGCAGGGTTCACACCCCACCTTCAACGGCCTACGGAACGCTCTCCTACCATCAGCACACTCCTTTTACTTCACTTCCAAGTTAGCCGCGCCCAAGCGTGGGGCGCATCTGAAGTGAAGTAAAAGGAGCATGCTGATCCGCGATTTCGGTGCACAGTTTGAGCCCCGTTACATTTTCCGCGCAGGACGACTCGACCAGTGAGCTATTACGCTTTCTTTAAAGGATGGCTGCTTCTAAGCCAACCTCCTGGCTGTCTAAGCCTTCCCACCTCGTTTCCCACTTAACTGTGTCTTCGGGACCTTAATCGGCGGTCTGGGTTGTTTCCCTCTCGACTCAGGACGTTAGCACCCCAAGTCTGTCTGCCGTGCTCGCACTTTCCGGTATTCGGAGTTTGCTATGGCGCGGTAAGTCGCAATGACCCCCACAACCATTACAGTGCTCTACCCCCAGAAGTGATACACGACGCGCTACCTAAATAGCTTTCGGAGAGAACCAGCTATCTCCAGATTTGTTTGGCCTTTCACCCCTACCCACAGCTCATCCCCTACCTTTTCAACGGTAGTGGGTTCGGACCTCCAGCTGGTGTTACCCAACCTTCATCCTGGCCATGGGTAGATCATCTGGTTTCGGGTCTACACCCAGCGACTGAATCGCCCTGTTCGGACTCGCTTTCGCTACGCCTCCCCTATTCGGTTAAGCTCGCCACTGAATGTAAGTCGCTGACCCATTATACAAAAGGTACGCAGTCACCCCTGCTTCAAACACCCTCCGGGTGTTCTCGCAGGGCCGCCTCCCGTCTTCTCCCTGCGCAGCGTTCGCTCTCGCTCACACCGCTTCGTTCGAATCCGGCAGTCACCCTCCCGCTTCCGAATGAACGGTCCGTCCGTCCATTTCACTCCTTCTTAAACCTTTTGAGTCGCATCGCTGCGCGATGCTCCTCGAAAGAATTTCGAAGAATTTCACTCCTTCTTAAACCTTTTGAGTCGCATCGCTGCGCGATGCTCCTCGAAAGAATTTCGAAGGTGCTTGAAGCAGGGGCTCCCACTGTTTGTATGCATGCGGTTTCAGGATCTATTTCACTCCCCTCCCGGGGTTCTTTTCGCCTTTCCCTCACGGTACTGGTTCACTATCGGTCGATCACGAGTATTTAGCCTTGGAGGATGGTCCCCCCATCTTCAGACAGGATTTCACGTGTCCCGCCCTACTTGTCGCACACTCAGTTCCACCATCAGGCTTTCGCATACGGGGCTATCACCCACTATGGCCGGCCTTTCCAGGCCGCTCTGCTAGCGTAATGGCTAAATTGTGCAGGCTCTTCCGATTTCGCTCGCCACTACTTTCGGAATCTCGGTTGATTTCTGTTCCTCCGGCTACTTAGATGTTTCAGTTCACCGGGTTCGCTCTACCCACCCTATGTATTCAGGTGAGAGTGACCCTTGCGGGCCGGGTTTCCCCATTCGGACATCCACGGATCAAAGCTTGTTTGCGAGCTCCCCGTGGCTTTTCGCACGCTGCAACGTCCTTCATCGCCTGTGATCGCCAAGGCATCCACCACATGCACTTATTCGCTTGACCCTATAACCTTAAGCTCTACCTCACGGTAAAACCCGGCATAGGACTCTCGCGCTTGTGCCCCCATCCCGTGCGCTGGTAAGCCACAGAATGAGAGTAGATACAATCACAACCCATGCGTCGGCCCTTGCGAGCCAACACACTTTACTTCTTCCAAATTGTTAAAGAACTCAACAGCCTCCGGCTAAAAAGCCCAGAACCCAGCAAACCTCAGCTTGCTCGCCTCTAAACTCTCACCCTCTAGGATTGGTGGAGGTGAACGGGATCGAACCGATGACCTCCTGCTTGCAAAGCAGGCGCTCTCCCAACTGAGCTACACCCCCGATTCACGCAACACCCACACCACCGCAAATCACTGGTGGGTCTGGTAGGACTTGAACCTACGACCCCACGCTTATCAAGCGTGTGCTCTAACCAGCTGAGCTACAGACCCCCTTTTGAGGACTGCTAAAACAACCGATAGGCTGTGAGTACTTGATCAGTCAGATGATCTCTAGAAAGGAGGTGATCCAGCCGCACCTTCCGATACGGCTACCTTGTTACGACTTCACCCCAGTCATGAATCCTACCGTGGTAAGCGCCCTCCTTACGGTTAGGCTACCTACTTCTGGTAGAACCCACTCCCATGGTGTGACGGGCGGTGTGTACAAGACCCGGGAACGTATTCACCGCGACATGCTGATCCGCGATTACTAGCGATTCCGACTTCACGGAGTCGAGTTGCAGACTCCGATCCGGACTACGATCGGCTTTCTGGGATTGGCTCCACCTCGCGGCTTGGCAACCCTCTGTACCGACCATTGTATGACGTGTGAAGCCCTACCCATAAGGGCCATGAGGACTTGACGTCATCCCCACCTTCCTCCGGTTTGTCACCGGCAGTCTCATTAAAGTGCCCAACCAAATGATGGCAATTAATGACAAGGGTTGCGCTCGTTGCGGGACTTAACCCAACATCTCACGACACGAGCTGACGACAGCCATGCAGCACCTGTGTTCCGATTCCCTTTCGGGCACCCCCACCTCTCAGCAGGGTTCCGGACATGTCAAGGGTAGGTAAGGTTTTTCGCGTTGCATCGAATTAATCCACATCATCCACCGCTTGTGCGGGTCCCCGTCAATTCCTTTGAGTTTTAATCTTGCGACCGTACTCCCCAGGCGGCGAACTTCACGCGTTAGCTACGGTACTAAAGAAGTCTCCTTCCCCAACACCTAGTTCGCATCGTTTAGGGCGTGGACTACCAGGGTATCTAATCCTGTTTGCTCCCCACGCTTTCGTGCATGAGCGTCAGTGTTGACCCAGGGGGCTGCCTTCGCCATCGGTGTTCCTCCACATCTCTACGCATTTCACTGCTACACGTGGAATTCCACCCCCCTCTGCCGCACTCAAGTCTTGCAGTCACAAGCGCAGTTCCCAGGTTAAGCCCGGGGATTTCACACCTGTCTTACAAAACCGCCTGCGCACGCTTTACGCCCAGTAATTCCGATTAACGCTCGCACCCTACGTATTACCGCGGCTGCTGGCACGTAGTTAGCCGGTGCTTCTTCTTCCGGTACCGTCATCCATACAGAGTATTAGCCCGCACGATTTCTTCCCGGCCGAAAGAGCTTTACAACCCGAAGGCCTTCTTCACTCACGCGGAATGGCTGGATCAGGGTTGCCCCCATTGTCCAAAATTCCCCACTGCTGCCTCCCGTAGGAGTCTGGGCCGTGTCTCAGTCCCAGTGTGGCGGGCCGTCCTCTCAGACCCGCTACAGATCGTCGCCTTGGTAGGCCTTTACCCCACCAACTAGCTAATCCGACATCGGCCGCTCCTATAACGCGAGGTCTTGCGATCCCCCGCTTTCTCCCTCAGGACGTATGCGGTATTAGCCTGGCTTTCGCCAGGTTATCCCCCACTACAGGACGCGTTCCGATGTATTACTCACCCGTTCGCCACTCGCCACCAGACCGAAGTCCGTGCTGCCGTTCGACTTGCATGTGTAAAGCATTCCGCCAGCGTTCAATCTGAGCCAGGATCAAACTCTTCAGTTCAATCTCTGCTAAATACTTCTCAACTCATAAAGAATCACAGAGTCCCAACTTGCTCTCACAAGCTGAAACATCTCTATTCAAAGTATGAGCACTCAATCAAATCGATCCGCCCAGACCTAAATCCAAGCGCCCAACCAACCAAGTACCCACACCTATCGGCTGTTTAAGTTGTTAAAGAACGATGTTGCAGAGCAACGAGAGTCGCGCATTATACAGATCGAAAAATGCGGGTCAAGGCTTTTGCGGATTAAATTCCGGAACAGAATATCCTGTGAAAAGTATTGCCGATTCAGGTGAGGGAAATACGCGCGAATTTGCGCTTGCCGACCTGAAGAACAACGGTTGTGCCAGGTTTCAGGCTCAATGCGCGATCACTCACTTTCTCGCCGTCGAGACGGACCCCGCCCTGTTCGATCATGCGCAGAGCTTCGGATGTGCTACCTGTCAATCCGGCCTGCTTCAGCACCTGAGCAATCGGCATGTTCTCGGCTCCGCAGGCAATGCAGACCTCCTCAATGTCCTCAGGGATAGCGCCTTGCCTGAAACGCGTCTCAAAATCCGACAGGGCATTCTCGGCAGCCTGGCGCGAGTGGAAACGCTGAACAATCTCCTGGGCCAGGAGAACTTTAACGTCGCGCGGGTTTCGGCCACCGGCGACCTCCTGCTTTAAGCGCGTTATCTCCTCGCTCGAACGGAATGAGAGCAACTCATAATACCGCCACATAAGCTCATCCGACACGGACATCAGCTTGCCGAAGATCTCCTTCGGAGGTTCATTGATGCCCACATAGTTGCCATAGGATTTGGACATTTTATTGACGCCATCCAGACCCTCAAGCAGCGGCATGGTGAGAATGCATTGCGGAGGTTGGCCATAGTGCTTCTGCAATTCACGACCGACAAGAAGATTGAACTTCTGGTCAGTGCCCCCTAGTTCGACATCGGCCCGCATTGCAACGGAATCGTACCCTTGACAAAGCGGATAGAGGAATTCATGTATGGCAATGGGCTGGTTATTGGCATAGCGTTTGGAGAAGTCATCTCGCTCCAGCATGCGGGCCACAGTGTGCAGGGCCGCCAACTTGATCATGCCTGCTGCGCCGATCGGCTCAAACCAGGTGGAATTGAAGCAGACTTCGGTTTTCTCAGGATCGAGTATCTTGAATACCTGCTCCCTGTACGTCTTGGCATTTTCAAGGATCTGTTCCCGCGAGAGCGGCGGGCGTGTTGCATTTCGTCCCGTCGGATCACCAATCATGCCGGTGAAGTCTCCGATCAGAAACATCACATGATGGCCTATTTCCTGGAAATGCCGCAGTTTGTTAATTAGGACAGTGTGCCCCAAGTGCAAATCGGGCGCAGTCGGATCAAATCCTGCCTTTATGCGCAAAGGTCGGCCCGACTTGAGTTTGTCGATCAATTCGTTTTCGATCAGCAGCTCGTCGGCACCTCGTTTTACGAGGGCAAGGTCTTTCTGTATGTCAGTCATGATAAGAAATTCCAAGTTTGGGCTTAGGCTGGTTTTTTGATACACTCACCCAAATGATTATCCAAGCGCCTGCATGAACAGCGAAAAGACGCGAATTTTAGCGCATCTGCAAGCCATCCGTGATAACCGGCCCCACCATTTCTGGGTCGGAACGATGGTGGCAGCTGTTTCCCTGTTCAGCATGGTTGCGGCTTTTGGTACCGCCCCGGATAGCATGGAGATCCGGGGGTATCAGCGCACGGTAGTCGAGCACCTTGCTCTCGCCCCAGATACCAGCCTTGTCTCCGCAAGTCAGGCTTTCGTACGCGAGGAACGCATACAGCGCGGCGATACCGTAGCTACCCTGCTGTCCCGCTTGGGCGTGCAGGATGAGCAGGCATTTGCGTATTTGCGCCGTCAGCCCAGCACACAGCCACTATTCCGCCAGTTGCGCCCCGGAAAGGTTGTGGCCGCCAGCACCAATGAGTCTGGCGAACTCCTCACCTTGTCATTTCCTCTCAATGGATCGAAGGACAATCTCCTCGTAATCGAGAAGCACAACGGAGAATTCATTGCGGGCGAACAGGAGCAGCAGCTCACAACTCAGGTAATGATGAAGTCAGGCGAAATCCGCAGCTCGCTTTTTGCAGCCACTGACGCCGTTGATCTGCCTGACAGTATCGCCATTCAGATAGCGGATATCTTTGGCGGCGATATTGATTTTCATCGTGATTTGCGCCGAGGCGATCGCTTTAGCGTTGTCTATGAGATGTTATTAAATCAAGGACAACCATTGCGTACCGGCCGTGTTCTGGCGACTGAGTTTGTCAACAATGGCAAGACCTTCAGTGCTATCTGGTTTGAGAGCAAGGACGGTCAAGGCTACTACACTGCGGAAGGCAAGAACATCCGCAAGGCATTCCTCCGCTCCCCGCTGGAGTTCTCCCGCATTACATCGGGATTTTCATACTCGCGTTTTCATCCGATCCACAAGACCTGGCGTGCACATAAGGGCGTAGATTACGGTGCGCGGATCGGCACGCGGATCAAGGCGACAGGTGACGGCATCGTGGAATTCGTTGGTAGGCAGGGAGGGTATGGCAACCTGGTAGTCCTGCGCCATCAGGGGCGCTACACAACCCATTACGGGCACCTCAACGGCTTTGCTTCAGGTTTGCGTAAAGGTATGCGTGTTAGTCAGGGTGACATCATCGGTTATGTCGGTAAAACTGGCTGGGCGACTGGTCCGCATCTGCATTATGAATTTCGCATCAATAACGTGCATCAAAACCCACTGGCAATCGCACTTCCTAGTGCGCCACCTCTCGCTCCACAGCAAATGGCCATGTTCAGTATCAATGCCGATCCGTTCATCTACCGTCTTAAACGGATGCATGGCGTAAATCTAGCCCAACTCGACTAGCAGACGTCTTACGCCCCCCCCAGTGGTGAACATTGATGTTCCCAGTCCTGATGCCGTAAGCGACCTGTATGTCGGTCTTATGTCCGGTACCAGTCTGGATGGCATTGATGCGGTGCTGGCCGATTTCGGTACATTCCCGCCCAAGCTAATAGCCAATCAGTATCTCCCGTATTCGCGTGAACTAAAGGCTCGCCTATTCGCTTTGCAGAATGCGGGAGCGAATGAGATGCATATTGCTTCCATTGTCAGCAATGTGCTCACCCATCTTTATAATCAGGCAATTGCAGATCTTCTTGATAGCGCCGGCATTCGTTCGAATGCGGTTCGTGCGATCGGTTGTCATGGTCAAACGGTCCGCCACAACCCTCAGGATGGATATACCGTGCAATTGTGCAATCCTTCGCTGCTGGTTGAGTTGAGTGGAATCAGCGTCGTAGCCGATTTTCGTAGTCGGGATGTGGCTGCCGGCGGTCAAGGTGCTCCACTGGTACCCGCTTTTCATGACGCTGTGTTTCGCCTACCCACAGTTCACCGGATCATTCTTAATGTTGGGGGAATCGCAAACGTTACCAGTCTCAAACCCGGTTGCAGAACAATTGGTTTTGATACCGGACCGGGCAACATGTTGCTCGATGCCTGGGTACAGCGGAGCACTGGCCAGGCCTTTGATGACGGAGGGCAATGGGCAGCGAGCGGTCACCTAATTCCAAGGCTGCTTGACTCTCTGCTTGCCCATCCTTTTTTTGCTCTGGTGCCACCAAAGAGTTGCGGCCGGGAGCAATTCAACATTGACTGGCTGAAGGCAAACCTAAGTGGTGGTGAGTCGGAACAGGATGTTCAAGCGACCGTGCTAGATCTCAGTGCAACCTCGATTGTCTCCGCCATAGAACGTTGGTGCGGTACGCCGGAAGAACTTATTATCTGTGGTGGTGGCGCTCGAAATGCAACCCTTATGGGACGATTATCCTCGTTTCTGCCAACAACGCGAGTCCTGACAAGCGATACGCTAGGCTACGGCACAGACTGGGTGGAAGCCTTGGCATTTGCCTGGCTTGCAAGACAAGCGCTGCTTGGCCTTCCAGGCAGTCTTCCCGAAGTTACCGGAGCCAAGGGCGCTCGCATCTTAGGGGCAATCTACCCCGTCTAAGACAAAGGGGGAGCCACGGCTCCCCCTATATTTGATGTTACTAAGGCGCTGGCCTATACGTTGAACGATGAACCGCAACCACAGGTCGATGTTGCGTTGGGATTCTTGATCACGAACTGGGCGCCTTCCAGGCCCTCCGTGTAATCAATTTCCGCACCCACAAGGTATTGGTAGCTCATCGGGTCGATCAGCAACATAACGCCATTTTTTTGCATTACGGTATCGTCTTCGTTTTGCACTTCGTCGAAAGTAAAACCGTACTGGAACCCCGAACAGCCACCACCCGTTACAAATACGCGCAACTTAAGTTCGGCATTACCCTCTTCCTCAATCAGTTCGCGTACCTTATTGGCGGCATTGTCGGTGAAGTTGAGTGGCGACATTTCGGTAACGGCGTTCATAGATAACTCCTAAACTGATTAATACCTGAACAAGATATAAGCTTACTTTAGCCTCGTCAATTACTTGAGGCCAGTTTCAATTCAGTGGTCTTCCCCGTACCACCCTGATGCACAAGTCGCCCTTGAACGATGGAACCCAAATGCATCTCGAGGCTGTTGTACTGGACATCTCCTGTGACGCGGGCTTTGGGCTGAAGTTCAAGAAATTCGCTTGAGAAGACGGGGCCGATGACCGTGCCGTTAATAACCAGATGGGAGACATGGATTTCCCCTTCTATGCGTGCATGCTCACTGAGCACCAATGTTCCCCCGCCCTCGCCCGTTGAATGAACATTGCCTTTAACCTCTCCATCAACCCGAAGGCCTCCGGCAAACATGACGTCACCTTCTACCTTGGTGCCCGCTCCGATCAGACTGTCTATCCGGCTTTGCGGTTTAGTGGTTTTATCTTTTTTGAGAAACATGTTCACTCCTCGTTTTATAGCGTGACGGTTTGTGAAGCCCGAGTTACGCCGTCCTGAACCAAACGGACCTCGACACTTGTGACTCGCGCCTCCGCAGGAACCTGGAAAGACCCATCAATACGCTGGAAGTGTTTGAAGTTTAAGTTGAATCTATTCCTTGTGGGATCGCTTGGCTTAGGCAAAGTCATCATAGCACTAATACCTCCCTGTTGCAGGCTGATGACTAGCTGTATGGATCCCTTGAATTCACGGTCTTTTTTCCCCCCATGCGCCGCCGCAAGAAGCCGGTAATGGTACTGGCCCGGACTGCCGTTTGGTTCGACACGAAGACGGTTGATGGTAAGGCCTGTTTCCTTTCCTTCAGCTGCAGCCAGATTTTCAAAAAAAGCCAGCTCTTCCTTCAGTCGACCGTTTTCCTGTTCCAGTATTTTGACTTGACGAACCAATTGCTGCTGCGCAGTGCGCTCAATCTGCACGGTGCTTTCGCCCGCATTTACTAACGCACTGAGTTTTGTGTTTTCTTGCACCAACTCAGCAACATGGTCTCGCAGAGTATTCATCTCCTGCTCAGTCTCACGTCTGTCGAATCCGGCTATTTTACGGCCGGCATCATAGACCCATCCTGCAATAGCAATTGAGATGGACAAGACGGCGATAGTAGCCAATGCACGCCAGTACCACTGGATGTGAGTACGTACTGCCACTTTTGGGGCGGAAATGCCGAAACGGCTACGCAGGCGGCGAAGCTTCACGGTAAAACGGGAATCTGTGTAAGGCCAGCGTACTCATCAAATCCGAACATGATGTTCATGTTCTGTACAGCTTGGCCGGCCGCTCCCTTGACCAAGTTGTCAATCACGGACAGGATCACCAGAGTATCACCCGCTTGCGGTCGGTGTAATGCAATCCTGCACATATTACTTGCCCGCACCGAGCGTGTATCGGGATGGCTTGCAAACGGCAGTACATCCACAAAAGGTTCGGAACTGTAGCGCTCTTCGTAGAGAGCCTGGAAATCCGTTACACGCGAAATCCCTGCATATAAGGTTGCATGTATCCCCCGTATCATCGGCGCCAGATGTGGCACAAATGTCAATGAAACCGCTTTCCCTGCGGCAACGGACAATCCTTGGCGGATTTCGGGGAGGTGACGATGGCCAGGCACTCCATATGCCTTGAAGTTATCGGACGCTTCCGAGAAAAGCGTATGGTACCTCAGCCTTGCGGCCGGCTCCCGATACGCCAGATTTCGCATCCGCTATCAGGTTGCTCGTGTTCGCCAATCCTGACTCGATCAACGGCAAAAAACCCAGTTGCACTGCAGTCGGGTAAGCAACCTGGGTTGGCCACCAACCGTGCCGACTTGATTTGCTCGCGATTTACTTCAGGCAGGCCGTACACCGCCTCTTCGATAAGTTCCGGTGATGCGTGCCTCATGCCATACCAATGCTCCCATTCGCTGGGATCCTTGATCCGGAAATCAGCTGCCAAATCGATAACGCGAACACCGGCTTCGAGAAGCGCACCGGCCTGTTCCATTGCGACACCGTTCGGCGTGGCAAAGAAAACAATATCGCAGGTCCTCAGTTCCACCTCCCGAGGGTCGTCGAACTTCAAACCGACTCGCCCACGTAGACTGGGGAACATGGTTGCGACTGGCGCCCCTGCTTCGCTACGCGAGGTAATAGCACTCAGTTCGACATGTGGATGTTGAGCCAGCAAACGCAGTAGTTCCACACCCGTATAGCCAGTTCCGCCGACTATGCCAACCTTAATCATCCGACCCTCCAGAGGAAAGGGTAATGGTAATGCACGATTTCCTGATAACGCAACGGAAGCGCTATAAAGGAAAAAGCCGCCTGGCGGCGGCTTCTTCATTGATCCATGCGTGTATTAGCGCTTGGAGAACTGCTTCCGACGCCGCGCCTTATGGAATCCGACTTTTTTACGCTCGACTTCACGTGCATCGCGAGTAACGAAGCCCGCTTTAGAAAGTACCGGCTTCAAGGTGGCGTCATATTCGATCAGGGCACGTGTTATTCCGTGACGGACAGCGCCTGCCTGGCCGGATTCTCCGCCGCCACAAACGTTCACCAGAATGTCGAAGGTTCCGATGTGCTGCGTGAGCTCAAGCGGTTGACGCACAACCATGCGCCCAGTCTCGCGAGAGAAAAATTCATCTACCGGCTTGTCATTCACGACAAACTTGCCGCTTCCTGTTTTAAGAAATACGCGTGCAATCGCAGTTTTGCGTCGGCCGGTACCATAATAGAAATTCGCAGCCATACCTTAAACCTCCAGCGACTTGGGTTGCTGCGCAACATGCGGATGACTGCCGCCAGCATAAACTTTCAGTTTCTTGATCATTGCGTACCCAAGTGGACCCTTCGGCAGCATGCCCTTGACAGCCTTCTCAAGCACCCGCACGGGTGCGCGCTTTTGCAACTTGGCAAAGGTGTCCTCGTATATGCCACCAGGATAGCCTGAGTGGCGATAATACACCTTCTTTTCTGCCTTATCGCCCGTCACCCGCAACTTCTCCACATTGACTACAACAATGAAGTCACCCGTATCAACATGCGGCGTAAACTCGGGTTTGTGCTTGCCGCGAAGGCGGCGTGCAATCTCTGTGGCCAGCCGACCGAGCACCTTGTCCGTTGCATCTACAACGAACCAGTCGCGCTTGACTTCATGCGGCTTGGCGGAAAACGTTCTCATGGCGATTCCTCTGAGGCTAACTGCAGAATACGGAAAGCCGAGAATTGTATTGCAGTTAACCTAGGCATGTCAAACAGGCAGCAGGCAGATGATTCAGGATATCCAACCAGAGAAAGATTGTCGGTACATGCCAACAATGCAATCTTTGAAAAAAAACGCGATCCGCAGGGGATCGCGCTTAATCCACACCAAAGGAGGAGGGTGGAGGAGACAAAACCTAGAACGCCACTAATACATCTGCGTTCAAACTGATTGAAGTATGGCAAATACTCTTGTGCATTGCAAGGATTATTTTGTGCGGTGCATGATTATTTTCTTATTGCTTGATAACTAATCTAAATAGATTGAATACTATTTGAATAATAATGAATATTTTATTGAAAGCAGCTTGAGATTCGTTGGATATTATATGAACTGCTCAACTTTCAACAGAATTTTTGACATTAAATGCTGCATCGCACTATAGGGACAATCCAGTCGCTCATGGTTATCGTTCTTGACGATTCCGCTAGAATTCCGCAAAAACGACATACCGATACAAGGATCTATTCATGGAGTGCCACATTCAGTGGTTAGGGAAAGACGGGATGGCCTTCTCGGCGCGCACGGGCAGTGGTCACATCACAGTCATGGATGGAGCGCTGGAAGGGGGTGGCAACAACTTGGCCCCGCGCCCCATGGAACTTGTTCTGGCTGGCACGGGAGGATGCTCAGCATACGATGTGGTGCTCATCCTCAAGCGAGGCCGCCAGGACGTTTCAGGCTGCGAGGTCAGTTTAAAGGCTGAACGCGCAACTAACGACCCAAAGGTGTTCACGAAGATTCATTTCCACTTCACGGTGCGGGGCAAGAATCTGAAACCCGATGTGGTTGAGCGTGCCATTCGATTGTCCGCGGAGAAATACTGTTCTGCTTCAATCATGCTGGGAAAAACAGCCGAAATTACGCATGACTGGAAAATCGTAGATGAATGATCATATCCAGTAGGCAGTTCGAGTCATGACACTCGAAGCAAATCTCATGGCCAGCCCGACAAACACTGGCAGTTCCCTCGCACCCAGCTGCATCGCAATAGTAGCGTGGCCGATTTCGTCGGTTTTCATTTGCTCCAGTAGAACCCAGGATTTACGGTCATGCCTTGGAAGTCGCTGTAAATGCCCCCACAGGTGCGCCTCGACCTGACGTTCGGTTTCTGCCAGGAAACCCAGACTCCAGGTATCACCAGCCCTTCCAGCCAGCATTCCCATGAATAGCGATCCGGTATACCAAATCGGATTCAGCAAGCTTTTCCTTCCCCCTAGCTCACTTAGCCGACGCTCAGTCCAGGCCAAGTGCTCACCTTCCTCCTCGGCCGCGTGCCGCAGAGCGGAGCACACATCAGGATCCTGTGATGCTAATGCCTGCCCTTGATAGAGCGCCTGCGCACAAATCTCACCACAATGATTAACGCGCATCAGGGCTGCAACATGGCGCAAATCATTCTCAGCAAGCTCCACCTCTGGAAGATCACTGCCGGGCATGGATCGTACACTGCGCCCGGGTGCAAACACGGCACGCAAAGCTTTGTCAAATTCAAGAATCAACCTGTCCATCTCTCACCATATTCACTTGTTCGACAGGAATAAGCTAAGTATGGGCCAGTAAGCCCTTGTGGGTTTGCTGGTGTGGTTACTTTACCAGCGGATGTCCTCCTTGCCTCAGGGCATCCGCCCCTTCGCCAGCGGTAAATATCACTACGCCCTTCGGACAAAAATACTCATTAAACAAAGTTGCCTGATATGAACCGCGACGTACTACCGACCAACGTTCATTTCGGGACTTCCCCCAGGTCCCGTCAGAATGACCAAAAGCATAGAACCTGACTTCTTTGGTGGCACAGCGAAGCCCCTCATAGCTGAGGTTGAGGACGCCATTTGGTGTCTTCACGGCTGCCGCATACCTTACGACCCCGTCTGTGGCAACGCTGATGGTTTGTGGTGCAATATAGTATTTGTTCTGGGAAGCGGCACTTACATAGTATTCGACAAGGCTCTCCGTCTTGGGAATCCTTGGCAGCACTGCCTCAGTCTCAACCCAGACTTTATCCTCCTCGAAATATTCGCCGTACTTTTTGTCCCCGTAGAATTCCGCCCTCACTACGCTGGACAAAAGCACCAATACGACGGCCGTAACAGGCTTGATCACCTTCCAACTGGGCATCCTTGCATCACTCGATCCAATTCGGATAGCAATGATACTCCGCTCTGTCGGTCCTTCAGTGGGCGATGACAGCCTCTATCTCAGCAAAGGTGGATGCGATCAGAGTTGAACTGATCGTTACTCCCAACTGCTGGGAAATCTGGGTCGCTGAAAATATCCCTCTCACCATCTGTCGGCCCGACATGTCTTCTTCGGCGACAAGAGCATGCTGTCGGCCTGCCCATTGCAAAGTGGCCACGACATGCCCGACTTCTGCTGCACGGATGTCCTTCATGTCGAGCACCTCCAATCGATCACTCGGTGTCATGATGTCTCGCACTTTAACTTCCTCATGACGAACACCACGGTCTCGCACTATCTGCATCGGCTTCTCGCCAAGAATGTCAGTCGAAGTGATAATCCCTAAAATACAACGTTTCTCGTCGGCCACCAGCAACGATCTGACAGTATTTCGCGCCATGGCTTTGTTTGCCGAAATGAGCGTTGCGTCCGGACCAATGGTAACGACCTGAACATGCTTAAGATCTGTCATCACATCAGTGGCAGGCGAATCAAGGGTAACCATATTCCCGGGATGCACCTCGGCTTGATGGTAACTGGCGCATTGCTCAAGTCTGACTTGGCGCAGCGTTTTATACTGTTCTCGAATCATGCTTTCCCTCCATTCGGTTTGCGCGGCAGGGCGCCGCAGAATGCGCGCCTCTACGGGCGCTGCATTTCATTGTCGGCACAAATTGGAGGAAGTGAAAATGGAACCTGTAGATTATGTCATTAGCCGAGTGAATCGGCTGCCACATAACCTAATAATGCAGTGCGTCGAAAGGAGCAGTCCATTTGGGTTGCCGGTCTGCTGGGTGACGGAAAACATATCGGGACAGCTCGGTCAATGCCTGTCTGTAAACGCCACGCTTGAACTCAATCACGGCCTCAAGGGGCACCCAATAGTCGCTCCAGCGCCATGCGTCAAACTCTGGATGATCGCTCGCACGCAAGGAGACATCGGTATCCCTCCCGGTCAAACGCAAGATAAACCAGATCTGTTTCTGGCCGCGATACGTGTTGCGCCATTCACGCCGAATCCATTGCTTCGGCACTTCATAACGCAGCCAATCCCGCGTGCGCCCGAGAATCCTGACATGTTCCTGCCTCAGGCCGACTTCCTCATGCAGTTCACGGTACATCGCATGTTCGGGTGACTCACCGTGCTTGATCCCGCCCTGCGGGAACTGCCAAGAATGTTCTCGAATGCGCTTGCCCCAGAATACCTCGTTCCTGCTATTGACCAAGATGATGCCGACGTTAGGCCTAAAGCCTTCACGGTCGAGCATGATTACTACCCACAAAGAATTAAACTGGCTTCATTTTTCCACAATTTTCCCATGATTGAAAGCAGCTTAGCCCCAGCAATACGGAAGCTCAGCGTACTACGGTAAAATTTGTCTTTTTGTTCGCTCAAACGACCATGCGCGCTACCCAATTTTTCCTCGCCACACTCAAGGAAGCACCCTCCGACGCGGAAATCGTCAGCCATAAGCTCATGTTGCGTGCCGGCCTGATCAAGCGGGTAGCAGGCGGCATCTACACTTGGATGCCGCTCGGCCTGCGCATCCTGCGCAAGGTGGAAAGTATCATCCGGGAAGAAATGGACCGCGCCGGTGCAATCGAGATGCTGATGCCTGCAGTCGTCCCGGCGGAACTGTGGCAGGAAACCGGCCGCTGGGAGATGTATGGGCCAGAGCTGTTGCGTTTCAAGGATCGACATCAGCGGGATTTTGTCATCGGCCCGACTCACGAGGAAGTCATCACCGATGTTGCGCGGCGCGAAATAAAAAGCTATCGCCAGTTACCACTACATTTGTATCAGATTCAAACGAAGTTTCGGGACGAAATCCGGCCCCGATTCGGGGTCATGCGCGGGCGCGAATTCCTCATGAAAGACGGCTATTCCTTCCATGCCAGTAATGAGGATTTACAGCGCGAGTACCAGAATATGCACGATACCTACACGCGCATATTCACCCGCCTTGGCCTGAGCTTTCGCGCAGTAGCTGCCGACACGGGCTCCATAGGTGGTACGGGTTCGCACGAATTTCATGTCCTGGCGGATTCCGGGGAGGATGCCATTGCCTTTTGTGCGGACTCAAATTACGCCGCCAACGTGGAACTAGCGGAAGGTGTGGCGCCCGCACTACCCCGCATAGGTCATACCGAACAGATGAAAAGGGTCGCCACGCCTGGCAAGGTCCGTTGCGAAGATGTGGCGGAGTTGCTCGGACTTCCCTTGACGAAAACCGTCAAGGCGATTGCCGTCATGCACAACGAGCAGTTTTTCCTGTTGCTCATTCGCGGCGATCACACCCTAAATGAGATCAAGGCTGGCAAGCTGCCCTTTCTCAATCCCTTCCGCTTTGCCAGCGACGAAGAAATCGAACGCTTTCTGGGTTGCCGTCCCGGCTATATCGGCCCGGTGGGCATTGCCCAGAATATACAGATCATCGCCGACCGTACGGTCGCACAGATGAGCGATTTCGTCTGCGGCGCCAATGAGGCTGACTTTCACCTAGCTGGGGTAAATTGGGGTCGTGACTTGCGCGAACCGAACTATGTCTTCGATATCCGCAATGTTGTCGAGGGTGATCCCAGCCCCGATGGAATGGGTTCCCTTTCGATCTGTCGTGGAATCGAGGTTGGGCATATCTTCCAATTGCGAACAAAATATGCGGAAGCGATGAGAGCGTCCTTTCTTGATGAGTCCGGTCAGCCGCGTGCGATGGAAATGGGCTGCTACGGCATTGGTGTCACCCGCATCGTGGGCGCCGCCATTGAGCAAAATCATGACGAGCGCGGCATCATCTTCCCTCGCGCCATCGCTCCATTCGAGGTTGCCATTGCCCCCGTAGGGTATGGCAAAAGTCAGTCCGTGCAGAACGCTGCCAATGCGCTTTATTCCGAACTCAAGGCCTCCGGCGTCGATGTGCTTCTTGATGACCGGGACGAACGCCCAGGGGTCATGTTCGCCGACCTGGAACTGATTGGCATACCGCTCCGCGTAACAATTGGCGAGCGTAGCCTCAAGGAAGGGGGGGTCGAGTATCAGGAACGCTGCAATGCAGCTTCGGTCAAGATACCGCTGGCTGAAATCGGTGCTTATGTGCGCAACCGTCTCAAAGCGTGAAACAGACACACATTCTCTTTGTCCTGCTGCTGATATCCGGATCAGCAGCCGCTGGTGCGCAAAAGTACGAACCATTGGCTGCCAGCGTTCAGGCAGCACTTCACTCGGCTGTATCTGATCGCAAGCCGCCGACAAGTTCGTTTCAGAGCCCGATTGAGGCTGTCTTTTGGCTTGAAGAGATGTCAGTGCGGCTTGCAAGGCGCATGCCCAACCGGGAAAGCCGCTTGGAGTTCTTGCGCTCGGTGCATTATGAAGCTACGCGCGCTGGTCTGGATCCCCAACTGGTGCTCGGGCTGATCCAAGTCGAAAGCGGATTCAAGAAATACGCCGTATCTTCAGCAGGGGCCCGCGGCTACATGCAGGTCATGCCATTTTGGGTGAGGTTGATCGGCGGCAGAAAAGACAATCTGTTCCACCTACGTATGAATCTGCGCTATGGTTGCACCATCCTTAAACATTATCTGGACATAGAAAAGGGTGACCTGTTCAGGGCGCTAGGCCGCTATAACGGCAGCCTGGGGCGGGCGGACTATCCAGAAGCTGTTCGTGCTGCCTGGGAAAAGTATTGGCATTACTCGCCGAGGACAGCCGTCAGATAGCCAATGGCCCAGAGAAAATAGCTCGCCCCGCTTATGCTTGCCTGATACCCCGTGCTCCGCGACACCACTTCCTTAGAACTAAGTGGGCGGATGCCCTGATCCATCAGTGCATCCCTGGCAGCATGCCTTTCATGCCACGCATCATTTTCTGCAATCCGCCCTTAGAGAACTGCTTCATCATCTTCTGCGTCTGCTCGAACTGGCTGAGCAACCGATTGACCTCCTGCACCTGAACGCCAGCACCCGTGGCAATTCGCCGCTTGCGGGAGGCCTTGATTAGTTCCGGTTTTGCCCGTTCCTGCCGCGTCATGGAATTGATGATCCCCTCGAGGCGGCGGACAGCCTTGTCCTCGACTTGAGTGCCAGCCTGCTGCGCAGCCTGGGCAAACTGGGCCGGCAACTTGTCGATCAAGCCTGACAGGCCACCCATCTTGCGCATCTGGCCTATCTGCTCCTTGAAGTCATTCAAGTCGAAGCCCTTGCCGGTCTTCAGTTTTTGAGCGAATGCCTTCGCCTTGTCCTGATCGACGCCGCGCTGCGCTTCCTCGATCAAACCAAGCACGTCACCCATGCCGAGAATGCGTGATGCCATGCGCTCTGGATGGAACTCTTCAAGCCCACTGAGTTTTTCGCCGACGCCGGCAAACTTGAGCGGCTTCCCAGTGACATGGCGTACAGACAGCGCTGCACCACCCCTTGCATCGCCATCAAGTTTCGTGAGAATGATTCCCGTCAACGGCAGGGCTTCATTGAAGGCTCGCGCCGTATTAACCGCATCCTGCCCCAGCATGGCATCCACAACGAACAAAGTCTCCACAGGCTGCAGCGCCGCATGCAATTCCGCGACCTCTCTCATCATGGCTTCGTCGATGGCAAGGCGTCCTGCGGTATCAAACAGAACGACGTCGTAATAATGTTTTCTGGCGAAATCGAGCACTGCCGACGCAATAGCGGCAGGCTTGTCATATGTTTGAGTGGGAAAGAAATCAATGCCTGCCTGCTCGGTAACAAGCTTCAGTTGCTGAATCGCAGCGGGGCGATATATGTCCGCGCTGGCAGCAATCACCTTTTTTCTCATGCGTTCCTTGAGGAACTTGCCCAACTTACCGGTCGTCGTGGTCTTGCCGGCTCCCTGCAACCCGGCCATCAGAATGACTGCCGGCGGCTGCACTGCTAGATTCAGGCCGCTATGTGTGCCTCCCATCAGTTCGGCCAGTTCGCGATGCACAACTCCCACCAGCGCCTGGCCCGGGGTGAGACTACCGATCACATCCTGGCCAACGGCCTTCTCCTTGATGCGTGCGACGATATCCCTGACCACCGGCAGGGCAACATCGGCTTCCAGCAAGGCCATTCTCACTTCACGTAATGCGTCAGCAATGTTGTCTTCTGTCAGACGCGCCTGGCCTCGAAGCGTCTTGACGACTCGGGAAAGGCGCTGTGTCAGATTGTCCAGCATGTTGTTCCGAATGCTCCAGGAAGGATGTAAACTTGGATGATGAAAGCAATTTTACCGCATCTGCTACCCGCCACTTTTTACGCCTTTCTCGGCTTTCATTTCTGGCGAACACGCTGGAGCCTCGTAGCTTCCGGTACACGGCAAGGGATATTTATCTGGGAAAGGCTTGCGCTTGCCGTGGCATTGTTGCTGCATGGGAGCGTACTCTATGGAGATCTGTTCGATGAGGGCAATATGCGCTTCGGTTTCTCGACTGCGCTGTCTCTCATGCTCTGGCTGGCCGTGTTGATCTACTGGGTTGAGAGCTTCCATGCCAGGTTGGAAGGCCTGCAACCACTGGTCTTGCCACTTGCTGCCGTATGTGCGCTTCTGCCTGGCCTGTTTCCCGGCCAGCACGTGCTGGCCAATGTCTCCTCCGCCATGTTTCGGGTTCACTTTTTCATTGCCATGGTGGCTTATAGCCTATTTACCCTGGCCGCGCTCCACGCCATTATTATGGCGATCGCCGAACGACGACTGCACCGGGGTGAATTAACACGGCCTCTTGCCAGCCTGCCCCCCCTGTTAACGATGGAATCGCTGCTATTCAGGCTCATAACAATAGCCTTCGCCCTTCTCACCCTGACCCTGGCTTCGGGCATTGCCTTCTCAGAAACATTGTTCGGCCAGGCCCTCTCTTTCAACCACAAAACCCTTTTCTCCATTGTCTCCTGGCTAATATTCGCTGCCCTGCTGGTCGGACGTTACGCTTGGGGCTGGCGCGGGCGGAAAGCATTGCACTGGACGCTGGCGGGCTTTGTCGCATTGCTTTTTGCTTACATCGGCAGCCGCTTCGTCCTGGAGGTTGTGCTCGGGCGCATAGGTTGACAGGCCTCATCCTCGCCACGATACTGGCCACTCCACTTTCCCTGAACTTATCGCTTGATCGACGTCCCCCTCTCTGCGCAATTCGTGGCGCTGGCAGTTCTGCTCGTTATTTCCGGCTTTTTCTCTCTGGCCGAGACTGCCATGATGGCAGCCAATCGTTATCGTTTGAGACACCTAGCACAGGAAGGGCATCGTGGCGCAAGATTGGCGCTAGACCTACTTGCCCGTACCGACAAATTGCTCGGTGTCATCCTGTTATTCAATAACCTGATCAATACTGCCGCTGCCACGCTCGTCAGCGTCATCGCCATCCAGCTTTTCGGCGAAGAAGATTGGGCGCTCGTCGCTGGAACCTTGCTTGTTACTTTCCTGATCCTGATATTTGCCGAAATCACGCCGAAAGTCGTCGGTGCGGGTAATGCCGATCGGCTCGCGCCGGCAGTCAGCTTCCTGCTCACACCTTTGCTGCGGCTTTTTCAGCCTGTGGTGTGGTTCGTGAATCTCTTCGTCGAGACACTGCTCATCGTGACACGGCAGAAGCCCAAAAGCGGCGGGGAAGTGCCCCAGCTCTCTCCGGAGGAATTGCGAACACTGGTTCTGGAGGCGGGTCATTTCATTCCACAACAACACCAGTCAATTCTTCTCAATCTGTTCGATCTGGAAAGCATCACCGTCGAGGACATCATGATTCCACGAGGGGCGATTGAGGCAATTAACCTCGCAGCACCCATCGAGGAAATCCGTCAGCAACTGGCCACCAGCTACCACACCCGAATGCCGGTCTTCGATAACGACCTGAATAGCGTAGTCGGCATCCTTCATCAGCGTCGCTTGCTGGCAACGCTTCTGGCAGGCAGTATGGATAAAGAAAGTCTGCGTGAGCAACTCACCGAGCCGTATTTCATTCCTGCAGCTACAGCCGTATATACCCAGTTGCAGTTCTTTCAGGAAAATCGAGAGCGCATCGGCTTGGTAGTGGATGAATACGGAGAAATCCAGGGCTTGGTGACACTTGAGGATATTATTGAGGAGTTGATTGGCAAGTTCACCACAACGATTCCCGGTAGCAGCGACGAAATTGCCTGGGGCCACGATGACAGCACGCTGGTAGATGGGGGGCGAAACCTTCGAGAACTGAACCGCAAGTTACATCTGGCGTTCCCGCTGGAAGGCGCGAAGACATTAAATGGTCTGATCCTTGAGCATTTTCAGGATATTCCCGAAACCGGGGTTTCACTCAAGATCGCTGGAGTGCCAATCGAAATCATTCAAACGCAGGACCGAATGGTAAAGATGGTCAGGATGTTCAAGCCGACTGCCTAGCGTCGCCCCAACCCGACACAACAAATCGCTCAAGAATCCGCTCCAACCAACTGATAGTCTTTACAAAACCGGGGTAGAAGGGCATCATCGCCAGAGATACTCGGTTGGTATTTTGGATCAATCACAGAATCCGATGGCGGCATCTCTCCAGACAACTCTCAGCGGCTTGGCACGCGCGCTGGTGCAGCAAGGCCGACTCAAGGAGGCCGAGGCTGATGCTTTTGCAGCTCAGGGCGCTGGCACCGGAGGGGGATTTGTCAATCAGGTCATCTCCAGTGGGCGATTGAACGCCAAAGACATTGCCGCCTTTGCAGCCGAAACGTTCGGCTATCCATTGCTTGACCTAAACGCTTTCGAGGAAAGCCATTTTCCACCTGCCGCGATAGATCGCAAGCTGATGCAAACCCACCAGGTCATTCCTCTGACCAAGCGTGGCAACCGCATCGCTGTAGCCTTGGCCGACCCGACCAATCTGCGTGCTCTGGATGAAATTCGCTTCCAGACCGGGCTGGCAGTCAACCCCGTTGTGGTCGAGGCCAGCAAACTGACGCCCATCGTTCAGCGCTTGTCGGAAACGGCAGAAACCAAACTCAATGAACTGGCTGGTGACGACCTTGATCTCGAACTCGCCGACGAAACCGAAGAGATCACGAGTGCCGAGGCTGGCTCCGTAGAAGTCGATGACGCGCCGGTTGTTCGTTTTATTCAGAAAATTCTGCTAGATGCGATCAATGAGGGCGCTTCGGATATCCACTTCGAGCCTTACGAAAAATATTACCGTATTCGCTTCCGCACAGATGGTGTTCTGCGCGAGATTGCCCAGCCTCCCTTGGTCATCAAGGAGAAGATCGCATCCCGCATCAAGGTTATTTCCCGTCTGGACATTTCCGAAAAGCGTGTCCCGCAAGATGGTCGCATGAAACTGGTGCTTTCGAAAACCCGCGCCATCGACTTTCGTGTCAGCACACTGCCGACGCTGCATGGCGAGAAAATCGTCATGCGTATCCTTGATCCTTCAAGCGCAATGCTCGGCATCGATGCCTTGGGATACGAGCCGGAGCAGCGCGAGGTCCTGATGGCCGCAATCGAGCGGCCATACGGCATGATTCTTGTTACGGGTCCGACGGGCAGCGGCAAGACAGTCTCGCTATACACATGCCTCAACCTGCTCAATAAGCCAGGAATCAATATCTCCACGGCGGAGGATCCTTGCGAGATCAATTTGCCAGGCATCAATCAGGTCAATGTCAATGACAAGGCTGGGCTTAATTTCGCAGTCGCTCTCAAGGCGTTCCTGAGGCAGGATCCAGACATCATCATGGTCGGTGAAATCCGCGACCTAGAAACCGCGGAAATCGCCATCAAGGCAGCACAAACCGGCCACTTGGTTTTGTCAACCCTTCATACAAACGATGCGCCGACCACGCTCGAACGTATGAAGAACATGGGCATCGCTCCGTTCAATATCGCCTCCAGCGTAATCATGATCACCGCGCAGCGGCTGGCGAGACGACTGTGCTCCTGCAAGAAACCCATTTCCATCCCCATGGAAGCCCTTTTGCAGGCTGGTTTCCACGAACACGAAATCGACGGCAGTTGGCAATTGTATGGGCCAAACGGCTGCGATAAATGCAAGGGCAGCGGCTACAAGGGCCGCGTCGGCATCTATCAGGTCATGCCGGTCTCTGATGAGATCCAACGCATAATCATGACAAACGGAAACTCGATCGACATTGCCGAACAGGCCCAACAGGAAGGCATCAAGGATCTAAGACAATCGGGCCTGCTCAAGGTCAAGCAGGGCCTGACTTCGCTCGAAGAAGTCCTTGCGACAACGAACGAATAGGGAGAATCAGATGGCAACTGCAACCAGAACAGCCAAGAGAGACACCGGTGTCAAGGAATACACCTTCGCGTGGGAGGGTAAGGACAAGACCGGCAAGCTGATGCGAGGCGAGATGCGTGCTGGCGGTGTAGCGCTGGTCAATGCAACGTTGAGGCGGCAGGGGATTCTGGTAAGCAAAATCAAGAAACAGGCATTTAAGCGCGGGGGCAAGATCACCGAAAAGGACATCACGCTATTTACCCGTCAGCTGGCAACCATGATGAAGGCAGGCGTACCCCTTTTGCAGGCATTTGACATCGTCGGCAAGGGTGCCTCAAACCAGGCAGTCGCCAAGTTGCTGATGGACGTCAAGTCAGACGTGGAAACAGGCTCCGCGCTCAACCAGGCGTTCCGGAAGTACCCACTCTACTTCGACGCTTTATTTTGCAACCTCGTTTCTGCCGGCGAGTCCGCAGGTATCCTCGACTCCCTGCTGGATCGCTTGGCGACCTACAAGGAAAAGATCCTCGCCATCAAGAGCAAGATCAAGTCGGCGCTCTTCTACCCCATCGCTGTCATTGTTGTCGCAATTGTCATTACCGCAGTGATCATGATCTTCGTCATTCCCTCCTTCAAGGAAGTATTCAAGAGCTTCGGCGCCGACCTGCCTGCGCCGACCTTGATAGTCATTGCCATGTCGGATTTCATGGTCGCCAACTGGTACATCGTATTCGGCATTCTTGGAGGCGGGTTATACGGGTTTTTCTACATGTGGAAACGTTCGGAAAAGGTGCAGATCGTCATGGATCGCCTTCTCCTGCGTCTGCCTGTGTTTGGAGACATCATCCGCAAGGCCACCATGGCACGTTGGGCGCGCACCTTGTCCACCATGTTCGCGGCCGGCGTACCGCTGGTCGAAGCATTGGATTCTGTCGGTGGCGCCTCGGGCAACTACGTTTATCTCACTGCAACCAAGTTGATACAGGCGGAAGTAAGTACGGGTACCAGTTTGACGGTTGCGATGCAGAACGCCAATGTTTTCCCCAATATGGTGATCCAGATGGTTTCCATCGGGGAGGAGTCCGGCCAACTCGACGCCATGTTGAGCAAAGTGGCCGACTTCTTCGAAGCCGAGGTAGATGATGCTGTCGAGGCCATGTCCAGCCTGATGGAGCCGATCATCATGGTCGTGCTGGGCACATTGATCGGCGGCATGGTGGTCGCCATGTACCTGCCGATCTTCAAGCTGGGCGCGGTTGTCTGATGCTGGAAATCCAAGAGTCAGCCCCCGCAATACGCCGCCTTGCCCAGCGCGATGCTGCTTGATCCGGCCTTTTTGACGGCCGCAGCCGCCCTCCTGGGCCTGGCCGTAGGCAGCTTCATCAACGTTGTCATACATCGCCTGCCGAAAATGATGGAGCGCGGCTGGCTGAAGGAATGCGCCGAGTTGCGTGGCGAGCCAGCCCCACCTCCTAGCGAAATCCTGTCTCTCGCCAAACCGCGTTCGCGCTGCCCGCATTGCGGGCATGCCATCACAGCTCTGGAAAATATCCCGGTAATCAGCTACATCATTCTGCGCGGACGCTGCAGCGGCTGTGGTGCGCGCATCGGTCTGCGCTATCCGCTGGTCGAGGCGCTCTCAGGACTGCTCTGCGGCTATGCCGCCTGGCGTTTCGGCGCAACCTGGGTCGGCATAGGTGCGCTGCTCTTCATATGGGGCATGATCGCCCTGACTTTCATTGATTTGGACACCCAGCTGTTGCCAGACAGCATCACCCTGCCTTTGCTCTGGACAGGCCTTCTGCTCAATCTGGGCGGAGCCTATACAGACCTGAAAAGCGCCGTCATCGGGGCAGCGGCAGGCTACCTGTCGCTCTGGGCAGTGTATTGGGTATTCAAGCTGGCCACCGGCAAGGAGGGCATGGGCTATGGCGACTTCAAGTTACTGGCCGCTATTGGCGCCTGGCTGGGCTGGCAGATGCTGCCCCTGACCATTCTCGCCTCGTCCATGGTCGGTGCGGTGGTGGGTATTACTCTCATAATCGCCGTAAAACACGGACGAAACGTTCCCATACCCTTTGGCCCCTATCTTGCGGCCGCTAGCATCATTGCCCTGTTCTGGGGCAAACCATTGACACAACACTACCTCGGCCTGTATTGACTGGACTACGGTCAACATCTTGAGTTCTGTCTGCCCCGCCACCATCTACGCGAGGCTATGCCGCCCAAGTTAGTGCTTTTTGAGCAACGGCTTAGGTTATAATTCCACGCTTATTTTTGGAGGTTGCCATGCCGATCTACGAGTATCGCTGCAGCGAATGCGGATTCCAAAAGGAGTTCCTGCAAAAGCACAACGACGCCAAACTGACGACCTGCCCCGATTGCGGCAAAGAATCGTTCAGCAAGATGCTGACTGCTGCGGGTTTCCAACTCAAGGGCAGCGGCTGGTATGCAAGCGATTTCAAAGGATGTTCCGCCAAACCCGAGGCAAAGGCAGAGCCCGCGCCTACGCAAGGCTGCAACGGCTGCGCCTGTGCCGGCAACACATAACATGGGATCCACGCCAAGCCATCGGCTTCGTTGCTCCCGAGGGAGGCGAGGGCGATCTTGGGGCTGCCTTGCGGCGACATGAAAAAATACTTCATCACCGGGTTGCTGATCTGGGTTCCCCTGGCGATTACCGCTTGGGTGCTCGCGCTCATCGTCCGAACCATGGACCAGACGCTTCTGTTATTGCCCGAGGCAATTCGCCCTGAGAATCTGCTTGGCATCTATATTCCGGGCATTGGTGTCATAACCACCCTGCTGATCGTTTTCATCACCGGTCTGGTCACAGCCAATATCATCGGCCAACGGCTGGTGCGCTTCTGGGAAGGGGTGCTGTCGCGCATTCCTGTCGTCAAGTCGGTCTATTACAGCGTCAAGCAGGTATCCGACACGCTCTTCTCCTCAAGCGGCGAAGCTTTTCGCAAAGCCCTGTTGGTGCAATATCCGCGCGAGGGTGCATGGATCATTGCCTTTCAGACCGGTGTGCCGGGTGGCGATGTGGCAAGTCGCCTGCAGGGCGATTACGTCAGCGTCTATGTGCCGACAACCCCAAATCCCACTTCAGGTTTTTTTCTCATGCTGCCGCGCAAGGACGTCATCGAACTCGACATGAGTGTCGATGAAGCACTGAAGTACATCATCTCGATGGGTGTCGTGGCACCTCCGATGCGTAATCCAGCCGGTCGGGCGCAGAATCAATAACACGCCGCCATCGCGGTTTTTTCCGGGCAATTCATAATGCGTACTCACTATTGCGGCCTCGTCAATGCCGCTCTCCTGGGCCAGGTCGTCACACTTTGCGGCTGGGCACACCGCCGTCGGGATCATGGCGGCGTCATTTTCATCGATTTGCGCGACCGCGAAGGCCTTGTGCAGGTGGTATGCGACCCCGACCGCAAGGAGACCTTTGCGACCGCAGAACGCATCCGCAACGAGTTCGTGCTGAAGATCACCGGCCTGGTGCGCCTCCGCCCGGAGGGAACCGCCAACCCCAATCTCACCAGCGGCGAGATCGAAGTGCTGGCTCAGGGCATCGAAATTCTCAACCCCGCCGCCACGCCGCCATTCCAGTTGGACGAGGAAAATCTTTCTGAAAACGTGCGTCTGACGCACCGAGTGCTCGATTTGCGTCGTCCCCAGATGCAGAAGAACATGATGCTGCGCTACAAGGTGGCAATGGCTTTCCGCCGCTTCCTCGATGCGCGGGGTTTCATCGACATCGAAACGCCGATGCTGACGAAATCCACGCCGGAGGGCGCGCGCGACTACCTCGTGCCATCGCGGGTGCATGCTGGACAATTCTTCGCCCTGCCGCAGTCGCCTCAGCTGTTCAAACAATTGCTCATGGTCGCAGGGTTCGACCGTTACTACCAGATCACCAAGTGCTTCCGGGACGAGGACCTCCGTGCCGACCGCCAGCCCGAATTCACTCAGGTCGATATCGAAACATCCTTTCTCGACGAAACCGAGATCACGGCGATCATGGAAGACCTGATTCGCACAGTGTTCAAGGAAACGCTGAATGTCGATCTGCCCAATCCATTCCCGCGACTCAGCCATGCGGAAACCATGGCCCGCTATGGCTCAGACAAGCCTGATCTGCGCGTCAAGCTGGAGTTCACCGAACTTACCGATCTGATGAAGGCAGTGGATTTCAAGGTCTTCCGTGCCGCCGCAGAGCTCGAAGACGGTCGCGTCGCAGCATTGCGCATCCCCGGTGGCGCGAGCATCACGCGCAAGGAAATCGACGACTACACCGCGTTCGTAGCCATCTACGGAGCCAAGGGGCTTGCCTATATCAAGGTAAACGATATAGCCAAGGGCGTCGAAGGCCTGCAATCTCCCATTCTCAAGTTTCTGCCTGCCGACGTCGTCGTGCAGATTATCGAGCGCTGCAGCGCCATGGATGGCGACCTAGTGTTCTTTGGTGCCGATCGCGCCAAGGTTGTAAACGACGCATTGGGCGCCTTGCGGGTCAAGATCGGCCATGAGAAAGGCTTAGAGGCGGGCTATTTGGAGACCGGATGGCGTCCTGTCTGGGTTGTCGATTTCCCGATGTTCGAGTATGACGAGGAGGACAAGCGTTGGGTGGCTTTGCATCACCCCTTCACTTCCCCCAAGGACGGACACGAGGCGCTCATCGAGAGCAATCCCGGGCAGTGCATGGCCAAGGCTTATGATCTCGCCTTGAACGGTTGGGAAATAGGAGGCGGTTCCGTACGTATTCACCGCGAGGATATCCAGACCAAGGTATTCCGCGCACTTGCCATCGGGGCCGAAGAAGCCGAGCAGAAATTCGGCTTCCTGCTCGAAGCCCTCCAGTACGGCGCGCCACCGCACGGCGGACTCGCTTTCGGCTTGGACCGTATCGTCACCATGATGACCGGGGCTGAGTCGATTCGCGACGTGATCGCCTTTCCCAAGACCCAGCGTGCACAGTGCCTTCTCACCAACGCGCCCGGGGAGGTCGACGAAAAACAGTTGCGGGAACTGCATATTCGTCTGCGCCTAGCCGAAACAGCCAAGCCTTCCGCAGTCTGAGCGTCGGCGGCGTGATGCTGCGCCTCTGTCTGCTGCTGCTATCGATTCTCGCCGCTAGTCCTGTAGCGGCACGGCACCCGAGCCTGGATGACGGCGTCTCTGCCGTTCAGGTGGAGGCCCTGCCTGGCGCGGCACGTGAAACGCTTACCCTGATCAAGCGGGGCGGCCCCTTCCCCTACCGCCAGGACGGTTCGGTCTTCGGCAATTACGAGCAGCGGCTGCCAGTGCGATCGCGCGGCTACTACCGCGAATATACCGTCCCCACTCCCGGTGCTCGAGACCGTGGCGCACGGCGCATCGTTGCAGGACGGGGCAGCACTGGCGATGTCAGCACTTCGGGCGAGTACTATTACACGGAAGATCATTACCGCAGTTTCCGGAAGATTCACCAATGAGCCAGGAGCAATATGACAAACTCTTGCACGAACCGGCATGCGCTGGCGTCTATCGTACAACGCAAGAGGGCATGGCTGACCTGCTCGCTGCAGCCGGAGCATCCAGCTTGGCCACGCACCGGATCAATCTGGCCAAAGTGCACGATAGGGCCACTCTTTTTGAGTGCCTGGCAACTGCCCTGAAATTTCCCGACTGGTTCGGCCACAACTGGGACGCCCTTGCCGACTGCCTGAGTGACTTGTCCTGGCTACCGGCAACAGGCCATATCATCCTGCTGGAACATTGCGACGGCTTCCGGGACAGTCATGCCAAGGACTTCGCCAGTGCGCTGCAAGTCTTCGCGGATGCTGCCGAGGCCTGGCGGAACGAGAACGTCCCTTTTTGGGTTCTGATGGATACAAGCGCCGATGACATTGCCAATTTGCAAGCACTCACGTGAAGAAGCCGGTTTCCGTCCTGGTACTTATCCATACGCCTGCCCTTGAAGTGCTGTTGCTCGAGCGGGCTGCGAATCCGGGTTTCTGGCAGTCGGTTACGGGCAGCCAGGAGGGCGAAGAACCCCTTGGTGGCACGGCTGTTCGCGAAGTTACGGAAGAAACCGGCATCGTAGCCAGGCTCGACGATCTGGTCGACTGGCGCCTCGTAAACCGTTTCGATATCTTCCCGTCATGGCAGTATCGCTACCCGCCTGGCGTGACTGTAAACACCGAGCATGTATTCAGTCTGGTGCTCCCATCGCCCCAGCCAATCTTCGTTGCCCCCGGCGAGCACATCGGCCATCGATGGCTGCCTTGGCACGAGGCGGCACGGACGGTTTTCTCCTGGAGCAACCGGGACGCCATTCTCATGCTGCCGCGACACATCAAGCCAACTTGACCCGCTCCTCGGACAGTCGTTGTCTCAGGCAATCCGGGCAATAACACCCCCTGCCCGTTTCCGGCACTGTCGACAAGGGTGGCAACTCCGCGCACCAGCAGCGTGCCGAACCGCCCTTGAGTCCGCAAGCAAATGCCCGGCCGCAGCCCGGGCAAGTGCGCTCTTGTTCGTAACTGCATGACATATAGGCAATTTTAGTCATTGCATGGGTCTCTTGAAACTCTACCAAGCCACCCTATATTGAGATCATGAGTTTATTTCTCACTTGCTAAGGAGGCATCATGGCCAATATCGTGCGTTCAGGTTCGGACCCCTTTGACGATATCTTCCGCGGCTTTTTCGTACGCCCAGTTGATTTCGGCAATCATGCAGACGTGCCCTCTATCAAGATAGACGTCAAAGAGCAAGGCGACGCCTATAGGGTTCACGCCGAATTGCCAGGAATCCGCAAGGAAGACATCCATGTCAATATCGACGGCTCCATTGTATCGATCAGCGCCGAACGCAAGCAGGAAAAAGAGGTCAAGGAAGGCGAGCGCATCCTGCGTACCGAGCGCTATTTCGGCAAGGTGTCTCGCAGCTTCCAACTCGGTCAGGATATCGACGAGTCGAAATCGTCTGCCAAGTTCACTGATGGCGTGCTCGACCTGACACTGCCGAAAAAGACGGCCGCCGCCGCCAAGCGCCTGGCCATTGACTGACCCCCGTTCCGGCGATTTGCCATCTCCTCAGCGGGAAGCCTTGGCTTCCCGCTTTTGCTTTACGGGGCAGGCGGTTAGAATTGCCGCTTCATGCCCTTCCCAGCAATCATGACCGACATCTCTATCTCTCCCACAGTCGAAGCCAGCGTCCTCGCGGCAGCCCTGCCCTATATCCGCCGCTTCCAGGACAAGACCATCGTCATCAAGTACGGCGGCAACGCCATGACGGACGACAATCTCAAGCATTGCTTCGCCCGCGACGTGGTTCTGCTCAAGCTCGTCGGTATGAATCCCGTGGTGGTGCACGGCGGTGGTCCGCAGATCGAGACACTCCTCAAGCGCGTCGGCAAGCAGGGCGAGTTCATCCAGGGCATGCGCGTCACGGATCGCGATACCATGGATGTGGTCGAGATGGTGTTGGGCGGGCTGGTCAACAAGGAAATCGTCAATCTCATCAACCAGCATGGCGGCAAGGCCGTCGGCCTGTCGGGCAAGGATGGCGCATTCATTCGCGCCAGGAAACTGCTCATGCCGAAACATGACAGTCCCCAGACACTGCTTGACCTCGGCTACGTCGGCGAAATCACTGCCGTCGATCCGAGTTTGATCGCCTTCCTCGACTCTGGCGACTTTATCCCCGTCATAGCACCGATCGGCGTGGGCAGCGAGGGTGAGTCCTACAACATCAACGCCGACGTTGTCGCCGGCAAGCTGGCCGAAATCCTCAGGGCAGAAAAACTGGTGCTGCTCACCAACACGCCCGGTGTGCTGGACAAGGATGGGAAACTGCTAACCGGCCTCACGCCGAAGCAGATCGACGATCTCGTCGCCGACGGCACGCTCTCCGGTGGCATGCTGCCGAAAATCGGCTCCGCACTGGATGCCGCCCGCAGCGGAGTGAAGAACGTGCACATCATCGACGGTCGCGTCGAGCATGCGCTGCTGCTGGAAATCCTCACCGACCACGGGGTGGGCACCATGATCAACAGCAAGTGAGCGTTCCTGGCCGCAGGGTCTGGTTGTTCGATCTCGACAACACCCTGCATAACGCCGATCCGCACATCTTCCCGCACATCAACCGCGCCATGACCGCCTTTGTGGCGCAACAGGCCGGGCTTGACGAGGCTGCCGCCTCCGCCCTGCGCGAAACATACTGGCGGCGCTACGGCGCCACGCTCCTCGGCCTGATGCGACATCACGGCACGGACCCGCTTCACTTTCTCCGGTACACGCACCAGTTTGACGACCTGCCAGGCATGGTGGTTTACCAGAGGGCGATTCGCCAGGTCCTGCGCCGACTGCCCGGCACCAAGATCGTCTTCTCCAATGCCCCGCTGCAGTATGCCGAGGCAGTGCTCGACGTCATGGGCGTGCGTCATGCCTTCACGGATGTCTGCGCCATCGAACATATGCGCTTTCAGCCCAAGCCCGGTGTTCACGGGTTCCTGCGTCTGATCCGCGAGCACCGCCTCAAGCCGGCACGCTGCATACTTGTCGAGGACAGCGCGGAAAACCTGAAGACCGCCAAGCGACTCGGCATGCGCACTATCTGGATCAGCTCTGAGAAGCGCTGCCCCGCCTGGGTCGACCTCAGGCTAGAATCCGTGCTTGAATTGCCGCGCCGGCTCGGCGCACTGGGATAACAAGGGATAACCATGGGCGCCAAACCGGGGGAACGCAAACTGCAGATCCTGCAGACCATCGCCGAGTTGCTGCAGGACCCAAGGGGGGAGAGGATCACCACAGCTCTGCTGGCGAAGAAACTTGACGTATCGGAGGCGGCACTCTACCGCCACTTCGCCAGCAAGGCTCAGATGTACGAAGGCCTGATCGAATTCATCGAAACCGGCTTCTTCTCCGTCATCAACAAAATATGTGCCGAGGAACAGTCCGGCGTAAAGCAGGCGGAGATGATCGTTGCCATGCTGCTGGGATTCGCTCAGAAAAACCGCGGGCTGACGCGGGTGCTGACCGGAGATGCATTGATCAACGAGGATGATCGCCTGCAGGCCCGCATCAACCAGTTGCTCGACCGCGTCGAGGCGGCACTCAAGCAGGCTTTGCGCATTGCGGCGACCAACCATGAACTTCCTCTTGGCGAGGATGCCGCTGCCGCCGCCAATCTTTGCCTGTGCTATGTCATGGGCCGCTGGCAGCTTTTCGTCAAGAGCGGCTTTACGCGCGAACCGATGGCGCAATGGCCGCAGCAGTGGCCTATGCTGTTGGCCGGCTGCCTCTCCCAGCCCGCCTGAACCTAATAGTCCCCCCCCTTGAGCCACATTGCCGCATCAAGGGCGAAGTAGCTCAGGATCGCGTCGGCGCCGGCGCGCCTCATTGAAAGCAAGGCCTCCAGCACGCACGCCTTTTCGTCGATCCAGCCGTTTTGACCCGCCGCCTTCAGCATGGCGTATTCGCCGCTCACCTGATAAACGCAGGTCGGCACCTTGAACGTGTCCTTCACGCGCCGCACGATGTCCAGGTAAGGCAATCCCGGCTTAACCATCACCATGTCCGCGCCTTCGGCTATGTCCATCGCCACTTCTCGCATCGCCTCATCGCTGTTGGCAGGATCCATCTGGTAAGTGTACTTGTTGCCCTTGCCCAGGTTGCCCGCTGAACCCACGGCATCGCGGAAGGGTCCATAAAAGCTCGAGGCATACTTGGCCGAATAGGCCAGGATGCGGGTGTGGATCTGCCGGTGGCCATCCAGTTCGGTACGGATGCGGCCGATGCGGCCATCCATCATGTCGGATGGCGCCACCACATCTGCGCCGGCCTGCGCATGGCTCAGCGCCTGCCTGGCCAGCACTTCCAGCGTCTCATCGTTGAGCACATAGCCGTTGTCGTCGATGAGGCCGTCCTGGCCGTGGCTGGTATAGGGGTCGAGCGCGATATCGGTAATCACTCCGAGATCGGGAAATTCCTTCTTCAGCGCCTGCACCACGCGCGGCACCAGGCCGTCAGGATTGTAAGCCTCCTCAGCCCCCTGGGTTTTCAGAAGCGGCGCAACCACCGGAAAGAGCGCAAGGGCCGGCACGCCTAGCTGCACCGCCTTGTCCGCCACCCCCAGCAAGCGATCGAGCGAATGGCGAAAAACGCCTGGCATTGAGGCAACCGGCTCGGACAGGCCCTGACCTTCCAACACGAACACCGGATAGATCAGATCATCGGCTGTCAGGTGGTTTTCCCGCATCAGCCGGCGTGAGAAATCATCATGGCGCATGCGCCGCATGCGGGACGAAGGGAAAACGCCTGATAAACTCATGGTTTCTTCATAAGAAAAATATTTAATTCGCACTTAATGGAACTTGCGAGGATGATTTTCGCTCAGAAACGACAGATGGTGTTGAACCGTCTCCCGCTTCACCTCCCTGAGCGGGTGCCTTAATCAAGTTAAGGCGTTTCTGCCCCCGGTTTTTCTCCCCTTTAGCCGGGGGCATTTCTTTTTTCTTCCGTATCTTCAGTAAGTTCGAGCCAGCGGCCGATAGCCTGTTCCGCCTCTTCCCCGCCGGTTTTCTTCAGGCTCGAAAACAACTGTACGCTCACCTGGTCGGCCCATGGAGCCAGTTCTTTCCGTGTTGTCTGCAACGCTTTCGCAGCCTCAGTGCGTGTCAGCTTGTCTGATTTTGTCAGCAGAATATGTATGGGCTTGCCTGTCGGGCCAAACCACTCGAGCATCTGGCGATCGAGTTCGGTGAGTGGCCGGCGCGCATCCATGATCAGGACCAGACCGCAGATGTTCTTGCGCCTGGTCAGATAGGCTGCCAGCACGCCCTGCCATTGACGCCGAATCTCCTCCGGGACATCTGCATAGCCGTAGCCGGGCAGATCAACGAGAAAGGCGCCGCACTGGAGGCGGAAGAAATTGATCAGTTGTGTGCGCCCCGGAGTCTTGCTGACGAAGGCCAGCCGCGTACGGCCTGCCAATGTATTGATCGCGCTCGACTTGCCGGAGTTGGATCGGCCTGCAAAGGCGATTTCTGCGCCCGACGGGGGGGGCAGATCGGTCAGCTTCGCTGCAGATAGCGTAAAAACCGCATTGGCGAACAGGGACATAGGGCAGGGTCGACGGGATGACGCCCGTCGCACATCGCGCAACCAAGGTAAGTTGGTATAGAATAACAGCTTTTTAGCTTCGGCCATCGCTATCTGGCATTCGCTCCGCGGATGTTCGCGCACGCTGAAACATCGTTTTTGACATTCAGGTTCAGGGAGTCGTACTCATGGTTCATCGTTTCATCGTCCTGTCGCTGGGAGTTGCCTTTGCCGTGGCGGCCCAGGCAGCAGACAAGCCTGCAACAGCACCCAAAGTTGATGCCGCCAAAGGCCAGCAGGTCGCCGCGCAAGTCTGCGCCGCCTGTCACAACCCCGATGGCAACAGTGCCATCGCAGCCAATCCCAAGCTCGCCGGACAGCATGCTGATTACATCTACAAGCAGCTGAAGAACTTCAAGGCCGACGGCGGCAAACCCGCCGAGCGCAACAACCCGATCATGGGCGGCATGGTCGCTGCGCTGTCCGACCAGGACATGAAGAACATCGCAGCCTGGTATGCCAGCCAGACCCAGAAGAGCGAACTGGCCAAAAATCCGGCCATCGAAGCTGGCCAGAAGCTGTATCGTGCCGGCAATGCCGGCAAGGGCCTGCCTGCCTGCGCCGCCTGCCACGGGCCGGCCGGCGCCGGAATTCCCGCGCAGTACCCACGCATCGGCGGCCAGTTCGCCGACTATACCGAGATGCAGCTGAAAGCATTCCGAACGGGCGAACGCGCCAACGACCCGAACAAAATGATGCGTGCCGTTGCCGACAAAATGTCCGACACCGAAATTAAGGCCGTTTCAGACTACATCGCCGGCCTGCGCTAATCACGTCAGAATCGGAGCAGTCGTTAAAAGGGGTGGCAACTGCCGCCCCTTTTTTTATTCCATTGAGGAATAGACGTGTTGTTCCGTCTGCTCGGCCGTTTCGGCTATGCATTTCTGTCGAAATGCAGAAATCCAAGTTGCCGCACATTGCCGCTGCCGTCCATTGATAACTGAATCCGTAAGTTTTCGGGTGTCGCCCCGGTCTTGTAGATATGTGCCCGACAGGAGGAATGCCATGCTGATCAAGCGGCCGAACGACATAGTCCCGTCGGAAATCACGCCGCACGCCCTGTTCGAGGCACGCCGCGAATTCATCAAGGCAGCAAGTGCCACGGCGCTGGCGGGCGCCGCCCTATATGCCGGCCTGCCACGCCGCGCCTGGGCCGGTGGCAAGTTCTCCGGCCTGCAGAAAAGTCCCTACAGCATCCTCGAAACACCGAACAGCCTGCGCGAAATCACCACCTACAACAACTTCGTCGAATTCGGCTTCGGCGACAAAAGTCAGCCTGCGGAACGCGCCGGCGCCATGAGGACGCGCCCCTGGGAAGTGCGCATCGAGGGCTTGGTGCAGAAGCCGCGCACCCTCGCCATCGAGGACATCCTGAAAATCGCGCCATTGGAGGAACGCATCTACCGCTTGCGCTGCGTCGAGGGCTGGTCGATGGTCATTCCCTGGGTGGGATTTCCGCTGGCCGCCCTGATCAAGCAGGTCGAACCGCTGGGCAGCGCAAAGTTCGTCGAGTTCATCACGCAGATGGAACCGGCCGCCATGCCCGGCCTCAGCCTGCCGTATCTGGACTGGCCCTACACCGAAGGCCTGCGGCTGGACGAGGCCATGCATCCCCTGACCCTCATGGCCGTCGGGCTCTACGGCGATGTACTGCCGAACCAGAACGGTGCGCCGCTACGGCTCGTGGTGCCCTGGAAATACGGTTTCAAGAGCGGCAAGTCGATCGTCAGGCTCCGCTTCACCGACAAGCAACCGCAGACCAGCTGGCACGTCGCCCAGCCCGAGGAGTACGGCTTCTACGCCAATGTCAATCCTGACGTCAGCCACCCGCGCTGGAGCCAGGAGAAGGAGCGGCGCATCGGCGAATTCTTCAAACGCAAGACCCTGCCCTTCAACGGCTATGCCGACCAGGTGGCACCACTCTATGCCGGCATGGATCTGAGGCGGTTCTATTGATGCAGCCGAGCCTGCGCCAGCTCACTGCGATCAAGGCCGTGTTCTTCGTCGCGTGCCTCGGGCCGCTGGCACAACTCGCCTGGCTCGGCTTCAACGACGGCCTCGGCGCCAATCCCATCGAATTCATCACGCGGCACCTCGGCACGTGGACGCTCAACTTCCTCCTCGTCACGCTGGCGGTGACGCCGCTGCGCCATATTTCGGGTTGGCACTGGCTGATCCGGCTACGCCGCATGCTCGGGCTCTACGCCTTCTTCTACGCCACCCTGCACTTCCTCACCTACGTTTGGCTCGACCAGTTCTTCGACTGGGCCTCCATCGTCAAGGACATCGCCAAGCGTCCTTTCGTCACCGCCGGCTTTACCGCCTTTTTGCTGCTGATTCCGCTCGCGGCAACCTCGAATGCGGCGATGATCAGGCGGCTCGGCGGCCGGCGCTGGTCGCACCTGCACCGCAGCGTCTACGCCATCGCCATCATCGGCGTCATCCACTACTGGTGGCTGGTGAAGAAGGACATCACGCTGCCGCTGCTCTACGCCGTGCTGCTCGGCGTGCTGCTGGGCTTCCGCGCCTTGCGGCTGGTCCGTGAGCGACAAAGGCAAATCAACGCCTATTTGTGAATCCGAACGATCGCGCGGCCGTCCCGCGCGGTTTTCTGCTCGGCTTTCCAGGCGTGGCCATACACGATCTCGAAGGTGGCGGGCAAACGACCCTCGCGACGCTGCGCCTGCCAGCTGCGGAAAACACACCGCCCCTCGCGAAATCCCAGCGGGCCGAGCAGGCCATCGCGCACGCCGAGCAGCCGCTGATCGCGCAGCAGGCCGCGCGGGCTGGCGTAGGTAAGCGTGATCGTCTCCATGTCCATCACCGGGTCGGCAAAACCCGCCGCCATCAGCATGTCGCCCAGGTCGTGCATGTCATGAAAGCGCCGCAGGGTCGCCGCACCAGCCGCACGCAGTTCCTTCAGTGTGTCGGGACCCAGGGCGCTGAACATCAGCAGGCCGCCCGTCTCCAGCACGCGATGGAGCTCGCGGAATGCCGGCAACGGGTCGTCGAGCCAATGCAGCATGAGGTTGGACCAAGCCAGCCCGAGGGTGCCGCTGGCCAGGGGCAGCGCGCGCACGTCGGCCGCGACGCGGCGTGGCACGCGACGACGCAGACGGTCCAGCCAGGAGCTGCGGCGGGCGACTTCCGTCAGCATTGCGGGCGCGTAGTCCAGCGCCAGCGGCAGGGCCTGCGGATAGCGGGCAGAGAGCGCACGGATGCCGTCGCCCGTGGCACAGCCGATATCGGCAACACGGGCCGGAGAAAGCTTCATGAAGTCGAGCCGCGCCGTCATGCGGAGACTGACTTCTCGCGCCAGGACGGCGACTTCATCATAGGAAGCCGCTGCCTGGCAAAAGTGCGTCCGCATCAGACGGCGTTCAAGCCCAGCCGTTCGAACAGGCGCTCGTCGCGGCCGGCTTCGGGGTTGCCGGTGGTGAGCAGCTTGTCGCCGTAGAAGATGGAGTTGGCGCCGGCGAGGAAGCACAGCGCCTGCAGTTCGTCCGACATCTCCTGGCGGCCGGCGGACAGCCGCACCAGGCTCGTCGGCATGGTGATGCGCGCTGCGGCGATGGTGCGCACGAACTCGAAGGGATCGATCGGCTCGGCGTTGGCGAGCGGCGTGCCCGGCACCGGCACGAGGTTGTTGATCGGCACGGATTCCGGCGGCGGGTCCATGTTGGCGAGTTCGGCGATCAGACCGGCACGGCCCGCGCGTGTCTCACCCATGCCAACGATGCCGCCGCAGCAGACATTGATGCCTGCTTCACGCACCTTGTGCAGCGTGTCGAAGCGGTCGGCCTGGCTGTGGGTGGTGACGACGCTGCCGTAGAACTCCGGCGCGGTGTCGAGGTTGTGGTTGTAGTAGTCCAGGCCGGCCGCTTTCAGCTGCTCGGCCTGGCCTTCCTTGAGCATGCCCAGCGTGACGCAGGTTTCCAGGCCGAGCGCCTTCACGGCACGGATCATTCCGGCCACCTGCTGCAGATCCTTGTCTTTCGGGCCGCGCCAGGCCGCGCCCATGCAGAAGCGGCTGGCGCCCTTGTCCTTGGCCGCCTGCGCGGCCGCCACCACCTCGTCGATGTCCAGCAGGGATTCCCTTTCCAGTCCGGTCTGGTTGCGGGCGGACTGGGAGCAGTAGCCGCAATCCTCCGAGCAGCCGCCGGTCTTCACCGACAGCAGGGTCGAGCGCTGCACGCTGTTGGCGTCGAAATGCGCACGATGCACCTGCTGGGCCCGGTAGAGCAGGTCATTGAAAGGCAACTCAAACAGCGCCTGGATTTCGGCGGCTGTCCATCCGGTTTTCTTGTGTGAGTCCTTGCTCACGCGCTCTGCTGCGGCTGTATGCATGTCAGGGGAATGCTTCGGATAGAATCGGAGCAGGGATCATCGTTCATGGGTGGGGGCTTGTCAATTTACCGGACGACAATTGGAGCGCTTGCCCGCCTGCTGCCGCAGGACTGCCACGTCTGCGGCCAGGACAGCGGTGATCACCTGGTCTGCGCCGCCTGCGAGGCCGGCATGCCCCGCCTGGCCGGCCCGCTCTGCCCGGTCTGCGCCCTGCCTGCTGCGGAAGGCACGACCTGCGGCGCCTGCCAGAAGTCACCGCCGCATTTCGATGCGACGTCGGCACCTTTTCCCTATGCGTTTCCGGTGGCACACCTGATACAAGGGCTGAAGTACCGTCACCGTCTCCCCTTGGCCGGCTGGCTCGCCAAAAAGATCGCCCTGCGCATGACCTCGCCCAAGGTCGACTGCATCCTGCCGCTCCCCCTTTCCGCACAGCGCATGCAAGAGCGCGGCTTCAATCAGGCGCTGGAAATCGCTAGGCCCCTGGCGCAACGATTCGAGCTACCGCTCGTGCCTGCCGCCTGCATCCGCGTAATCGACGGCGCGCCGCAGGCCAGCCTGCCGTGGAAAGCGCGCCAGGCGAACATCCGCAATGCCTTCGAATGCCGCATCGACCTGACGGGGAAAACCGTCGCGGTGGTCGACGACGTCATGACCACCGGCGCCACGCTGAACGAATTCGCGCGAACGCTGAAGCTGCACGGTGCGCTGAGGGTGGAAAACTGGGTGGCGGCGCGAACGCTGCCGGGTTGAGCCTTACGGCAGACGCTTCAGTTTCTGATCGACGAAAGCGGCCAGTTCTGGAGACAGCGCGCCCGTCGCCCTGGCGCGCTGGAAGGCGTCTTTCGCCTCGGGTAACCTGCCGTCCGCTTCCAGTGAAATGCCCAGGCCCATCCACCACACGCCGGCCTGGGGGGCGAGCGCAGGGCGGCTTGGTACTCCGCCACAGCACGCTTGTGCAAAGTCAGCCGCTGCAGCACGGCGGCATGCAGGGCGCGATACTCGGCATTGTCCGTCGCCGCCGCTGCAGCCCGACCGAGCGTCTCCTCGGCGCCGCGCGCATCGCCGCGCTCCAGCTTGAGGCGGGCCAGCCGCGATGCCATCTGGGGCTGCGCCGGGTCACGGGCAAGCGTGACCTCGAGCAGCGTCTGGGCCTCCTCATACCGCTGTTGTTCGACCAATAGGCCAAACAAGGCCAGGCGGGCACCGGCATGCCCCGTGTCCTCGCTCAGCGCACTACGCAGCACGGCAATACCCTCCTGCATGCGCCCCTGATTGACCAATCCCAATGCGCGTCGGTACTCGTTCTCGGCACGTTGGCGTGGCGTTGACATGCGCATTTTCTTCTCGATCCGACCACCATCGTCGGCGTCGGGCGCATCTGACGGCGGGACCTGGCTCAGGGCGGTCGCCACCTTGAGTTCGGAACTGCGGGCTTCAGCTGTCTTGCGCGCTGCCGCACTTTCCTTGCGGACAGGGGGCGGCGATGCCTCCTGCGCCGGCTGGTTCCGCGTTGTGGAAGCGGGCGGAGGTGGCGCAGCGAGCGTCTTTTCGGCGACAGGCATTTCTGCAGTGGCCTGTGGAGCCACCACGGCAGGCGCTGCAGCTGGCATGACTGCAGGCGTGACGGCGGACGCAGTCTCGGCCGTTTGTTGCGGTGGTTCGGGCGCAGCGACGGCAGGCGGCGGCGCAATGGGTATGGCCGGCGTCACAGCTGCGACAGACGCGGGGAGCGGCGGCGCCATATTGGCCTGTCCGCCACCCAGGAACCACCATGCGCCCGCCCCTGCCAGTAGCGCAAGCGCGATAGCTCCCAGGATCAATGTCCAGGGCACGGCAGCATGCTGCGGCGGCAGCGAGCGAATCTCCTGGGTGGCCCCGGCATCGCCGGAAAGCGTCGCCCGCCGCGACTCGAGATCCTGCAGCATCTGATTGATCAGACTCATATCCTGTTCCTCACCACAAGCGCCACGCAGGCAGGCGCGCGCCCTCTGTATCCCGCGCAGCCGCCATGACGTTGCGCGGCGCGACCTCCTGCCGCCCCTCGCCGTAGGCGGCCAGCATGGCCTTGTGCGCCAGAATATTGACCAACCGCGGCGTGCCGTGCGCAGCCCTGTGGATCAGGCGCACCGATGTCCGCGGAAAGACGCGGTGGCCGCGATAACCGGCCACGCGCAGGCGGTGCGCCAGATAGAGTTCCACCTCGTCGGGCTTCAGCCCGCCGAGCCGATAATGGAAGGAAATGCGCTGCCGCAACTGCCGCACCGAGGGATTGGCCAGCCGCTCGTCCAGTTCCGGCTGGCCGAACAGCACCAGTTGCAGCAGCTTGCGCTTTTCGGTTTCCAGGTTGGACAGCAGCCGCAACGATTCCAGGCTTTCCATCGGCAAGGCCTGGGCTTCATCAAGGCAGAGCACGACGGACTTGTCCTGGCGCGCGAACTCGAGCAGCGCCTGATTCAGACCCTTTAGCAGATGGTACTGGTCGGCGTCCTTGTCGAGTTCAACGCCCAGTTCCTCGGCCAGCGCCAGCATCAGGGTGCGCGGCTCGAGGTAGGGATTGGGCAAATAGGCACTGACGGAGCCCTCGCCCAGCGTGGCCAGCAGGCGGCGGCAGAGCAGCGTCTTGCCGGTGCCTACCTCGCCGGTGATCTTGATGAAGCCTTCGCCGCTGCGCAGCGCGATCAGCAGCGTGTTGAGCGCCTCCTGGTGCGCCGTGCCGGCGAACGCGAAACTGGTGTCCGGCGTGATGCCGAAGGGAAGCTCGCGCAGGCCGAAATGCTCAAGGTACATCGCTACTGTTGCACCGGCATGGCGGGTCGCTCCATCGAACGCAGGCGCTCGCGAGTGTTGACCAAATCCTGCTCCCACTGCTTGTCGCCGTGAATCACTGTGGGCTTCAGAAGAACCACGATCTCGCGCTTTTGCAGACCCTTCTTGCCCTGCTTGAAGAACGCATTGACCCCCGGAACGTCACCGACGCCCGGCACCTTGCCGCCATCGTCTGACTGAATATATTCCATCAGCCCTCCGATGGCGACGATGTTGCCGTCGCGTACCCGCACGATGCTGTCCGTCTCGTTGATGCTGCTCGAGGCCAACGGCAACTGGTAAGTACCGAGGGTACCGAGGTTGATCACCTTGTTCCTTTCCGATACCACGCTGACCGAGGGCCGGATGTGCAAAATAATGTTGTCGCCCTCGTCGATCTGCGGAAGCACGTCTAGCGAAATGCCCGAGAAGAAGGGCTGCACGGTGATAGTCGGTGAAGTCGTCGTGCTGCTGCCGCTGGACGAGGTCGTGGTACTGATGTTCGTCACGTAATAATCGTCGGTCCCCACCTTGAGTACTGCCTTTTGGTTGTTGATGGTGGCGATGCGCGGACTGGACAGCACATGCACCGTGCCCTGGGTTTCCAGGAAGGAAATCAAGGCGGAGAAATTTGCGGTCTGGAAAGCCAGGCCCAGCACGCCGGCGAGCGGGCCGCCGGCAAGCCGTCCGACAGCACCGGCAAGCGGAGCTGCCAGCACATTGCCAAGCGTGTTCGGCACGAAAGTGCCGGCATCCGTATCATACGGAGTGACGATACCGCCGACCTGGTTGCTGCCCAACCCTGGGGCCTGCGTATTGAACTGGCTGGTGTTGCCGCCCGAAGACATGCGGTGGCGGCCTGTGGCAGTGAATGTGCCCCAGTTGATGCCGGCCTGGTAATGCTCGGACAGCACCACCTCGACGATTTTCGCCTCCAGCATCACCTGGCGCTCAATGGTCAGCTGGGAAGCACGCAGAAAGTTCTCCACTTCGCGCAGTTCGCGCGGCATGGCGCGCACCACGATAACGCCGGACTGCGGCGAAATCACCACGTTGCGGCCGCCCTCGGTGCCGATAACCGCCTTGATCGCCTCGCTGATCTCGCCCCAGAAATCCATCTGGTTGGTGGTAGAGACCGAACTGCCCGCCGCCGGTTGCGTGCTGGTGCCGGCCGCGCCTGTCGCCGACTGCGGCGCTGTCCCGGGCGTCCCAGCTGCACCAGCAGTGGATGAGGTAATCGAGCCCGAGACAACGCGGGTGTCGCTACGGCCCATCCGTTGCGCCGTCAGGTAGTTCACCTTGAACACCCTCGACTGCATGGTCAGCGCCTGCACGAAGATGCGCGTGCCCTGCACCCGGTATTCGTAGCCATACAACTCGCGGATGGTGTCGAGCGCCTCCATCACCGTCACGTCCTTCAGGTTGACGGAAATGCTGCCGGTCACCTCCGGGTTCACCAGCATGCTGTAACGGGTGCCGGAAACAATGGCCATGAAAACCTGGCTGGCCGGGGCGTTGCTGACCGACAGATCGAAGCGCGACTCCGACAGCTTTTCCGGCCGGCGCCTCGATCTGTCCCGTCAGGGGCGGCACGAGGGCGCGGCTGACGGCATCGGGTGCCGCCTCGCGGCTGCGATTCTCCGTTGCGCGCTGCATCTCCGCAGTCGATTGACTCGCGCACCGCACCGGGCTTGATCGACGAAATCGAGTTGCATCCTGCCAGCAGGATACTGACTGACGCTGTCGCTACCCCGAGTATTCGCATCATGGCTCTTCCTTATCTTCCCGCCGTTCGGCCAGCGGCCTTCCGCGGCCGGCTATGCATTTCCTTCGGTCGCAGTTCGACATCTGGATACATCCCGATCGTCTCCCGTCGTCCATCCGGATAGCTCAAGACGAGGCTGTGTTCCTCGATTTTCACCACCACCGCCTCGCCAGTCTTATCGCCCGGCTTGACCCACTCGCCATTGAGCAACGCCAGATAGCGCTTGCCGGTGCGCTTGATCGTCTGCAGGCCCGAATCGGGCGGCGTCGCGGCCTGCGCCACATCGGCCGGATCGAGGAACTGCGGCGGCGGACGCGTCGGATCCTTTCCCGAGCCCCGCCATCGCCTGAGCGGCAGCAAGGCCTGGCAGGAGCATCGCCCATCAAACCGATAGCCCAGACGCGCACAAGCATCGAAATAGCCCGAATCAGACTTATCGTTCATCCCACGGAGATTTCCCTTGGTCATATCGTCAGCCACACCTTGTCGAGGCTGAGCGTATACAAGGTCAGCGTCAGCACCGGGCGGTTGTATTCGCGCGCATCCAGCTTGAGACGGCCCCAATACATCTGCCAGGGCAACGACTCGATCTGGGCCAAGTATTCCAGCATGTCGAAATAGCTGCCGCGCAGCGTCAATTCCACGCCATGCTTGAAGATGTTGTTCTGGCTGCCGGACTGTTCCGCTGCTGACGTGGTCTGCTCTGCAACGGGTTGCCCGGCAGCGGCAGGCTCGCGTCCAAGGAGTTCCTCGGCGGGCAGCGTCGTCATCTTCACGAGCTGGAGCCGCCGGTTGCGCTTGAGCAGGTCTTCAAGCAGCGTCGCCATGCGATCGGGGGGCACGAGTTGCTTCGCGGACGATTGCAGGCCGGCATCAATGGCTGCGATTTTCCTGCCGATTTCATCGATCCGCGCCCGCGCCTGCGCATCCGGATGAGCGGAAATCTGCGCCTGCAGTTCCTTGACTTGCGTCGACACCCGGGTCAATTCCGCCCGTTGTTCGGGCAGCGAGGCTTTCATGCCGCTGTTCAGACGCGTCCATGCACTCAACAGAAGAGTGTCCACCAGGAAAAACGTCATGACAATGGCGGCGGCGGCCACAAGCATGCGCTCGCGTAAGGACAAGGCATCGAACTTCTGCAATCGGGCGGCAAGAGCCTTGTTCATCCCTGTGACCTGCTTTCGTTCATCGTGCCTCCGCCCCCACCGCATTGTCCAGAGCGGATCGTGACAGTATGGCCGTCAGCGCAAACTCGTGAAAGGGCGGCAACTTCGGCACACCGTCCTGAGCCGTCTGCACGGTGTTGGCGGAGCTCGCGCCCTGCATCGCGGGTTTTTCCTCGCCTACCAGCTGTACGTTCAAGGCCTCGAATGACCGGCCACGCAGCGTGGATTCGCTGTTGAGTCCGCGTATGTAGCCGGGGATCTGGTCAGGGTTGACCGTGCGTCCTTCCAGCGTAATGTTGCGACCGCCCTCGGCCATCTGCAGCCCGACCATCCACAGGCCGTCCTGGGTCTGGCGGGCGAATGCCCGCAAATACTCCGAAAACCCTTCCGATGAACCCAAGGCGCCGCTTTCCAGCGCCTCGCGAACCCGCTCGCGGCCTTGCAATGCCGCCTCTGCATGCAGCAACGCGGCTTGCGTCTCGTTGCTCACTTTGCGATTGGCGATTTCCTGAGTGAGACGGGTCAAATCCTCCTGCATTCCGGTCAATTCCCCGCCGATGCGGCTTGTTTCTTCCGTCAGTTGCTGATTCTCCCAACGCACCACGCCGCCATACAGCCCGAGCAGCACGACCATGACGCCGATACCGTTCAGCAGGGACTTGCCAGTGAGCCACTCCCGCTTGAGGCGCAGTGCGGGGTTGAACAGGTTGATCTGCCGCGTCACCTGCGCACCTCGAAGTCCCGCAAGGCAGCGCCCAGAAGATGGAAGCACTGCGCCTGGCGGCCCGGTTCACGCAACTCGGGAACCTTGATGAGGTCCATGACCTTGCTCAGGTCCGCAGCTTCCACAAGCACGTAAAGGTTTTGCGCCAGGTAGGCGGCCAAGCCGATTTCCGCCGGCAGCGGCATCACCATCACCTGCGCCAGACTGACGTAGTGATGCTGATGCTCGAAGGTATCGAGCGAGCGTTGCAGTTCAAGGACGATGCGGTCGAACAGCGCCTGGCGCTCCTCCACATCCGCATTCATCAACTGATCCAGGGTGATGTCCAGCCGCCGGAAAGCCTGCAATTCACCGCGATAGGTGAATGTCAGCAGACCGCCTTCATCGGAAAAACCCAGCATCGCCACGCCGCGCCCGGGCGGCTCGTAGAGCGTGGAGAGGTTGCGCTGCGCAGTCTCGGGCACATCGATGGCTTCGAGATCGATTTTCGCCCTCTGCAGCGTCTGGATGCGCGCGCCGAGCACTTCGTTGGGCGCGCAGGCAACGAAGACGAAGCGGCTGCGCACGCCACCCGCTTCTTCCGCAGGCACCTCCAACACATCGAGCGTGGCCTGGTCGACGGGGAAATCCACCATGCCCTTGATACTCCAGCGCATGGCCTCCTTCATTTCGTTGGCAGGGACATCCGGCGGCTCCACCTGCAGGAACTGGTATTCGCCGAAGCGCAGGCTGGTGGTGGCGCGATAGCGGTCGAGATTGAATTGCTTGCGCAGGCGCGCATAGGTATCGGCCTCGGCGCCTTCCTTCCTGAAGGTTTCGCAGAGCGTCACTTCGGGCCGTCCGCCCGCGCCGACGTGTATATGCGCCAGATCGATTACACCATCGCGGCTTGCAACGGCGAGCCAGCCGTCCCGCTTACCGGTGCTTAAAATTCTCATTTTACGTTAACTTACCCATATAACCCACGGAAACTAAAGGTTTTCAACTGGGTTGTCAATCTTTTCAGCGGGGTTATTGCATAGTCATTTTCCTAACGCGTAACTTCGCGCCTGTAAATCAGCCGATCCCGGTAGACGCCGAAGGTCGCACGAGCGACCGGATCGTCGTCATACATCGTGCTGGCATCCGCATCCGTGTCTACCGCATCGTTCCAGCGGCCACGCAACCAGAGGCGCGTGCCAAGGTTAACCGTGACATCGACGCTGCCCTGGTTTCCCACCCCCGGCACTGTCAAGCCGGGCCCGGTAAACAGGCCACCTAGCGCAGTCCATGGCCCGCCTGCCGCCAGTGCCGTTTCACCTGCATTCAGGTTGCTCTGCCAGTTGCCGAGCGTGAAGTCCGCCGCTGCCAGGGCTGTGCAGTTGTCGCTGGTATTCAAGGCGAAGCCACTGCCGTTCCAGGATTCGCTGCGCACCGTCAAGGGCAGCGCGCGCAATTCCGAGCCGTGGGCATTGAGGACGCGCAGGCGGCCGTAGCGCACACTTGTAGCTGCGCCAACCGCCTTCGCGGTGCAAGGAGCGCAGGCACCTGCAGTCGCCACATTCATGTCCAGGCCGTTCATCGCCACCCCATCCGGATCGTTCAGCCGGACTCCCAGCCTCAAGCTGTCGAAAGGTCCGTCGGGATTATCCGGCGTGGCGCGACGGAAAAAGGCCGCTGGCGTGCTGACCGCATATATGCCGTTGCTCCAGGGCGTGGCCGGCGCGGGTACGCTGAGGCGGGCGGACAGGTCGGTGCCGTTGTCGGCGTTCTCCGCCTGCCAGGCCAGCGTCGCCAGGCTGGCCGGGAAGCCCGGGCTGTGATAATTCACGGTCACCACTCCCGAAGCGTTCTGCGCCTCGACATTCGCGGTCAGATTCTGGAAAGGCTGATTCATGTAGGTGAAAGGGGGCGCCCCGGCCATGCAGGCCGCCGTCAAGGTCCCCGACGTCAGCGTGAAATGATCCGGCACGAAACGCCCGACCGATGAGATGGTCGAGTAGGCGGTGCGTTCGGCCACGCTGGAACCGTCCCCCGCATCCACGGCGGCGAAGGTATCGTCGGACATCTGCAACTGGAATACCCCGACTTCGCTGTAGCTCGCGGTGTTCGAGACCACCGTTCCGCCCGCGCCGGCAAACGCGCCTGCGGTCAGGCTGCAAGTGGGACAGGCGCCAAGGACGGGCAGGACAAAGCCGACCACATTGGCGACCGGATTGCCGTTGTAGTTGGTCGTCACGGCGCTCAGCGCGTTATTGCCTGTCACCGTCAGGGTGAAGGGCTGGCCGGCCTTGTGCACCGTGCCGCCGGGATATCCCGCATTGGTGAGCGCACGCGCTATGCCCGCCGTCTGCCAATCCTGATCGGTGGCCGTCATGACCAACGCCGCCGGCCGGATCGCAAAGTTGTCGGTCGAGCAGCCGACGGCCAGCGGCGCACCGACAGCCGGGTAGGTCATGCGCACCCGCACGTCGCGCCAGGCATTGCTCTCGGTCAGCGTGATGTTCTTGCGGCCCAAATCACCGGCAGCGAATGTAAGCGTCGGCGGCACGAACACCGGCAGCGGCGTCCACGTCGGCCGGCAGCCGTTGGCATCGATCACGCCGGCGTTGTTCGAGGCATCCAGCAGTTCGATCTTTACATCCCCCGTAAACAAGGTCTCGACGGCCGTCTTGGGGGCATTGAGCGCCACAATGGCCAGATCGAAAGCCTGCCCTGCCACCTTCGTGTGCACCACCCCCGTGATGCCTGGCGGCGTGGCCGTCTCAAAAGCATTGAAGCTGCCCGGGATCACCGCGCCGCCGCAAGGGTGGGTGGCGTTGTACTGGGCCAGCACCTGGCTCTGCGTCATCTCGCCATCGAAGACATTCACTTCATCGATGCGGCTGCGGAAGCGATACCCGGCATCGGATTGCCAGCCGCTCACGCGCAGGTTGGCATTGACGACGGCATTGCCGAGTGAAGGCGTGCTTTGCCGCTGTATCAGTGCCTGCGGCACGCCGTCGATGTAGAGCTTGTTGCCGGTCACGCTGCCGTTGGTGAATACCGCCGACACATGCACCCAGCGGTTGGCCAATCCCGCGGAACTGATGCCGAATACATCGCTGTTGGCCGTATTGAAGCCGAAATGACCACTGACCAGCCAGAGGTCATGGCGGAACCAGCCGACGGGCATGACGCTATTGGCGCCGTTCCAGTACATCCAGAAGGAGACCGTGGTCTTGGCGCCTGCCGCCGTGTTGGCGGCCACCGGCAGGTTCAGCGCGCCGCCGTTGAAATCGCCATAGCCGCAGGTGCCCGGATTCCCGGCCCTGGCCGGACTCGCCGTCGCCGGCGCCGGCAGGGGGGCGCCGAGCGCCTGGCCATGCCGGAAGTTGCCGCTCGTATCCAGCACCTCTGCCGGGATGCCGGTCCAGCCCGCCTCTTCCATGCGGTAGTGCGCCAGCGTGGCACAGGACGCGCAACTGCGCGCGGGAACAGTGGCAATGCTGGCAACCTGTGCGGCATCCAGCGAACCATCGTAGATTCTGAATTCATCGACGCCGCCATTGAACCAACCCCAATTGCCGCCGCCGAGACCGCCGTCATTGGTGGGCGTGCCGCCTGAGGTGCGCAATCCCGGGTGAACGTTTGCATAGGTGCTGGTCAGACCCGTCGCCACCAAGGCGCCGTTGATGTAGAGCTTCGGCTGCCGCGCCTGATAGACCACGGCCACGTGCGTCCAGCCGCTCACCGCACCGGACCAGGCCAGCAGGGCCGGCATGTAACTGGCGGCATGCTCATAGACCGACACGCCGTTGGTGCCGATCGACACCCCGACGCCGGCATGCCCGGCCCCCCAGGCATCGGTGCCCTGGGCCGGATAGAGCGCATAACGTTGCCCGCCAGTGCCGCCGGTACCGCTGCTCGACTGGCCATCGATCTGATGCGTCCCGGACGGATTGACCCAAAACGCGATCGTGAAGTCATTGGTAATGCCATCGGCGAAGTTGCTCACCGACTTGATGCGGGTGGGCGTCACACCGTTGAAAATGCCGCCCTTGCAGACGCGCCCGGTTCCCGTGTTGGCGGCGCCTTCCGGCGTGCCGTGGTTGCCGTTGCCGCTGGCATCCGACACTTCGCCGACGACCGTGCCGAGCGCGCACTCGTCGAGGCGCCACTCCAGCGTCAGCCGCGGCGCGCAGACATGGGTCTCATTGAAAAGGGTCGTAACTTCAACCGGAGTCAGCTGGCCGTCAAATACCTTGACCTCGTCGATGCGGCCGGAGAAGCGGTAGTTGGTGTCAGTCTGCCAGCCGCCGATCCGAATTGTTGCATTGGCATATGAATAAGTATTGTTGGGTGTGCTCTGGCGCTGTGTCAGCACCTGGGCCACCCCATCGATATACAACGCGTTTGCCGCCACGTTGCCGTTGGTGAACTCCGCCACCACATGCACCCAGCGATTCGCCAATCCGGCAGAACTGATGCCGAACACATCGCTGTTGCCGGTGTTGTAGCCGAAATGGCCGCTGACCAGCCACAGGTCGTGCCGATTCCAGCCCATCGGCATGACGCTGTTGGTGCCGTTCCAGTACATCCAGAACGACACGCTGGTCTTTGCGCCGGGGGCAACACTCACCGGCAGTCCGCCGATGCTCAGGGCGCCGCCGTTGCCGGCCGGCCCGGGAAAGCTGCCATAGGCGCAGGTGCCCGGCTTACCGGGCCTTGCCGGCGCCGCATCCACCGGCGTCGGCAGCGGGCTGCCGATCGCCTGTCCGTGGCGGTTGTTGCCGCTGCTGTCGCGCACCTCGGCCGCCGCGCCGGTCCACTGCAACTCCTCCAGCCGGTATTCGCCGAGAAGCGTGGCTGCCGAAGCCTGTCCGGCCAGAAGCATAAAAAAGAGGGCGGCTACGAATCGCATGGTTTCATCCGCGAAAGTCAGTCCCTGCGGGACGGCGAAGCGGTGCGAGGATTGCCTGCACACTGCGCCCGGCACGATCGGCCAGGGCAGGATTCTGCAGCCACATCTGGATGAAGAAATCCCTTAACTGCTCGGATTGCGCCAGACGACCCAGCATGACGGCCTCCGGGATATCCGCGCCGCCAAGGGTTTCTGTCTTACTCATTCGGATCCTCTCCCCGCTTGATTTTCTCAAGCGCTGCAATGTCAAGCCGATCCTTGGGGCGATTCGCCGCCCGCTTCATGGCCAGCAGGTCGTCGATCGAGGCAATCAGCACGCGCCTGCCGAACAGTGTGCCCTTGACTGCATTGTCCATCAATGTCTCGAACGAAATCTCGGGCCGCACCAGGATATCGACAACGCTGCCGGCAGCCTGAGGCTCCCTCAGCGAGAAAGCCAACATGCCTTTTTCACGATGCCACTGCTCGATCTGATCGGCGTTCCTGAGCGAATCGATCGGCACCGGAATGCCGGGCTTCAAGCCGAAGCGCTTGGCGACCTCGATGAATCGAGCCAGATTTCCATCGTTCATCGCGAGAACCAGATCGATATCGAACGTTGCACGCATGAAGCCATACAACTGAACCGCCAGCCCGCCCACCAGTACATAGTCGACGTTCTCATCGGAGAGGGACTGGAGCAGCTCGATGGTTTTCATCTGTCCGGTTTCTCCGGGACGCGGCTTGCATCGGGACCCAACACGCCATCGGGAAAGTCAGCCCCTGCAGGACGCCCCGAAGGAAGTACCCTTGGGGTGCGGCGATCGCATTCCGGTCGCCCATCCAATCCTTGGAATGCCATCCTGCCCACGCTCATAGCTCCACCGCCGCCTGCACCTGCCGCTCAACGTAGTCCGGCCCCGGCGCAGGATTCGGGCAGGCCCCTGCCGCCGGCTGGTTGCAGGCGGTGGCCGTCAATTGAAAGATCGTAACAGGCGCGCCGGCCTCCGTATGCGCCGTCGAGGCGCAAGCGACCGTCACGGTGAATGGCGAAAGCGAACCCGGCAGCGCCAAGTTTCCCGTTGCCGCTGCGCAGGTGCCTGGACCCTGCAGCACCTGCCACGCCCCCCACTCAATGCCCGCCTGCGCCGCCTGGTAGCCGCGCACACCCAATTCATCGAAGGCGGCCGTCGTCTGCTGCACGCGGAACATGCTCACGGCGAAGGCGCCGAGCGCGGCCAGCACGACGATGAGGAAGATCGCGGTGACGATGGAAAACCCGCCCTGCCGCTTCATGCCGCCGGGATTCCCTGTGGTCATGGCACGTTGCTCACATGAACCTGCGAAAACAGGGTGACCCGTTCAGGGGTGCCGGCAGGATCCGTCTGGGTCAATTCAAGGCGGATCGACACGGTGCCGTTGCGCTGCGCCACGACGTTCGGATTGTAGGTAAAGCTGCAGCCCGTCACGCCGTTCGCCAGCAGGGCATTCACGCCGCCAGCCGGCGGCGTGCCCTGGGCAGCACCGATGGCATAGCCCCATTGGCGGGTCAGCGTACCTGCCACCGGATCACAGATGTAGGTCACTGGCCCGGATACGACTTGGAAGCGGCTGTCCGGCGAAGCGAGCGGGAAGGCCAGGGGCTGAAAAACGATCATGTCCTCCGAACCGGCGCCGGCGGCAACAGCGGTGATGCGGCTCTTGTTGCCGCCCGTCACGCCGCCACCGGCGTAGGCATTGGCGCCGGCGAAACCCGGGCCGAGGTTGTACACCACAAGGAAATCGCCGGCCACGCCAGTCACGATGTTGGCCAGATTGGGTATCGCGCCGAGGCTGCGAAAACAGGTGTCGACAGCGCCGACCTGCAACGCATCGGTGTAGGCGCCCGCGCCGGGCGGGCACATCAGCGGCCCGACTCCTGCGGGCTCTTCCCGGTAGCGGCCACTCGTGCGCACTTCCAGATACTCAAGATAGCAGAGCGTCAGGCCGGTGCAGGCGCCGGCCACGCGCATGCTATTGGGCAGCGCGGTCTGCACATCGCGGCTGAAGCGCCGCACCGCCAGATCGGCGATGTCGGTCAGTGCCGCACGGCGCGCGAGGTCGAAATAGCCGGAGATGGGCACGCGCAGGAAGACCGCGGCGGCGGCGGCGAGGATGCCGGTGAGCACCATCGCCACGATCAGCTCGATCAGGGTGAAGCCGCGCAGAGCAGCAGCGTCAGAGATTCGGCGCATGGCGGGTGCGGATGCCGTTGAGTATGACGGTGATGGCGTTCGGGCCCGTCACGGTCACGGTGATGAGTTGCGCATTGGTGGCGGGGATCCCGCCGAAGACGATGCCACCGACGGCTATCGTAGCGCCGTAGGCACCCAGTCCGGCCATGGTTGCGCCGGTGACGTCGAGAATGCCGCCCGCCATGGCGAAGCCGTTGTAGTCATTGACGTTGTCGAATGGCGTCAGGGCGGCATAACGCGTCTCACCGCCTTCCGGCCCCGGCACCTCCGGCACGGCACAGCCGGCCGGGGACGCCGCCGTTGTGACAGCCGGATCGTCCGGATCGCAGAAGGTGAAAGGCATCAACCGCACCTCCTCCATCAAAGATTCGGCGATAGCCAAGGCCTGCTTGCGAATAAGGGGTTCAGCGCTTGCGCGTGTTGTGCCAACGAACACCGACATCACTGCGGCAACAGCAATGCCGATTATGACCATAAACATGATCACTTCAATCAGGGTCGCGCCACGCTCCTTGCTAGAAGACATGGCCTGTCTCCGCTTGCACGGTCACAGATCTCACCGAGGTTCCCGTCACGGTGATGACCTGATTGGCGAGCAAACCACCGCCGGGGTCGGCGATAGGCTGACCAAGGCCGTTGAAACGGAACACTGCGTTAGGAAACGCCAGTGTGACCCCCGATGGAGGGGCCACCACATACGGAGCGGCATCTCCAGGTTGGCTTACTGAAGTACTGCACGCAGCCCCTGCAATCGTTGATGGATTGAAGGCCAAGCTTACGCTTGCAGCGCCAAGGGTTACGCATACTTCGCGTCGTTTAGCGATTGCCGTTTTCTGCGCAAATCGGAATGTGGCGATAACTTGATCAGAAAACCCCCGTTCGTCAAAAGCGTTGCGCCCAACAAAGCGGGGTACAGCCAAGGCTGCTATTACGGAGAGCACCAGAATAATCGTGATCAGCTCCACCAGAGTAAAGCCCCAAGCGTGATGCTGATCAGATTTAACTACATACAAGCCCGCAAGGGGCGGGATATAGTATCCCGCCCCGTCCTCCTCCCTAAGCGGAGGAAAACAATTCATACAAGCTTAGCAACCAGTGACAAGCGCCTGGCTAATCACCGGTGCGGCACCATTTGCCGCTGGAGCAGTGTATGTGAATTGACATTGAGCAGGCGTTGTCGCGCCTGAAATTCTCACTCGGACAGCCGCGCCCACAAGAGCAACCGTATATCCCTTAGCAATCAAGTCAGCTTGAAACTGCGCATTGTTGTTACCTTCCGCCAAGCCTGCGGCGTAGGCAATCCCGTTTCTATTGACGTTCGCTTGAGGATACATGTTTGTCAATGCAGTTAGGCCACGCTCAGTACAGACGTTACCGCCACCGGCAGCTGTAACCGTAGCAGTTCCTCCAGTTGCGGGACAAGCTTGCGCACCCTGCCCAGCTACCACAAGCGCTTTTCCATGCACTAGAGAAGCTGCTGCTGAAACAGCACCTTCAGCAGCCTGCAATTTCGCTCGTCTGGCATCGCCCTGCAAGTTTACAAAGCGAGGCAAAGCGGTAGCGGCCAAGATGCCTAGGATGGTAATAACCACCACCAGTTCAATCAAAGTAAAACCGTTTGGCTTATTCATGACTTGCTCCTTTAGAAACATCAACGCTTATGAATCATAAACGAATATGTGATTAATTAATGCCAACTATTACCGATGACCACTTACATCGTCCGCAAACCATGCATAGGGTAAATATGGAACCAAGCTCGGCTGAGCCATGCTTTTATCGGCCCGAACAACAAACCTGATTTCCTTGTCCTTCCCCCCCGCGACCTTCAGATGTTCTGATCGTTTAGGCCTATATATCAGTTGCCGCTCGCCTGGATGAAAATACCAATATGCCGGCGCCGCACCCGTTGGAACCTTTTCGTGCTCTCCAAGATACTTCTGTGGCATGGTTCCTAACCATTTGACTGGATTGTCCTTCTCTAACGGTATCCGTATTGGATCAGGGCTGCGGGTAAGTCGACTGGCCGCCTCAAGACGCAGCCCGTAATTGATAGAGCGAACTGTCTCTTCAACTTCGGTTTTCTCAGCCATTTCCTGTATGTACAGGACCCGATCAAGCAGAAAATAGAGTAAACCGGAAACCACCGCGATTGCCACGGCCAGTTCGACCAAGCTGAAACCGCGTGGCCTTACACAATGTCCGCTTCGCTGTTCCCATCTAATAAACATCCATATATTCGTCATCTGATGCATTACTTAATCATCACTCGGCCGAGATCCCACATCGGCAAAAAGATGCCCAGTGCCAGAATCAAAACCATGACGCCAAGTGCCACGATCAGGATCGGTTCGATCTGTGCTGAAAGCGTCTTCAATTCATATTCGACCTCGCGCTGATACATATCGGCGATCTCCAGCATCATTTCATCAAGAGAACCGGACTCCTCGCCGACCATGACCATCTGCAGCACCACCGGTGTAAACACACCAGAGGCAACGGCAGTTCTTAGCACGCTCTCGCCGCGTTCCACGCCCATGCGCATGTCCTCGAGCTTCTTGGCGATCCAGGCGTTCTCGACGACCTGTCCGGTGAGCGTCAGACCCTGCACCACCGGCACGCCGCTGCGCGCTGCCATGGCGAAGCTGCGCGCGAAGCGCGCCAGCGTGGCCTTGCGGATGATCTTGCCGGCGACCGGAATGCCCAGCTTGATGCGGTCCCAGGCGAGCCGACCGTCGGCCGTCCTGACGAAGGCGCGGAAGGCGAATACGGCCACGATCAGCAGGGTCAGGATGGCGGGCCACCAGGCCAGTGTGAAATCGGAAAAGCCGATGAGGATACGCGTCATCAGCGGCAGTTCGGCGTTGAACCCCTTGAACACTTTGGCAAAGGTCGGAATGACGAACATGTTGATGATGACCAGCGCGATGGCCATCGCCATGACGACGAAGCTCGGGTAGCGCAAGGCGGCCTTGACCTGGTCCTTCATGTACTTCTGGAATTCCAGGTGGTGGAAGAGCTGCAGGAACACCTCCTCCAGCCGCCCCGTCGTCTCGCCGACGCGCACCATGGCGACATAGAAGGGGCCGAACACCGAAGGGTTGCGCGCCAGCGCCTGCGACAACTCGCGGCCGGAATCGAGCGCCTCGCGCAGATCCTGGATCACCGCGGCAAAGGCGCGGTTCATGGCCGATTCCTGCAGGCCGGCCAGCGCCCGCATGATCGGCACGCCCGCCTTCATCAGGGTGTACATCTGCCGGCTGAAGAGCAGCACGTCGAGGAAGCCGGCTTTCTGCCGGTCGAGCAGCCGCGAGAGCTGTTTGCCGAAGGATTCTGCCGGGGCGGCCGACTCGGCGATCTGGATCGGCGTGATGCCGCTCTCGCTCAGGTGCTCGGCGAGGATGCTGCCGCTGGGGCTTTCCATGACGCCCTCGATGCGGTTGCCCTGGGCGTTGCGGCCGACGTAGGCGAAATGCGGCATGGCCCGGCTATTCCTCGTACTGGCTGGTGGTGCGCATGGCTTCGGCCACCGTGGTGCGGCCCTCGATCACCGCGCGGATGGCATCGCGGCGCAGGGTATGGTGGGCCATCTGCTCGCGCGCGGCGCGGATGAATGCGGCCGGATCCTCCTGGTTGGCTGCCTCGACGACGGGCGCGGTCATCTCCAGCATCTCGTAGATGCCGCTGCGGCCGAGGTAGCCGGTGCCGTTGCAGTGCGAGCAGCCGGCGCCCTCGCGGTACTCGTGGCGGTCCACCTCGTCGCCGATCTCGACCCGCAGCCACTCGTGCTCCTGCGGGTTCGAGGTGGCGCGGCCGCGCGCAGTGCTCGCAGATCACCCGCACCAGGCGCTGGGCGATGACCATCTGCAGCGACATCGCCACCATGTAGCGCGGCACACCCATGTCGAGCAGGCGGATCGGCGTGCTGGCGGCGTCGTTGGTGTGCAGGGTGGAGAGCACCATGTGGCCGGTGATGGCAGCACGCAGGCCGATCTCGGCAGTAATCTGGTCGCGCATCTCGCCGACCAGGATCACGTCCGGGTCCTGGCGCAGGGCGGAGCGCAGCACGCGCTCGAAGCTCAGCTCGATCTTTTCGTTGACCTGCACCTGGTTGATGCCGGGCAGGCGGTATTCGACCGGATCCTCGACGGTGATGATCTTCTTCTCGGTGGTGTTGATCTCGGCCAGAGCTGCGTACAACGTCGTGGTCTTGCCGCTGCCGGTGGGCCCGGTCACCAGCACCATGCCGCTGGAGCGATGGATCGCTTCGCGCAGGCGTTCGAGGATGCCGGGCGGCATGCCAAGATGCTCCAGCCGCAGCATGCCTGAACCCTGGTTGAGCAGGCGCATCACCACCGATTCGCCGTACTGCGTCGGCATGGTCGAGATGCGCACGTCGATGGCGGCATTTTTCACCTTGACGTTGAAGCGGCCGTCCTGCGGCAGGCGCTTCTCCGAGATGTCCAGGCCGGACATCAGCTTCAGGCGCAGCACCAGGGCCGAAGCGATCTTCATGTCGGCCTCGGTCTGCACGTGCATGCACGCCGTCGATGCGGAAGCGGATCACCAGCGAGCGCTCCTGCGGCTCGATGTGGATGTCGGAGGCACGCACCTGGGTCGCCGCCTCGAAAACGGATTGCAGCAGCTTGACGACCGGCGCTTCCTCCAGCCCCGGCGTGAGCGCCAGCGCGCCCAGATCGACAATCCCCTCGCCCAGTTCGGCGGTCAGTTCCTTGGCCAGGCCGGTGATTTCCTCGGTGCGCTGATAGACGCGGTCGACGGTTTCGAGCAGCTGACTCTCGGTGACGACGGCCAGTTCGATCTCCCGCTTGAGAATGCGCGCGACTTCGTCGTAGGCGAAGAGATCGGTCGGGTCGGCGAAGCCGACGCGGATGGCGTTGTCGCGCTCCTCCAGCACCAGCGCGCGGAAGCGGCGCGCCTGGGTTTCCGGCAGCAGGCGCACGGCGGCGGGCTTGATGTTGAAATACTTGAGGTTGATGTAGGGCGCGTTGATCTGCCGCGCGATCGCCTCGGATATCTGCTCCTCGGTGACGAAACCCTTGTCGACGAAAACCCGTCCCAGTTTGCGGCCGGTTTTTTTCTGTTCGCCAAGCGCCGCCTGCAACTGCTCTTCGCTGAGAAGCTTTTGCTGGACGAGGATTTCGCCTAGGCGGAATTTTTCCGGGCGCGCCATGGAATCACCAAAAAGTTAAACTTGTTTATTTGAAAAATCACGTAACATCCCTGATTATAGGCAAAAATACCCTCATTCAAGAGCCGATTCAAGTGTTTCACGTCGTCCTCTACCAGCCCGAGATCCCGCCCAACGCCGGAAACGTCATCCGGCTGACCGCCAATGCCGGCGCAAGACTGCATCTAATAAAGCCGCTCGGCTTCAATCTGGAAGACCGTCAACTGGCCCGCGCCGGCCTGGATTACCACGATCTGGCCGAGGTCAGGGTGCATGAGGACTGGCCCGCCTGTTTGACAGAACTTGGTGAAAACCGGCTTTTTCTTGTCAGCACGCGCGGCACCGCCCGCTACGATATCCCCTGCTACCGCCCGGGCGATGCCTTCGTCTTCGGCCCGGAAACACGTGGCTTGCCGCAGGAAATGCTCGAAAGCGTGCCGCCGGAACAGCGCATCCGCCTGCCGATGGTGGCCGGCAACCGCAGCCTGAATCTGTCCAATGCGGTGGCGGTGATGGTGTTCGAGGCCTGGCGGCAGAACGGGTTTGCGGGAGGGGGATAGGTCGGCCGAAGGGCGACTCGGCCGCCATTGTCGGCCTGAAGGCCGACCTACAGGGTTTCCAGTTTGGGATCGCGGCCCAGCAGTTGCGCCACGGCCTCGCTGACCGGAACGCCGTCCTGGAGAACGCCTTTCACCGCATGGGTGATCGGCATGTCGATATCGAGTCGCTGGGCCAGCACGGCGATCTCGCGGGCACTGGACACGCCTTCGGCGGTATGGCCCAGTTCCTTCAGGATCTGCTCAAGCGACAGCCCCTTCGCCAGCGCCAGGCCGACGCGGCGGTTGCGTGACAGGTCGCCGGTGCAGGTCAGGATGAGATCCCCCATGCCGGCCAGGCCCATGAAGGTTTCGCGCTTGCCACCCAGCGCCAGGCCAAGGCGCGTGATTTCGGCCAGGCCCCGCGTAATCAGCGCGGCGCGGGCATTCAGGCCAAAGCCCATGCCGTCGGAGATGCCCGCCGCAATGGCCATGACATTCTTCACTGCGCCACCCACTTCGGCACCGATGACATCGTGATTGGCGTAGATTCGCAGGCGGGAACTGTGCAAGGCAAGCGCCATGGCTTCGGCGAAGGCACCGTCCGCCGAGGCCAAGGTGACCGCTGTCGGCAGTCCTTGCGCGACTTCCTCGGCGAAACTGGGCCCGGTAAGCGCGCCGCAGGCCACCTGCTGGCCGAGTTCCTCGGCGACGATCTGATGCGGCAGGCACTGACTGCCCGCCTCCAGTCCCTTGCACACCCAGATCACTGGCGTTGCAGGGGCCGACGAACGCAGGTGCCGCAAGGTTTCACGCAGGCCGGCGAGCGGTGTGGCGAGAATATTGAGTTCGCTGGCACCAGCCACCGAAATGAAATCGGTTTCGACCTGCAGCGCGTCCGGCAAGGCGAAGTCCGGCAAATAGCGGGTATTTGCGCGCGTAGAACGCAGCGCAGCGGCCTGCTCGGGATTCCGCACCCACAGGGCCGTCTGATGGCGGCGGCTGAATGCGATGGCAAGCGCCGTGCCCCAAGCTCCGGCGCCCAGGACAGCGATTCTCATAACGGAATCAGAGGCCCCAGACCTGATTGGCGCGCACGAAACCGCTCTGGCCATCTCGGTGGCGCACCTTGGCCCAGCCGGCCGGACCCGGCTCGATCAGTTCCAGCAGGACGTCCTTCTCGGCTTCGAATGCAATTCCTGCCGAACCGTCCGCCTGGTTGCGCACTTCGGCGCTCGGAGCCGTGACAATTAGCGTGCGCTTTTCGGCAAGGGCCGTCTTCTCGACCCATGCAAGGTCGCCCACGGCATCGCGCACTTTGGTCCAGCCTTCGATGCTGACGATCACCTCGACCGGGGTGCCACGCGCGACTACGAACAGGGGCTTGGCTTTCTGCGAAGGGGCGTCGAACATCACCGCGCCCGTCTCGTCCACCGAGCGGAATTCAAGCGCATGTGCGCCCGTCGCGAGCAAAGTCAGTGCGCAGAAGACGGCGGCCATCCGGACTACCCGCCCTCCGGCCCCCGCCCCAAGGGCGGGCATGACGGTGGTTCGCCGCTGCGCGACTCCGTAGGTTGACTGCGCCGCCCTTGGGGCGGTCCGGCGGCCGGCGCGCATCACTGGATCGGAATCTCGCCGCCCTGGGCTTGTGCCTGGGCCTGCTCAAGCCGCTGGCGGTAGAGCGTTTCGAAGTTCACCGGCGCCAGCAGGATCGGCTGAAAGCCGGCGCGGTTGATGATGTCGGATACCGTTTCACGGACATAGGGAAAAAGGATATTCGGGCAGGCTATGGACATCACCGGCTCCAACTCCTCATCCGGCACATTGCGGATCTGGAAGATGCCCGCCTGCGCCGCTTCGACCAGAAACTGGGTCTTCTCGCCCTGCTTGGCCGTGACGGTGACAGTGAGCACCACTTCGAAGACGCCATCTCCCAGGCCGTTCGCCTCGGATTGCAGGCCGACCTCGACTTGCGGCTGCTCGCGCTCAAGGAAAATCTGCGGGGCATGGGGGGCTTCGAGGGAAAGATCCTTGACGTAGATCTTTTCGATCGAAAAAACGGGCTGATCTGTTTCTGACATGGCGTTGAACCGGAAGATAAAAGGGTTGAGAACTACTCGCCGCGCAGCAGCGGTTCGAGCTTGCCGGCGCGGTCGAGGGCATATAACTCGTCGCAGCCGCCGACGTGGAAGTCGCCGATGAAGATCTGCGGCACGGAGCGCTGGCCGGTTTTCTGCATCATCTCGTCGCGGCGGGCGGGCTCGAGGTCGACTCGCACCTTCTCGATGTCGGCCACGCCCTTGCGGTTGAGCAGTTGCTCGGCACGCACACAGTACGGGCACACCGCCGAGGAATACATGAGTACCTTGCTTGTCATTTCTTCGTGAGCGGCAATCCGGCCTGGTCCCAGGCGGAAATGCCGCCGCTGAGGTTGAACACCTTGGCGAAGCCGGCCTTGCGCAGTGCGCTGCAAGCAGAGCCCGCGCGGTTGCCGCTGGCGCAATTCACGATGATCGCCCGCTCCTTGAACTTCTCCAGTTCGGTTAGGCGCTTATTGAACTGTGAAAGCGGGATATGGCGTGAATTCGGAATATGGCCGTTGCCGAATTCGGCCGCCTCGCGTACATCTACCAGGATGGCGTCTTCGCGGTTGATCATGAGCGTAGCCTGCATGGGTGAAACGCCCGTTCCGCCGCTGCGCGCCGCCCAGGTTTGCCAGAGCAGCATGCCGCCGCTGAACACGGCGACGCTGACCCAAGGCAGGTTGTCCTTAAGGAAATCCAAAAAATGCTCCATTTATCTTTTTAATGGTGGGGGGTCGCCGCAGAAGACTTCCCGCATCAGTACGATCAGCTGCAAGGTGCGCTGGTCGCCGACACGGTAGTAAACGCGGTTGGCGTCCTTGCGCGTAAGCAGCACGCCCTTGTCGCGCAATATAGCCAGGTGCTGCGAGATGTTGCTTTGCGAAGTGCCGACAGCATCGACGATCTCCTGCACGCAGGCCTCCTGGTCGCCGATGACGCAGAGGATTTTCAAGCGCAGCGGATGCGAAATCGCCTTCAGCGCGCGGGCTGCGGTCTCGATGTGTTCCTGCTTCTCGATCAGGTCGGTGATGATGTCCACTGTGTGAAATCCAAATGCAACGGCGAATATTATAAAATACTTCCTTACCTTACGCTTGCAGCAAGCCGCTGCCCGGCTTTTGGTCCATCCAGTCATCCATAGATAACCATGAAGAAAATCGTACTGTTGCGCCATGGCGAGTCCGCCTGGAACAAGGAAAACCGTTTTACCGGCTGGACCGACGTCGATCTCACCGACAAGGGACATGCCGAAGCCAGGCAGGCGGGCCAGTTGCTCAAGGAGGCCGGCTTCGCATTCGACATCGCCTACACGTCGGTGTTGAAGCGCGCCATCCGCACCCTGTGGTCGGTGCTCGATGAGATGGACCGCATGTGGATACCGGTGGAGCACTCCTGGCGCCTGAACGAGCGGCATTACGGCGCCCTGCAGGGGCTCAACAAGTCGGAAACGGCCGAGAAATACGGGGAGGCCCAGGTCAAGATCTGGCGCCGTGCCTATGACACCCCGCCACCCTCCCTGGAGCAGGGTGATGCGCGCCTCGCCGCCCAACTGGCCAACCCGCGCTATGCCGCCGACCCCGCTGCGGCCGCAACGGCGACGGAATGCCTGAAGGACACCGTCGCCCGTTTCCTGCCCTATTGGGAGTCGACCATCGCGCCTGCGGTTCATGCCGGCAAGAGCGTCATCATCGCCGCCCACGGCAACAGCCTGCGCGCCTTGGTGAAATACCTCGACTGCGTATCCGATCAGGACATCGTCGAACTGAACATCCCGACCGGCGTGCCGCTGGTCTATGAACTGAGCGACGATCTCAAGCCGTTCAAGCATTACTATCTGGGCGACCAGGCCGCCATCGCCGCAGCCATGCAGGCTGTGGCCAGCCAAGGAAAGGCCAAAGGCTGACAACGATGGCCGCAGCGGCGACAGAGCCGCGACCGGGTGGGCGGCCTCGGCAAAAATGCCGCTTTCTCCTCATCACTGCCCTGGGCCTCTCTTTACTACTTGCAAGTCCTGCCATTTTCGCCGCTCCCCCGGAAGCCAAACGCGAGGAACTGCAGGACCTGCGGGGACGCATCAAGTCGCTGCAAAAGGACATCGCCAGGACCGAAGGATCCCGCGCCGACGCCGTCGAGGAACTGCGCGAGGCTGAATTGGCCATCTCCGACGCCAACCGCCGCTTGCGCGAACTGAGCGGCGAACGGACCGCTGCCCAGTCGGCCCTTGCCAGCCTCGACAATCAATCGCAAAAGTTGTCGGCACGCATCACCGCGCAGCAGTCCCAGCTGGGCAGGCTGTTCACGCGCCAGTATTACGCCGGCGAGACGGATGCCATGCGTCACCTCCTTTCCGGCAACGACCCCAACCAGGTGGCGCGGGATGCCCACTTCCTGAGCCTGCTTTCCCGCGCCAAGGCCGACCTGATCCACGAACTGGGTAAAACGCTGACTGAGAAAAAGCGCCTCGTCGGCCAGGCGCACGAGAAGAGCGAGGAACTGGCGGAAATTGAGAAAAGTCAGCAGCACGAACGCGCCGGACTCATTGAACAGAAGAAGAAGCGGCAAGCCGTCCTGGCCCATCTGTCGGACCGAATCAAGGCACAGCGCCGCGAGGTAAACAAGCTTAAGCGGGACGAGAAACGCCTGGCTACCCTGATCGCCGGGCTTGGCCGCATCGTAGCCAAGCCCGCGCGAACGCCCCGCTCCCAGGGGCCGAACCTGCGCAACGAGCGCATCCCGGACGCCTCATTGCCTGAGGATGCTTTCTCGCGCCTCAAAGGACGCTTGTCCCTGCCCACGCGCGGGGAACTTGCCAACCGTTTCGGCACTCCACGTCAGGAGGGTGGCACAACCTGGAAAGGAGTGTTCATCCGCGCCGCCGATGGCGCCGAAGTCAAGGCCATCGCACCAGGACGCATCGTTTTCGCCGATTGGCTGCGCGGCTTCGGCAACCTGGCCATTGTCGATCATGGCGACGGCTATTTATCCGTCTACGGCAACAACGAATCCCTCTACAAGGCAGTCGGCCAGGCGGTGAAAGCCGGCGAAGCGATTGCTTCGGTGGGCAACAGCGGCGGCAACCCGGAAACCGGTTTATACTTTGAATTGAGACATTTGGGTCAGCCAATCGACCCCTTGAAATGGGTCAGCCTGAAGTAGGGCAGTCCAACAGAAGTCGCAGTCCCAACGGAGACACAAGTCACATGCGCAACAAGCTGCAGCAAGCCGGCCTCGTACTTTTAGGGTTGATCGCCGGCGTATTCATCAGCCTCAATTTCTCGGCCATCGCACAGAAAGATGCCGCCGCGCCTCTGCCCATCGAGGAGTTGCGCACCTTCGCCGACGTCTTCAACGCCATCAAGACCGGATATGTCGAGCCGGTCGAGGACAAGAAGCTCATCACCCAGGCCGTATCGGGCATGCTCACCGGGCTGGATCCGCATTCCCAGTATCTCGACGCCGACGCCTTCAAGGACCTGCAGGTCAATACACACGGCGAATTCGGCGGGCTGGGTATCGAGGTCGGCATGGAAGACGGTTTCGTCAAGGTCGTCTCGCCCATAGAGGACACGCCCGCCTACCGGGCCGGCATCAAGGCCGGCGACCTCATCGTCAAGCTCGACGACACGCCGGTCAAGGGCATGACGCTCTCGGATGCGGTCAAGCGCATGCGCGGCAAGCCGAAGACCCAGATCACCCTCACCATCGCGCGAAAAGGCGAGACGAAACCCATCGTCGTCACCATCACGCGCGAAGTCATCAAGGTGCAGAGCGTGAAATCCAAGATGGTCGAGCCTGGCTACGCCTATGTGCGACTGACCCAGTTCCAGGAGGACACCGCCAACAAGCTGGTCGAGCACCTCAACAAGCTCTACAAGCAGGGCCCGGTGAAGGGCCTCGTCCTCGATTTGCGCAATGACCCGGGCGGCTTGCTGCATGGCGCAGTAGGCGTATCCGCCGCTTTCCTGCCGCCCAAGGCGTTGATCACTTCGACCGACGGCCGCGTTGAGGATGCCAAGCGCAAGTACCTCGCCAGCCCGGACGACTACCTGCGCGGCACGCGTACAGACTTCCTCAAGGACCTGCCTGCCGGCATCAAGACCGTGCCGATGGTCGTGCTGGTGAACGCCGGTTCGGCCTCTGCTTCAGAGATCGTCGCCGGTGCCCTGCAGGACCACAAGCGCGCCGTCATCATGGGAACTCAGACTTTCGGCAAGGGCTCGGTGCAGACCATCCTGCCACTCGCCAACAATACGGCGATCAAGCTCACCACGGCGCGCTACTACACGCCGAGCGGACGCTCCATCCAGGCCAAGGGCATTGAGCCGGACATCATTGTCGAGGAAACCGCCAACGGCAGCTCCGGCCCGCGCCTGCGCGAGGCCGATCTGGAGCGCCACCTGGAGAATGACAAGGAGAAGGAGCCGGCTCCGGCCGCTAAACCCCAGACCAAGGCGCCCGCCAAGGGCAAGCCGGCCAAGGATGAGGCCGAGGAAGAGGAGAAGCCCCGATTCGAAATTGCCTCAAAGGATGATTACCAGCTCAATCAGGCAATGAACCTCCTCAAGGGCCTGCAGATCATGCAGTCAAAATGATGCAAAGGGTGGCGAGGCCATGACGCCGGAACGCGCGCGACAACTGGCCCACCGCGTTCCCGACCCGGGCCATGCATCGATCGTTCCCGAGCACGGCAGCGTCAAGCGGCGCGAAATCCGCTTCACCAAGATGCCGCCCGACCAGGCCAGAAGGGCATCCGAACTACTCGCCGGTCTCGAGTATCTGGAAGTCTCCAGCGGACCGCATGTGCGCGGCATTACTGTTCGCTACGACCTCCTCGACTACACCTGCGAGGGGCTGGAAAAGGCTCTGCGCAATCTCGGCTACCACCTCGACAACTCCCTCTATTGCAAGATCGTCCGCGCCATCGTGTATTTCACCGAGGAAACACAGCTGAGAAATCTCAAGGAGCCGGCGCGCCTGATCAAGCAGTCCAACCAGGTCTATATCAAGGCCTATCAGCACCATCCGCACGGCGACCATGACGACACCCCGGCAGAACTACGGGAAGATCGGTGAGGGCTGCCGTTTAAACGCGTTACGATCGATGTCGGCCGAATGAACGACGCCCAGCTATTGCGCTACTCCCGCCATATACTCCTGCCCCAGCTCGGCATCGAGGGCCAGGAGCGGCTCCTGGCTGCGCAAGCACTGTTGGTGGGCGCCGGCGGACTTGGTTCGCCCGCGGCGATGTATCTGGCCTCCGCCGGCATGGGCCGCATTGTGCTGTGCGACGGCGACGAGGTGGATCTCACCAATCTGCAGCGGCAGATCCTGCATCACACCGCTTCAGTGGGTCGGCCGAAGGCCATCTCCGGCCGCGACACCCTGGCCCTGATCAATCCCGACGTGAAGGTGATCGCGCTGGAACAGCGACTGGAAGGCCCTGCGCTCGAAGCGCAGGTCGCCGCCGCCGATATCGTGCTCGACTGTTCTGACAACTTCACCACGCGGCACGCCATCAATCGCGCCTGCGTGATGCACCGCAAGCCGCTGGTCTCCGGCGCCGCCATCCGCTTTGACGGGCAGGTCTCGGTGTTCGATCTGCGCAAACCGTCCAGCCCCTGCTACAACTGCCTCTTCCCGGAAGGCCAGGACGCGGAAGAAGTTCACTGCGCAACCATGGGCGTCTTCGCCCCGCTTACCGGCATCATCGGCGCGACGCAGGCAGCCGAAGCCCTCAAGCTCGTCGCCGGCTGCGGAGAATCGCTCTCGGGAAGGCTGCTGCTGCTCGATGGCCTTGCCATGGAGTGGCGTTCCATCCAGCTTGGCAAGGATGCGGACTGCGCCGTCTGCGCTAGGTCCTAGGGAAAAGGTCGCGATGGCGCAGGCTGGCTGGCGCATGAGCGACCAGCGCCGAGCAGACGAGGATCAACCAGAAAACCCATTCGCGCTGGCCCGGCTGCGACACGAACCACCCCATCAGAGCCAGCTTGGCCAGCACGAAGAGGCCATTGACCTGAGCGAGGTGACGCGGGTTCGACCACCAGTCGAGCAGCAGGATGCCCAAACCCGAAACAAGCAGCGTGAAAGCGTAAGCCTGCCACTGCGGAAAAGGCCATGAGGCCAGCACGCCGGCGCCGATGCCGGCCACGCCGACCAGGTGCGCTGCGCGCAAAATGCTGATCACCAGGCGCTTGCCAGGAAAATCACGCTGCGGATTCTTTTTTCCCATTACGCCTGCAGCGGTCGCGCAAGGATGCGAATGTCGTCGCCGACGCGGCGCAGGTCGACGATCTTGAGATCACGGCGTCCGCACAAGTCGGTTAGTTCCGGCAGGGGAAACATCTCGCGCCCGCTGCCGAGCAGGGTGGGGGCGAAGTACAGCAGCACCTCGTCAACCAGTCCTTCGCGCAGCAGCGAGCCGTTGAGCTTGTGGCCGGCCTCGACATGGAGCTCATTCACGCCGCGCCCGGCCAATACCCGCAGCAGGCACGACAGGTCGACTTTCCCCTGCGGATTGGGCAGCACGACCACTTCTGCGCCGGCCGCACGCAGCGCCGCGGTCTTCGCCGCATCTTCCGTCGCCGCAGCCACCAACGCATTGCCACCGTCGAGCAGGCGCGCCCGGGGCGGCGTCTCAAGATGGCTGTCCACCACCACGCGCAGCGGCTGGCGGGAGGTTTCTACATCGCGCACGTTCAGGCGCGGATCGTCGTCGCGCACCGTGCCGGCGCCGGTGAGGATGGCGCAGGCGCGGGCGCGCCAGGCATGGCCATCACGACGCGCCTCGGGCCCGGTGATCCACTGGCTCCTGCCGTTGTTCAAGGCCGTCTTCCCGTCCAGGCTGGCGGCCACCTTCAGGCGCACCCAGGGCCGACCGCGCGTCATGCGCGAGACGAAACCGATGTTGATCTCCCGCGCCTCCGCCTCCATCAGTCCGTCCTCGAAAAGGATGCCTGCCGCGCGCAGCCTTTCCCCGCCATTGCCGCCTACCTGGGGATTGGGATCGCGCATCGCTGCCACCACGCGCGCCACCCCGGCCGCGATCAACGCATCGGCACATGGCGGCGTACGGCCGTGGTGGCTGCAGGGTTCGAGCGTGACGTAGGCAGTGGCGCCGCGCGCTTGCGGCCCGGCTGCACCCAGCGCATGGGCCTCGGCATGCGCCTCGCCGGCGCGGGCATGCCAGCCCTCACCGACGACGGTGCCGTCCCTGACGACGACGCAGCCGACGCGGGGGTTGGGCGTGGTGGTGAACAAACCCTTGCGCGCCAGCTGCATCGCGCGGGCCATGAATCCATGATCGGCGGCGCTAAACATACGGATGGAAAATCAGGCGCCGCGAGGGCGGCGCGGAGATCGCGGCTTTTTCACTTCGCGGATGGCTTCGCGGAACTCTTCCACGTCCTCGAAGTTGCGATAAACGGAAGCGAAGCGCACGTAGGCAATCTTGTCGAGCTTGCGCAATTCGCGCATGACCAGTTCGCCCACTTTCTCGGTCAGTACCTCGCGCTCGCCGGAGGCGAGCAGGCGCTCCTCGATGCGTTCGATGGCGGCGTCGATGCTCTCCGTGGTGACGGGGCGCTTCCTCAGGGCCAGCATCAGGCTGGCTTCCAGCTTTTCGCGGTCATAGTCGGTGCGACTGCCATTCTTCTTGACGATGAGTGGCATGCGCAGCTCGACGCGCTCGTAGGTGGTGAAGCGCTTGTCGCAGGACAGGCAGCGGCGGCGGCGGCGAACGGTGTCCCCTTCCTCATTCTCACGCGTGTCGATGACCTGCGTGTTGGGCTCCAGACAGAAGGGGCACTTCATGCGGCTTCTGGCCATGGAGTGCCCAGTCACGACCTGCCCCCCACCCCCTTCCCGCGGAATACTTCTTGCACAAGTTGCCGCCACCTTCGCCACGGACTTTCTCGCAGCGCGGCCTCGTCACCGGGCGTATCGAGCACATCCGCGATGAGATGGGCCACCTGTTCCGCCTCGATCTCGGTGAAGCCGCGCGTGGTCATGGCCGGCGTGCCGATGCGGATGCCGGAGGTGACGAGGGCTTTCTGCGGATCGTTCGGTATGGTGTTCTTGTTCACCGTGAGGTGGGCGCGCCCCAGTGCGGCCTCGGCCTCCTTGCCGGTCAGGTTCTTGGCGCGCAGGTCGACGAGGAAGACATGGCTCTCGGTGCGGCCGGAAACGATGCGCAGGCCGCGCTCCTCGCCCAGCACGCGCGCCAGGACGCGGGCATTGGCAATGACCTGCTCCTGGTAGTGGCGGAACTCCGGTGTCATCGCCTCCTTCAGCGCCACCGCCTTGGCGGCGATGACATGCATCAGCGGCCCGCCCTGGATACCCGGGAAGATGGCCGAGTTGATGGCCTTCTCGTGCTCCGCCTTCATGAGGATGAGGCCGCCGCGCGGGCCGCGCAGGGTCTTGTGCGTGGTGGTGGTGACGACGTCGGCGTGCGGCACGGGGTTGGGGTAGACGCCGGCGGCGATCAGGCCGGCGTAGTGCGCCATGTCCACCATGAAGATGGCGCCGACCGCCTTCGCCACCTTGGCGAAGCGCTCGAAGTCGATGCGCAGGGCGTAGGCCGAGGCGCCGGCGATGATGAGCTTGGGCTTGTGCGCGTGCGCCAACTGCTCCATCGCATCGTAGTCGATCTCTTCCTGCTCGTTGAGGCCATAGGGCACGATGTTGAACCACTTGCCGCTGATGTTGAGCGGCATGCCATGGGTGAGGTGGCCGCCCATTGACAGATTCATGCCGAGGATGGTGTCGCCCGGCTTGAGGAAGGCGAAGAACACGGCCTGGTTGGCCTGCGAACCGGAGTTCGGCTGCACGTTGGCGCAGTCGGCGCCGAACAGCTTTCTTGGCGCGGTCGATGGCCAGCTGCTCGGCGATGTCCACATATTCGCAGCCGCCGTAATAGCGCTTGCCGGGATAACCCTCGGCATACTTGTTGGTGAGCTGCGTACCCTGCGCCTCGAGCACAGCCTGGCTGACGTAGTTCTCGGAAGCGATCAATTCGATGTGTTCTTCCTGACGGCGGTTCTCGGCTTCGATCGCGGTCCACAGCTCGGCATCGACCTTGGCCAGGGTGTTTTTCTTGAGAAACATGGGATAAGGCTTAACTGGTTGAAGAGAGGCAGGATTTTACCACGAGGCAAGAGGGGCTATTGGGGTGGTAATTCGGGCAGGAAGCCGCCCAGATCGTGCTCGCCGGAAAGACGCAGCATCTCCGCGCGCACGGCGTCGCGCAAGCGCACTATCGACGCCCAGTCGGCCCCGTCGGCCTGGAGCACCGGGCCGATTTCGAATTCGGGGCGACCGTGACGCGGCAGCCAGGATCCCGCACGCAGCATGGGGCGAACGCCGCGCAGTCCGGCGACAGCAACCGGCGTGCCGCCGCGTGCCGCCGCGACGAAGGCGCCCATGCGGAAGGGCTTGAGGCCGGACTCGCGGGAAAAGGTCCCCTCGGGGAACACGGCCAGGCTCTGGCCGCGCCTGAGGGCGGCAATCATTTGTTCCACATCCTCCGCACTTTTTGCCGCCTCGAAGCGTTCGACGAAGATCGCGCCCAGGCCGCGCAGGAACAGTCGCGGCACCCAATGTCCGACCAATTCTCGCTTGGCGATGAATGTGTAGCGTGGCGGCAGCAGCGCAACCAATATCAGCGAATCGAGATAACTGGCGTGGTTTGCAGCCAGCACATGGGGGATGGCGGGAAGCAGTTGGTGCCGCACGGGCGGGAGGCCAATGCCGGCGCAGCGAAACGCCAGCCGCGCCACATGGTGGGAAATGATTCGGCCCAGGGAGGGGCGGTTGGGGATGGCCACCGCCAGCCAGACCGGCACGGCGAACAAGATCAACACCAGCCAGGCATACGCACCGTAGAGCATCCGGCCGACCTGCTTCGCCGTGCCGCCGAGGCTGACTTTTGCAGCAGCAAACGCCAGCTTCGCCCGCTGCACCCAGGCCGGCAACTGTGGCCCGCCCACTTTGCCCCGCTCGAATGCCTCGCGCGAGGCGGCGCGGCGAATCTTGCCGCTGGAGGTCTTCAATACGCTGTGCGGCGGCGCCAGCACGATCTCGTCGGCCGGCATGCCGATGACGTCCATCGCCGCTTCGTTGATGTCCCGCCGCAAGGCTTCGCGCACCGTCTCGTTCCGCTCGCGCGTTTCCGCCATCACCACCAGCCGCTCGGTGGCATTGACGGGGTCAGTACTGGCGAACACGGCAACACAGCCCTTGCGCACGCCCGGAATGCCGCCGACCGCCTCTTCCAGTTCGTAGGGATAGAGGTTGCGCCCGCCGCGAATGATGAGGTCTTTCACGCGGCCAGTGAGATAAACCTCGCCTTCCACCATGTAGGCGAAATCGCCCGATTCAAGCCAGCCATCGCGGAAGAGGCGCTGCGTCGCCTCGGGATTGCGGAAATAACCCGATGTCGCGGAAGGGCCGCGAAATTGCAACTGGCCCACATGGCGGTCGGGCAGTTCGTCTCCGGCGGCATCCACGATGCGGATTTCGTGACCCGGCAGGGCGCGGCCGCAGGCGGGCACCGGCATCGCGCCGGCATAGCCCTCTGTGGCGGGCAAGGCCCTTTCATTGCGCACGAAGGCTTCGCGCTGAATGTGGTCGATGCGCGGACCGCGCTGCAAGGGTGGGAAGGCCAGCCCGACCGAGCACTCGGCCAGGCCGTACACCGGGGTGATCGCTTCGGGCTGCAGGCCCTTTGGCACGAAGCGCTCGATGAAGGCGTCCAGCGTCGCCGGGCTCACCGGCTCGGCGCCGTTCAGCGCCAGACGCAGCGAATACATGTCGAGTCCGGCCAGTTCGGCATCGTCGAGTTTCTTCGCGCACAGTTCGTAGGCGAAATTGGGCGCCGCCGTGAGGGTGCCGCGATGGCGCGAAATCGCCTGCAGCCAGCGCGCCGGGCGCGCCAGGAAGGCGAGCGGCGACATCAGCACCAGCGGCATGGCGTAATAGAGCGAACCGAACCAGGCCCCGATCAGGCCCATGTCGTGGTAGAGCGGCAGCCAGGAGACGAAGACGTCCTCGCTGTTGACCTGGAAGGCCGGCCCCATGGCGCGCAGATTGGCGAGCAGGTTGGCATGGGTCAGCACGACGCCCTTCGGGTCGCCGGTGCTGCCCGAGGTGTATTGCAGGAAGGCGATGTCTTCCGGCGCGCCGCGGTAGAGGAGCGGTGCAGGCTCGGCTTCGATCTCGCTCGGCGTGACGATCTCGGACAGGCTCGGCACGCGCGCGCGCAGCAGCGCCGCCACCGTTTTCGCCTGCGGCACGGTAATGATGAAGACGGCCTGGGCATTGTCGAGGATGCGCGCGTGGCGCTTGAGGTGGTCCTCGATCTGCGCCAGGCGCGCCGGCGGATAGATCGGCACGGGAATGCCGCCCGCCAGCAGGACACCGAAGAAACAGGCGAGATAGTCCTTCCCGGTCGGCAGCATGAGGGCCACCGCCTGCTGCGGCTGCAGGCCGCGCGACACCAGCCCGCTGGCGATGCGCCGTGCCGCGGCAAGCAGTTCAGCGTAGGAGATCGCGACAGTCTGCTCGCCCTCGCCGTAGAGCAGGACATGCGTGCGGTCGGGCGTTTGCCTGGCATGCCACTCCAGCACTTCGACCAGAGTGGTCGCGGCTTCGGGTACAGGGATGATTGCGCCGTGGGGCAACGCCGCGACTGCAGGCGTCGCCGCGGCGGGCGTCGCATGGCCCAGAAAACCCAGCAGATCACGCAGCGTTTCCGCCTCGCCCAGTGCCGCTTCCGGCAGGGTGGCGCCGAATTCCTTGCCGATGCGCAGCAGCAATTCAACGCGCGCCAGGGAATCCAGGCCGAGGTCGCGCTCCAGCCGGCTGTCGAGCGTGAGGGCTGCGCGATGGCCCGGGTGCGTCTCGGCAACCAGCGTCCCGGTCACCCGCAACAGGCGGCCGGCGGCATCGTCTGTCGGCTCAGCCGGGGAGTTCATCGAGGACGTCGGCCAGATGGCCGCGATCGGCCCATGTCCGGATCGACCAGCGCCCCGCCGTGACTTCGATCCGGTTCAGGCCGGTATTGGGAATGTCGAAATCGCGCGGAGCCGCCAGCGTCTTGCCCGTCGCGCGCCGATACAGCACATCGAGGACCCCGCCATGCGTGAACACGAGCAAGGTTCCCCCGGCATGCTCGGCCAGCAGAGTCTCGACGCAGCGCAGCACGCGCGCGGAGAAGCCGGACAGGCTCTCGCCCCCTTCAGGAATGGCGTATTCCGCTTCACGTGCGACAAGACGCTCATAGTCATGGGGATGATGCACAACGGCCTCCGCATAAGTCAGCCCCTGGAATACGCCGTAATGCCGCTCACGCAAGGCGGTACGCGGATGCAGCGGCAAGCCTAGCCGCTGCGCAACGGCTTCTCCGGTCTGCCATGCCCGTGCCAGATCGCTGGAATAAGTCGCGTCAAAATGCTCGCCGGCCAGGCTGTCTGCCAAAGCATGTGCCTGGGCATGCCCGACAGTGGAAAGAGGTATGTCCAACTGGCCCTGGATGCGCCGCTCGGCGTTCCAGGCGGTTTCGCCATGGCGGATGATGCACAGGCGGGTTGTCGTCGTTGCGTCGGGCATGTTTTCGCTTGATGATTATCGAGCCGCCATTATCCTTCAGTAAGGGTAAAAACCTATGGTCTCGCCCCCGGTTCGGTATTAACCTTACGCCGCTTCGTGCGCGGCCCATGGCCCCGTACCCCCTTGCATAAGGATAAAACCATGCACGCCCTCCTCTCTTTTTCCCGTCTGATCGATGCCGCCAGCGACCTTATCGGCCGCATGATCATGTGGCTGGTGCTCGCGGCCGTGCTGATTTCGGCCGGCAACGCCATCGTTCGCAAGCTCTTCAATATCGGCTCCAATGCCTTCCTGGAAATCCAGTGGTACCTGTTCTCGGCGGTCTTCCTGCTCGGCGCAGGCTATGCCTTCCTGAAGAATGCCCATGTGCGCATCGACTTTATATCCGGCCGCTTTTCGGCAAAAACCCGCAACTGGATCGACATTGTCGGCATCATCGTCTTCCTGGTGCCGTTGTGCGGACTGTTGATCGTCCTGTCCTGGCCGCTGGTCGAAAACGCCTGGGCGAGTGGCGAAATGTCGCAAAACGCCGGCGGCCTGATCCGCTGGCCGGTCTACCTGATGATCCCGGCCGGCTTTGTCCTGCTGCTGCTGCAGGGCGCCTCCGAACTGATCAAGCGCATCGCCTTCCTGCGCGGGCTGGCGCCCGACCCGATAGCGCATGGGCACGCCAGCCGACCGGATGAATCGGAGGTCGAGCGCGAGATCGAAGAACATGCAGCGCACGCCAACGAGGAGGTGCGCTGAAATGGAATTCCTCGTCCAGAACTTCGTTCCCCTGCTCTTCGCGGGTCTGCTGGTCTTTCTGCTCACTGGCTTCCCGGTCGCCTTCTCGCTTGCTGCCACCGGCCTGTTCTTCGGTTTCCTCGGCATGGAAGCCGGCATGTTCCCGCCCAACCTGTTCCAGGCCCTGCCGCTGCGCGTCTTCGGCATCATGCAGAACGACACGCTGCTGGCCATCCCCTTCTTCACCTTCATGGGCATCGTTTTGGAGAAGAGCGGCATGGCCGAGGACCTGCTGGAGACCATCGGCCAGGTATTTGGTCCGGTGCGCGGCGGACTGGCGCTGGCCGTGATCCTGGTCGGCGCCTTGCTCGCCGCCACCACCGGCGTGGTGGCGGCCTCGGTCATGGCGATGGGCCTGATCTCGCTGCCGATCATGCTGCGCTATGGCTACAACCCCGTCATCGCCGCCGGCACGATCACTGCGTCCGGCACCCTGGCCCAGGCCCTGCCACCTTCGCTGGTACTGATTGTCATGGCCGACCAGCTCGGCCGTTCCGTCGGCGACATGTACGCCGGTGCGATGCTGCCGGCCGCGATGCTGATCGGCCTGTACCTGCTCTTCGTCATCGCCCTCACCCTGGTGCGTCCGCGCTGGGTGCCGGCGCTGCCGCCGGAAGCGCGCACTTTCCGCGAGGCCAGCGGCGCCAGCGGGCATGTTTCGCTGATCGTCCTGATGACGATTTCCGTAACGGCCGGCATCCTCTGGGCGCAGGTCCACAACGGAATCATGACCCCGCTGCTCGGTCGCGAGGACGCAGCGCCCAGTGACGAAATCGTCATCCTGTCGATGACGATCGCTTCGTTCACCGCACTCGGCCTGGCGGTCCTTAACCATGTCGCCAAGCTCGGCTTGCTATCGCGGCTCTCCGAGCAGGTCACCTTCGTGCTGATTCCCCCGCTGGTGCTGATCTTTCTGGTGCTCGGCACCATCTTCCTCGGTCTGGCCACGCCGACCGAGGGCGGCGCCATGGGTGCGGTGGGCGCCCTGGTCATGGCGATCTCCCGGCGCAAGCTGAGCCTGAGCCTGCTCAACCAGGCGCTCGACAATACCGCCAGACTGTCGTGTTTCGTGATGTTCATCCTGATCGGCTCGACGGTTTTCTCGTTTACCTTCAATGCCGCAGATGGCCATTTCTTCGTCGAGCATCTGTTCAGCAAGCTGCCGGGCGGGCAGCTTGGCTTCCTCATCGTCGTGAACATCCTGGTGTTCGTGCTCGGCATGTTCATCGATTTCTTCGAGATTGCCTTCATCGTGCTGCCGATGCTGGCCCCGGTGGCGGAGAAGATGGGTGTCAACCTGATCTGGTTCGGCGTGCTGATCGCCATGAACCTGCAGACCTCATTCCTGACCCCGCCCTTCGGTTTTTCCCTGTTCTACCTGAGGAGCATTGCCGCGAAGGCCGACTATACCGACCGCATCACCGGCGCACGCATTCCGACCGTGACCACCGCCCAGATCTACAAGGGCTCGATCGCTTTCATCGTTCTGCAACTCCTCATGGTCGCGGCGATCATCGCCTACCCCGGACTGGTGCTCAATCAGATCGACCAGGGCCCGTCGGCAACCTCGATCGAAAACGTCCAGATCGATACCGAAGGCGGCTACGGCCAGCCGGAGGGCGAGGCTGCGGAAAAGGAAGGGGCCGAGGCCGCTGAAGATGATGAGAAAGCAGCCAAGGACGGTGAGGAGACGGATAAAGAGGACAAGCCGGACAAGGAGGAGGATCCGGCAGAAGCCTTGATGCGCTCAATGAAAAAGGATGCATCCGGCAAATAGCCAGGGCTGTGCGGATGGCAAGTGCTGCGTCGCGCTATCGGCTAGGCTGGTACCGCGCACTGATACCGGTTACCCTTTGGCCTGTCGCATACGATAGGCGGCGCGAACCCGATAGGGGCGCGCTTACCACGTAACGGAAACCGCTCATGTCCCTACTGCTCAAAATCTCCGGTCTGATCGACTGGATCAGCGAGCGCATCGGCGCCTCCATCATCTGGCTGGTGCTCGCAGCCGTGCTGATTTCCGCCGGCAATGCCATCGTGCGCAAACTGTTCAACTGGAGTTCGAACGCGTTCCTGGAAATCCAGTGGTACCTGTTCGCCGCCGTGTTTCTGCTCGGGGCCGGCTACACCTTCCTGCGTAACGCGCATGTGCGCATCGATTTCCTTTCCAACCACCTTTCTCCACGTACGCGTAACTGGATCGACATCGTCGGCATCGTTCTTTTCCTTGCGCCGTTCTGCCTGCTGATGATTTGGCTGTCCTGGCCCCTGTTCGTCAATGCCTGGGAATCCGGCGAAATGTCGCAAAACGCCGGCGGCCTGATTCGCTGGCCGGTCTACCTGATCGTGCCGGTCGGCATGGGACTGCTGCTGCTGCAAAGCGTGTCCGAACTGATCAAGCGTGCCGCCTTCCTGCGTGGCAGGCTGGCCGATCCGATCGGCCATGGCCATGGCAGCCACCCACGCGAGGAAGACATCGCCGAAAAGATCGGGGCGCGCGCTCCAACCACAGGGGATCAGCGCTGAATGGACTTTATCGTAGGCAACTTCATTCCGCTGCTCTTCGTCGGCCTGTTGTGTTTTCTGGTAACCGGCTTCCCGGTTGCCTTTTCGCTTGCTGCCACCGGACTCGCCTTCGGCCTGATCGGCATGGAGGCAGGCCTGTTCCCGCCCTCGCTGTTCCAGGCGCTGCCGCTGCGTTTGCAGGGCATCATGCAGAACGACACGCTGCTGGCGATCCCCTTCTTCACCTTCATGGGCATCATCCTCGAACGCAGCGGCATGGCGGAAGATCTGCTGGAAACCGTCGGCCAGGTGTTCGGTCCGGTGCGCGGCGGCCTGGCACTTGCGGTCGTCCTCGTCGGCGCGCTGCTGGCCGCCACCACCGGCGTGGTGGCCGCTTCGGTCATCTCCATGGGCCTGATCTCGCTACCGATCATGTTGCGATACGGCTACAGCCGCATCATCGCCACCGGCGTCATCACGGCTTCAGGCACGTTGGCCCAGGCCGTGCCGCCCTCGCTGGTGCTGATCGTCATGGCCGACCAACTCGGCCGCTCCGTCGGCGACATGTATGCCGGCGCGATGGTGCCAGCCCTCATGACAGTAGCCCTGTATGCCACCTTTGTGATGCTGGTCGCCCTGGTCCGGCCGCGCTGGGTGCCGGCCCTGCCGGCCGATGCGCGCATCTACAAGGAGGATAATGGCGCCAGCGGGCACCGTTCACTGCTGATTCTGATTGGCCTGGCTGCAGCGGCCGGCTGGATATGGACCGGTGTCCACGACCAGGTCATCAACCCCCTCGTCGACCGCGAGGGCGTGGCGCCGACGGACGAAGTCGTCGTCATGACGATGACCATCGGCGCCTTTACGGCACTCGGGCTGGCACTGGCCAACCGCTTGTTCAAGCTGCGGCTGCTCTCGCAATTGTCGGAGCGCGTGACCTTCGTGCTGATTCCGCCACTGGTGCTGATCTTCCTGGTGCTCGGCACCATCTTCCTCGGCCTCGCCACACCCACCGAGGGCGGCGCCATGGGCGCGATGGGCGCCCTGATCATGGCCGCATTCCGCCGCAGCCTGAGCCTGAAACTGCTCAAGCAGGCCCTCGACAACACCACCAAGCTGTCGTGCTTCGTACTGTTCATCCTGATCGGTGCCACCGTCTTCAGCTTCACCTTCAATGCCGCAGACGGTCATTTCTTCGTCGAGCACCTGTTCAAGGACATACCCGGCGGCAAGATGGGTTTCCTTGTCATCGTGAATATCCTGGTGTTCATACTCGGCATGTTCATCGATTTTTTCGAGATCGCCTTCATCGTCATCCCGCTACTGGCGCCCGTGGCGGAGAAGATGGACATCAACCTGATCTGGTTCGGCGTCATCATCGCCCTCAACCTGCAGACCTCTTTCCTCACGCCGCCTTTCGGCTTCGCCCTGTTCTACCTGCGCAGCGTGGCAGCCCGCCTCGACTACGACGACAAGGTCACCGGGGCGCGCATACGCGGGGTCAGCACCCCCCATATCTATCTTGGCGCGATTGCCTTCATTTTCATCCAGCTGTTCATGGTGGTCATGGTGGTCGTCTTCCCCGGTCTGGTCACGGATCGGCTCGACAAGGCGCCGACCATGGATCTCAAGAATATCCAGATAGAGTTCGTTCCGGGCAGTTACGACAGGCAAAACGATCCCTCGAAATTATTCGACATCCCGCCGGAACCCGAGCCGGAGGTGGAAGAAGAAAGTCGCGAAGGTGGTGACAAAAAGGATGAGACGTCCGCCAGCGACGCCGATCCTAACGCGGCCATCCTGCGCTCATTGGAACGGGAAGCCGTGAAAAACTAGCGGCCGCAAGTTGTATTCCCGGAAATAAAAAAACCGCCGGGCAAGCCGGCGGTTTTCCTGCAGCGATACTGATTACAGCTTCTGCGACTGCATGAAGCTGTCGAAACCCATCTCGGAGAAGCGGAACCAGAGGTTCTGATCGGCGCGGAACTTGGCGTAATCCTCGTAGATCTTCTTCCAGTTGGCATTCTTCGCATTCAACTCGGCGTAAAGCTCGTTGGCTGCCTTGAAGGCCGCTTCCATAATCGGCTTGGGCATGCGGTGCAGCTTGGTGCCGGCCGCCACGAGCTGCTTCAGCGCCAGCGGGTTCTTGGCGTCGTACTTGGCCTGCATCTCGGAGTGTGCCAGCGCCGCTGCGCACTCGATCATGGCCTTGTAGTCGGGCGACAGGCTTTCCCAGGCCTTGCTGTTGACGTAGGCGGACAGCTGCGGGCCGCCTTCCCACCAGGCCGGATAGTAATAATGCTTGGCGACCTTGTTGAAGCCGAGCTTCTGGTCGTCGTAGGGTCCGACCCACTCGGTGGCGTCGATGGTGCCCTTCTCCAGCGCCGCATAGACCTCGCCGCCGGGGATGTTCTGCGGCACACCGCCAATCCGCTCGAGCACCTTGCCGCCAAAGCCGCCGATGCGCATCTTCAGGCCCTTGATGTCCTTCAGCGACTTGATCTCCTTGCGGTACCAGCCGCCCATCTGGGCGCCGGTGTTGCCCATCGGGAAATTGACGATGTTGTAGGCCTTGTAGAACTCGCGCATCAGCTTCATGCCATTGCCCTCGTACATCCAGGCAGTCATCTGGCGCGAGTTGAGGCCGAAGGGAATGGCGCAGTCAAGGGCGAAAGCCTCATCCTTGCCGAAGAAGTAATACGGCGCGGTGTGGGCCATTTCCACGGTGCCCTGCTGCACGCCATCGAGCACGCCGAAGGCGGGCATCAATTCACCGCCGGCATGCACGGAAATTGTGAACTTGCCGCCGGACATTTCGCCGACCTTCTTGGCGAAGGAATCGGCAGCGCCGAAGATCGTGTCGAGCGCCTTGGGGAAGCTGGAAGCCAGGCGCCAGCGGATGGTGGCGCCCTGTGCATGGGCAGCCGGAGCCACGCCTGCTGCCAGGATGCCAGCGATACCGGCATGCTTGATGAATTGACGACGTTCCATAGATGGGTCTCCTTTAGAGGTTTTTCTGTGCCTTGAACGGCAGATGGATTCAATCCCCTCTGTGCTGGGATCGCCGGGAAATACTACACCAACCTACAGTGCGCGGCACGCGATTCCGGGTAATGCGGAGTTGGGGATAACCCCTATGGAGTATCCGGCTTATGCTCCGGCAATCGTCATGCGGTCGATGAGAATGGAGCCAACCTGCTTGGAGCCGCGCACCAGCACGTCGCTGCCCACGGCGACAATGCCTTGCAGCATGTCCTTCAAATTCCCCGCAATGGTGATTTCCTGCACTGGATACAGGATCTCGCCGTTCTCGACCCAGTAGCCCGACGCGCCGCGCGAATAGTCGCCCGTCACGTAATTGACGCCCTGTCCAAGCAGTTCGGTGACAAGCAGGCCGCGGCCCATCAGCGCGGCGAGGCCGAGCAGATCCCGCTTGCCCGGGCGCACGATCAGGTTATGGGAGCCGCCGGCATTGCCCGTGGTCTGCATGCCCAGCTTGCGTGCGGAATAGGTCGACAGGAAGTATCCCTTCAGGATGCCCGCCTCTACGACCTCGCGGGCGTGCGTCGCGACCCCATCGTCGTCGAAGGGGCTGCTCGCCAATGCGCGCTGCAGGTGCGGACGCTCGCTGATATGCACCTGTGGTGAAAACACCTGCGTACCCAAGCTGTCGAGGAGAAAGGAGGATTTGCGGTAGAGGCTGCCGCCCGATGCGGCATACACGAAGTTGCCGATCAGCGTCGCGGCGAGCGGCGCCTCGAACAGAACCGGCACCTCGCAGGTGGCGATCTTGCGCGCACCCAGTCGCGAGAGCGCGCGGCGCGCGGCATACTCTCCAATCACCTCGGCTTCAGCCAGTTCGGCCGCATCGCGATGCGTGCTGTACCAGTCGTCGCGTTGCATAGCATCACCCTCACCCGCAATCACCGAGCAGGAAAGGTAGTGGCGCGAGGAAGCATATCCGCCCATGAAGCCCAGGCTGTTGGCTGAGATGAAATGCGACTGCTGGGCGGACACGCTGGCCCCCTCGGAGTTCATGACCAGCGGGCTGATGGCAAAGGCGGCCGCCTCGCAGCGGCGGGCGACATCGATGGCATCCTCCACGGACAGCGCCCAGGGATGATACAGATCGAGCACCATGTCGCCGCTCGCCAGCAAGTCGGCCTCCGGCAGGCCGGCAGCCTCGTCGGGCGCCGTAAAACGGGCGATGGAGAGGGCGGCATCGACAGTGGCGTGAAGCGAGGAGCGGGAAAAATCCGAGGTCGAGGCATAGCCGCGCTGCAGGCCAAGATAGGCGGTAACACCGACACCCTTGTCACGGTTATATTCGATGGTCTCGACCTCACCGCGGCGCACCGTCACCGACTGGCCGAACCCTTCGGAAACATCGGCTTCGCAGGCGCTGGCGCCGTGCGATCTGGCATAGTCAAGTATGTCTTGCGCCATGCCGCGCAAGGTGTCCTGCGGAAAACTGAAATCCAGGGAAGACATCGTGGGAGAAGAGAAGGCAAAGATATAATCATACCAAGATGAAGAACCTCCAAGACCTCGAATACGACGACACACCCGATCGCCCCAGCAAATCGCAGAGGAAGCGCGACATGCACGCCCTTCAGGAGATGGGCGCGGCGCTAGTCGATCTCTCAGCAGAGCGCCTCGACCGCATCGACATGCCGGAGGAACTGCGCAGGGCGCTCGGCGAGGCGCAACGCCTTACCCGACACGAGGCCCGCCGCCGGCAGATGCAGTACATCGGCCGCCTGATGCGCGACATCGACCCGGCGCCGATCCGCGAGGCCCTCGATGCCGTCAATGGGGCCTCCGCCATCGAAACCGCCCGCCAGCACCGCCTTGAAAGATTGCGTGAGCGACTGCTGGAGGATGAGGCGGTATTGACGGAAATCGGCGCGGCACACACCGGCGCCGATATCACGCGCCTGAAGCAGCTGCGCCGCGGCGCCTTGCATGAGCGCGAAACGGGTAAGCCGCCGAAAAACTATCGCGAGCTGTTCCGCGCTTTGAGGGAACTGGAAAATGAACGATGAGCTCTTGATCGGCCTGGTATCGATCTCCGACCGCGCCTCTGGCGGTGTCTATGAGGACCAGGGGATACCCGCCCTGCGCGAATGGTTCGCGGCGGCAATGGCTTCTCCGTGGCGCATGGAAAACCGTCTTATCCCGGACGAGCGGGCAGTAATCGAAAAGACACTCATCGACCTGGCCGACACCGTCGGCTGCCACCTCATCATGACCACTGGCGGCACCGGACCGGCACCACGCGACGTGACGCCGGAAGCCACCCTCGCCGTGGCGCACAAGGTGCTGCCGGGCTTCGGTGAACTGATGCGGCAGGTGAGCCTGAAGTACGTGCCCACTGCCATCCTCTCGCGCCAGGTTGGCGTAGTGCGCGGAAGCGCGTTGATCCTCAACTTGCCGGGGCAACCCAAGGCGATCAAGGAGACCCTGGACGGCGTCTTTGCCGCAGTGCCTTACTGCATCGATCTCATCGGCGGGCCCTATATCGAGACCAACGAAGGCGTGATCAAGGCTTTCCGGCCGAAATCGGCGTTGCGACCGAAATAGAACTCAGGCTGGAGGAGCGACGCGGTAGAGGCCGAGATCGAAGTCGACCCCGGATTCGAGTTGCTCGACCGGGTCGAGCCGGGCCGAGCGGCCTTGCCAGGCAAATACCAGAGGCAGGGCAGGCTCGAAAGCCGCACCTGGCAGGATCACCCGCACCGTATCGCCGCTATGCAGGCTGTCAAGCAGGATGGCAATGCAATCCATGCCGCCCAGATCGCCGGAAACAGCCTGCGGCAATTTCGACAGGGTTTCGATGCCGACCGATCCCTGCGTCGGTGTTTCACGGCTGAAGCGCCGGATGACGCCGATGAGCCAGTTGCTGCCACCTTCCGGCTGCATGCCGAGCAAGGCGCCGATGCGCACCCAGTCGTTTGTGCCAAGCGGCACCTGCGCGCCCATGCCGCCCAGGCTGACATCATCGACAACCCAGGCTTCGCTTTCTTCCCCACTCTGGTTGGACAGGCGGGCATGTATGGCGGCCAGACCATTCACGGCGGTCAGCCGCGACTTGACGCGATGGCGATCGTGCGAGCGCATCGGCGGCTTTGGCGCCCAGTACACGATCAAATGCTTCAGCACCGGCAAAATGATGCGTGCCGAATACTGGGCGCCGAGGTTCACCTCAGCCGGCACCTCGCCGCGCTCCACCTGCTGCAGCATGACTTCCAGCCTGGAAAGCGCCGAACCGGCACTGAAAAAACGCAGGCTGGGCGCAACTTGCGGCAGGACGGCGAGGCGCTTCGGCGGCGCCGGCTTGTCGGCATCCACCCAATATACGTTGTCCGGCCGCACTTCGGCGGTAAACACGAACTGCGGCAGGAAATGGGCGATGAAGCGCTCTGCGATCTCGATCTCCAGCGGCAGCAGGCTGTCCATGCTGGAGGCCTGAAAGACCAGCGCCTTGAGGTATTCTTGCTCCACCGAGGTCTCGCCCGGCACGGCGGGATAGGGCATGAACGACTGACGGGAACACTTGGCCTGCTCGGCAAACAGGTAGGCGCGGCCCATGCGCTGCCAGAGTTCAGCATTGATCGGACCGTAGCGGAATTGATCCCACTTCAGTTGTGATGAGAAAGCGCGCAGCATGCGCACGATCAGCAGCGGCAATTCGTTTTTGGCTGCGTCGCTGCCTTTTTCCTGTGCCATGTAGCGGGCCAGGCAATGGTCATAGGCACTGGCCAGTTGCGCCCAGAAATCATGGTTGGCCTGCCACAGCTTGTATTCCTGATGGCGGCCAAGGCGCGGCGCAGTCAGGTAGTCGCGGCCCAGCTTGCGCGCATGCAGTTGCGCCGCTTCATCGAGCTGAAAGACGAGGGCCAGCCGTTCAGGGAGTTTGAGCACCTCATCGGTCGCAACGGACTCCAGCCAGCCGGAAACCTCGTCGAGGGCGGGTGCGGCATCGCGCCCGGACAGTTCGCCGATGACGCGCCTGGCTTCCTTCGCATCGGCGAGAGGATGGCCGGATTTCGCGGAAAAAATGCCAAGCATGCTGTAGGCCGTGTCGAATGGTCGTTAAATGCGGATATGCCGGCGGGGCTTTGATCCGCTGGACAATTCGCGATTCAAGGATAGCGTAAGCAGGCGACAAAGTCACCCGCGACGGACTCTCATCTCACGGAAAGTACGGGCTATTTGGCTTTCCGTCTGCGTGGCGCAGGCAACGCGGCGTGCGTAGCAAGCCATTGCTCGAAAAACTCCACCCCCCAGGCGACACCAAACCCGGTGAGGTCGGTGCCTACTGCACCCAGTCCGCTGCTGCAACTCGAGGACGACAGGTCCATATGCACCCAGGGCGAATCATGGGTGAACCGCTTGAGAAAGCGTGCGGCGAGAATATGATCGGCTTCACCATCCAGCGTGCATTGCTTGATGTCGGCCACCTTGCTTTCCAGCCCGGCCTCATAGTCTGCATCGAGCGGGAAGACGCAGACGCGTTCGCCGCTTGCCTCGCCAGCCGCCACGGCCAGGCGCGCCAGTTCGGAAGTGGTGGTGAAAACGCCGGAATAGCGGCTGCCCAGTGCATAGCCCATGCTGCCGGTGAGCGTGGCGAAGTCGACGACAAGATCCAGCTTGCCACCCGTCTTGCCAGGACCGCGCGTCGCCAGGGTCAGTGCGTCGGCCAGCACCATGCGGCCCTCGGCATCGGTATGCACCACCTCAATGGTGGTGCCGTCCAGCGCGGTAATGATGTCATTCTGCTTGTAGGCTTCCGGCGATAGATGATTTTGCGCAATGGGCAGCCAGGCATCGATGGCCAAGGGCATATTGCGTTCGACCAGGGCCTGCATGAGGCCCAGTGCCACGGCGGAACCATTCATGTCCTCGTGCATTCCGGCCATGTACTTCGCCGGCTTGAGGTTGTGGCCGCCGGTGTCGAAGCAGATGCCCTTGCCGACCAGCGCCACTCTGCCCTGCGGCTTTCTCGGCCGCCAGGAAAGATGCACGATGGCGGCGTCTTCCGGCGCGCTGCCCTGTGCCACGGCCACAAATGCCCCCGCACCCAGGCGGCGCAGGCGGCGCATGTCGAATTCCTCGAAGTGCCAACGGCGGCTGAGCGCCAGTTGACGCAGACGCTGGCGGTACATCGACGGCGTCAATTCGTTGGGCGGCAGGGCGGTCAATGCCCGCGCCAGCGTATTGGCCTCGGCCACGGCGGCGATCTCGGCAAAACCTGCGGTGTCGCGCGCCCCATGGAGGCGGATTCGCGCCAGCGGACGCACTTCGGGTTTCTTCCGCCGCGTCGGCAGCCGCGCACCGTTCAGCCAGGCCACATAGAGCGCCTCGCGTGCATTCTCGCGACGCGCTTCCGCGCTGCCGAACAGGGCAAGCACCAGCTCGCGCGGTTGTTCCTCCATGAGGGGCGTTATCGCCCGTCGCAGCACGCTTTGCCGCTCGAAAGCGCTCTTGCCGGCGTCGAGCATGACGAAACTGCACAGGCCGCCGCCGGCAAGAGTGACGGAAACCGGCGTCTTGGCCAGATCCTCCGCCTTCATATCGCGTCGCTTCAGCGCGGCACGCAACCGCTCGAGGGCAGGCACTTCGCGCAAGCCGTCGAGTTTTTTTGCGAAGGGGAGCACCAGAACGGCGTGGGTGGCAATATCGAGCGCCGCCTGTCCGAGCGGCGCGGCGGATTGGGTCAGTTTGGCCAGCATGTTCCCTTCCTATAAAATCAAGAGCAATTATAGCCTTCGCCCTGGACCACACCCGATCATGCAGCAATACCTCGACCTGATGCGCCACGTGCTGGAACAGGGGCACAAGAAAAGCGACCGCACCGGCACCGGCACGCTTTCCGTCTTCGGCTGGCAGATGCGCTTCGACCTGGCGCAGGGCTTTCCCCTCGTCACCACCAAGAAGCTGCACACAAAGTCCATCATCCACGAACTGCTCTGGTTCCTGCAGGGCGACACCAACATCCGCTATCTGAAAGAGAACGGCGTTTCGATCTGGGACGACTGGGCCGACGCCAATGGCGACCTCGGCCCGGTGTACGGCTACCAGTGGCGCTCCTGGCATGCGCCCGACGGCCGCGTCATCGACCAGATCGCGCAACTCGTCGAGGGCTTGAAGCAGAACCCGGACTCGCGCCGGCACATCGTCTCCGCCTGGAATCCCGCCGACATCGACCGCATGAAACTGCCGCCCTGCCATGCACTGTTCCAGTTCTATGTCGCCGACGGCCGGCTCAGTTGCCAACTCTACCAGCGCAGCGCCGACATCTTTCTCGGCGTGCCTTTCAACATCGCGTCCTACGCGCTGCTCACGCTGATGCTGGCGCAAGTGTGCGGCTACCGGCCGGGCGACTTCGTGCATACGCTCGGCGACGCCCACCTCTACACCAACCACCTCGATCAGGCGCGCCTGCAGCTGACGCGCGCGCCGCGCGCCCTGCCGCAGCTGCGCATCAACCCCGAGGTGCGCGACATATTCGCCTTCCGCTTCGAAGACTTCACCCTGGAAGGCTACGACCCGCATCCGCACATCGCCGCGCCCGTCGCGGTATAACCGGAGCGCCGCGATGATCCTCGGCGGAGACATCGGCGGCACCAAGACGCTGCTGGCGCTCGCCACAAAGGGCGGCATCGTATGCGAGCGCCGCTACCCCAGCCGCGAATGGGGCGATTTCGCCGACCTGCTGCGCGCCTTTCTGGATGAAGCCGGCGTCAGCGGAGGCATCGCTGCAGCCTGCTTCGGCGTTGCCGGGCCGGTGGAAGACAATTGCGCCAAGGTCACCTACCTGCCATGGACACTGGATGGCTCGGCGCTCACGCGGACATTCAGCCTGGGCAGGGTCGACGTAATCAATGACTTCGCAGCGGCGGCGCAGGGCGTGGCACACCTCCACGCCGACGACATCGTTACGCTGCAGGAGGGCCATCCGCTGGAGCGGGCGCCGCGGCTGCTGGTCGGCGCCGGCACAGGCTTGGGGGTCGCTGCGCTGATGCCCGAGGGAAGCAGCTGGCGCACAATCGGCGGGGAGGGCGGCCACATCGGCTTCGCCCCGGCAGGCGAGGAGCAACTTGCCGTATGGCGACACCTGCATCGGCCGGAAGGTCGCGTCACGGCGGAAAACGTCATATCGGGGCCCGGCCTGGCAGCCATTTACGCAAGCCTGTGCAAAGTCAGCCCCGGGAATACGGCGATCGCAGACCCCGCCGAGATCGTGGCGGCAGTTCAGGCCAATCCGTTAGCCGGTCGCGCGCTCGACCTGTTCATTGCCGCCTATGGCGCCTTCGCCGGCGACCTGGCCTTGCTGTTCATGGCACGCGGCGGCGTCTATATCGGCGGCGGCATCGCGCCGAAGATCCTGTCCCGCCTTCAGGAGGGCGGCTTTGTCCGCGCCTTCCGCGAAAGGGACGCGCATGCCGGCCTGATGCCCGGCTTCCCCGTCCGGGTCATCACCAACGAGCGGCTCGGCTTGCTCGGCGCCCTCACGATTGCTGCGACGCACACCAATAGTCTTGATTCCCATCAATAACCGGTCATAGTCCCGGCGTAAGATACTTGCATAACGACTAGGAGAACGAACCCGTCATCGTCCATACTCTTGAGGAGATAGCCATGTCACCACGCGGCAGCACGGCAACCGGCAAATCGGGCACAACGACGATCAAGGCTTCAGTCAAGAAGGCAGTCGGCAAGGCCGCCCCGGCGAAGCCCCGTGCATCGAGACCGGCGGCAGTGAAACCGCAAGCCAAGGCCAGTGTGGTTACGCAGGACGAGCGCATGCGCCTCATCGCGGAAGCCGCCTATTACAAGGCCGAGAAGCGCGACTTCACAGGGGGCGGCGAATGGGGGGACTGGATCGAGGCGGAGGCGGAAATCGACGCCCTGCTGAACATGCGCGGGGCAAACTAGTCACCACCGGGTAGTCACCACCGGGCCAGGATGCCCGTCACTGTGGGAAACCGAAAGGATCATTTCATGCAGGACAACGATGAGGCGCTGCGTCAGGTCTACACCACCACGCGGGGCAGCCAGGGGCCACGTTACGTCAGCCAGCTGACGCGCGAATCCTTTGCGCTGATCCTGGCCGGCGGGCGCGGCAGCCGCCTGAAGCAACTCACCGACTGGCGCTCCAAGCCCGCCGTGCCCTTCGCCGGGAAGTTCCGCATCATCGACTTCACCCTGTCCAACTGCGTCAATTCCGGCATTCGCCGCATCGGCGTCGCCACCCAGTACAAGTCGCAGAGCCTGATCCACCACTTGCAGCGCGGCTGGAGCTTCCTCGACGGACGGCTCAACGAATTCATCGACCTGCTGCCGGCGCAGCAGCAGATCGGCGAGGACTGGTACCGGGGCACCGCCGACGCGGTATTCCAGAATCTCGACATGCTGCGCCGCCACCACCCCAAATTCGTTGTCATTCTCTCGGGCGACCATGTCTACAAAATGGACTATGGCCGCATGCTGGCATTCCACGTCGCCGAGCAGGCCGACCTGACCGTGGCCTGCATCGAGGTGCCGCGCGAGGAAGCCAGCGAATTCGGCATCATCAGCGTGAGCGAGGACTGGCGCGTCACCCGCTTTACCGAGAAGCCCAGGGATCCCGAACCGGTGCCGGGCAAGCCGGATCGCGCCCTGGTCAGCATGGGCGTCTATGTCTTCAACGCCAGCTTCCTCTTCGAGCAGGTCATCCGCGACCGCGACGACCCCAATTCATCGCATGATTTCGGCAAGGACGTCCTCCCCCATATCGTGGAGCGCTACCGCGTGTTCGCCCACGATTTCGCGGAAAGCTGCATCGGCTGCGTGGAAGGCAAGCCTTACTGGCGCGACGTAGGCACGCTGGACGCCTACTGGGAAGCCAACATGGACATCATCCGCGTCACGCCGGAACTCAACCTGTACGATGATGACTGGCCAATCTGGACCTATCAGGAGCAGCTGCCGCCGGCGAAGTTCATTTTCGACGAAGACAATCGGCGCGGCATGGCGATCGACTCGATGGTCTCGGGCAACTGCATCATCAGCGGCGCCGCGGTGCGCCGCTCGGTGCTCTTCTCCGGCGTGCGGGTGGAGGAGCACAGCGTGGTCGAGGACTCGGTGATCCTGCCCAAGGTGCGCATCGGCAAGAACACCGTCATTCGCCGCGCCATCATCGACAAGCGCTGCCGCATCCCGGATGGCATGCGCATCGGCGTGGACCGCGAAGAGGACGCCCGCCGCTTCCACATCTCCGAAAAGGGCATCACGCTGGTCACACCGGAAATGCTCGGTCAGCAAGTGCACCGGCTGCGCTAGCAAACCTGTAGGTCGGCCTTCAGGCCGACTGATACCGCCGATGTCGGCCTGAAGGCCGACCTACGAAACCTCTATGAGCGAAGCGAATAAAATCGAACTAGTCTTCCTCTGGCACATGCACCAGCCGGATTACCGCGACCATGCCACCGGTGAATTCCGCCGGCCATGGACCTACCTGCATGCGCTGAAGGACTATACCGACATGGTGGCGCACCTCGAGCGTAATCCGCGTGTGCGCGCCGTGGTGAACTTCGTTCCGGTGCTGCTCGACCAGATCGAGGATTACGCGCAGCAGTTCGACAAGGGCGATTTCAGGGATCCCCTGCTGCGCCTGCTGGCGCGCGATTCGCTCGATCACATGGATCCCGCGGAACGCAGACTTGTCCTTGCCACCTGTTTTCCCGACAACCACGCGCGCATGGTGGCACCCTACCCGCGTTTCGAGCGCCTGCGCAATCTCTACCGCTTGCTCGAGGGGCAGGGCGAAGCGGCCGCCGCCTACCTCTCGGGCTCTTTCTTCGCCGACCTGCTGGTCTGGTACCACCTGGTGTGGACCGGGGAAACCGAAAGGCGCAGCCAGCCGCTGTTGGCCGAGTTGATGACCAAGGGCGAGAGCTTTACCCTCGGCGAGCGGCGCCAGCTGCTTGCATTGATGGGACAAACGATGCGCGGCCTCATCCCGCGCTACCGCGCCCTGGCCGAGCGCGGCCAGGTCGAGCTCTCCGCCACGCCGGACACGCATCCGCTTGCGCCCCTCCTCCTCGACTTCGCCTCGGCGCGCGAAGCGCAGCCCGACATCCCCCTGCCGAGGGCACACTTCTACCCCGGCGGTCGCTCGCGCGTTGACCGGCACATCGGCCTGGCGCGCGAAAGTCATGCGCGCCGCTTCGGCCGCCCCCCCGAGGGCATGTGGCCCGCCGAGGGCGCACTGTCTACGGCCTTGCTCAATCAGCTGGCGACGCAGGGCTGCCGCTGGACTGCCTCAAGCCAGGGCGTCCTCGCCAACAGCCTGCGCCTCAGCCACATCGAGCCGGCAGCATTGCATCTTTACCAGCCATGGAGAGTCGAGTCCGCACCAGGCATTGCCGTATTCTTCCGCGATGAAAAGCTCTCCGATCTGATCGGTTTCGAATACGCCAAATGGCACGGCCGCGACGCGGCGCAGCATTTCGTCGATCAGCTCGCGCGCATCCGCGACGAAGCCCCCGCCGGGGAAACCCCGCTGGTCTGCGTCATCCTCGACGGTGAAAACGCCTGGGAGCACTACCCCTACAACGCCTACTTCTTCTTCGAGGATCTCTACGGCCTGATCGCGAGCCAGCCCTGGCTTGCCACCACCACCTGCGCTGAATGGCTTGCGCGCAACCCCGAGCATTGCGGCGAGCTCCCCGCCCTGGTCGCCGGCAGCTGGGTCTATGGCACCTTCTCCACCTGGATCGGCGACCCGGACAAGAACCGCGCCTGGGATCTGCTCTGCGATGCCAAGCAGGCCTACGATCTGGTCATGGACAGCGGCCGGCTCGACGCGGATGCCCAGCGCGCCGCCGAAGCGCAACTGGCCGTATGCGAGGGCTCGGACTGGTTCTGGTGGTTCGGCGACTACAACCCGCGCGCAGCCGTGGAGAGTTTCGACACACTGTTCCGCGCCAACCTTGCGCTGCTCTACCGCCTGCTGCGCCTGCCCGAGCCGTCGCAGCTCGCGGTGCCGCTGTCCAGCGGCGGGGGCACCCCCGAGGGCGGCGGCGCGATGCGCCGCGCCAGTTGAAGCAAAGAAACAGGGAATGACATGACCGAACCGATATCCCTGCTGATGGGCGTACATGCCCATCAGCCGGTGGGCAATTTCGTCTCCGTCATCGAGGAGGCGCATGCCCGCTGCTACCGTCCTTTCCTGCGCACGCTGCACCGCTACCCCGAGTTCCGCTTCGCCGTGCACTTCTCCGGCTGGCTGCTCGACCGACTGATGGACAAATACCCGCAGGACATGGTCCTGCTCGGTGAAATGGTGGCGCGCGGCCAGGTCGAACTGTTCGGTGGCGGCGATTGCGAACCGGTGCTGGCGGCGATCCCGCAACGCGACCGCATCGGGCAGATCACCGCCCTCACGGACAAGCTCTCGCGCCACTTCGGCGCCCGTGTGGAAGGCGCCTGGCTGACAGAGCGCGTTTACATTCCCACCGTGGTGCCATCGCTGGCCGACTGCGGCATGAAATACGTGACGGTAGATGACTATCACTTCCTCTGCGTAGGTATGGAGGAGGCCGCACTCGACGGCTTCCATACCACCGAGGAGGACGGCCGCAGCATCGACGTATTTCCCATCTCCGAGCATCTGCGTTACCGCCTGCCCTTCTCGACTGCCGCCGAGGCCGTCGCTTACCTGGAGAGCCTCGCACGTGAAGGCCGCCGTGCCGCAATCTACTTCGACGACATCGAGAAGTTCGGCATCTGGCCCGAAACCTACGACTGGGTCTATAACAAAAAATGGCTGGAGCAGTTCATCGAGGGCGTGCTGGCTTCGCCGCTCGTCCGCACGGAGACCTACCGGGACTTCCACGACCGATCCACGACCGGTGGCATCATCTACCTGCCGACAACCTCGTATATCGAAATGAACGAGTGGACGCTGCCGGCGCCGGCCGCCGCAATCTACGACAGTCTGGTCGAACGTGAAAAGCGCGATGGCCACTACGAGCAGTCCAAGCCTTTCGTGCGCGGCGGCATCTGGAAGAATTTCTTCATGCGTTATCCGGAGGCCAACTGGATGCACAAGCGCATGCTGGGGTTGTCCGACCGTCTGGCGACGTTGCCGCCCGGCGGACGTACGGCAGCCTTGACTGAGCACCTCTACCGTGCCCAAGCGAACGACGCCTACTGGCACGGCTTGTTCGGCGGCCTCTACCTGCCGCATCTGCGGCGCGTGGTTTACAGCAACCTGGTTGCCTTGGAAGCGGGCCTGGACGCAATCGCGCCGCGCCCGCCACTGGCCGCCGGCGATCCCGATCTGGACGGCGTGCGCGAACTGTTCCTCTGCAACGCCGATGCGCAGGCGGTGGTAAAGCTTGATGCCCACGCTGCCTTGTGCGAGTTCGACGCTTACGGCCTATCGCACAATTTCGGCGATGTCCTGACACAGCGCACCGAGCACTACTACCGCAAGATGCTCACCGCGCACGAAACCGCCCACGAGGGCGGCGGCATCGCCTCCCCGCATGAACGCGTCGCCTTCAAGGAGGCGATCGTTCCAGGGGACATCAAGCCGGATGCGCGCCCGCGCCGCCTGTTCACCGATACCTGGCATCGGCTCGATGGCAAGGATGCCTGGCCGCACTATGTAGCAGATGAATTCAAGGCGCCGCTCATGCGCGCGGGGTTCTCCGCGCCGCTCGACGGCGGTGACGTAGTGAAAAGTATCACCCTGGCTGGGCGCGCCTTGCGGGTCGGCTATCGGCTGCGCAACGTCCCGGGCGGCCGCTTCTCCGTCGAGATCAATCTCGCCCTGCCCAGTTGCGACGGCTTCACCGGCCGCTACATCCTTGCCGACGGCAGCATCCCCGGCGGGTTCGGCCAGGAACTGAAGCTCGCCGCTGTCACGCAACTGACTCTGGATGACCGCATTCTCGGCGGCGGGCTGCGGCTGACGGCCAGCAGCCCGCTCGACATCGAGGCCCGCCCGCATTTCACCGTGTCGCAATCCGAGGCCGGCTTCGAGAAGATCATGCAGGCGGCCTGCCTCACGCTGTCCTGGCCGGTCGACGCCGTCCTACAGGAACTGACTTTGTCGCTGGAAATCATCACCGACCAGTGAGCATCCACATGCGCATGCTCAACACCCTCCTCGTCGGCATTGCGCTTGGCTACGTCGCCCTCGCCGCGGTGCTTTACATTTTCCAGTCGCGCTTCATCTATTTTCCCGAGATGGGCCGGCAGGATCGTGCCACGCCGGCGCTGCTGCAGCTGCAATTCGAGGAAGTACGCATCGAAACCGCGGACGGGGAAACCCTGCATGGCTGGCATGTTCCGGCGGCCGATGCGCGCGCCACGGTTCTGTTCTTCCACGGCAACGCCGGCAGCATCGTCCATCGCCTCGACTGGCTGCCGATGTTCCAGCAACTGCGCCTGTCTGTGCTGATGGTCGACTATCGCGGCTTCGGCGCCTCGAGCGGCAGCCCTTCCGAAGCCGGCACCTACGCCGACGCCGATGCCGCGTGGCGCTACCTGACGGAAACCCGCCGGCTCCCGCCCGGCCGCATCGTGGTGTTCGGCGAATCGCTCGGCGGCGCCGTCGCTGCCCACCTCGCCGCGCGCACGGAACCGGCTGCGCTGGTGCTGCACTCGGCATTCACTTCTGCGCCCGATCTGGCCGCCGAGCTGTATCCATTCCTGCCGGCGCGCCTGCTCACCCGCTACGCCTACGACACGCTCGCCTCGGTGCAATCAATCCGCTGCCCCCTTCTCGTCGCGCACAGCCGGCAGGACGAGATCGTCCCGATCGCGCACGGCCGCCGCCTTCTTGAGGCCGCACCGGGCGACAGGGCGTGGATCGAGTTGGCTGGCTCGCATAACGGAGGATTTCTCTTCATGCGCACCGAATGGGTGCGTGACTTCGACCGCTTCCTGCAGAGGCATCTGCCTGCAGGGAGTTCCTGACGGGTGTAACATCCATCGACAGCTATACAGGAGAACTCGCCATGACAGACATCGTCAAACTGCTCGGCAGTGAAGCCGACACCCTGCTCAAGCACGAATGCCGCGGCATACCCCAGTCCCGCCTGCATCTGCCGGGGCCTGATTTTGTCGACCGCATCGTCGCCGTCTCCGACCGCAAGCCGGCGGTGCTGCGCAACCTCGCTGCGCTGTTCAACCACGGTCGGCTCGCCGGCACCGGCTACCTGTCGCTGCTGCCGGTGGATCAAGGGGTCGAGCACTCCGCCGGCGCCTCTTTCGCCCCCAATCCGGACTTCTTCGACCCGGAGCACATCGTCAAGCTCGCCATCGAGGGCGGCTGCAACGGCGTCGCTTCGACGCTGGGCGTGCTGGGGAGCGTCGCGCGCAAGTATGCCCACAGGATCCCCTTCGTCGTGAAATTCAATCACAACGAATTCCTCTCCTATCCGAACACCTACGACCAGACCCTGTTCGCCGACGTCGAGCAGGCCTTCGAGATGGGTGCGTGTGCGGTGGGCGCCACCGTCTACTTCGGCTCGCCCGAATCGCGGCGCCAGATCTGGGAGGTGTCGCAGATGTTCAAGCGCGCCCACGAACTCGGCATGGCGACCATTCTCTGGTGCTACCTGCGCAACAACGCCTTCAAGCAGGACGGCGTCGACTACCACGTCTCGGCCGACATGTCCGGCCAGGCCAACCATCTCGGCGTGACCATCGAGGCGGATATCATCAAGCAGAAAATGGCGGAGAACAACGGCGGCTTCAATGCGCTGAAGTTCAGCAAGACGAGTTCGAAGGTCTACTCGAAGTTCACGACGGACCATCCGATCGACCTGGTGCGCTACCAGGTCGCCTGCTGCTATATGGGGCGCGCCGGCATGATCAACTCCGGCGGCGAATCGAAGGGCGCCGGCGACCTGGCGCAGGCGGTGCGCACCGCGGTGATCAACAAGCGCGCCGGCGGCATGGGCCTCATTTCCGGACGCAAGGCCTTCCAGAAACCGGTGAAGGAGGGCGTCGCCCTGCTCAATGCCATCCAGGACGTGTATCTCTCGAAGGACGTAACAATCGCCTAACCAATTATGCCCGGCACCCCCTTCCATCTCGAAGTCAATCCGCAACTCCCGCCGCGCCTCTCGAGGCTGGAAGAGCTTGCCAACAACCTCTGGTACAGCTGGGACCGACCAACGCGCACGCTGTTCGCGCGCCTGCACCCCAGCCTGTGGGGTTCGGTCGGCCACAGTCCGAAGGCCTTCCTCAAGCGTGTTGACCAGCAGCGTCTGCTGGATGCCGCCGACGACCCGGTGTTCCTCGGCAACTACGCACGCGTACTCTCCGCCTACGACACCTACAACAACGAGCCGGGGCGCACCAACGGCGCGCAGCACCTGCGCCAAACCGACCTCATCGCCTACTTCTGCTTCGAGTTCGGCTTCCACGAAAGCCTGCCCATCTACTCGGGCGGCCTCGGCATTCTCGCCGGCGACCATTGCAAGGCGGCGAGCGACTTGCGTTTGCCCTTCGTCGCCGTCGGCCTGCTGTTCCGCCAGGGCTATTTCCTGCAGACCATCGACAGCGAGGGCGGGCAGCACGCCATCTATCGCGACACGGACTTCGACGACCTGCCGATCACCCCGGTGCTGCGCGAGGACGGTACAGAACTGCATGTGCAGGTCGAAATGGCCGAGCGGCTGGTCGAGATCAAGGTCTGGCAGGTTATGGTCGGTCACGTCAGGCTATTCCTGCTCGATACTGACCTGGAGATCAACAGCGCGCACGACCGTGACATAGCCCACCGCCTTTATGGCGGAGACCGCACCACCCGCATCGAACAGGAAGTCGTGCTCGGCGTTGGTGGCGTGCGGGCATTAGTCGCCATGGGCCTCAAGCCGACCGTCTGGCATATCAACGAAGGACATGCCGCCTTCATGATGCTGGAACGCATTCGCCACCTCACCACCCAAGGCATTGAAATCGCCGCCGCGGTGGAGGCGGTTGCCGCTCACACCGTGTTCACCACCCACACCGCAGTGCCGGCCGGCCACGACCATTTCGGCGAGGACATGATCCGTCGCTATTTCGAGCATGCCTGCAAGGAGCTGAAAGTGTCGACCGAGCAGCTGCTGGCGCTGGGGCGCGCGCCGGGCGGGCACGACTTCAACATGACCGCGCTGGCGATTCGGGGCTCGCGCTTCCACAATGGTGTCTCGCGCATCCATGGCGGCGTTTCAGCGCATATTCTTTCCACCCTGTGGCCGCAGATCGAACCGGACGACAACCCCGTCACCTACGTCACCAACGGCGTTCACGTACCGACATTCCTCTCGAGCGAGTGGAACGAACTCTTCGACCGTTTCCTCGGCCCAGGCTGGACCCAGCGCGTCACCGATCGCAGCTGCTGGGAAGGCATCCACACTATTCCCGACCACCAGTTCTGGAGCGTGCACCAGTCGCTCAAGTCGCAGATGCTGCATCTGGTGCGTCACCGCATCTCGGAGCAGCACGCGCGCAATCACGGTTCGGAGGCGCACCTTGACAGGCTGCTGAAGCTCGCCAATCCGGACAACCCGAACGTCCTCACCATCGGCTTCGCCCGTCGCTTTGCCACTTACAAGCGCGCGGCGTTGCTGTTCGAGAACCTGACTTGGCTGCGCGAGATTCTCTGCGATCCGCAGCGGCCGGTGCTGTTCATCTTCGCAGGCAAGGCCCACCCGGCGGATCAACCGGGACAGGCGTTGATCCGCCGCGTCACCGAGGTGTCGCGCATGCCTGAGTTCGAAGGCAAGATCCTGCTGGTGGAAGGCTACGACCTGCGCTTCGCGCGCCGCCTGGTTTCCGGCGTCGACGTCTGGCTGAACAACCCGCAGTACCCGCTCGAAGCCTGCGGCACATCAGGCATGAAGGCCGCCATCAACGGCATCCCCAATCTTTCCGTGCTGGACGGCTGGTGGGGCGAGGGCTACGACGGCAAGAACGGCTGGGCCATCAAGCCTGCTTCCGATACGCTGGACGAGGCGCGTCGCGACACCGAGGAGGTGCGCACGCTGTACGAAATCCTCCAGGACGGCGTGATCCCGCTCTACTACAACTGGGGTGCAATGGGCTATTCGCCGGGCTGGGTGGCGATGGCCAAGCATTCCATCGCCACCCTGCTGCCGCGCTTCAACTCGACGCGCATGCTCTCGGACTACATTTCGCGCTTCTACGTGCCGGCCTCGCACCAATACCGTCGCTATTCGCAAGACAATTTCGCCGGCGCGCGCGCAGTGGCGCACTGGAAGGCTCGTGTGCGCGCCGCCTGGGCGAAGGTCGCGCTGCGCCGGCTGGACGCACCACGGCGCCGCATTGGCTTCGGCGAGAGCCTGCGCTTCGAGGTCGCGGTGAATCTTGACGGGCTGCGGCCCGAGGACGTGGTGGTGGAACTGCTCTTCGGTTGACCAGCCGGCGGCAACCTGCCGAAGAAGGCGCGTAGCCACCGCTTCCGCCACGAGCGTCCGCTCGACAGCGGGGAACAGCTCTATGCCCTCGAACTGACGCCAGAGTATTGTGGCAAGATTGAGTATCGCATCCGCGTCTACCCTCACCACGAGATGCTGACCCACCCCTTTGAGATGGGAATGATGGTTTGGCTCTAGCCGGTTGTCCGCAACCGATACCCGCAACCGAATGAAACTCCTCTTCGCCACGCCAGAGCTTGCCCCTTGGATGAAAAGCGGCGGCCTGGGGGAAATCTCCTGGTCACTACCGTCCGCCTTGCATGAGGTCGGCGTAGATGTACGCATCCTCGCGCCCGCCTACGCGCCACTGCTCGCCGCCTTTCCCGATGCCAGGCAGGTGGCAGAATTCGCGCACCCGGGCGGCAGCCTGCTCTCAGCCAGACTGCTGGAAGCGAAGGCTGACAATGGGGTACGTCTCCTGCTTATTGACTGTCCCGGATACTACGTCCGGCCCGGTAGTGCCTATCTGGATGGCGCGGGCAACGATTTCTCCGACAACCATCTGCGCTTCGGCTTGCTTTCCAGGGTTGCAGCCCTGCTTGCCGGTAGCGCCAGTCCGCTTCGCTGGCATCCGGACGTCCTGCATTGCAATGACTGGCCTTGCGGCCTGGCACCAGCCTACCTTCACTTCATGGGGGGGGTCACTGCGCCCACCGTCATGTCGATCCACAACCTGGCCTTCCAGGGCATATTCCAGGCGGATACGCTCGAGGCGCTCGGCCTGCCGCCCACGGCCTTTGCCATCGACGGCGTGGAGTTTTGGAACAAGCTCTCCTTCATGAAAGCCGGTTTGCACTATGCGCAGCGAATCACCACGGTCAGTCCGCGCTACGCCGAGGAAATCCAGACGGAGGAGTTCGGCTACGGCTTCGCCGGCCTGCTGCGCTGGCGGCGCGAGGATCTCACCGGCATTCTCAACGGCATCGACATGCACGCCTGGGATCCGGCCACCGATTTATACCTGCCGCGTCACTATGAATTCGCCCACCTGAAGGGCAAGGATGCCAACAAGACGGCGCTACGGCAGCGCCTCGGCCTGGAACCGGCTTCGTCCAGCCCGCTGCTCGGCGTGGTCAGCCGCATCACGCATCAGAAGGGACTTGATCTGCTTGCCGACATCGGCGAGGAGATCGCCCTGCTGCCGGCACAACTGGCCCTGCTTGGTTCCGGCGACAAGCGCCTGGAGGCGGCACTAACGGCGCTCGCCGGACGCCACCCCGGACGGTTCTCAGTGACGCTCGGCTATGACGAAGGTCTCGCCCATCAGATCGAAGCCGGCTCGGACATATTTCTGATGCCGTCGCGCTTCGAGCCTTGTGGCCTCAACCAGATGTACAGCCTGCGCTATGGCACCCCGCCCGTGGTGCGGGCCACCGGCGGCCTGGCGGACACTGTCGTCGACTGTAACGAGGAAACTCTTGCCGACGGAACAGCCAACGGCTTTACCTTTACGGAACCCTCGGCGCAGGTCCTCCTTGACACAATCCGTCGCGCCGTATCCGCATGGCACGACAAGCTCCTATGGCGCAAGCTGCAACGCAACGGCATGCTCCTGGATTTCGACTGGGCCAAGGCAGCCGAAGCCTACAGGATGATTTACGGCGGTCTGGCGAAAAGGAAAAAAGCGGACAGGGCACATAGCCCCGCCGCCCCGGACAAGGCAGGTACCGCCGCCTAGCCAAATGCGGCGCGGACACCCTGGAGGATCAATGCAAATCCGCCCAGAGCCACCACACCGACGAGGAGATTGTTGAGTGAGGAACGGGTGTTGCGGTCCAGCCAGCGCTTTAACAAGGCGAGAACCGACATCACCGCGGCAAGCGACACCAGTGTTTTCAGGTTCGGGTCGCTCATCAGGTCCCGCAACAGGCCTGTCAGCCAGCCATCCGGGCCGAGCGTGAAGAACGTAGCGCCTCCGATTCCGGCTACGAGACATGAGGCGACAATCAGGGCAATCAGCGTTTCCTTGCTTTCGTGTATCACGCGTTCCATGTCGTCACCTCCAATAACCCAATCGTGGGCACTCATGTAAAAAAAGAAGCCGGCGCAAACAGGACGCGATCGGTTGGCTCAGGACCGATCCCCGAAGGTAGAGGCATCCTGTCGTACGGGCGGCCGGCATTCGTAAAATCGTCCGCAACGTTCAATCCATCAACTGCGCGCCATCAGCGCGCCATTGATCACTTTAACTTTATCGCCTACGGCAAACGCAGGCTGCACAGCCTTGTTCAGGGTTTTCGCTGTTCCATCCTCCATGCGAACGGCTACCCTCCAGCGGGTCGATCTCTTCAGATTCTTCTCAATCTCATGTCCGGCATAGGCACCCCCTGCCGCTCCCAGAACACCGAGTGCCGTACGGCCATTACCACGGCCAAACTGGCTGCCGACCACTGCACCGGCGACACCGCCCGCAACTGCGCCCACGCCGCTGCCCTGTCCTTTCACTTCAACGGCCTGAATCGATTCGATCACACCGCACTGCGGGCACACTGCGACAAGCTGTGTCGGCCTGTTTCTTCCCGCCTGCGTATCGAATTGCTTATCTGCCGCTTCGCGGACCTGAGCGGCCTCCTGATTTTTTTGCGAATGTGCGGCAGGGATCAAACCGGTGATTGCCCCCACCGCCGTCAGGCTGGCAACAATGATTGCGACCGCCGCGATATTCATCAGCGGGCTTGGCCTTTCAGGACGACTTGCCGTTCCCATGTTTTCTGTCTGCTTTGAATTGGACTGCTTCGATCATTCCCATGCAAGCCATGTGCCACCTTGTATTTTCCTCATAAAAACAATGCGCAAGACGAATTCAGCGCACTTCAGGGGTGGGTCGCGACCGCATGAAATGTCTGGCGTAGACGACAGCACTACCGCGCGCCAAACATAACTAGTTGAGTTTTCTTGAGTTATCCATGTCGTTAAGAAACGACACGGATATGAGCAGACTAGGCTTTCTCAGCCTTGAAGAACGCGGGGGTTAGATTGTGCCGTTGCAGAAGTTTGTAGAACTCAGTGCGGTTACGCTGTGCCATGCGCGCTGCCTGAGTCACATTGCCTTCGGTTGCACGCAACAAGCGCACCAAGTAGTCGTGTTCGAAAGCACGGCGCGCTTCGTCGAGCGACACCATCAGGGTATTGTCGTCGCGCAGGGCCTGCTGCACCAGCGACGCCGGTACCATGGGAGACGTTGAGAGGGCTACCGCCTGTTCGACGACATTGAGCAATTGGCGCACATTGCCGGGCCAGGACGCATTGACCAGCAATTCCATGGCTTCAGGCGCAAAGTTGCGCGCCGGTTTGCTGTAGCGGGTCGACAACTGCTGGACGAAATGCACGCACAGCAGCGGTATGTCCTCGCGCCGCTCGCTGAGCAGTGGCAAGGAGATAGAGACCACGTTGAGGCGATAGTAGAGATCGGGCCTGAAGGCGCCGCTGCGTATCTGCTCCGACAGATCACGGTGGGTAGCCGAGACGATGCGCACATCGATCGGCACCATCTCAGTCGAGCCGACTGGCCGCACGGTTCGATCCTGCAACGCGCGCAGCAGCTTGGCCTGCAGCGCCAGCGGCATGTCGCCGATTTCGTCGAGGAACAGTGTGCCGCCCTGCGCCGCTTGGAACAGCCCGCGATGAGCATAGAGCGCACCAGAAAAGGCGCCCTTGGCATGGCCGAAGAGTTCGCTCTCCAGCAGATGCTCGGGGATGGCTGCGCAGTTGACCGCCATGAAGGGTCCCTTGGCACGATTACTTGCGAGATGAATGGCCTGCGCCAGCAGTTCCTTGCCGCTGCCGGATTCTCCGAAGATCAGCACACTGGCGTCTGAGCCGGCCACCAGTTTGGCCTGGCGCAACACTTCCTCCATGCGCTGGCTGCGTGTAACAATGGCGGCGCGCCACGCTTCTGGCGCGCCGCCAGTCTCCAAGCCGCCGGAAAATTTGAGTGCCTGCTCGACCTGAGCAAGTAAATCCTTGCCGTCGAAAGGCTTGGTGAGAAAGCTGAAGACGCCGCGCTGGGTGGCCGCCACGGCGTCGGGTATCGTGCCATGAGCGGTCAGAATGATCACCGGCATCGTCGGCATGGCTGCGTGAATGCGATCAAACAGTGCCATGCCATCCATGCCTTCCATGCGCAAGTCGGTAATGACAAGTCGAGGCCGGGCCATGGCCAACTGGGCCAGCGCCTGGGCGCCGCTTTCGGCTGTCTGCACGGCATAACCGGCGGCGGCCAGGCGCAGGGAGATCAGCTTGAGCAGGTCGCGATCGTCGTCGACAAGAAGAATTTGAGCTTTTGTTTCGTTCATTTTTTCTGTATTCGCCGACCGCGCAGATCGCGATCGATAGCCAACATGGAGTCCAGTTTTTGCTGCAGCTCGTCGGCGCGCTTCTGTTCCCGCTGACGCTCCATCACCAGTCTCTGCAGCAAGACGACAAACTGGCGGCGCGGCGAGTCGAGCGCTGCCTTGCGGCTGGCAGCACCATCGAGCAGGGCCAGCAATTTCACATCGTCGCGCCAATTCGTTCCCGGCACGCACATCAGCAAGGCCAGCCGTAGGCGTCCCAATTCGCTTCGATCACGGGCAAAAGACTGGCTGGCGCTCTGATACTCCAGCTTCAATTCCTCCGCGGGCAGGTCAAGCAGCTCCTGATAGTATGCCAGCAAGGCCGACACTTCCGCACTCTCCTTCAGATAATCCGTGGCAGGCGCGGGCGCCACCGCGGGTGCCTGAGTGGCATGCGTGGGTTCGTCCGCAGGAATCAATGCACAACCGCCCAGAGCCACCACGGCGGCAACTCGCCATAAGCTTTTCAACATCAGTCCTTCTTTCCCCAGTTAACCGGAAGCATCACGCGGAAATGCCCGCCCTTGCTTTCCTCAATGACCTCGATCTTCCCGCGGTGCGCCATGACGTATTCCTTTGCAATGGCAAGCCCGAGGCCGCTGCCCTTGACAGTTCCGCGCCGTGCCCGCGTGCCGCGAAAGAACGGCTCGAACACGCGCTCACGCTCTTCGGCTGCAACACCCGGACCTTCATCGGTGACATCGAGTACCGCACGTCCCTCGTACTTCTCCAGAGTCACTCGAACGACACCCTCACGTGGCGAAAACTTGATGGCATTAGTAATGAGGTTGTCGACCACGACACGCAGCTTGTCGGCATCTCCCTCCACCAGCACCGGGGTCATCTTGCGCTCAAAGCGGATGGCGCGCGCCGCGGCCACCAGGCGGTGGGTGCGCAGCACCTGCGTACACACGACATCGAGCGCAACAGGATGCGGATCGATGCTGCTAGCGGCAAAACCTGCCTGTTGGAAATTGATCAACTCCTCGATCAGCTGCTGCAGGCGGCGGCTGTTCTGATCGATGATGCCGATGATGGCTTGCTGCTGTTCATTAAGCGGACCCGGCACGCCTTCTCCCAGTAGCTGTGCACCCTCGCGGATGGAAGTCAATGGGGTTTTCAGATCGTGCGACACATGTCGCAGGAAGCGATTCTTCTGTTCTTCAAGCTCCGCCAGGCGGCGGCGCAGCCAGTCGAGGCGGCGGCCAAGGTAGGCGAGATCCTGCGGACCGGAAACAGTGACCCCATCAGAATACTCGGCGCGTCCGATGGTGCGAATGGCGCGATCGACCTGCTGCAGCTGGCTGGAGATGATGGCGCGAAACCACAATGCAATCGCCAGCGTCACCGGAATGGCCGCCAGCAACTGCCACATCAGGGTGCTGCGCGCATCCAGTGCAGTCGTACGCAAACGCTCGATCTCCGCATCGATGAGGCGGCCACTGGCCGCCAGGACGCCACGTGCCTGTTCAGTGATGATGGAGAACTCATCCGGGGATACCGGTGAGTTTTCATCCAGGGCCTGCAGCAGTTTCGCCTCGCGCGCAAGAACTGCGCTCAGTTTGGCGCGTCCGCCTTCGTCCAGCGGCAGTCGGGAATATACCTGCGCAGCCTGCACAAACTCGCCACGCAGGCGGCGGTAATCCTCGAGCAATCCGCGATCCCGTATTACCAGAAACTGGCGCAAGGCGCGCTCCATGCCGGTCAGCGTTTCCATCATCTCGCGGCTGGCGCGCGTTGCCACAGCCGCTTCGCGCACCGCCATCTCGCTCTGCTCTGCCAGGCGCTGCACGTTGAAGGCGGCATTGCCTAGCGCAAAAACCAGTGGCAGCGACACCAGCCCGAAGCCGATCAGGATCAGGCGCAGAAACGATTTCGGGTAGAGGCGGCTCACTCGGTATAAACTTGGCAGTTAGGCAGTTTGCTTTTTTACGATATCACATCGATGGAAATCGCCCGCAAACCCCGAGTTTCATTAATCGCCGCCGTTGCCGCCAATGGCGTCATCGGCAACGCCAATGCCCTTCCCTGGCGGCTGCCCGAAGACCTCAAGCGGTTCAAGGCACTGACGCTGGGTCACCCGGTCATCATGGGGCGTAAGACGTTCGAGTCTATCGGCCGGCCGCTGCCTGGCCGGCGCAACATTGTCGTTTCGCGCAACGCAAAGTTTGCGGCCGAAGGGTGTGAGACGGCGCCTTCGCTCGATGCCGCCCTCGCGTCCTGCGCCGGAACGACGGATGAGATCTTCGTCATCGGCGGCGCGCAGATCTACTCAGAGGCGATGCCGCTGGCGGACAGGCTATACCTGACTGAGTTACGCATGGATTTCCCGGGCGATGCACGCTTCCCGGAATTCAATCGCCAGGATTGGCGGGAATCCTCCCGAGAGCAGGGATGCGCCGCGGACGGGATGTGTTTCGACTTCGCGACTTATGATTTGTAGCGGCGGCCCCCGCTCAATCCTGCGCCCGGGAACAGCCACTGCAAAATCAGTCAATAAGTCGGACTTTGTGGAAGCTGGGGCGGCTGGGGCGGCACGATCATCCCTGGGTGGTCGCCCGAGGAAAAACCTGGAGTCGGCGGCCCAGGAGGTCGCATCAACGGATCCAGGGCATTGCGCGGGGTAAAGCTCGGCAGCGTATTGATGTCCGGAACATAGGCTGATTGCCCGGCCTCTACCAGCAGGCAGCCGGCATTATTGCAGACCTCGATCAGGCCCGAGTTCGTCGTCACAGTGATGCTGTTGCCGTAGGCCACGGCGTACTCGGTGCCGCGAATGCCGATCGTCGCCACGGCCGTGTCCAGCCGGTAAGCCTTGCGGTCGGATTTGCCGATGGCCCCGGTAATGGTGCGCAACGCCCCCTTCAGCAGGCTGAAAAATCCCTTCTCGCTGCCGTCCGCTTGCCCCTTGAATTCGTAGGCGTCGATACGGAACTGCGTCCTCGGCTGCAAAGAAACCATGGAGCCGTCCGTAAAGCGAAGTTGGCCGCGCCCGCTGCCGGTGTCCACGGTTTCGCCGGCCGCCACTTCCGCACCCCTCTGGAGCGGACGCCGAGTCCCGTCCGGCTGCACGGCCACCACGTCCCCGATGGAAAAATCGACCCGCGCCGCACCGGCCGCTGCAGTATCATCAACCACCAAGAACAGGGTGCAGGCACAGACCAGCAGCAGCCAGTGCAATAAACGGTCCCTCCGCACACAATGAAATAAATGGTTTACGGTTCCCATGGTGCAAGTTTAGTCCAGACTTTTGCGTTTTGTGAAATCTCATATGCAGCCTGATGGCCGAACCGATTCAACGAGCCCGGTCCGCATACGAAAAATGCGCGAGAACGACCTGCCTGCCTGCATGGCCATTCTTGGGATGTGGAACATGGCGCCGCGCCAGGCAAGCAAAGACAATCCCGACCCGGAGCGCAGCAGCATCGATATCGCCAATGGATTCGTAGCTGAAGCAGGGGGGCGCATCGTCGGCACCTGCGGCTACATCGTACACAACCCGGGGCTGGCGGAAACGGCCAGCCTGGCCGTCGATCCCTCGTTCAAGGGCGGCGGGGTCGGCTATCTTCTGCAGAAAGCGCGCCTGGACGAGATGCGCCATCGCGGCATCCGCGTAGTGCGCACCGAAACCGATCGTCCCGACACCATCCGCTGGTACGTCGAGCGGTTTGGCTACCGCATCGTCGGCACGAATCCCAAGAAGCACGGCTTCAGCCTGCCGGATGTCGGCCACTGGACAGTACTGGAACTGGACTTGGATTCCGCCTAGAGCAGGCACGTGTTTGCGGCGGAAAGTCAGCCGCTGCAGGACGGCGACAGGATCCTGCCGGATGCGCATCAGGCCTGGAGGGAAATGAAATCCTCGTATTTCCCGCCCGGGCCGCGCCCAATCGCATCGACCCGCATCCAGCCGATGTCGAACGAATGACCGAATCTCTCAGCCAGTGCCTTCTCGAGTCCCGTGATCTCTCCCTGCGACAGCGGTCGCCCCAATACGTATTTCACCTCCAGGCTGCCGATGCCGGTTTGCGTCACCTGAAACTGCTCGATCGGCGCCACCGCATGCCACATCGTCGATGGCATGCTCGGCCAGTGCCGCCGCCCGTCCGGCAACACGAGCATATTGCGCCGACGGCCGAGGATGCGCGTCAGCACCGGCAATCCGCGCCCGCAATCGCAAGGCTCGCCCACTTCCGCGTAGTCGCCCAGTTCGTAGCGGATGAGCGGCATGGCGAAATTGTGCAGGGTCGAGATTACCACCCTGCCTGTTTCGCCAGGCGCGCAGGGTTTGCCGGCTTCGTCGAGCACCTCCACGAGCAGGTTTTCCGACTGGATGTGGTAATGCTCGTGCCGCGGGCACTGCAGGGCGATGTTGCCGGCTTCCTCGCAACTATAGCCATCCGCCACTTCCACCCCCCACGCTGCACGCACGGTGTCACGCAAGTCCGGCCGCAGCGCCTCGCTGTAGGTACGGGCTTGCCGCAGGCGCGGCAGGCAGACGCCCTGTTTCAGACTTAGTTCAGCCAGGGCATGAAGGTTGCTGGCGTGGGTGATCAGGTAGTCCGGGTCCTCGCGCACCAGCCAGTCGAGCTGACGCTCGACGTCGGTGCTTACATTGAGCGTTGCGCCCGGCCCGGTACGAAACAGCGCCGCCACGGGCAAACCCCAGTCGGGCCAACTGCCTTCCTTTACCTTGATGCGGATGGCGGCCAGCTTGCCGGAGAAGTCGCGCTGTTGCCAGAGGTGCTCGCGCAAGGTCAATGCATTCCAGAAGAATTGCGTCACCGCCGTCTGCAGGAAACGCACCGGCATGCCGGTCGACCCTGAACTCTGGCCCTGGACAACGGCGCCATGCCCCGGCGGCACCGCGGTGCTCTGCAGCGACTCGAACCCTGACTGCAGCGTCTTGCGCGTAAGCAGGGGCAGGGCCGAGAACGAATCCCAGTCGAGGCCATCGGCATCGATACCGCGCAGCATTTCGGCATAATGCGGCACTGTCGAACATGCATGGCGCAGGAGGAGCTTCAGTTGGCCGAACTGGCGCTCGCGCAGGGATTCCTCCGGCAGCCACTGCGAGCGCTCCATCTGGAAAAGCAAGCCCTGCAGGTGGGCTGCGGCATCGCTGCCGATTGACGGCCAACCGATGCCGGACACGACGCTGCGCACCTCAGGATCGTTTCGGGCGCCGCTTTGGTCAGCGCGATTCGACATTCCCTGCTTCCGGCGGCACGGCGAAATTCTCCGGCGGCAACCTGTCCGTGTGGCGCTGCCACATGGTCTCGAAGGCGCGATCCAGCTCGCTCGCGCGGCGCGCAGTAGCGAACGTCGCACACGATGCGCGATTGCGTGCGAGCCTTTCCCGCAAAGCGGCAAGTTCGTCGGGTTGCGTCGCCAGCCGGAGCGCCAACGACTCATACGCCTGCCTGTCGGCGGCGATCAATTCCGGCAGGCCGGTGGCGCGCACAATGCTGGCACTCATCCTTGCAGCCATGGTGCCGCCGGGACAGGTCAGCACCGGCAGTCCTGCCCAGAGGGCATCTGCCGCAGTGGTGTGGGCGCCGCAATAGAAAGTATCGAGAAACAGGTCGGCGCAGGCATGCCGCGCCAGATGTTCGGGATGTGGCATGCGTGGCGCAAAGACAAGCCGCTCCGGCGCAATGCCGCGCACTGCCGCCTCGCGCCGCAGGTTGCGCCGCACTGTTTCTCCGCCATCCAGCAGCCACAACACGCTGCCCGGCACACGGGTGAGCACGCGCATCCAGACATCGAAGACATCCGGCTCGATCTTGTAGCTGGCGTTGAAGCTGCAGAAGACGAAACCCTGCTCCGGCAGGCTGCAGGCACTGCGCGGCGGCGCCGTTTCGGCGATTGCCTCGCGGTCGTTGTAGATCCAAAGTGTGTCCGGCAGGAAGACCAGCCTCTCGCCCCAGAAGGCTTCCTCCGCCGGCGGCGTCGTGAAGGCGTCTGTAATGCGGTAATCGATCAGCACTTTACCCATCGTTCCCGGCAGGCCCAAATAGGACACCCGCAACGGTGCAGGACGCAGGGCAAACACCTCGGGACGGGAGTGCTCCAGGTGGCCCGCGAGGTCGATCAGGATGTCAATGCCGTCGAGTGCGATGCGCGCTGCGATTTCCCGGCTGTCCAGCTCCGACAGCTCTCTGAATACGTCGCAGGACTCGACGATGCGTTGACTCAGCGGGCCATCGTCATGACGAAGGGAATAGCCGAAGACCTCGAAACGGGCGCGGTCGCGCAAGGCCAGATGACGCCAGTGCAGTTTCGCGGAAGGGTGCTCACGGAAGTTTGGCGAGATGAAACCCAGGCGGATGCGTTTGCCGTTCCCTATCGCCCCTCTTCCGGTTCCGGGAGAGGGGCCGGGGGAGAGGGCTGCCGCACGCACTTGCGCCGCCAGCGCGATGCCCTGCGCCAGCGCCTGCTGCTCCGCCGCCGTCAGCGGCAGGGACAACGCCGTGTGGTACAGCCCCATCTCCTCAAGCCGCGCCGGTGTGCGGTCCAGGTCGGCCGCAAGCTCCCTCATGCCCACGATCAGGCGCTCCCGCTCGGCCCAGTCGCAGGCTTTCTGCCGCTCCAGCAGCCGCGCAAGACGGATCTGGCGCGGATCGTTCGTCAGCCGCTCTTCGTCGGCAAGTCCCACGGCAGTCGCGGCAGCAACACGGAAGTGCCGGGCGCCTTCGGCATCGACGGCGCGGGCGCGGGAGAACGATTCACGGGCTTCCGCGTCGCGCCCCAGCATGGCCAGCGCCAGGCCGTGCAGCATGAGGATGTTCGCGGCGTCCGGCTGCAGGCGCAGCGCGCGCTCGGCGGCGGCAAGCGCCTCAGCGTGGCGATCCAGCCGCAGCAGCACATCGGCCAGGTTGTAGTGCGCCGCCGCGCTGCCGACATAACTGCGCACCAGCGCCTGATTGTCCCGCAGCGCCTCTTCCAATCGACCCAGGCGGGCCAGCAGCGCACCGCGATTGAGCCGCGCGCGGAAGTCGCCCGGCGAGCGCCGCAGCGCCTCGTCATAGCGGGCCAGCGCCGTTTCAGGCTCGCCCAGTTCCTCCAGCACGACGCCAGCATCGACCAGAAAGTCAGCCGCCGCAGGGCGGCGCCGCAACAATTCTTCGACATGGGCCAGCGCCTCGCGCGGCTTTTTCTGTTCCAGCAGGATTGCCACGCAGGCCCGCCGTGCCTCCTCGAGCTCCGGATCGAGCGCCAGTGCCCGCTTCATCGCAGGCAACGCGGCCTCCAGATTTTTCATGACGTGACGCGCGGCGCCAATCACCAACCAGGCGCGGGCGCAAGCCGGAGCGTCCTCGACCGCCTGAAGCGCGATCGCCTCTGCCTGGATGGGGTCACCCTGGCGCAGCAACATCGACGCCTGGTCCAAAGCCTGATTCGCTATGCCGCCGGGATCAGTTCCCATGCAGGGTGCTTGAAGTGGCCGGCCACAGGCCGGCAAGGTGATCCGGAAGCAACGACGTGCTCCCGGAGTGTCGGTTATTTCTTGAAAACTGCTGCGCCGTGTATATCGCCGTAAGTCGTGCCGTTGAATTCATAGACCAATCCGGCGCGTGCGGCATTCGCGCCGGAGAAGAAGCCGACAACGGAAGACCCGCAGCTGCAGCTGCAATCGGCGCCAGTGCTGCTCACACTCCCCGTCCCCGCAAAGCTCGCTCCGGCGATGATACCGTTCCATGACGTCGAATATGTGTTCGCCCCGAGCGGAACGCCGAGATCGCCCATGATGTTGCCTGTACCGAAATTCGCCGTCAGGGTGCCAGTAATGGGCTGTGTGCCAAAAGTAAAGGTGCTACCGTCCCAAGCTGTCGGGAAAGTGTAGCCCATGAGGGTGAAATTTGCCGTGCCGGTAAGACTGGCCATTTCCACCGGCGAAGTTGGCATGCCGACGACGTAATGGACGTGTTGCATGCTGCCACCCTCAGTGCCATCGAAAAACGTGCCGTCGATCCAGCGTCCCCAGCCGATAATTCCGTCTGTAAGCATGCCGACGGGCGTCCCCTGAGTCATGCTTTCCGTCCCGCCATATGCGGTGAAATTCGACAAGCCACCGCCGCTGAAAGTGGCATATGTCGCATCGGAATTGCCATCAAACAATCCAAAGTCCAGATATGGTCCAGATCCATAATTGAAAACACCTGCTCCGGCCAAGGAATATCCCGGGCCAGAAGTTCCAAGTAAAGGTAGCCCCGCAGGCGTGCCATTTCCGGTTGTGTCGTTGCCAGCGGTAAATCCGGGAAGCTGCCCCTCCTGCGCCGGCGGCGGCGGGATCTCCGTCTTCTTGTCGGTCATCACCGGCCGCGTGTTGTTGTCCGCAATATAGGCCGTCTCGCCGCTATTGAGGATCAGGCAGCCGGCGGCGTTGCATACCTCGTTGCTGCCTTCGCCAGTGGTGACGTTGATGCTGTTGCCGTAGGTCACGGAAAACTCAGTGCCGCGGATGCCGATGGTGGCCACCGTGGTGGAGACCTTGTAGTTGTCGCGGTTGCTGCGCCCGACCAGTCCGGTAATGGTGCGCATGGCGCCCTTGAGCAGGCTGAAGAAGCCTTTCTCGTTACCGTCGGCCTTGCCGGCAAAACGGTATTCGTCGATGCGGAACTGGGTCTGCGGCGCCAGCGAGACTTGCGCGCCGTCGCTGAAGCGCACCTGGGCGCGGCCGCTGCCGGTGTCGATCATCTCGCCGCTTTCAATTTCCGCGCCCTTGGCAAGGGTGCGACTGCGGCCATCGGCGGCCAGCGCCTTGACGTCGCCCATGGCGAAATCGACGCGCGCGGCGCCGGCCGCATGCCCGGTAAGCGGGAAGGCCGCAGCAAGCGCCGCCATCAATGCGGCGCTGGAATGTTTCATCTTGAATTCGTTCGGCATGATGCCTCCTGCTCAGAATTCCCTGCGCACGGTGACCGAAACGACCTCGCGCCTGAAACGGTTGAGCGCAACGTTCGACCGGCTGTCGGTAAATTGGACCTGTGGCGTTACCAGCCAACTCTTGGCGGGTGTCCATGCCACACCGACACCCAGGTTCCACTGGTTATCGGTGCGCGTTTTCAGGAAGAAAGGATCCTCGGCGCCATAACGGCGATGCTCGTAGGCCAGGTTGGCGAAGGCCTTGGCGTTCCGGTGGAACTCATGCTGGGCGCCGACGCGGGCACCGTAGAGCATGTGGCCGAGATGCTCGAAGCCATCCTTTCGGGTGGCCTCATCGCCAAGATAGGCACCGCCGTAGAATACCGTCTTGAAGCCGCGCAAAGCATGGGCAAAATTGGCGCCGATGACGAAGCGATCGGCGTTGCGCACTTCCTGCGACATGTAGCGCAAATCGGAATACTGGACGTAGAGGCTCGCCTGGCTGCGGGAGTCGTAGTTATGCTGCCACTGTGCGGTGAATCCCGCCGCCTCGCGGTAGCGGTCGTTGTCCACCCAGAACTGGTTGTACTGCAACGCCGCGCTGAAGACATCCTTGCCGTAAGTGCGCACCACGCCGAGATGAGCGTCGGTGGAGCCGGTGTCGAACACATCGACATCGGTGTTCATGCGCTTGCTGCCGTTCAAACCGGCGGTAAGGGCCCACTCCTTGTCCAGCGGTTTGCGCAGGCTCAGACCGCCGCCAGCCGAGGTGAAAGTGTCGCTACGGCGGGTCCCGCCCGGGCCAAGTGTAAAGATGGCGCCGCCAAACAGGGGTACCGCGACATTGCGATCCGAGGTCGCGCTATTGACATTGGAGTCGTGGCCGAATATGCCCTCGACATAGCCGCGTACTGTGGTGCGCCCCTGATCCTCGGCTCGATCAATGGCGGAGAGCAGGCGGTCGATAGTGACGGCAACCTCGGGCGGTATGCCCTGTTTCTTGACGGTCTCGAATTCCTGCTTGGCCGTCTTCGTTTCTCCCAGCGCGGCATAGGCGCGGGCGATCTCGGCGCGGGCGCGGACATGATTGGGGTCGACGGCCAGCACGCGCTCCAGAGCGAAAACGGCGTTGGTGTTCTTGCCTGATTCCAGGGCAGCCAGGCCGAGAAGGAAATCAAACTCGGAATCGCCGGCGCGTTGCGGCTCGAGTGGCTCAAGCAAGGCGTAGGCGGCCTTGGCATCGCCCCGGTCGAGGAGCGCCTTGGCATTGTCGGTCACCGCATCGGCCCAGACTGCGTTTGCAGACAGCATGCCAGCCGCCAGCAGCGCAATCCAAATCATATTCTTCATTTTCTTCACCGAACCCCCTTCCCGGCAATCGGTATGCCAGGCAAGCCTAGTACCCAACTCCGCTACCAATGGATTTGGGTTCCCCAATCAATCCATAGCGACATTGTAGGATATTTTCCTACTATCAACGCTGATTATCTGTATTCTCGCGCAGCAATACCAGTTTCAGCCGATAGTGCAAGTCAAGGCCTCATCTGCCAATCCCGAACGCATTTGTTGCTCCACACGCTGAAGATCCGCCCGTGTCGGCGCCTGCGCCTGTGCCAAACCGACTGGAACCAGGACGGACAGGACGATAAAACCAAGAAATATTAGGATACGCATGACTTCGGCTTGAAGTGTGTTTCGATAATTCTATTCAATTATCTATCATTGTCAATAAGTTATGTTGTATTTTTGACATAAAACATTAACTTATATGCTATGCGGATAAAGAAAACCGCCCTCAGGCGGTTTTTTAGGCTGTATGGGACACCCGACTACCTGACGCAGTCCACCAGATAGCGTACCTTGCCATTCGAAACGTCCTTCACCAATCCGTGGATGTCGGTCTCGAAGCCCGGAAAGCGCTCATTGAAATCGCGCGCGTACTGCAGGTAGCGGACGATGGTGCGATTGAAGCGCTCGCCGGGGATCAACAGGGGAATGCCCGGCGGATAGGGCGTCAGCAGGACGCTGGTGATGCGATCCTCCAATGCGTCGATATCGACGCGCTCGATTTCGCGATGCGCCATTCTGGCGAAGGCGTCGGCAGGCCGCATCGCCGGCACCATGTCGGAGAGATACATCTCGGTGGTCAGGCGCGCCACATCGTTCGCCTTGTAGACATCATGGATCTGCCGACACAGGTCGCGCAGCCCGACGCGCTCGTAGCGCGGGTGTTTGGCGACGAACTCGGGCAGCACCTTCCACAGGGGATGGTTCCTGTCGTAGTCGTCCTTGAACTGCTGCAGTTCGGTCACCATGGTGTTCCAGCGGCCCTTGGTGATGCCGATGGTGAACATGATGAAGAAGGAGTAAAGCCCGCACTTCTCGACGATGACGCCATGCTCGGCCAGGTACTTGGTGACGATGGCCGCCGGGATGCCCCAGTCGGCGAAATCGCCGTCAACGTCGAGTCCCGGCGTGATCACCGTCGCCTTGATCGGGTCGAGCATGTTGAAGCCATCGGCCAACTGGCCGAAACCGTGCCAGCGCTCGCCCGGCTTGAGCATCCAGGCCGCGCGCTCCTCGATGCCCTCCTCGGAGAGGTCGTTAGGGCCCCATACCTTGAACCACCAGTCGGCGCCCCACTCCTCAGCCACCTTGCGCATGGCGCGGCGGAAATCCAGCGCCTCGGCGATGGACTCCTCCACCAGCGCCGTTCCGCCGGGCTCCTCCATCATCGCCGCTGCCACGTCGCAGGACGCGATGATGGCGTATTGAGGCGAGGTCGAGGTATGCATCAGGTAGGCTTCGTTGAAGACATCGTGATCCAGCTTGCGGTTCTCCGAGTCCTGCACCAGGATCTGCGAGGCCTGGGAGAGGCCCGCCAGCAGCTTGTGCGTGGATTGCGTCGAGAAAATAATCGACTCCCTGCAGCGTCGCCGGTCAGCGCCGATGGCGTGGTAGTCGCCGTAGAAATCGTGGAAGGCAGCGTGCGGCAGCCAGGCCTCGTCGAAATGCAGCGTGTCGATTTTCCCGTCGAGCATCTCCTTGATTTCCTCGACGTTGTAGAGAATGCCGTCGTAGGTGGACTGCGTGATGGTCAGCACGCGCGGTTGCCCCTTCACTTTCGAGGCGAAGGGATGCGCGGCGATCTTCCGCTGGATATTCTCCCAGGCGAACTCCCCCTTCGGAATCGGCCCGATGATGCCGTAGTTGTTGCGCGTCGGCATGAGGAACACCGGAATGGCGCCGGTCATGATGATCGCGTGCAGTATCGACTTGTGGCAGTTTCGGTCCACGATAACGATATCGCCTGGCGCCACGGTCGAATGCCAAACGATCTTGTTCGAGGTCGAGGTGCCATTGGTGACGAAAAACAGGTGGTCGGCGTTGAAGATGCGTGCAGCGTTGCGCTCTGAAGCCGCCACCGGGCCGGTGTGATCGAGCAGCTGGCCGAGCTCTTCCACGGCATTGCAGACATCGGCGCGCAGCATGTTCTCGCCGAAGAACTGGTGGAACATCTGGCCGACAGGTGATTTCAGGAAAGCAACGCCGCCTGAATGCCCCGGACAATGCCAGGAGTAGGAGCCATCGGCGGCGTAGTGTGTCAGCGCGCGAAAGAACGGCGGCGGCAGCGAATCCAGGTAGGCCTTGGATTCGCGCAAGACGTTGCGGGCAATGAATTCTGGCGTGTCCTCGAACATGTGGATGAAGCCGTGCAGTTCGCGCAGCACGTCGTTCGGAATATGGCGTGAAGTACGTGTTTCACCGTGCAGGAAGATCGGGATCTCCGCATTGCGGGAGCGCACGCCCTTGACGAAGGCGCGCAGCTCGGCGATGGTTTCCTCTTCCTCGTTGGCCAGTTCCTCGTCGTCGATGGAGAGGATGAATGCCGAGGCGCGGCTCTGTTGCTGCGCGAAGGAGGACAGGTCACCGTAACTGGTGACGCCCAGCACCTCCATGCCCTCCGCCTGGATGGCCTCGGCCAGGCGTCGTATGCCGAGTCCGCTCGCATTCTCCGAGCGGAAATCCTCGTCGATGATGATGATGGGGAAGTGAAACCGCATGGCCTATCCTCCTGCCGGAGTTGCCGGATCAGATCTTGGGCAGGGTGACACCCACCTGCCCCTGGTACTTGCCGCCGCGGTCCTTGTACGAAGTCTCGCACACCTCGTCGGATTCGAAGAACAGGACCTGCGCCACGCCCTCGTTGGCGTATATCTTCGCGGGCAACGGCGTCGTGTTGGAGAACTCCAGCGTGACATAGCCTTCCCATTCCGGCTCGAACGGCGTGACGTTGACGATGATGCCGCAGCGGGCATAGGTGCTCTTGCCCAGGCAGACGGTCAGCACATTGCGCGGGATGCGGAAGTACTCGACCGTGCGCGCCAACGCGAAGGAGTTGGGCGGGATGATGCAATGCGCACCCGTCACCTCGACAAAGGAATTGGGATCGAAGTTCTTCGGGTCGACGATGGTGCAATTGATGTCGGTGAACAGCTTGAACTCGTTCGAGCAGCGGATATCGTAGCCGTAGCTCGACGTGCCGTAGGAGACGATCTTGCGGCCGTCGATTTCGCGCACCTGGCCGGGCTCGAACGGCTCGATCATGTTGTGCTCTTTCGCCATGCGGCGAATCCACTTGTCAGACTTGATGCTCATTGTGCGAAGTGTCAGAAAGGTAAAAAAGAAAACAAGCCGCACCGCGGCTTGTTTCGGCGCAGGCTAACTTCGCCTGCGAAGTTAAGGCCGCAGAATGCGGCTGGCCGCAGCCAAAGAGCGGATTATCCGCTCTTTAGGGGGGGGGTCAACCGACGATTCAGGTGTTCTGGATCACAATGTTGGGGAACTTGGCGGTCATGTCCTTGGCCTGGTCGGCGATCTTCACCGCAACGCGGCGGGCGATGTCACGGTAAATCTCGGCGACGCGGCCATCAGGGTCGGCCGCCACCGACGGCTTGCCCGAATCGGTCTGCTCGCGGATCTTGATGTCCAGCGGCAGCGCGCCGAGGAACTCGACCTCGTAGTCCTTGCACATCTTCTCCCCGCCGCCGGAGCCGAAGATATGCTCTTCGTTGCCGCACTTGGAGCAGATATGGATGCTCATGTTCTCGACGATGCCGAGGATGGGTATGCCGACCTTCTCGAACATCTTGAGGCCCTTGCGGGCGTCGAGCAGGGCGATGTCCTGCGGCGTGGTGACGATCACCGCGCCGGTCACCGGCACCTGCTGCGCCAGCGTGAGCTGGATGTCGCCGGTGCCCGGCGGCAGGTCGATCACCAAGTAGTTGAACATCATGCCATTGTGTGTCGCCCAAAAGTTGCTGCAGCGCCTGCGTCACCATCGGGCCGCGCCAGACCATCGGCGTCTCGACGTCGATGAGAAAGCCGATCGACATGGCCTGCAGGCCGTAGGCCTGCATCGGCTCCAGCGTCTTGCCGTCGCGCGACTCGGGCTTGTCGGTGATGCCCAGCATCTGCGGCTGCGACGGCCCGTAGATGTCCGCATCCAGCAGACCCACGTTGGCGCCCTCGGCCGCCAGCGCCAGCGCCAGGTTCACCGCGGTGGTGGACTTGCCCACTCCGCCCTTGCCGGAGGCCACGGCGATGATGTTCTTCACCTGCGGCACCAGCTTGACGCCGCGCTGCACGCTGTGCGAGACGATCTTGCTATACACGTTGGCGGAAACATTGCCCGCGCCCGGGATCGCCTTCAGCTTGTCGATGACGCTCTTGCGAATACCATCGATCTGGCTCTTGGCCGGATAGCCCAGTTCAACGTCGACTGCTATGTCGGCACCATCGATCTTGATATTCCTTGCAGAACGCGTACTGAAGAAATCCTTCCCTGTGTTCGGATCAATGACTTCCTTGAGGACGGTCTGCACCTGCAGTTCGGAAATGCCCATTGCGTGCTCCATTAGAATTTTAATACCCGACTATTATACTCGGGATAGGTGGATCGAGGGCATGAGAATACAGTTTGCCGGCCTCAACTGCTAAGATGTTGTTTTTTAGTTACGGCCGCTGCGCTTAACGCCGATGAAGCTGGCGTTAGCCTCCACTGAAACTTCGTTTTCAAGCATATTCCGCAATGTCCCAGCCGCGCAAGATCCTAGTCACCAGCGCCCTCCCTTACGCTAACGGCGCCATCCATCTCGGCCATCTCGTCGAATACATTCAGACTGACATCTGGGTGCGTTTCCAGAAGATGCGCGGCCATGAATGCTGGTACGTGTGCGCCGACGACACGCATGGCACCCCGATCATGCTGCGCGCCGACAAGGAGGGCATCACGCCCGAAACCCTCATTGCCCGCGTGCATGGCGAGCATTCGCGCGACTTCGCTGGCTTTCACGTCGCCTTCGACAACTACTACACGACGCACTCGGAAGAAACGCGCTACTTCGCCAACGACATCTACGGCAAGCTGAAGGCTGCCGGCCTCATCGAAGTGCGCCCGGTAGAACAATTCTACGATCCGGTGAAGGCTATGTTCCTGCCGGACCGCTACATCAAGGGCGAATGCCCGAAGTGCGGCGCGAAGGATCAGTACGGCGACTCCTGCGAAGTATGCGGCGCCGCCTATGCCCCCACGGACCTTAAGAATCCCGTCTCTGCCGTCTCGGGCGCCACGCCGGTGCGTAAATCCTCCGATCATTATTTTTTCAAGCTGTCCGACCCGCGCTGCCAGACGTTCCTGCGGCGCGCGACACGCGAAGTCTGCAAGACCCAGCCCGAGGCCGTGAACAAGCTGCAGGAATGGCTCGGCACGGAAGGCGAGAACAGGCTCACCGACTGGGACATCTCGCGCGATGCGCCCTACTTCGGCTTCGAGATCCCCGGCGATGGCGGGAAAGGTACAGGCAAGTATTTCTATGTCTGGCTGGACGCGCCGATCGGCTACTTCGGCAGTCTGAAGAACCTGGCGGCGCGCACGCCGGCCATCGACGCCACAGCCTTCGTTGAACGCGATGCAGCGGCGCGCGCCGGCACGGAGCTGTACCACTTCGTCGGCAAGGACATTCTTTACTTCCACGCCCTGTTCTGGCCGGCGGAGTTGGAGCATGCCGGCTACCGTATTCCCACGGCGGTCTTCGCCCATGGATTTCTCACCGTGGATGGGCAGAAGATGTCGAAGTCGCGCGGCACCTTCATCACCGCCGAAAGCTATCTCAAGCAGGGCCTGAATCCGGAATGGCTGCGCTACTACTACGCCGCCAAGCTGAATGCCTCGATGGAGGACATCGATCTCAGCCTCGATGACTTCATCGCCCGCGTGAATTCGGACCTGGTCGGCAAGTACGTCAATATCGCTTCGCGCTGCGCGGGGTTCATCAACAAGCGCTTCGGCGGTGCCCTGTCTTCTTCCGTCAGCGATCTGCTTGCCGACGTGCAAGTAGCCGGCGGGCCGCTCGCCGCGCTCTATGAAGCGCGCGAATACGGCAAGGCCGTGCGCGAGGTTATGGCGCTGGCTGACCGCGCCAACCAGTTCGTCAATGACCATGCGCCCTGGGAACTGGCCAAGAAGGCCGGCGCGGAAGCCGAGCTGCATCGCGTCTGCTCAGAGGCGCTCAACTTGTTCCGCCTGCTGACGATCTACCTCAAGCCGGTGCTGCCGAAACTGGCCGCCGAGGTCGAATCCTTTTTCAAGGTTGCGCCGCTGTCATGGGCCGATGCCGCGAGCCTGCTGCCGGGCGGGCACCGCATCGGCGAATACAAGCATCTCGCCACGCGTGTAGAGCGCAAGCAGATCGACGCCCTCGTCGAAGCCAACAGGGAGTCGCTGGCCCCAGCGCCCGCGCCGCAAGCCCATTCCCAGCAACGCCATGCCGAGCACCAGCAGCATGCCGAGGAGAAAACCGCCGTGTCCCACATCAGCATCGATGATTTTTCCAAGGTCGACCTGCGCATCGCGCGCATTGCCAGTGCAGAGCACGTCGATGGCGCGGAGAAGCTGATCAAGCTGACGCTCGACCTGGGCACTGAAACGCGCACGGTGTTCGCCGGCATCAAGTCGGCTTACGATCCTGCGACGCTTACCGGGCGCCTGACGGTGATGGTCGCCAACCTCGCGCCGCGCAAGATGAAGTTCGGCCTGTCCGAAGGCATGGTGCTGGCGGCGTCCGGCGAGGGTCCGGGTATCTTCCTGCTCTCCCCTGATAGCGGTGCAGCGCCGGGCATGCGGGTGAAGTAATTCATGGCCATCCGGCACTTGGTCATTCACGGACGGGTGCAGGGGGTCGGCTTCCGCGCCTCGCTCGCCTTCGAGGCCCAACAACTGGGCGTCACCGGATGGGTGCGCAATCGGCGCGACGGCACGGTGGAGGCCATGATCCAGGGCAGCGACGAAGCAGTTGCCGGCCTCATCGACTGGTCTCGCCAGGGCCCGCCCGGTGCGCATGTCAGCCGCGTGGAAGTCGAACTCGGCAGTGGGGAATATTCCAACTTCGAACAACTTCCTACCGAATGACCCTCACCGACCTGCGCTACATCGTCGCCCTCGCCCGCGAGCGCCATTTCGGCCGCGCCGCCGAGAAATGCTTCGTCTCCCAGCCGACGCTTTCTGTGGCGGTGAAGAAGCTCGAGGAGCAGCTTGGCGTGACGCTCTTCGAGCGCTCGCCGCAGGAAGTGCGCGTCACCCCTGTCGGCCAGCGCATCGTCGCGCAGGCCGAAAGGGTGCTGGCCGAAGCGGCACAAGTGGCGGAAATCGCCACCGCCGACAAGGGCCCGCTGGTCGGCCCCTTGCGCGTCGGCGTCATCTTCACCATCGCGCCCTGGCTGCTGCCGCGCCTGGTGCCGCTGGTGAAGAAGCGGGCGCCGGCCATGCCGCTGATCCTCGAGGAAAACTATACGCACCGCCTCATCGAGAAACTGAAGAACAACGAGCTCGACCTGGCCATCCTCGCCCTGCCGGTGGAAGAGCCCTGGCTGATGGCGCAGGCCGTCTATGACGAGCAGTTCCGCGTCCTTGCGCCCGCCGGTCATCCGTGGGTCGCGCAAAAAGCCATCGATGCCACCACGCTCCTCGATGCGCAACTTCTCATGCTCGGCCCAGGCAACTGCTTCCGTGACCAGGTGATGGATCTCTGCGCGACGGCAAGCAGCCAGTCCGGCATCTCGCCGCATGTCATCGAGGGCAGCTCGCTGGAGACGATCCGCCACATGGTCGCCAGCGGCGTCGGCGTAACGGTGATGCCCGCTTCGGCAGTGGATGACATCCGCCCCAAGGATCCGCTGTTGCGCGTGCTGCCGTTCAAGGAACCCAGCCCGGGGCGCCGCGTCGGACTGGTCTGGCGCAGCAGCTACCCGCGCCATCAGGCCATCGAAGTCGTGCAACGCGCCCTGCTCGACAGCAAGCTGCCCGGCACGCGCGCTGTGGCCGCTAAATAGTCAGTAACTATCGTATAGGTTAATATTTACAATTTCCTTTTTGCTTGATATGGCTTTATCGTTTACATGCCAAGGCCATGAAGTACCCCAACCCCAGCATCGGGCACTTGTCTTGTCATTTTGCAACCCACGTGAGGAGTCAGACCATGAAACAACTTAAAGGAAGCAAGACCGAACAACACCTGAAGGACGCCTTCGCCGGCGAATCCCAGGCCAACCGCCGCTATCTGTATTTCGCAGCCAAGGCCGACGTCGAAGGCTACAACGATGTCTCCGCCCTGTTCCGCTCCACCGCGGAAGGCGAGACCGGCCACGCCCACGGCCATCTCGAATACCTCGAGCAGGTCGGCGATCCGGCCACCGGGCTACCGATCGGCCCCACCGCCGACAACCTGAAATCCGCCGTCGCCGGCGAAACCCACGAGTACACCGACATGTACCCGGGCATGGCCAAGGATGCGCGCGCGGAAGGCTTCGACGAGATCGCAGACTGGTTCGAGACCCTGGCCAAGGCCGAGCGCTCTCACGCCAACCGTTTCCAGAAGGCGCTGACCGAACTCAACGCCTAAGCTGCATTCTTCCGATCGCCCTGGCGGGCGATCGGACACCCGCATTACACAATTCATGACGACGGAGGACAACATGGCCGCGCCGATTCGCGAAGGCAATCTCGACGCCCCCACCCGGCATCCGCTCGACTGGAATAACCCGGCTTTCTACGACGAAGCCGCGCTCTTCCATGAGATGGAGCGAGTCTTCGACATCTGCCACGGTTGCCGGCGCTGCGTCAGCCTGTGCCAGTCCTTCCCGACCCTGTTCGATCTGGTTGACGAATCGCCGACCCTGGAGGTGGACGGCGTCAAGAAGGACGATTACTGGGAAGGTCGTCGATCACTGCTACCTGTGCGACCTCTGCTACATGACCAAGTGCCCCTACGTGCCGCCGCACGAGTGGAATCTGGACTTCCCGCACCTCATGCTGCGCGCCAAGGCGGTGCACTTCAGGAAGGGCGCCACCAAGCTGCGCGACAAGGTGCTGACCAGCACCGACACTGTCGGCAAGCTCGCCGGCATTCCGGTCGTCGCGCAGACGGTGAATGCCGTGAACAAGATCGGCCCCGCGCGCAAGGCGCTGCAGGCCGTCGCCGGCATCCATGCCGATGCCTGGCTGCCCGAATTCTCCAGCCGGCCGCTGCGCAGCCGCCTGGACAAGCTGCCCCCCGATACGCCGGGCGAGGCGGCCGGCCCGACGAAAGGCAAGGTGGCCCTTTTCGCCACCTGCTACATGAACCGCAACGAGCCCGGCCCGGGCGAGGATCTCGCCACCGTGTTCGCGCACAACGGCATTCCGGTCACCCTGGCCGAGAAGGAACGCTGTTGCGGCATGCCGAAGCTGGAACTGGGCGACCTCGAGTCCGTGCGCGCCGCCAAGGAAGCGAACATCCCGGTGCTGGCGAAGTTGGTCGACGCCGGCTGGGACCTCACCGCGCTGGTGCCCTCCTGCGTGCTGATGTTCAAGCAGGAACTGCCGCTGATGTTCCCGGACGATCCGGACGTGCAAAAGGTGAAGGATGCCTTCTACGATCCCTTCGAGTACCTGATGTTGCGTCACAGGGAAGGCAAGCTGAAGACCGACTTCAAGCAGGGACTGGGCAAGGTGGCCTACCACGCCGCCTGCCACCAGCGCGTGCAGAACATCGGGCCTAAGACGAAGGAAGCCCTGTCGCTGGTACCTGATACCACGGTGGACATCATCGAGCGCTGTTCCGGCCACGACGGCACCTACGCCGTGAAGAAGGAGTTCCACGCATTCGCCGTGAAAATCGTCAAGCCGGTGGTGAATCGGGTGAACCAGGCCCAGCCCGACCATTACGGCAGCGACTGCGCCATGGCAGGCCACCACATCGGCCACATCCGCGCCGACGGCTCTTCGCCCGAACATCCCATCTCATTGTTGCGCCTGGCCTACGGCATCTGAAAGGAAGGAAAGACACGCGATGAACGCATTGACGCACGAAAAGCTGTACACGCTTGAGCACTACGCCCGCATCCGCCCGGAGTTCCGCGCCAAGGTGATCGCGCACAAGAAGAACCGCCAACTGCCCATCGGCGAGCACGCCACCCTCTACTTCGAGGATGCGCTGACCATGCAATACCAGGTGCAGGAAATGCTGCGCCTGGAACGCATGTTCGAGCCCGAACCGATCCAGGAGGAACTGGATGTCTACAATCCGCTCATCCCCGACGGCCACAACTGGAAGGCCACCTTCATGGTCGAGTACGGCGATGTCGACGAGCGCCGCCGCATGCTGGCGAAGCTGATCGGCATCGAGAAGAAGGTGTGGCTGCAGGTGGAAGGCTGCGACAAGGTGTATCCCATCGCCAACGAGGACCTCGACCGCGAAACCGAGGACAAGACTTCCGCGGTGCACTTCCTGCGCTTCGAGCTGACGCCGCAGATGATCGCCGCAGCGAAAGGCAGCGCGGCGCTGCATGCGGGCATCGACCACGCGCATTACCGCGAAGCCATCGTCGTGCCGGAGGCGGTGCGGGCATCGCTGGTGGCCGATCTGGCGTAGGTCGGCCTTCAGGCCGACTCCTGCCGCCGCAGTCCCCCCAGGGGTTCTCCGGTCGTCGGGCTGAAGCCCGACCTACTGGTACACCACCTCGACGTTCTCCGCCTCCAGCCACTGCTGCAGGCCGGCCAGCAGTTCATCGTCGAGCCGCACCCGCCACGCATCCCCCAACGGCAGCTCGCACTCGGCCTGCGCGTTGCGGTAGCGCACGCGCACCGGACAGGGGCCATTGCGATACGGCGCCAGCAGGGTGCGCAGTTTCTCCGCCGCCGTATCGTCGCGGCTGACTTTCCCGTTCAGCGCCACGCGCAACACCCTGGCGTAGCGTCCGCGCGCCTCGGCCAGGGTCATCAGCCTGTCCGCCACCACGCGCAGGCCGCCGTTGAAATCGTCCCGGCTCACCTTGCCCTCGACGATCAACGGATCGTCAACGCAAATCTTGGTGCGCTCGGCCTCGAACAACTCGTTGAACACGGTCATCTCGACCTGCCCCGAGCCGTCGTCCAGCGTGACGACGATCATCTTGCCGCGGCGGGTCATCTGCGTGCGCGTGGCGGTGACGATGCCGGCCAGCAGCACCGGCTCCTTTTGCGGCTCGAGCGCGGACAGCGGGCGCCGCACGAAGGCCGACAACTCGTCGCGTATCTCGTTGTAGGGGTGTCCGGAAAGGAAGAATCCCAGCGCCTGCTTCTCGTTGAGCAGCCGCTCGCGCTCGCTCCAGGGCGGCACTTCGATCACTTGCACCCGCTGCTCCGCTCCGCCGCCGCCATCGAAGAGCCCGACCTGCAGGGCGTCGCGCTCGGCCTGCTCCGCCGCCTCGAGTGCGATGCCGACCGAGGCCATGAGGCGTGCGCGCTGGTCATCGATGGAGTCGAAGGCGCCGGCGCGCACCAGCGCCTCGATGACGCGGCGGTTCACCACGCGCTTGTCGATGCGTCGGCAGAAGTCGAAGAGGTCCGTGAAATCTCCGCCCGCTTTCCCGTCCGCACCCTCGCGCGCCCGCTGTATCGCCCCAATGGCCGATTCGCCGGTGCCCTTGATGGCGCCCAGACCATAGCGGATGGTCTTCGCATCCACCGGCGTGAAGCGGTGGCGGCTGCGGTTGATGTCGGGCGGCAGGAAAGTCAGCCCGTACGAGACGGCGTCGGCAACGAAGAACTGCACCTTGTCGGTGTCCGCCATTTCCGAGGACAGCGTCGCCGCCATGAAGGCCGCCGGATGGTGGCACTTGAGATACGCCGTCTGGTAGGCGACCAGGGAATAGGCGGCGGCGTGCGACTTGTTGAAGCCGTAGCCGGCGAATTTCTCCATGGTGTCGAAGATATCGTTGGCCTTGTCCGCGCCGATGCCGTTCTTCGCGGCGCCCTCGACGAAGCTCTCGCGCTGCTTGGCCATCTCCTCCGCCTTCTTCTTGCCCATGGCGCGGCGCAGGAGGTCGGCGCCGCCGAGCGAATAGCCGGCCACCACCTGCGCCGCCTGCATCACCTGCTCCTGGTACACCATGATGCCGTAGGTGTTGCCGACGACGCGCTCGAGCAGCGGATGCGGATAGGCGATGCGCTCGCGGCCGTGCTTGCGCGCAATGAAGTTCGGAATGAAATCCATCGGTCCGGGCCGGTAGAGCGCATTGAGGGCGATGAGGTCTTCCAGCCGGTCGGGTTTCGCCTGCAACAGGGTTTCCTTCATGCCGCGCGATTCGAACTGGAACACCGCCGTCGTGTTGGCCGCCTTGAAGATGCGGTCGTAGGTCGGCTTGTCGTCGAGCGGCAGGGTATCGAGATCGATGTCGTCGCCCTCGACCTCCTTCACGAAGCGCACCGCCTCGGCGAGGATGGTCAGGGTGCGCAGGCCGAGGAAGTCGAACTTCACCAAGCCGGCCTTCTCGACGTCGTCCTTGTCGAACTGGCTTACCGCGGTCTCCGCGCCTCCCGCAGAATAGAGCGGACAGAAATCGGTCAGCTTGCCCGGCGCGATGAGCACGCCACCGGCATGCATGCCGACGTTGCGCGTCAACCCCTCCAGCCGCTGCGCGAGTTCCAGCAGTTCGCGGATCTCCTCTTCGCGTCCGGCGCGCTCGTTGATGGCTGGCTCCTTCTCGCGCGCGTCCTTCAGCGTGATGCCCAGCTCGTTGGGGATCAGCTTGGCGAACTGGTCGACGAAATTGAAGCCGAGGTTGAGCACGCGGCCGACGTCGCGGATCACCGCCTTGGCCGCCATGGTGCCGAAAGTGGCGATCTGCGAGACGGCATGGCTGCCGTAGCTGCGCTTGACGTAGTCGATGACGCGGTCGCGGCCTTCCTGGCAGAAATCCACGTCGAAGTCCGGCATCGACACGCGCTCCGGGTTGAGAAAGCGCTCGAACAGCAGACCGTAGCGCAGCGGGTCGAGATCGGTGATGCCCAGCGAGTAGGCAACCAGCGAGCCTGCGCCCGAGCCGCGGCCGGGCCCGACCGGCACGCCGTTCTGTTTGGCCCAGTTGATGAAATCGGCAACGATGAGGAAGTAGCCGGGGAAGCCCATCTGCTGGATGGTCGTGCATTCGAAGGCGAGGCGTGCGGCGTATTCCGGGCGCTTCTGCTCGCGTTCGTCTGCATCCGGGTACAGTTGCGCCAGGCGCCGCTCCAGGCCCTGTTCCGCCTGCTGCGTCAGATAGTCGTCGAGGGAGATGCCCTCCGGCGTGGGGAACTGCGGCAGTTTGTTGTTTCCCAGTTCGACAGAAAGATTGCAGCGGCAGGCAATCTCCACGGCGTTCTCCAGCGCCTCGGGCAGGTCGGCGAAGAGCGCCTGCATTTCCGCCTGCGACTTGAAATACTGTTCCTCGGTGAACACGCGCGGCCGGCGCGGATCGGCCAGCGCATAGCCTTCGGCGATGCACACCCGCGCCTCATGCGCCTTGAAGTCGTCGCGCTCGAGGAACTGCACGGGATGCGTCGCCACCACCGGCAGGTTCAGCTGCGCCGCCAGCGCCACGCTCGCGGCGACGAGCTGTTCCGCCTGCGGTTGACCGTACCGCTGAATCTCGATGTAGTAGCTGTCCGGGAAAAGCCGGGCCCATTCGCGCGCCGCGGCTTCGGCCTGCGCAGTGCTGCCCATCAGCAGGCTCTGGCCGACATCGCCAAGTGCGGCGCCGGACAACGCGATCAGGCCGGAGTTGTCGCCGCCGGCGAAGGCTGCACGCGAAATCTCGGCCCGGCCACGCTGGCGCGGCCCCAGGCAGGCCTGCGTCAGTAGTTCGCACAGGCGCAGATAACCGCCGTGATTCTTCGCCAGGAGAAGCAGGCGCGTGGGCCGGTCGCGGTCGCCCTCGGCGACGGCGCCCGTTGCCGGCGCGACCCATGCGTCGCAGCCGACGATGGGCTTGACGCCCCGGCTGCGCGCGCTGCTGTAGAACTTGACCATGCCGAACAGGTTGGCCAGGTCGGTCAGCGCCAGCGCCGGCATGCCGTCCGCGGCCGCCTGGGCCACGGCATCGCCCAGCCTGACCATGCCGTCGACGATGGAGTACTCGCTATGCAGGCGCAGGTGGACAAAGGAGGGAGACGGCATGGGTGTATTTTAAAACCTAAGGCCGGGCGCGAGGTCCCGAATTTTCATGACCGATGAAAATTGACGTTGCCCACGCCCATGGCATTCTCCATAATGCCGCCTCTCCCAAGAAAAACAACGCCATGGTTCTCCAGTCGCCCGAACTCCGCTCACTCGATGCCTGCCTGCGCTCGCTCAAGGCGCGCTGGCAGGAATACCGTCACGAAGGAAGCTTTGAGCATTTCGTCGAATTCACCCTGGCGCTGGACAATCTGACGGAGCACCTGAACCGTCTCAAACTGCCCGGACTGCTGCGCCAGTGCGAAGGCCTGGAAAATGCCGCCCTCGCCCTTTTCGGCGACGAATCCTCGCATCCGGTCAGCCCCCGCGATGCGACCGCCCTGGAGCGGCAGGTCGACGCCCTTCTCCATACGATCGAGAATGCGCTGGCCGCCTCGGCCGGCGCCGAGGAAGATCAGCGCCGCCGTACCGCATCGCCGTCGCATGCCGAGGCGGAATGGGCGAAGCCGCGTTCCATCTGGCTGATTGCAGAAGAGCGCCACGCCTGGGTGCCCGGTCTGGTCGAGCAATTGGGGTTCTTCGGTTTTCGTGTCTTCCGCTTCGACTGGGGCGACCCGGCACCCGATGCCGCGTCCCCGCTCGTTGCGCTCTGCATTCCCCCGGCCAACGGCTATGCCGCTGCCGCACTCCAGTCCATCGAGCGCCTGCGCGGCGAGCACCCGACCAGTCAGTTGTTCTGCCTCGCGGTGCCCAAGTCGCTGGAAGTCACTGTGGCGCTTCTGCGCGCCGGCGCCGACGTCGCCATCCAGGCCGAACAGGAAACCGTTACCGTGCTCGGCCGCCTGCTCGACCTGCTGCAAACCCGCGAGCAGGATCCCTATCGCGTCCTCGTGGTGGAAGATTCGCCCACGGCCATCGCCATGATCCAGCGCTCCCTGTCGCAGCACGGCATCGACAGCCACCCCATCGGCAACCCGCAACTGCTGCTCGCTGCCGTCGAGCAATATCGTCCCGATCTTGTGCTGATGGACATGTACATGCCGCATTGCACCGGCGTGGAAGCCACCCGCGTGCTGCGCCAGATGACCGACTACCAGTCCCTGCCGGTGGTCTACCTTTCCAGCGAAACCGACATGGGCATGCAGGTCGAGGCGCTGCGCCTGGGCGGCGACCAGTTCCTCACCAAGCCGTGCAATCCGGTGCTGCTGGCCGCCGTCGTCAAGACCAAGATCGAGCGCTACCGCGAGATGCAGCGCCACAGCCAGCACGACAGCCTGACCGGCCTGCTCAACCACTCCGCGGCCAAAAGCCGCCTGAATCAGCTGGTGCAATCCCTGCAGGGCGCGCCCGAACCGCTCTGCGTGGCGATGCTCGACATCGACCACTTCAAGTCGGTCAACGACACCTACGGCCACCCCGTCGGCGACCAGGTCATCCGCAGCCTGGCCTGGCTGCTGAAGGGGCGCCTGCGCGCCTCGGACATCATCGGCCGCTACGGCGGCGAGGAATTCATCGTCGTCCTGCGCAGCGCCGGCCTCAGGGAAGCCGAATCCGTGCTCGATACCATTCGCGCCGACTTCGCCACGCTGCCGCATGCCCACGCCGGCGGCACCCTGCGCGCCACCTTCAGCGCCGGCTTGGCCAGCTACCCGGACTGGGCCACAGGCAACGACCTGACCCATGCCGCCGACGAGTCCCTGCTCGAAGCCAAGCGGCAGGGGCGCAACCGCATCGTGCTCGCCCCATCACGAAGAAACACCCAATGAACCGAGGCAGATGGGCGCTGGCAGCATTGTTCGCCGGCGCCCTCTGCATCGCCTTCGCACCCATCCTCGTCCGCTACTCCGAGGTCGGCCCGGTCGCCACGGCCTTCTGGCGCATGGCGCTGGCGCTGCCACTGCTGGCGCTATGGGCGACGCTGCGGTCGCGCGGCGCGGATGTGCCCGGCCGGCGCGCGGACCTCGGCATGGCGCTGCTCGCCGGACTGTTCTTCGCCGCGGACCTGGCCGTCTGGCACTGGTCGATCCGACTCACCAGCGTGGCGAACGCCACCTTTCTCGCCAACCTGGCACCCGTCGCCGTCACGCTTGGCGCCTGGCTGCTGCTGCGGGAACGCGCCAAACCCGTGTTTTTCGTCGGCATGGTGCTCGCGCTGGCGGGCGCCGCGCTGCTGGTGCAGGCGAACGTCGGCGGCCCGGACGCCGTCCTGCTCGGCGACGCGTTGGGCATCCTGACGGCGTTCTTCTATGCCGGCTACCAACTCTGCGTGAAGCACCTTCGCGACACGCAATCCACCGCGCGCATCATGCTGATTTCGGGCGTGGCGTGCGCGGCCGTCCTGCTGCCGCTGGCGCTGGCCTCGGGGGAAGCGATCCTGCCGACCACGGCGACGGGATGGCTGGTCGTTGCGGCCCTCGCCGTCGTCTGCCAGTTCGCGGGGCAGAGCCTGATCGCCTACGCCGTGGCGCACCTGTCGGCGAGCTTCTCCTCGTTGAGCCTGCTGCTGCAGCCGGTGGCGGCGGCCGGCTTCGCCTGGCTGCTGTTCGGCGAGGCGCTCGCAGCGCTGCAATGGCTGGGCGCCGCGGCCGTGCTGGCGGGGATCTATCTGGCGCGGCGCGGCAGCGTCTAGGCCAGGTCGAACAGCAGGATTTCCGCATCCGCCGAAGCGGTAACGCGCAGCTCAGCCTCGTCCGAGATCTTCGCGCCGTCGCCGCCCTGCAGCGGCTGACTATTCAGGGACACGGCGCCGCGCGCCACGTGCAGGTAGGCATGTCGGCCCGGCGCCGGCGCGTGGCGCACCGATTCACCCACCGCCAGCAACGCGGCGTAAAGCGCGGCATCCTGATGGATGGTCACGCTGCCCTCTCGGCCGTCATTCGAGGCCACCAGGCGCAGCCGGCCGCGCCGCGCTTGCGCCGGAAACAGGGTCTGCTCGTAGCTCGGCGGCACGCCGCGCACGCTCGGTTCGATCCAGATCTGCAGCAGGTGGGTGGTCGATTCGGTGGAGGGGTTGAACTCGCTGTGCATCACGCCCTTGCCGGCACTCATGCGCTGCACCTCCCCGGGGCGGATCACCGTGCCGTTGCCCATGCTGTCCTTGTGCGCCAGTTCGCCCTCGAGCAGGTAGGTGATGATTTCCATGTCGCGATGGCCGTGGGTGCCAAAGCCCTTGCCGGGCTGGATGATGTCCTCGTTGATGACGCGCAGGCTGCGCCAGTTCATTTCCGCCGGATCGTAATAATCGGCAAAGGAAAACGTGTGCCAGCTCTCCAGCCAGCCGTGTTCGGCATGGCCGCGCGCCTCGCTCTTGCGCAGTGTGATCATGCTTGACTCCTTTCGTTCGCCTACCAGGGCTTGGTCAGCGCATGCGGCAGGGCGGCCAGCGCGGCCAGGAAGACCACCAGGTGAAACGCGGCCCAGCGGCGATAGCTCGTTCGTCCTGCCGCCTCGCCGTCGTTGCCGCGACGGATGAGAAAAGGCCGCGGGTCGCCCGGCTGGCCCATCAGGTGGAGTTCCCGAGGATCGCCGAAGACGCGCAGCGTCTCGCGCCGCGCCTGGCTGCGCGCCAGTTCCCATTCCCGCGCATCGACCTCGCCGTCGGCATCGAGATCGAATCGCGCGACCAGCGCTTCCGGCGCGTCTTTCCAGCCGGCGATGCGCGCCGCCGTCTCGCCGCGCAGGAATTCGCCGAGCGGCTTGCCGCGCAGCGTAGTGAATTTTCCGAGTGCATGCACCGCCTCGTTCCTCGCGCAACAGCCACTCCGTCTTCTTGCGGTCGTCCCTGCCGAGCACCCGCCAGGAACGGGCATCGTCGATCTCGTCGTTGTACCAGACGGCAGCCTTCAGCCCGGTCATTTCCGCGCCCTGCGGCTGAACCATGCAGGCGCCGCTGGCATCCTCGAGCATGAACGGCGTCCCGCTCTCGCCTTCCTCTTCGATGCTCCAGTCTTCGCCGTCGTAGCGCTCGATACGGTAGCGGTACCAGACGCAGGCTGCGCCGCTCAACGGCGCAGCGAGCAGTCGGCCCGGCAAGGGACGCGACGTCCCGGCCAGTTCGACGTAGCCCTGGGCCGCCGAGGCGACGAGGCTGGTCGGCGTGTCGGCCACGGCGCGGCCGCGGCGATGGCAATCGATCCAGGCGAAGAAGGCGAGGCCTGCCGCCGTCGCCGCCGATGCAGTGGCGATGACGATCTGCGGCGCAAAAACAGACCAGACGAGAATGGCGGCCTCGCCGCCGCTGGTGAGCAGCTGCCGGTAGTCCCCGCGCAGCGTGCGCCCCATGGCGGCGCGGCTCAGGTGCCGTCCGCCTCGGCCCAGTCCAGCAGCGGCCGCCACTGCTCGAGGTCCTGGGCGGCGCGCGCGGCGGAGAGGTCGAACAGCGTCAGGCCGTGGGCGGCGGCCTGCACGTAGAGCTGGGTGTCGCGCAGGTGGGCGACCACCGGCAGGTTGACGCTTTCGAGGAAGCGCTCCAGCTCCCGCGCCGAGCGCGTGCGCGCATCGACGCGCATGCCGACGACGGCGATGAAGGCGTGGTGCTTGCGCACTTCCTTTTCCTCCAGCAGCGTGTCGAGGAAGGCGCGCGTGGCCATGATGTCGAAGATGGACGGCTGCAGCGGCACGATGACGCGCTGCACCAGCTTCAGCACCTGGCCGAGCTTCTTGCCGTGCAGGCCGGCCGGCGTGTCCAGCACGACATGCGTCGTGTCCTTGGGCGGGCGTGCCGCCTTGCCCGGCTCGGCCGGGTCGATCTCCCAGCCGCGGATGGGCGGCAGGATGTCGGGCCGCATCGTCAGCCAGGCCCGTGCCGACTGTTGCCGATCGATGTCGCCGAGCATGACGCGTCGCCCCTGGCGGGCGAAGTAGCCGGCGAGGTTGGTCGCCAGCGTCGACTTGCCGCTGCCGCCCTTGGGATTGGCGATGAGGAATGATTTCAGCATGGCTTCAATTTAGCACAATGGTTGTCATTCCCGCGCACGCGGAATTCCATAGACACTCGCGCGAAAAACCCTGGATTCCCGCTTTCGCGGGAATGACGTATTCTTTTGCGGGTCGTTATCAAGGAGGCCAGGATGGCAGAGAAACCCGGCTGGCAGGGCCGCTTCTACGAGGACTTCGAGGTGGGCGACCTCTACCGCCACCCCCTCGGGCGCACCGTTCTGGCGGTGGACAACTCCTGGTTCACCCTGCTCACGCAAAACACCGCGCCGATCCACTTCGACCGCCACTACGCGGCGCAGACCGAGTTCGGCCAGCCGCTGGTGGATTCCACCTTCACCCTGGCGCTGATCACCGGCCAGAGCGTCACCGACATCTCGCAGAACGTCTTCGCCAACCTCGGTTGGGACGAAGTACGCCTGCCCCACCCGGTGTTCGAGGGCGACACGCTCTACTCGCAATCGGAAGTGCTGGAGAAGCGCGAGTCGAATTCGCGGCCGGATGTCGGCATCGTCAAGGTGCGCACCACCGGCTTCAACCAGGACGGCAAGACCGTCATCAGCTTCATCCGCACGGTGATGGTGTTCAGGCGCGGCAAGGCGCCGGCCATGCCGCGGCCGGTGCCGTAAAAGTCAGTCCCTGCGATACGGCGATCAGGGCAGCAGGATCGTCGAACCGGTGGTCTTGCGCGCTTCGAGATCGATCTGCGCCTGCGCCGCATCCTTCAGGGCGTAGCGCTGGTTCACCTCGATCTTCACCTTGCCCGTCAGGGCCATGTCGAACAGCTCCGCCGACATGTCCAGCAGATCGGCGCGCTTCGCCGTGTAGGTCATGATGGTCGGACGGGTGACGAAGAGCGAGCCCATCTTCGCCAGCTGGCCAAGGTCGAAGGGCGGCACCGGCCCGGAGGCGGCGCCGAACAGCACCATCATGCCGAGCGGACGCAGGCAGGACAGCGAATCCATGAAAGTGTCCTTGCCGATAGAGTCGTACACCACCGCCACGCCGGCGCCGCCGGTAATCTCCTTCACGCGCTCGGCAAATTTCTCGCGGGTATAGACGATGGGATGGTCGCAGCCGTGCGCCTTCGCCAGCGCCGCCTTCTCGTCCGAGCCGACCGTGCCGATCACCGTCGCGCCCAAGGCCTTGGCCCACTGGCAGGCGATCAGCCCGACGCCGCCGGCGGCGGCATGGATGAGGAGGGTATCGCCCGGCTGCACGCGGTAGGTGCGGCGCAGCAGGTATTGCGCGGTGAGCCCCTGCAGCATCATGGCCGCGCCCTGCTCGAAGGAAAGGTCCCCCGGCAACCTCACCAGCCGGTCGGCGGGCATCAGCCGCGTTTCCGCATAGGCGCCGACCGGCCCGCCGGCATAGGCGACGCGGTCGCCGACCTTGATGTCCTTCACCTCGGCGCCGACCGCCTCCACCACCCCGGCCCCCTCCAGGCCGATGCCCGAAGGCAACGGCAGCGGATAGGCGCCGGTGCGATGGTAGACATCGATGAAATTCAGGCCGACGGCGTGATGGCGCACGCGCGCCTCGTTCGGGCCAGGATCGCCGACGGCGACCTCTTCCCATTTCAGGACGTCGGGGCCGCCGAACTGGTGGAAGCGGATGGCGCGGGGCATGGTTGTCTCCTCATTGTTTGAACTGTGTCTGAGGAAAGCTACTCTGGCGGGGGCGGAAATTCAACTATCGCCCGAGCTTGTCCCTTTGATTGATGTAGCGATGACAAATCGCCGAAACCGTGCCGCGAACATGCAAATCCGGGAATCGAAGTTGATTTACCTGGAAAGCTACTTAGTCCCTTATCACATGGGCCTGGTGGAGGGTTTTCGCCGTATTCCCCTCTGCCCCGGGGCTGGCATTGTGGGAGCGGCGTCCACGCCGCGAAACCCCCTTTGCAAAGGGGGTGGCCCGTAGGGCCGGGGGATTTATCGCGGCGTGGACGCCGCTCCCACAAACTGCCGCTCTCGCCTCAGGCCCTCAGGTGATTGGCGTCGACCACCGCCAGCGCCGTCATGTTCACCAGCCGCCGCACCGTGGCAGTGGACGTCAGGATATGCACCGGCTTGGCCGCGCCCAAAAGAATCGGCCCGACGGTGATGCCGTCGCCGCCGGTGATCTTGAGCAGGTTGAAGGCGATGTTGGCGGCGTCTAGGTTGGGCATGATGAGGAGATTCGCCTCGCCCTTCAGCACCGAATCCGGGAACACCCTGTTGCGGATCGCCTCGGAGAGCGCGGCGTCGCCGTGCATCTCGCCATCCACTTCCAGTTGCGGCGCGCGCTCGGCAATCAGCTTGCGGGCGGCGCGCATTTTCTGCGCGGAGGCCGTCTTGCGGCTGCCGAAATTGGAATACGACAGCAGCGCCATTTTCGGCGTGATGCCGAAGCGCCGCACTTCCTCGGCCGCCATCAGCGCCATCTCGGCAATGTCATCCGCGCCCGGGTCCTCGTTGATGTAGGTGTCGCAGAGGAACAGGGTGTGCCGCTGCAGCATGAGCACGTTCATCGTCGCGAAGATGCGCGCGCCGGGCTTCAGGCCGATGACGTTGGAGACCCGCTCGAGGTGGCGCGTCAGCTGGCCGTAGGTGCCGCAGAGCAGCGCGTCGACATCGCCGCGCTGCAGCAGCAGCGCGCCGATCAGGGTGTTGGAGCGCAGCACTTCCTTCTTGGCGATGCCCGGCGAGATGCCGTCGCGCGCCATCAGCTTGTAATAGTCGTGGGTCAGGTCGCGGTAGCGCTCGTCCTGCTCGACGTTGATCAGCTCGAAGTCGCGGCCGATCTCGATGCGCAGGCCGAGCTGCTTGAGGCGCGCCGCGATCACCGCCGGCCGGCCCAGCGCCACCGGATGCGCGATGCCCTCGTCGACCACGGCCTGGATGGCGCGCAGCACGCGCTCGTCCTCGCCCTCGCAGTAGAGCACGCGCTTGGGCGCATTTTTCGCCGCGGCGAAGACCGGCTTCATCAGCGTGCCGGAATGGAAGACGAACTGGGTGAGCTGCTGGCGGTAGGCATTGAAGTCGGCGATGGGGCGCGTCGCCACGCCGGAATCCATCGCCGCCTGCGCCACCGCCGGCGCGATCTTGACGATGAGGCGCGGATCGAAGGGCTTGGGGATGATGTACTCGGGGCCGAAGGCCATCTCGGTGTCGCCATAGGCCGTGGCCACAATGTCGGAGGCTTCCGCCTGCGCCAGCTCGGCGATGGCGCGCACGGCGGCGAGCTTCATTTCCTCGGTGATGGTGGTCGCGCCGGCATCGAGCGCGCCGCGGAAGATGAAGGGGAAGCAGAGGACGTTGTTGACCTGGTTGGGGTAGTCGGAGCGGCCGGTGGCGATGATGGCGTCGTCGCGCACCGCGCGCACTTCCTCGGGCAGGATCTCCGGCGTCGGGTTGGCCAGCGCGAGGATGAGCGGGCGCGGCGCCATCTTCGCCGCCATTTCCGGCTTGAGCACGCGGCCGGCGGAGAGGCCGAGGAAGACGTCGGCGCCCTCGATCACCTCGGCCAGGGTGCGCGCCGTGGTCTTCTTGGCGTAGCGCGCCTTGATCTCGTCCATCTCCTCGACGCGGCCCGCGTAGGCCACGCCATGCAGATCGGTCACCCAGATGTTCTCCACCTTCACGCCGAGCATCACCAGCAGATCGAGGCAGGCCAGCGCCGCGGCGCCTGCACCTGACGTGACGAGCTTGACCTCGCCCACCTTCTTGCCTACCAGCTTGAGACCGTTCAATACCGCCGCGCCGACGACAATGGCCGTGCCGTGCTGATCATCGTGGAAGACCGGGATGCGCATGCGCTCGCGCAGCTTGCGCTCGATGTAGAAGCACTCCGGCGCCTTGATGTCCTCGAGGTTGATGCCGCCGAAGGTGGGTTCGAGCGCGGCGATCATGTCGACCAGCTTGTCCGGGTCGTTCTCGGCCAGCTCGATGTCGAAGACGTCGATGCCGGAAAATTTCTTGAAGAGGCAGGCCTTGCCTTCCATCACCGGCTTGGCGGCGAGCGGGCCGATGTTGCCGAGGCCGAGCACCGCCGTGCCGTTGGTGACGACGCCGACCAGGTTGCTGCGGGAAGTCAGCGCCGCCGACGTGCCGGGATCGGCGACGATGGCATTGCACGCCGCCGCCACGCCTGGCGAATAAGCGAGCGCCAAATCACGCTGATTGGTGAGGCCCTTGGTGGGCACCACCGAAATCTTGCCGGGGGTGGGGAACTGGTGGTATTCGAGCGCGGCTGCGTCGAGGTCGTTTTCCATATTGTTTTCTCCTCCGTCTTGTGAACGGTCGATGCATTCTAGGCGCTTGATGGGCACGCTGCCATTGCGGGAAGCCGCAATGGGTAAGGATGCGGCAACCGGAGCGACCTGTCAGTCGCCCGGAAGACAGGTTGGGCCTCTGTGGGAGCGGCGTCCACGCCGCGATATTGGCGGCTGATCGCGGCGTGGACGCCGCTCCCACAAGGACAAGGACAGGGGCTGGCTAGAAGGTGCCCGGGTAAGCACCGCCGTCGAGCAATAGGTTCTGCCCGGTGATGAAGCCGGCCTGCGCGCCGCAGAGGAAGGCGCAGGCGGCGCCGAACTCCTCGGGGTCGCCGATGCGGCCGGCCGGAATGGTGGCGATGCGCTCGGCCAGCGCCGCTGCGTAGTCGATGCCGCGCGACCTGGCCTGGCCGCCGACGACCGCGCGGATGCGGTCGGTGTCGAAGAAACCCGGCAGCAGGTTGTTGATGGTGACGTTGTGCTGCACGGTCTTCCTCGCCAGGCCGGCGACGAAGCCGGTGAGCCCAGAGCGGGCGCCGTTGGACAGGCCGAGCACGTCGATCGGCGCCTTCACCGCGCCGGAGGTGATGTTCACGATGCGACCGAAGCGGCGCGCGATCATGCCATCCACCGTCGCCTTGATGAGTTCGATGGGCGTCAGCATGTTTGCATCGAGCGCGGCGATCCAGTCCTCGCGCGACCAGTTGCGGAAATCGCCGGGCGGCGGGCCGCCGGCGTTGTTCACCAGGATGTCCGGCTGCGGGCAGGCGGCGAGCGCCGCTGCGCGGCCCTCTGCCGTGGTGATGTCAGCAGCGACGAATTGGATCGCCGTACCCTGGGGACTGACTTTCCCCAGCTCGGCCGCCGTCGCTTCCAGCGCCTCGCGGCCGCGCGCGACGATGGTCACATGCACGCCCTCCTTCGCCAGCGCCAGCGCGCAACCTCGCCCGAGCCCTTTGCTTGCGGCGCAGACCAGTGCGTTCTTCCCAGAAATGTCCAGATCCATTGCGATGTCTCCTGTAGGTCGGGCTTCAGCCCGACATCAACGGCCAAAGTCGGGCTGAAGCCCGACCTACAAACCAACCTACACCAGAAAATCCAGCAGCAGCCGATTGAAGACTTCCGCCTGCTCGATGTTGGAAAGATGCGACGCCTCGGCAATGATCTCCAGCCGTGCGTCCGGAATCGCCGCCGCGATCTCGCGCGCCATGGACGGCGGCGTGCCGCCGTCCTGCTCGCCGACGATCACCAGCGTCGGCATGTCCAGTTCATGCAGCCGGCCGAGGGTGTCGAGGCGCGGGATGGCCTGCGCGCAGCCGATGAAGCCCGCCACCGGGCGTTGCGTTGATGAGGGCTGCGATGCGCGCCATCTCATCAGGATGCGCGGCATGGTAAGGCGGGGTAAACCAGCGCGCCAGCGTCGACTCCACCAGCGCCGCCATGCCCTGCTCGGCAGCGATGCGGATGCGCTCCGGCCACAGCGCCTGCGCCTCCGGCGGAAAGCGGGCGGCGGTATCTGCCAGCACCAGCCGGTCGATGCGCTGCGGCACTTTCAGCGCGAGATGCTGGCCGATCATGCCGCCCATCGACAGGCCGACAAAATGTGTGCGCTCGATCTTCAGCGCATTGAGCAGGCCGATCACGTCGCCGGCCATCTGCGCCAGCGTATAGGCACCGGCCGGCGCGTCGGTTTTGCCGTGGCCGCGCGTGTCGAAGCGCAGCACGCTGAAGTGGTGCTCGAGCGCCGCCATCTGCGCATCCCACATCGTCAGGTCGCAGAACAGCGAATGCGACAGCGTCACCCAGGGGCCGCTGCCGGAAATTTCGTAGTGGATGTCGATGCCGTTGGCGTGTGCCTTCATGCCCTCACCTCATGCTGCCGTCAGTTTCGCCACCGACAGCGCCAGCCACTTGACACCCTCGCGGCCGAAATTCACCTGCACGCGCGCGTCCGAACCGGCGCCCTCGGCGTTCATGATGACACCCTGGCCGAACTTGGCGTGCGCCACGTTCTGGCCGATGCGGAAGCCGCCGGTGTCCTTCGCCAGCGAACGGCGCGCCAGCGCAGGCGGAACGGGCGGCGCGGCCCAACCGCCGCGCCGCGGCGAACTGAAAGTCAGCTCCTGGGGCACGGCGGCCTGTGTCCTGCCCATGCGCGGGGTCAGCCATTTCAGCAGTTCCTCAGGGATTTCGTCGAAGAAACGCGAGGGCAGGTTGTAGCGCGTCTGGCCGTGCAGCATGCGCGTCTGCGCGTGGGAAATGTAGAGCCGCTGCCGTGCCCGCGTCACGGCGACGTACATGAGGCGGCGCTCTTCCTCCAGGCCCTTCTCCTCACGCACGCTGTTCTCGTGCGGAAACAGTCCCTCCTCCAGGCCGCTGATGAAGACGGCGTCGAATTCCAGGCCCTTGGCGGAATGCACGGTCATGAGCTGCAGGGCGTCGTCGCCCTCGCCGGCCTGGTGCTCGCCGGCTTCGAGCGAGGCATGGGAGAGAAAGGCGGCGAGATCGCCCGAGAACTCGCCTTCCGCGTTGACGTTGCCTTCCTCGGCGACGAAATTGGCGGCGGCATTGACCAGTTCGTCGAGGTTGGCGAGGCGGTCCTGGCCTTCCTTCTCGTTCTGGTAATGGGCGCGCAGACCGGAGAGCTCGAGCACCTGCTCGACCGTCTCGGGCAACGTCAGGCCTTCGCAGGCAGCCTTTCAGTTTGTCGATCAGAGCGGCGAAAGCGCCGCCTTGCCGCCGCCCTTCGCCGCCTCGCAGAGACTGACTTTCGTCGCCTTGGCCGCATCCTGCAGCTGCTCGATGCTGCGCGCGCCGATGCCGCGTGCCGGAAAATTCACCACGCGCAGAAAGGCGCCGTCGTCGTCGGCGTTGGCGATGAGGCGCAGATAGGCCAGGGCGTGCTTGACCTCCAGCCGCTCGAAGAAGCGCAGGCCGCCATAGACGCGGTAGGGCAGGCCGGCGCTGAACAGCGCGTGTTCCAGCACGCGCGACTGGGCGTTGGAACGGTAGAGCAGCGCCATCTCGCGCCGCGCCGCGCCGTCGAGCGAGAGGGACTTCACTTCCTCGACGATCCAGCGCGCCTCCTCGGTGTCGTTGAAGGCCTCATACACCCGGATAGGCTCGCCCGTGCCGGCGTCGGTCCACAGGTTCTTGCCCAGCCGCGCGGCGTTGTTCTTGATGATGGCGTTGGCGGCGTCGAGGATGTTGCCGTGCGAGCGGTAGTTCTGTTCCAGGCGGATGACGTTGTCCACGCGGAACTCGCGCTCGAAATCGCGCATGTTGCCGACCTCGGCGCCGCGGAAGGCGTAGATCGACTGGTCGTCGTCCCCCACTGCGAAGATGCAGGCGCCCCTTGGCGCCTCTGAATGGTCGCCCCCTTCCCCGGGAAGGGGGTTGGGGGGATGGCCCTCAGCTGGATAGGCTGCAAGCAGGCGAAGCCAGCGATACTGCAGCCTATTGGTGTCCTGGAACTCGTCGACCAGGATGTGCCTGAAACGGCTCTGGTAATGATGCCGGATTGGCTCGTTGCGTTGCAGCAGTTCATAGGAGCGCAGCAGCAGCTCGGCGAAGTCCACCACGCCTTCGCGCTGGCACTGCGTTTCGTACTCGCGATACAGCTCGACGCGCTTGCGTGTGTACTCGTCCCAGGCCTCCACCGCGTCCGGCCTCAAGCCCGCCTCCTTCTGGCCGTTAATGAAGTTGGCCAGGTCTCTGGGAGGAAACTTTTCGTCGTCGACGTTGAGCCCCTTCAGCAGGCGCTTGATGGCGGCGAGCTGGTCGGCGGAATCGAGAATCTGGAACAGCTGCGGCAGGCCGGCGTCGCGGTGGTGCGCACGCAGCAGGCGGTTGCACAGGCCGTGGAAGGTGCCGATCCACATGCCGCGCGTATTGATGGGCAGCATGGCCGTCAGGCGGGCGAGCATCTCCTTCGCCGCCTTGTTGGTGAAGGTGACGGCGAGAATGCCTTGCGGGCCGACCTGGCCGGTCTGGATCAGCCAGGCGATGCGCGTGGTGAGCACGCGCGTCTTGCCCGAGCCGGCGCCGGCAAGCACCAGGGCGTGCTGCGGCGGCAGGGTGACGGCGGAAAGTTGGGGCGGGTTGAGGCCGCCGAGCAGGTTGGGCATGGGAGAAAACCGGTTTGCGGAGCAAAATTATACTTCCTGCAGCACATGGGATAGGCTATTCACCCGATGCCGCACCCCGCTCAGGCGCGGCGCACGCGCAGGAAACATGCGAATGAAGGCATCCCCCACTCCTGCAGCAATCCCTACCGAAGAGTGGCTCATCCGGGCGGGCGGAGTGAGGACCGTCCGCCTGGCGGCCAGCATCGTCCTCGCCGGCACACTGCTTTACCTGCTTCTCCTTCCGGCGCCAATGGAATTCGGCGATCACCGGGTCATCGGAGCTAGCCTGCTGATCCCCGTCTCCCTCTCGAGCCTCATCCTCCTGCAGCTGGGCAGGCCGGTCGGCGCTTACCTGGCCCTGCTGTGCGGCGTCCTGCTGGCCATCACGGCTTCCGCGGTCCTGGTCGCCGGCTTGCGCTCGGCGCTGATCTTCGCCTATCCGGCCGTCATCGTGGGGGCCATGGCGCTGGGGCTGCGCATGATTTTCGTGTTCGGCGCGGCGGCCATCGCCGGGATCGTCGGCATCGCCCTGGCGGACCACTTCGCGCTGCTGCCGCCGCCCAAGCTGACGCCGCCCGCCATTCTCGGCGTCGTCTATGTCCTCGTGCTGCTGGTATTGACCGCCGTCGTGGCCTCCATGGCGCGCGAGCAGCGGCGCTGGCAGACGAAGGAGCAGATTGCCCGGCTTGCCCTGGAAGACAGCCTTCAATTGCTGGCCGAACGAGGACGCGATCTGCAACTGGTCATGAACAACGTGCCGGCCGGCATCTGCGCCTTTGACGGATGGGTCTGCCGCTTCGCCAATGTGCACCTCGCCACTTACTGCGGATTCAGCGAACAGAGCATCATCGGCAAGCATTTGCGCGAGGTCGTCGGCGATGCCAACTACGCCCTTGCCAAACCCTATGTCGAGCAGGTTCTCGCCGGCAAGCCCGTGTATTATCGCGGCCCCCATCCCTCGCCCTCGTTAGAGGGACGCCACATGATGTTCAGTCTCATGCCCCAGGTAAGCGAACCCGGGGGGAATAAGGGGTTTTACGGTTTGTTTTTTGACGTCACGAAGCAGGAACAGGCTCGCCTCGAGATCGAGCGGTTGAACCAGGACCTCGACCGGCGAGTAAAAGAAAGAACGGCCGACCTCTCGTCCGCCAACAAGGAACTGGAATCCTTCGCCTACTCGATTTCGCACGACCTGCGCGCGCCGCTGCGCGGCATCGACGGCTTCAGCCAGATGGCGCTGGAAGAATATGGCGACAAGCTCGATGAACAGGGGCGCGGCTACCTCGATCGGGTGCGTGCGGCGGCACAGCGCATGGGTTCGCTCATCGACGATATCCTCGAGCTGTCGCGCGTGTCGCGCCAGGCCCTGCGCCGCGAACGCGTGGATCTCGGACAGATCGCAGCGGAATTTCTGGACGAAATGCGCCAGGCTAGTCCGGGGCGCCAGGTCGAGGCGGCGATCGCGCCGGACTGCGTGATGGAGGGCGATCCCCAGTTGCTGCGCATCCTCATGCAGAACCTGCTGGAAAACGCCTGGAAATACTCGTCCCGGCAGGCGGAGGCCCGCATCGAATTCGGCAAGGAGCAGCTCGCCTCGGGCGAGACGGCCTACTATGTGCGCGACAACGGCGTGGGCTTCGACATGCAGTATGCCGACCGGCTGTTCGCGCCTTTCCAGCGCCTGCACAAGCCGGAGGAATTCGCCGGCAGCGGCATCGGCCTGGCCACCGTCGCGCGCATCGTGCATCGCCATGGCGGCCGCGTCTGGGCGGAATCCGTGCCCGGACAGGGCACTGCCCTGCGTTTCACCCTGGGGCATGGCGTCACTTTCTGATAAGGTGTGCCATGACATGCACATTTCCTGCATGCGGCAAGACCTGCCGTTGAAGGCACCATCGACATGCGCTTTGATCTGAAGATGTTTTGCGGCTCCCCCGGCGACGCAACCGAAGATGCCAAGCTGCGTGCCCTGCGGGTGGCAGGCTGGTTCCTGATCGTCGGGCCGTCCCTCTACCTGGCGCTGGTCTTCCTGTCATTCCCGGATCTGGCGGGGCAAGGCATCGGGCCTGCGTTCGTGGTCATCCTGGCCGCGGCGAGCCTGCTGCTGACGCGCGCGGGAAAGGCGCAATGCGCTGCCCGCGTGCTGGTGTATGGCACATTCGCGGCCCTCGTTCCCACGATCGTCATGCATGGCGGCCTGCAGGCGCCGCAGACGATTGCGCTGCCCCTGGCGGTCCTGCTGGCGGGCTGGCTGCTCGGCGTTCGCCATGCGGCTACGCTGACAATCCTTGGCATAGCGCTCGTGCTCGGCCTGGCCGCCTACCCGGTCGACCTGCCGCAAGCGACATCAAACGCCTTCATGGCCGCCTTTCCCATTGCGGTCGTCCTGCTGCTCACCGGCCTGCTTACCGCCTACATCGTGCGCAGCAACGACCGCCGCGTCGAGGAGGTCCGCCGCCTCGGCGAGGCGTTGGCTGCCGAGAAAAACCAGCTCGCGCAGATCGCCGAGAACATACCTGCCTTCATCTACCATGGCGACCGCGATTTGCGCTGCCGTTATGCCAACAGCAGGTATGCCGAATTTTTCGGCTTCACACCCGATAACATCATTGGCAAGAGCGTGGCCGACATTCTCGGGGAGGAATCGGCGCGTGCCATTCATGCCGAACTGCAGGCGGTGCTGGGCGGCGAGGCAGTGAAGTACAGCGCCGTGCGCCGCAGCGCCGTCGACGGCAAGGAGCATCACCTGGACATCGCCTTCGTGCCGGAACGTGACGAGTCGGGCGCGGTCGTCGGTTTCTATGCGCTGAAGCTGGATGTCACCGAAAGGCAAATTGCCGAACAAGCGCTGGCCGAGAGCGAAGCGCATCTGCGCCTGGTGGCGGAGAACGTGCCGGCGATGATCGCCTACAACGATCGCGACTTCGTGAACCGCTATGCCAACCGCCGCTATCTGGAATTCTTCGAACCGGAAGGAGGCAATGCAGTCGGGCGCCCCATCCGCGACATCATCGGGGAGGATGCCTTCCGCAGTGCCGAGCCGATGCTGCAACGGGCGCTCGAGGGGGAACAGGTTTCCTACCGTGCGATGCGCCGCTCCGCGGCAGGCGAGGACCGCATCATCGAGATCGAATCGGTGCCGGATCGCGGCGCCGACGGCACGGTGCGCGGCGCCTTTGCGCTGATGCGCGACATCACCGACCAGCAGCGCGCCGAAGACGAAGTGCGCAACCTCAACGCCGAGCTGGAGAACCGCGTCAGCGAGCGCACCGCCGAACTCACCGCCGCCAACCGCGAACTGGAGTCTTTCGCCTATTCCATTTCGCACGACCTGCGCGCGCCCTTGCGTGGCATCGACGGCTTTTCCCACCTGCTCGCAGAAGAATACGGCGAGCGGCTCGACGCGCTGGGGCACAGCTACCTCGAACGGGTGCGCGCCGCGGCGCAGCGCATGGGTGCGCTCATCGACGACATCCTGGAACTGTCGCGGGTCACCCGCATGGGCATGCAGCGCATGCGCGTAGACCTCAGCCAGTTGGCGATCGAGGCGGCGGAAGAACGGTCGCGCGCCAGCCCCGGCCATGCCGTCGGGATTTCGATACAGCCGGGCTGCTTCGCCAGCGGCGACCCGCAATTGTTGCGCGTGCTCATGCAGAACCTGATCGAGAACGCCTGGAAATACTCCAGCCGCGAACCCGCGCCGCAGATCGCGTTCGGCAGCGAAACACAGGACGGGGAGATCGTGTTTTTCGTGCGCGACAACGGCGTCGGCTTCGACATGCAATACGCCGACCGGCTGTTCACCCCCTTCCAGCGCCTGCACAAGCCGGAGGAGTTTGCGGGCACCGGCATCGGCCTGGCCACCGTCGCCCGCATCGTGCATCGCCATGGCGGGCGCGTGTGGGCGGAAGCCGCGCCGGGACAAGGGGCGACCATGCGTTTTACGCTGCCGGCGGCCGCGCGCGACGGTAATCGTGAGGATTGAGGTGAAGGACAACGCCGCTATGTCCGAGACGAAGACACGCGGAGGCGGTTTCCACGACGCGATCCTGCGCGACGAGAACACCCTGCGGTTGTTGCGCATGATCATCGGGTTGATCATTTCCGGCTGCCTGGTCTACTCTCGCGGCCATGCTCCTCTCCATCGAAAGCGCAACAATCCGCGGCCCGGGTCTCGTCGCCATGAGCGTTTGCGCAGCAACTGCCTGGGTATTTCTGCGGCGCGGCAAGGTCGGCCTGGCGGTCTCGTTGCTGATCTGGGGCGTCTGGACGGCCATGCTGCTGCAGATCGGCATCACCAACGGCCTGATGAGCCGCAGCCTGATCGGCCTGCCGATACTCATCGTGCTGGCCGGCTGGCTGCTGCCCCCGCGGGGCGCGATTGCGTTTTGTATCGCCTCCGTGCTGGCTGGACTGGGTCTGGCGCTGGCCGAGCAAATGGGCGCGCTCCCGCTCTATGTCGCCCCTTCGCCGCCGTTCCTCGTCTGGGTCGCGGTGACCATCTACGTGGTGGTGGCGGCGGCCGTTGCCTACCACATCTTCCGCGGCTTCCGCCTGCGGCACGAGGCGATGCGCAGGATCAACCTTGAACTCAGTACCCAGGTCGACCAACTGACCACGCGCGAAGCAGAGCTGCGGCTGCTGATGGAAAGCGTGCCGGTCATGCTCTTCCACGGCGATCGCGAACTTCGCTGCCTGCATGCCAACCGCAATTACGCCAACTTCTACAGCCGCGGCAGGGACGACATCATCGGCCTGACCGTGCGCGAGATCATCGGAGATGAGGCTTATGGCAACGGCGTCGGCGAAATGCTTGGGCGCGTCCTCGCCGGCGAGCGACTCGCCTACCGTGCCGAACGCCGTTCCGCCGCCGGTGAAAACCGCGTGCTCGACATCGAAATCGTGCCCGAACCGGGCGAGGAAGGGCGGCCGCGTGGCTTGTTCGCCATCTTCAAGGATGTCACGCAGCAGGTTGCGATCGAGGCGGAACTGCGCCGCTCGGAGAGCAAGTTCTCAAGCGTTTTCCGTTCCAGTCCGCTCGCCATCGCCATCACCCGCCTCGAGGATGGGCGCTACATAGATATCAACGAGGCTTTCGTGCGGCTCTTCGGCTTGTGCCGTGAGGAAATCATAGGACGCACCTCCCTGGATATCGGTGCTTGGCTGGATCTGCAAGAGAGACAAGCCTGGGTCTCGGACTTGCGGCGGATGGGGCATATCGGCAACAGAGAGAGCCGCTTCCGGATCAAGGATGGAAGCATCCGCGAGGCCCTGATCTCCGCCGAACTGATCGAACTGGACAAAGAACCCTGCGCATTGGTGCTGGTGACGGACATCACGGAACGAAAGCGGGCGGAACAGTCACTGCAGAGGAGCGAAGCGCGGCTGCGCATCGCCACGGCCGGCGGCGGCGTTGGCATCTGGGAGTGGGACATTGCCAGCAACCGTCTGGAATGGAACGATCAGCTCAAGATCATATTCGGGCTGCCGGTTGACACCGAAGACCTTTCGCTCGAGCGTTTCCTCAGCGCGATCCTTCCCGAGGACAGCACCCGCGTACAGCAGTCCTACATGAACGCGCTTGAGCATCACGGCGAATTCGACTGCGAATACCGCATCGTCCGCCCCGATGCAAGCGTGCGCTGGATCGTCGCCCGCGGCCACGGCCAGTATGGGGACGACGGCAAGCCGTTCCGTATGGCCGGCATGGCGATCGACACCACCGAACGCAAACGCGCCGAAGAAAAATTCGCCAAGGTCTTCCACTCGAATCCGATCGCCATATCCATCAGCCGTCTGCGCGACGGCCTCTATGTCGATGCCAATGAAGCCTTCATCAAGCAATTCGGCTGGACGCGCGAAGAGATGATTGGCCGTACTTCAGTCGAGCTCGGCCTCTGGGCGGCCCAAACGGATCGGGATCGCTGGGTCGAGGAGGTCGGCAAAGTCGGCATCAGCCGGAGTTCGGAAACGCGTTTCAACACCAAATCGGGCGAGCAACACACCGTACTCATCTCCACGGAGCGGATCGACCTCGATGGCGAGGATTGCCTCATTTGCATGAGCCACGACATCACGGATCGACTGCAGATTGAGGCTGCATTGCGGGACAACGAGGCACGCCTTCGCGAAGCGCAGCGCATCGGCCATGTGGGAAGCTGGGACCTGGATATCGTCGCCAAGCGCATGACCTGGTCGGAGGAGGTGTTCAGGATCTACGAACGTCCGCCGGGTTCTTTCGACGGAACCTTTCGAGACTTGCTGTCCATGGTGCATCCCGAAGATGTGGACAGGATGCAGCAGACTTACCGCAGCTTTGCCGGTCCTCCCGGCAACTACGAATTCAGGCACCGCATCCTGACCCCGGATGGCCGCGTCAAGCATATCCATGCGCGCTGGGAGGTGTTTGTCGACAAGGAAGGGAAGCCGTCACGCGCCCTGGGCACCGCCCAGGACATCACCGCACAGGTTCAGGCGAATGAGGAAATCCAGCACCTCAATGCCGAACTGGAAATCCGCGTGCAGGAGCGCACCGCCGAATTGCAGTCGGCCAACAAGGAACTGGAATCCTTCGCCTATTCCATCTCGCACGACCTGCGCGCGCCGCTGCGCGGCATCGACGGCTTTTCCCACCTGCTTGCAGAGGAGTATGGCGAGCGGCTCGATGCCCAGGGGAAAAGCTACCTTGAGCGGGTGCGCGCCGCCGCCCAACGCATGGGCACCTTGATCGACGACATCCTCGAACTCTCCCGCGTCAGCCGCCACAGCATGCGCCGCAGCCAGGTCGACCTGAGCCGGCTCGCCGGCGAGATCCTCGATGAGCTGAAGCAGGGCGCGCCTGCGCATCCCGTCGAAAAAGCCATCACAGGAGGTTGTTCGGCCTTCGGCGACTCGCAACTGCTGCGCGTGATGATGCAGAACCTGCTGGAGAATGCGTGGAAGTACTCGGGCAAGGAGGCCGCACCGAAGATCGCCTTCGGCAGTGAAATACGGGAAGGCGAGCAAGTTTTCTTCGTGCGCGACAACGGCGTGGGCTTCGACATGAAATACGCCGACAGGCTGTTCGCTCCTTTCCAGCGCCTGCACAAGCCGGAGGACTTTGCGGGCACGGGCATCGGCCTGGCCACTGTCGCCCGCATCGTGCATCGCCATGGCGGGCGCGTCTGGGCGGAGTCGAAACCCGGCAAGGGTACTATCCTGCGTTTCACGCTCGCGCAGGAATACGACCGTAATCAGTAAGCCAGCATGCGGTATATGGTGAATGTAAGCACACGCTTCTGATCATTAGGTATTAGCACCCAATCGTGCTGCATTGCATGATTTACTTGAACCAAGTCAATAAATCCCCCATCTAATCAAGCGTAGAATCCGCTGCAATGAGTTTGTGCATAGCAGCAAGACAGCTTGCAAGCCGCCCACGAAGCCGCCGGCAGGCAACAACTAACCCGCCACACAATGGTTACAAGGAGAACAGTATGAATGGCCCGATGATCCTGCCCTGGATCGCCCACAAGGCCGGTATTTCCGAAGCCCGCGCCGAGGAACTCTGGCGCGAAGCACTGTGCCACGCCACCGAGCAAACCGGCTGGGTTGGCACATCCGAATACTGGGAAGCCGCCGCAGCTCGACTGCACAAGCTGATCCACCGCGAAGTCCAGGCGAACTGCGCCCTGAGGGCGGGGCTAGCCCCGCCGGAGGAAGTGCTCTTGGGGTGCCTGCCCAAGCCTGAACTGAGCGGCTGGGTGCGCCTGCAATCGCGCATGGTCCACCTGCCGCTGCTGCTGGCGGAAAGCTGGTCGGTGGCTTGGGTCCGCTTGCTTTCCCCAAAGGCGCTATAGCGCCTAGCGCGTCGGCCTGGCTTCCAGACCGAGTTGGGTCTTCACCTTGGCAGCCAGAGCAACCGCCTCTGTTTTTCCGGGCAGGTTGCGCAGCAGGATTTCGTAACGAATAGCCTCGCCCACGATGCGGGGCCTGATCGAGGCGGCATAGCCGGCGACGGCCGCCCGGTCATAAACCTCGAGCGCCGAAGCCTGGTTATCGGTATCGGCCAGCAGCAACTTCCATTTTCCGCCCCGGCGCAAGACACCCGCACCTGCCTGTATTTCCGTTTCCGCCGCCCACTTCTGCACGGTTGCGGGATCAGCCGGCTCGATGCCCTTCGGCGGCTGATTGCGCGGCGCCACGTAAAAAGTGAGCGGCTCGCTCATATCGCGGGTATCGCCGTCCTTGTGGCTGACGGTGATCCTGCCTTCCAGCAAACAGACAAAATCACGCTCCGGCTCGGTCTTGCCCCAGACGTCCGTGCCGCGGATGCCGGCCGTCACCGTGGCGACGCGGATGGTGACATCGCGCCGCGATAATTTCCTCAGCTTGTCGGTCGTAAAACGAAAGGCACCCTTGGCGACATCGAGCGCGGCCGAGAAGAATTGCCTTTCACGAGGGCCGAGACGCTCGGCCAGCAGGATGCCGTTCTCGCCCAGCTTCACCGTGCTGCCGTCGGCGAGCTTGAGATAGACGCGCGATCCCTCGCCGGTGCGGATGCGGTCGCGGCTTTGCAGGTCCATGCCCGGCGCCAACGGTTGCGCACGGCCATCCCGGTCGCGCCAGGCGGGCGACTGCACGGCTTCCACAACTGCCTGCGGGGCTGCCAGTACATTGACTGCCAAACTGCACATGGCAATGATCATCATGAGTTTGTTCATCTCGTTCTCCGTCGGTCGCTCAAGCGTAGCGCGCTGAGCCGAGAGTATAATCCGCTCTTTTGCAACGACCCTCCGCTTTCCCTCATGCAGCAGAAATTCACCCCGGCCGAGATTGAGCAGGCTGCCCAGCAGCACTGGGAAAAAACCGCCGCCTTCCGCGCCGTCGAAGATGCCACCAAGCCGAAGTACTACTGCCTGTCGATGTTCCCCTATCCGTCGGGGAAACTGCACATGGGCCATGTGCGCAACTACACCATCGGCGACGTGCTGACGCGCTACCACCGCATGCGCGGCTTCAACGTGCTGCAGCCCATGGGCTGGGATGCCTTCGGCCTGCCGGCGGAGAACGCCGCCATGGCCAACAATGTGCCCCCGGCGAAGTGGACCTACGACAATATCGCCTACATGAAGAAGCAGCTGCAGTCGCTCGGCTTCGCCCTCGACTGGGAGCGCGAGCTGGCGACCTGCAAGCCCGACTACTACAAGTGGAACCAGTGGCTGTTCCTGCGCATGCTGGAAAAGGGGCTGGCCTACCAGAAGACCGGCGTGGTGAACTGGGATCCGGTCGACCAGACCGTGCTCGCCAACGAGCAGGTCATCGACGGGCGCGGCTGGCGCACCGGCGCCGTGGTGGAAAAACGCGAGATCCCGATGTACTACCTCGCCATCACGAAATACGCCGAGGAACTGCTCGCCGCCCTCGACGGCCTGCCCGGCTGGCCCGAGCGCGTCAAGACCATGCAGGCCAACTGGATCGGCAAGAGCTTCGGTGTGCGCTTCGCTTTCCCCTACGAACTGGACGGCAGGCAGGAAAAGCTGTGGGTGTTCACCACCCGCGCCGACACCATCATGGGCGTCACTTTCTGCGCCGTTGCCGCCGAGCATCCGCTCGCCGCGCGCGCGGCGCGCGACAATCCGGCGCTGGCCGCCTTCGTCGAGGAATGCAAGCAGGGCTCGGTCATGGAGGCGGACCTCGCCACCATGGAGAAAAAGGGCATGCCGACGGGCATCTTCGTCAGCCACCCGCTCACCGGCGAGCAGGTCGAGGTGTGGGTCGGCAACTACGTGCTGATGGGCTACGGCGAGGGCGCGGTGATGGCCGTGCCGGCGCACGACGAGCGCGATTTTCATTTCGCGAAGAAATACAAGCTGCCGATCAAACAGGTCATCGAGGTGCCCGGCAAAACATTCTCGCTCGACGCCTGGCAGGAGTGGTATGCCGACAAGGAGAGCGGCCGCTGCATCGACTCCGGCAAGTATGACGGGCTCGGCCTGGCGCCTGCGGTGGATGCCATCGCCGCCGACCTGAGGGCCAAGGGCCTCGGCGACAAGCAGGTCACCTGGCGCCTGCGCGACTGGGGCATCTCGCGCCAGCGCTACTGGGGCTGCCCGATCCCGCTCATCCACTGCGACAAATGCGGCACCGTGCCGGTGCCCGACGACCAGCTGCCGGTGGTCCTGCCGGAAGACTGCGTGCCGGACGGCTCAGGCAACCCGCTCAACAAGCGGCCCGACTTCCTCGACTGCGCCTGCCCGAAGTGCGGCGCCAAGGCGCGGCGCGAGACCGACACCATGGACACCTTCGTCGACTCGTCCTGGTACTACAGCCGCTACGCCAGCGCCGGCAACGACAAGGCAATGGTCGACGAGCGCGTGCAGTACTGGCTGCCGGTGGACCAGTACATCGGCGGCATCGAGCACGCCATCCTGCACCTGCTCTACTCGCGCTTCTGGACCAAGATCATGCGCGACCTCGGACTGGTGGAATTCGACGAGCCCTTCGGCCGCCTGCTGACGCAGGGCATGGTGCTCAACGAGATCTTCTTCCGCAAGCCGGAATCAGGACGCATCAGCTACTTCAATCCAGCCGACGTGGAACTCAAGTTCGACGACAAGGGCAACCGCATCGGTGCGGTGCTGAAGGCCGATAGTCAGCCGGTGGAGTCCGGCGGCATCGGCACCATGTCGAAATCGAAGAACAACGGTGTCGACCCGCAGGCTCTGATCGAACAGTACGGCGCCGACACGGCGCGCTTCTTCATGATGTTCGCCAGCCCGCCCGAGCAAACCCTGGAGTGGTCGGATTCCGGCGTGGAGGGCAGCTACCGCTTCATGAAGCGGCTGTGGGCATTCGCTGCCGGCACGTGCGAGACGGTGAAATCGGCAGCGCCCATGCCCGCAAAGGTGGGCGGCGCGCTGGCAGACGTGCGCCGCGAGATGCATCTGAACCTGAAACAGGCCAATTACGACCTGCAGAAGTTCCAGTTCAACACCGTGGCCTCCGCCGCGATGAAGATGCTCAACGCCCTCGAGCGCGCACCGAAGGACGCCGAGGGCTACGCGGCGCTGATGCGGGAAGGCCTGTCCATCCTGCTGCGGCTGCTCTCGCCCATCACGCCGCATATCTGTCATCATCTCTGGTGCGCGCTGGGCTACGGTGAGGACATCCTGCATGCGCCCTGGCCCGAGCCGCTCGAGGCGGCGCTGGCGCAGGACGAGATCGACCTGGTGCTGCAGGTTAACGGCAAGCTGCGCGGCTCTATCAAAGTGCCGTCGAACGCCACGAAGGAACAGTTCGAGCAGATCGCGCTCGCATCGGAAGTGGCGCAGAAATACATGGAAGGCAAGCCGACGAAGAAGGTGATCGTCGTGCCGGGCCGGCTGGTCAATATCGTCGTCTAAGCGGAGCGGAACATGCGCAAGTTGATTCCTGTCCTGATGGTCCTGCTGCTCACCGCCTGCGGCTTCCAGTTGCGCGGCGCGCAGCCGCTGCCCTTCTCCAGCCTGTACATTGCTGAAAACTGGGAACTGGGCGCCATGTTGAGGCGCAACATCCGCGCCCTCGGCAACACCCAGCTGCCCGCAACCCCGCAGGAAGCCCAAGCCGTTTTCACCGTCCTCGGCGAAGCGCGCGAGAAACACATCCTCAGCCTTTCCGCCACCGGCCGCGTACGCGAGTTCCAGCTGCGCTACCGCCTTGCCTACCGTGTGCACGATCTAAAGGGGCGTGAATTCATCCCGCCTACCGAGATCGTCCTGGTGCGGGACATCAGCTTCGCCGATGAGCGGGTGCTGGCCAAGGAGCAGGAAGAAGGACTGCTCTACCGCGACATGCAGAACGACATGGTGCAGCAAGTGCTGCGCCGAATGGCTACCGCAAAAATCGAAGGCTGAAGTCGTAAAGTAACCATGCAGCTGCGCGCCGACCAGCTGACCGCCCACCTCGCCAAGACGCTCGCGCCGCTCTACGTCCTGCACGGCGACGAGCCGCTGCTGGTGATCGAGGCGGGCGATGCCATCCGCAGCGCGGCCCGGGAAAAAGGCTACACCGAACGCGAAGTCCTGGTCGCCGGCCCCGGCTTCAAGTGGGACACCCTGATGCTCGCCGCCGGCAATCTGTCGCTGTTCGGCGACCGCAAGCTGGTTGACCTGCGCATCCCCAACGGCAAGCCGGGACGCGACGGCGGCGAGGCCCTGCAGCGTTACTGCGAGCGCCTTTCGGACGGCGTCGCGACGCTGGTCACCCTGCCCCAGCTCGACTGGGCCGCGCGCAAGACCGCCTGGTTCGCCACGCTCTCCCAGGCCGGCGTGGCCATCGAACTGAACGCCCCGGCCCTCGCCGACCTGCCCGACTGGATCGCCCTGCGCCTGGTGCGCCAGCAGCAGAAGGCGGAGCGCGCCGCCCTGGAGTTCATCGCCGCCCACGTCGAGGGCAACCTGCTGGCCGCCCATCAGGAAATCCAGAAGCTCGGCCTCCTGCACCCGCCCGGCGACCTGAGCCTGGCGCAGGTCGAGGATGCAGTGCTGAATGTGGCGCGCTATGATGTCGACAAGCTGCGCGCCGCGCTGCTCGAGGGCGACGCCGGCCGTTGCGCGCGCTTGCTGGAAGGCCTGCGCGGCGAGGACGTGGCGCCGCCGCTGCTGTTGTGGGCCTTCGCCAGCGAGATCCGCACGCTGACGGTGCTGCGGGCCGCCCAGGACGAAGGCCGTCCGCTCGCCGCAGCCCTGCGCGCGGAACGGGTGTTCGACGACCGCCGCGCCGCCGCCCTGCAGCGCGCCCTGCCACGGCTGCGCCAGCCGCAGCTGCGCGCCGCCCTGTTGGCCGCGGCACGCATCGACAGGATGATCAAGGGTCTGGTGCAGGGTGACGTGTGGGATGAATTTCTCCAGCTCAGCCTGCGGCTGGCAAGGAAAACGGCATGAAGAATGAGCAGATGAACGTCAAGGACTACATGCAATCGCTCGGCCGCCAGGCGCGCGCCGCCTCGCGCGACATGGCGCGGGCGTCGACGAACGCGAAGAACCGGGCCCTGCTGGCCATGGCCGCCGCCGTGCGCCGCGAGAAGGCGGCCCTCCTTGCGGCCAACCGCGAGGACCTCGAGGCCGCGCGCAGCGCCGGGCTGGACGAAGCCATGCTCGACCGCCTCGCGCTCTCGGACAAGTCGGTGGCGACGATGGCCGAAGGCCTGGAGCAGATCGCCGCGCTGGCCGATCCCATCGGCGAGATTTCCGATCTCAAATTCCGCCCCACGGGCATCCAGGTCGGCCGCATGCGCGTGCCGCTCGGCGTCATCGGCATCATCTACGAGGCGCGCCCCAACGTCACGGTGGATGCGGCCGGGTTGTGCCTCAAGTCGGGCAACGCCGCCATCCTGCGCGGCGGCTCGGAGGCGATCCGCTGCAATCGGGCGCTGGCCGCCCTGGTGCATGAGGGGCTGCGCGAAGCCGGCCTGCCGGCCGAGGCTGTGCAGGTGGTGGACACCACCGACCGCGCCGCCGTCGGCGAGCTGGTGACGATGCGCGAGTTCGTCGATGTCATCGTGCCGCGCGGCGGCAAGGGGCTTATCGAGCGCATCTCGAACGAGGCGCGCATCCCGGTCATCAAGCATCTGGACGGCAACTGCCACGTCTATGTCGACGACGGCGCCGATGCGGGCAAGGCGCTCGCCATCGTCGACAACGCCAAGACGCAAAGGCTGGGCACCTGCAACACGGCCGAGTCCCTGCTGGTGGCGCGCGGCATGGCGCCCGCCCTGCTGCCACAGATTGGCGCCATGCTGGCCGGCAAGGGGGTGGAAATGCGCTGCTGCCATGAATCGCTAGGGCTGCTGCGCGGCGCCGGCATCGATGCCGCCAGGCTGAAGGAGGCGACCGAGCAGGACTGGTACGAGGAATATCTCGCCGCCATCATCGCCGTGAAAGTGGTGGCCGACGCGGACGAGGCCATCGCCCACATCAACCAGTACAGTTCGCAGCACACCGACGCCATCGTCACCGAGGACTACACCCGCGCCATGCGCTTCCTGCGCGAGGTGGATTCGGCTTCGGTCATGGTGAACGCGTCGACGCGCTTTGCCGACGGCTTCGAGTACGGCCTCGGCGCGGAAATCGGCATTTCCACCGACAAGATCCACGCCCGCGGCCCGGTCGGCCTGGAGGGGCTGACCAGCCAGAAGTGGGTGGTGCTTGGTAATGGGGAGGTTCGCCAGTAGCATAGTCAGCGCTGGAAAGTCAGCCGCCGGGATACGGCGGCCGTTCAACAACAACAAGGAGGAGAAACCATGAAACACCGCAACGTCGTCGCATCATTCGCCGCCGCCCTCGTTTTGGGCGCCTGCGCGTCCGTACCGCCGCAAAGCCAGCAGCTGGCGGCCAACTTCCAGGCGATGCAACCGACCTCGGGACTGTCCAAGGACATGACTATCGAGGAGGCCTCACGCATCCGCGACGGTCTGGTCAGTGAACTGTCCGCCAGCCAGGGCAAGGTGGTCGGCTACAAGGCCGGCCTGACCAACCCGGCGGTACAGAAGCGCTTCGGCCACAACTCGCCGGTACGCGGCGTGCTGCTGGAGAAGATGCTGCTCGACGACGGCGCGGAAGTGCCGGTCAAGTTCGGCGCCGTCCCCTTCTTCGAGGCCGACCTGGTGGTGGTGGTCAAGGACGAGGGCGTCAACCAGGCCAAGACGCCGGCCGAAGTGATCAAACACATCGCCAGCATCCGCCCCTTCATCGAGCTGCCCGACCTGGTCACCGCCAAGGGGCAACCGCTCAGCGGGCCGATCATCACCTCCATCAACGTCGGCGCCCGCCTCGGCGTGCTCGGCAAGCCGATCGCGCCGACACCCGAAATGGTCGATGCGCTGGGCAAGATGATGGTCGTCATGCGCGACCAGGACGGCAAGGAGCTCGCCAAGGTGCCCGGTGCGGCGATCCTGGGCCACCCGCTCAACGCCGTCGTCTGGCTGGCGCAGGACTTGGCGAAATCCGGCGGCAAGCTCCGCGCCGGCGATATCCTCAGCCTGGGTTCCTTCACGCCGCCCAATTTCCCCAAGCCAGGCATGGCCGTTACGGTGACCTACGAGGGCCTGCCCGGCAACCCGAGCGTATCCGTTCGCTTCAAGTAGAGGAGGCAACATGAAGAACCTGCTGCTGGCGGCGATGGCCGCCCTCGCCGTGAACCTCGCCCATGCCGTGGAACTGGAGGGCTTCAAGTTCGACGACAAGATCAAGCTCGGCAATGCCGATCTGGTCGTCAACGGCGCCGGCGTCCGCTCCAAGTTCGGCAAGCGGTATGTGATGGCGCTCTACCTGCCGGCCAAGGCTGAGGATACCAAGGCGGTACTCGCCGCCAAGGGACCGAAGCGTATCGCCATCAGCCTGATCAAGGACGTCTCCGGCAGCACCTTCGCCAACGCCGTCAGCGGCGGCATCAACGACAACAGCTCGGATGCCGAGAAGGCTGCGCTCAAGGACCGCATCAAGCAATTGTCCGACACCGTGGTGGCGATCGACGAGATCAAGGCCGGCACCAGCATCGTCTTCGACTGGATTCCGGAGAAGGGAACCGTGCTGACCATCGGCGGCCAGATGAAGGGCAAGGAGATCACCGGCGAGGATTTCTTCGCCGGCCTGCTCAAGGTCTGGCTGGGCGAGGATCCGGCGCAGAACGACCTGAAGCAGGCCCTGCTCGGCAAATCGCCTCAATAAGCCGGGTATAATTGAGAACCATTACCAACAAAGTTACAGAGGAGACAAACATGAAAAAACTGTACCGCAGCCTGCTGGTCTTCACGGCCGGCGCCTGCATCGCCTTGGGTGCGCAGGCCCAACAGTTCATCAACGTCCTCACGGGCGGCACCAGCGGCATCTACTATCCGCTGGGCGTGTCCTTGACGCAGATCTACGGCAAGGCCATTCCGTCCGCCAAGTCCACGGTGCAATCGACCAAGGCCTCGGCGGAGAACCTCAACCTGCTGCAGGCGGGTCGCGGCGAGATCGCCCTCACCCTGGGCGACGCCCTGTCGCTGGCCTGGAAGGGCGATGCAGAAGCCGGCTTCAAGACGCCGCTGAACAAGCTGCGCGGCGTTTCGGCGACCTACAGCAACTATATCCAGATCGTCGCCTCGGCCGATTCGGGCATCAAGACCATGGCCGACCTGAAGGGCAAGCGCATCTCCGTCGGCGCACCGAAGTCGGGCACCGAACTGAATGCCCGCGCCATCCTCAAGGCAGCCGGTCTGTCCTATGGCGATTTCTCCAAGGTCGAGTACCTGCCCTTTGGCGAGTCGGTGGAACTCATCAAGAACCGCCAACTCGACGCCACCCTGCAATCCGCCGGCCTGGGCGTGGCCTCGATCCGCGACCTGGCCACCTCGGTGAATATCGTCGTGGTGACGATCCCGGCCGACGTCGTGGCCAAGGTGGGCGACGCCGCCTATCAGCCGGCGATGATTCCCGCCAACACCTACCAGGGACAGACGGCCGATGTACCGACCGCCGCCATCGCCAACTTCCTCGTCTCCCATGAAGGCGTGCCCGCCGATCTGGTGTATCAGATGACCAAGTCGATGTACGAGAACCTCGACATGATGGTCGCGGCACATGCAGCCGCCAAGGCCATCAAGCGCGAGAATGCCCTCAAGGGCATGCCGCTGCCGCTGCATCCCGGCGCGGAGAAGTACTATCGCGAAGTCGGTCTGCTGAAGTAAGCCCTTAACGCCCGGCGCGCCACGCGCCGGGCGTCCTGACGCCGTGTCGCGGCCGCTGACTTTCCGCGGGCGTTGCCGGTGCCCCGCGCGGGCGTCCGCGCATTGATTCGGGATCCGATACTGTCCCATGTCCTCATCCGCCCACTCTGAATCCCCCGGTCTTGCCCGTGAATTCGGCTGGGCTGCAGGACCACGCGGCCGCGCGCTGTTCCTGATCGCCATCCTCTTTTCGTCTTTCCAGATCGTTACGGCTGCCTTCAGCCCGATCTCCAGCATAGTCGTACGGGGCATTCACGTCGGCTTCCTGCTGCTGATGACGTTTGCCCTTTTCCCGGGCATCTCGGCGCATCGCCGTCCACTGCCGGGCTTTGCCTGGCTCATCGGTGGGACGGGGTTCGTCCTGGCGTTCTACCACTGGATATTCGAAGGCGATCTGATCCTGCGGGCGGGCGATCCGACACAACTCGATCTTGTCGTGGGCGTCATCACTATCGTCCTTGTTTTCGAGGCGGCGCGGCGCATCATGGGCCCCGCCCTGCCGCTCATCTGCGGCGCATTCCTCGCCTACGCCCTGTTCGGAAACTATCTGCCGGGAGGACTCGCACACCGTGGCTACGCGGTCAGCCAGGTGATCGACCAACTGGGATTCGGCACGGAGGGCATCTACGGCATCCCGACCTACGTGTCGTCCACCTATATTTTTCTCTTCATCCTCTTCGGCTCCTTCCTCGAGCAGGCCGGGATGATCCGGCTGTTTACCGATTTCGCCATGGGCACCGTCGGCCATACCAGGGGCGGTCCGGCCAAGGTTTCAGTGATTTCCTCCGGCCTCATGGGCACCATCAACGGCTCGGGCGTGGCCAACGTGGTGACCACCGGGCAATTCACCATTCCGCTCATGAAGCGCTTCGGCTATCGCGCTGAATTTGCCGGCGGCGTCGAAGCCACCTCCAGCATGGGCGGCCAGATCATGCCGCCGGTGATGGGCGCCGTTGCCTTCATCATGGCCGAGACGATCAACGTGCCCTATGTCGAGGTGGTCAAGGCGGCCACCATTCCGGCCCTGCTGTATTTCGCCTCCGCATTCTGGATGGTGCACCTGGAAGCCGGCCGCATGGGCCTTCACGGCCTGCCCAAGTCCGAATGCCCGGATGCGTGGGCGGCAGTCAGGAGGGGCTGGTACCTGATCCTGCCCCTCGCCGCTCTGGTGTGGCTGTTGTTTTCCGGCTACACGCCTTTGTTCTCGGGCACGGTGGGGCTGGCGCTCACGGCCATCCTCATCCTCGGCGTCGCCGTAGCGGCGCGGCTGACTTTCACCGGACTGCGTGTTGCCTTCTGGATCGCGCTCGGACTGGCCAGTGCCGCCTTCTTCAAGCTCGGCGTGGGCGTATTCTTTGCCGTGGTGGGCATTCTTGTCGCTGTCTGCCTGTTCGTGCGGGGCGGACGCGATACGCTAAAACTGGCGGTCAACGCGCTGGCCGACGGCGCCCGCCATGCCCTGCCGGTCGGCGTGGCCTGCGCCCTGGTCGGCGTGATCATCGGCGTCATCACTCTGACAGGCGTGGCCACCACCTTCGCCGGCTTCATCATCAAGCTGGGGGCCGACAGCCTGTTCCTGTCGTTGCTCCTGACCATGCTGGTCTGCCTCCTGCTGGGCATGGGCATCCCCACCATCCCGAATTACATCATCACCAGTTCCCTGGCCGCACCGGCGCTACTCGAACTCGGCGTGCCGCTGATCGTCAGCCACATGTTCGTCTTCTACTTCGGCATCATGGCCGACCTGACTCCGCCCGTGGCTCTGGCGGCCTTCGCCGCCTCGCCCATTGCCCAGGCATCGGGTCTGAAGATCGGCGTGCAGGCGATCCGCGTCGCGGCGGCCGGCTTCGTCGTGCCCTATATGGCGGTCTACGCGCCGGCCCTCATGCTCCAGGGCGGCACCTGGTTCGACACGGCCTACATCGTCTTCAAGGCCGTAATGGCCATCGGCTTGTGGGGTGCGGCGTCCATCGGCCACTTGCGGGCACGCATGAACTGGCCCGAGCGTATCCTCGCCGCCACGGCTGCCGGCTTCCTCATCGTCGCGCTGCCGGTCACCGACGAGATTGGCTTTGGTCTTGTCGCCGTTTTCTTTGCCTGGCACGGCTGGCGCACGCGCAAGGCGGCCGCCGCCGCATGAGCGGCCTCTGCATTGCCGCGGCGTCCCTGCTCGCCTTCCTGCCGCTGCAAGACTTCACCCTGGCCTGGACGCATTCCATCGAGAAAATCCGCTGGGAGGAAGATTGGCGCATCGAGGCCGGACGGTTGCGCATCGTCGAGGCGCGCATCCGCGGCAGCGGCGCCGGTATGGAGCCGCCGCAGGGCGCGATATTGGATAACGGCGTCTGGCACTATGTGCCGCGGCTCGCGCCCCAGAAAAGCCTGCGCCTCGCGAACTCGACTTTCACTTCCGGATACGAACTCTGCACTGAAGGCCGCTGCAGGCCGCTTGCCGAACTCGCGAGCGGCGCGGAGAATGAGCCGCTTGAACTCTATGCTTGTGAAGGGGAAAAATGAGCCCCCACGCTCACATTCGTTCGCTGTCCCCCGAGGGGGCGTATACCCCCTTCGGGGCGGCCCATCAGGCGGTATGACCATGACCGCTGATTTCGACGCGGTTATTGCAGCCCCCTTCGGCGCCCTTGGCATACGCACCGAGGGCGATGCCATCGCGGGAATCTCCTTTCTGCCGCCCGGAACAAAGCCTCTGGCGCCGAAAAACGCACTCGCCGCGCGCGCCCGGGATCAACTGGCCGCCTACCTCGCCGATCCGGCCGTGCGTTTCGACCTGCCGTTAAAACCCGCAGGCACCACCTTCCAGCGCGAAGTCTGGCAGGCCATCGCTGCCGTCTCGACGGGGAAGACCTTGCGTTATGGCGAGATTGCAAAAAACCTGAAGAGCGCCGCGCGCGCAGTGGGCCAGGCCTGCGGCCGCAATCCGTATCCGGTGGTCGTGCCGTGTCATCGGGTGGTGGGCGCCGGCGGCATGGGCGGCTTCGCCAATGCACGAGATGGATACCTGCTCGAGACCAAGCGCTGGCTGCTGGCACACGAAGGAGTACTTTGAGCCGAGCACCCAGATCCGCACATTCCGCAACCGACCAGGCGCTTCTTGACGCCTTCACGGATACGTTATGGCTCGAAGCCGGCCTGTCAAAAAATACCCTGGCCAGCTATCGTTCCGACTTGGCGCAATTTGCCACCAGCCTTGGCGCCAAAGACAAAACGCTTGACCAGGCCGAGCCTGCCGACATCCACGACTTTCTGCGTGATTTCAGCCGCAAAGCCAAATCGACCAGCCAGCGTCGCCTGATATCCGCATTGCGGCGCTTCTACCAGCACCTGCTGGCCATAGGCAGGATCCAGGCCGAGCCCACGCTCAATATCGAGCCGCCGCCCCGCCCCGAGCGCTTTCCCAAGACACTGTCTGAAATTCAGGTAGAAGCGTTGCTGGCGGCGCCGGACTGCGACACGGTGCTCGGCCTGCGTGACCGCGCCATGCTTGAAGTGCTCTACGCGACCGGCTTGCGCGTCTCCGAACTGGTCGCCTTGAGACTCTTCGAAGTCGGCCTGAACGAGGGCGTGGTGCGCGTGTTCGGCAAAGGCTCGAAGGAGCGGCTGGTCCCCCTCGGGCAGGAGGCGCTGGACTGGATTGCGCGTTACCTGAAGGAAGCGCGGATCCCCCTGCTTGCCGGGCGCGATTGCGACGCGGTTTTCGTTACGCGACGTGGTGCCGGCTTGTCGCGCCAGATGTTCTGGGCCCTGGTGAAGCGCTACGCCGCACAGGCGGGCATCGACCCGGCGCGCATCTCGCCACACACGCTGCGCCACGCCTTCGCCACCCACCTGATCAACCACGGCGCCGATCTGCGCGTCGTACAACTGCTGCTCGGTCACGCCGACATTTCGACCACCCAGGTCTACACTCACGTCGCCCGCGAACGTCTCAAGCAACTGCACGCCCAGCACCATCCCCGTGGCTGACCGGAAGCTGCCCTGAAAATGAGAAGCCCCGCAATCGCGGGGCTCTCGTGCGTCGACTTCGACGCAGCGCCTTGTATCGGGCGCAAAGCGGGATCGAAGATCCCGTAAGGGTATTCCGGTGAAACAAAACGTCCTGCTTCTTCCGGCTCGTTCTCCATGTGATGGGAACACTTTATTTATAGCTCGCGACAACGCGAAATTCAAGCTGATTTTCCCAGGCTCGCTCAGGTAGAATTTCCTCTATGAAACATGAAGATCACGCGCCCGAAACCCCCGCGACACGGTTTCTCCGGCAGCACCGCGTCGCCCATTCCAACCATCTCTACGAGTACGAGGAGCATGGCGGCACGGGCACGTCGGCGCGCGCATTGAATGTCGACGAACACGCCGTCGTGAAAACGCTGGTGATGGAGGACGAGGCCGGCAAGCCTTTGATCGTGCTGATGCACGGGGACCGCAAGGTGTCCACGAAGTACCTGGCGCGGCAGATAGGCGCGAAGAGCGTGTCGCCCTGCAAGCCAGAGGCCGCCCAGCGCCACACCGGCTACCTGGTGGGCGGCACTTCGCCCTTCGGCACGAAAAAGAATCTTCCGGTGTATATCGAAAAGACCATCCTCGATCTGCCACTGATCTACATCAACGGCGGCCGACGCGGCTTTCTGGTTGGCGTGCAGCCGCACGAAATCGTCCGCGTTCTCGCGCCGATTCAAGTCGAATGCGGTTTGGCCGATTAGCCAAGCCTGCCCCGCTCGATCGCCACGCCGACACGTTTGACGCCCCTGGCCACGCCGGTCTTGGCGATGGAGATTTTCACCCATGGCGCGCGGAAATCCCCGGTGAGCAGCGCCACCACGTATTCACCCAGCGTTTCCAGCAGATTGAAATGGCGCTCGCCGAGTTCCTTGCGAATGCGCGCGATCACCTCTGCGTAGTCGATGGTGTCGGCGATGTCGTCATGCTGAGCTGCGGCGTCTGGCACGCCGAACTCCAGGCTGATCTCGATGGTCTGGCGCACCGCCCGCTCGCGCGGATAGATGCCGACCCAGGCCTCGACGCGCAGTTCCTCAATGAAGATGCGATCCATGTTGTTTCTCGATTAGAATGCCCCGAATTCTAGGTCATCCGCCATGCACACGCTCGGTTTTGCCATTCTCGCCTACCTGATCGGCTCCATTCCCTTTGCGATCGTGATGAGCAGGCTCTTCGGCCTGGACGATCCGCGCAACTACGGCTCCGGCAATCCCGGCGCCACCAATGTGCTGCGTACTGGCAACAAACTGGCTGCGCTGCTCACCCTGCTCGGCGATGCGGCAAAGGGCTGGCTGGCGGTGTTCCTAGTGCAGGAGTTCGGCCCCGCCTATGGCGCGCAACCGCAGGATGCAGCCATCGCCGGCTTCGCTGCCTTTTTCGGCCACCTGCACCCGATCTTCCTCAACTTCAAGGGCGGCAAGGGCGTGGCCACCGCCGCTGGCGTGCTGTTCGGCTTCAGCCTGTGGCTGGGCCTTGCAGTCATGGCGGTGTGGGTCGGCGTGGTCTGGTTCTTTCGTTATTCCTCGCTCGGCGCCATTGCCGCCGCCATCACGGCACCAATCGTTGCCTTGGCCACGCTCGGCTCGGGCGACATGCTTACCGCGGTATTCTGCATCGCGCTGCTGCTGTATTGGCGCCACAGCGAAAACCTGCAGCGCATTCGTGCCGGCACCGAACCGAAGATCGGCGAAAAGAAGTAAGGCGCTATCCCCTGAACTGCGCGGCGAGGCCGTCGGCCGCCTCCGCCAGCAGGACCGCATCCACGCCGACGGCAACGAAATTGCATCCCGCCTTCAGCCAGTGTCGCGCCGTCTCGCCGCGCGCCAATATCCCGGCTGCCTTGCCCGCAAGCCGGATGCGTCGCACGGCATCCTCGATCGCCATCTGCACCTCGGGATGCCGGGGCTCACCCAGGTGGCCCATGTCGGCGGACAAGTCCGCCGGCCCGATGAATACGCCGTCCACTCCGGGCGTTGCGGCGATGGCATCCAGGTTATCCAGTCCCTGGCAGGATTCCACCTGGACCAGCAGGCACAACTCGTCCTCGACACACTTGTAATAATCCCGGATGCGGCCCCAGTGCGTAGCGCGTGTGCCGCTCGCCACGCCGCGCCGGCCTGCCGGAGGATAGCGCATGAAACTGACTGCCTCCGCAGCCTCAGCCGCCGTCTGCACATAAGGGATCAATAGCGTTTGCGTACCCAGGTCAAGCACGCGCTTCATCCATACCATGTCGTTCCAGGGCGGGCGCACTATGGGCGTCGCGCTCGAGCCGCGCAGGGCCTGCAGCTGTGCCTGCACGGCCGGCAGTTCATTCGGCGCGTGCTCCATGTCGATGAGCAGCCAGTCAAAGCCGGAAGCGCCAAGCAGCTCGATCGCAGCCGCGTCCGCCATCACCGACCACAGGCCGATCTGCGGCTTACCCTCCCGCAGGGCGCGCTTGAAAGCATTCGTCGGCAATATCATGTCAAACCTCCCCCAAAGGCCAGCGCGGCCTGACGCCGAAACTGCCGCGGCTTATTTCCGCCGGGTGGTGCAAAATCCTTAGTGCTCCGGCGAACGCGATCATCGCGCCATTGTCTGTGCACAGTTCCATCTCTGGATAGAAAACCCGCGCGCCCGCTGCCTGCGTGCCGGCATCAAGGGTGCTGCGCAGCGCCCGGTTGGCACCGACGCCGCCGGCCACTACCAGTTGCTTCAGCCCCGTCGCTTTCAGTGCGGCGAGCGACTTGGCGGCAAGCACTTCGACAATCGCCGCCTGGAATTCGGTGCACAGGTCGGCCTTGCCCTGGTCATCCAGAGGGCGATTGCGCACCAGCGTCAGTACAGCGGTTTTCAGGCCGGAAAAGCTGAAGCTCAGGTCTCCGCTATGCAGCATGGGGCGCGGCAACGCATAACGCCCCAATTGCCCCTTCTCTGCCAGACGCGCCAGCTGTGGTCCGCCGGGATAGCCCAGGCCGAGCAGTTTTGCGGTCTTGTCGAATGCTTCGCCCGCTGCATCGTCCAGCGTCTCGCCCAGCAATTCATACTGCCCGACGCCGCCAACACGCATCAGTTGAGTATGGCCGCCCGATACCAGCAGGGCCACGAATGGAAATCGCGGCGGATCAACCGAGAGCAAGGGTGAAAGGAGGTGGCCCTCAAGATGGTGCACCGGCAGTGCCGGCACTTCGAGGGCTTGGGCCAGCGATTCCGCGAAACCGGCCCCGACCAGCAGCGCGCCGGCCAAGCCCGGCCCGGAGGTATAAGCGATGGCACTGATCCCATCCAGGTCGATACCCGCTTCTGCCACCACTCTGCGCAGTAAGGGTACGACCCGTCTGATATGGTCGCGGGAGGCCAGTTCCGGCACGACTCCGCCATAGGCCTCGTGCAGATCCACCTGGGAATGCACGGCATGCGCCAGCAGCCCACGCTTACTGTCGTACAGGGCAAGGCCAGTTTCGTCGCAGGAGGATTCAATGCCGAGCACTAGCATGGGGGCCAAGATCAGGGCCAAAAAATGCATTCTACCGGCCTCTTGGACTTTCCCGGAAATGAGGCTATAATTTACGGCTTTCCCAGATAGACAGCAGGATTAATCCGCATGCCTGGCATCCGCGTTAAAGAGAACGAGCCGTTCGAAGTGGCCATCCGCCGCTTCAAGCGCGCCATCGAGAAAACCGGCCTTCTGACTGAACTGCGCTCACGCGAGTTCTACGAGAAGCCCACAGCCGAGCGCAAGCGCAAGCTTTCCGCTGCAGTGAAGCGCCACCACAAGCGCATCCGCAGCCAGACACTGCCGCCGAAAATGTACTAAAGCCGTCCGGTGCCGGTATCGCCAGAAATGGCTTCGGCATCCAGACGGTTGGGGACGGCCTCCCCGCACAACCAGCCTCGGACTGCCAAGTGCCGGGGCTTTTTGCTTTGTATGTTCAGCAACCAGACCGTTAGTCCGATATTTAGTCCGATATGTCTCTCAAAACCAAAATCAGTGAAGACATGAAAGTGGCCATGAAGGCGCGGGAAACCGCGCGCCTGGGGGCCATCCGGCTGTTGCTGGCCGCCATCAAGCAGCGCGAAATTGACGATCGGATCGAACTCGACGATGCCGGGGTGCTGGCCGTCATCGACAAGATGCTCAAGCAGCGCCGCGATTCCATCAGTCAGTACGAGGCGGCCAGTCGGCAGGACCTGGCCGACGCCGAGAAATTCGAAGTCAACGTGCTCTCTGGATACATGCCCCAGGCACTCTCACCAGCCGAAATCCAGGCTGCCGTGAATGAAGCCGTCGCCGCCAGCGAGGCGACCGGCATGCAGGACATGGGCAAGGTGATGGCCGTTCTGAAGCCAAAGCTCGCCGGCCGCGCCGACATGAGTCAGGTATCCGGCCTAGTCAAGACCGCCCTGACTAAATAATCATTCAGGCAATCCCACCGGCAAATCCGGCGGGGTTTTCTATAATGGGTTGATGGCCGGGGCGCTATTCGCTAACGCCAGCACCCTCATTTGAATTTAGCGTGATCCCAGAATCCTTCATCCAGGAACTCCTTGCGCGCATCGACATCGTCAACGTCATCGAGCGCTACCTGCCCCTGAAAAAGGCGGGCGCCAATTACGTCGCCTGCTGCCCCTTCCACAGCGAGAAGACGCCCTCCTTTTCCGTCAGTCCCTCCAAGCAGTTCTATCACTGTTTCGGTTGCGGAGCACATGGAAGCGCCATCAGTTTCATCATGGAGTATTCCGGTCTTGGCTTCGTTGAGACGGTGGAAGATCTAGCCGGACAGATCGGCCTGCAGGTGCCGCAGCAGCGCCCGGACGAACGGCGACTCAAGGCGGTCGAGGCGGCTCCACTTACAGAATTCATGGCCTGCGCGGCAAAGTATTACAAGGAACAGCTCAAAGCCAGTCAGCATGCCATCGGCTACCTGAAGGGCCGCGGCCTCACCGGCGAGATTGCGGCCCGCTTCGGCCTGGGCTATGCCCCGGACGGGTGGCAGAGCCTGGCTGCCGTCTTTCCCGACTATTCCGACAAGGCGCTGGTCGAGTGCGGCCTGGTCATCGAGGGCGAGGCCGGCAAACGCTACGACCGCTTTCGCGACCGCATCATGTTTCCTATTCTCGACGGCCGCGGCAATGCCATCGGTTTCGGCGGCCGGGTCATAGGCTCAGGCGAACCGAAATACCTCAACTCTCCGGAAACACCGCTGTTCGAAAAAGGCCGCGAACTCTATGGCCTGACGCAGGCGCGCACCGCCATTCGCGATGAGGATTGCGTCATCGTCGTCGAGGGGTACATGGATGTGGTCGCTCTCGCCCAACATGGCGTCGGCAATGCAGTGGCCACGCTGGGCACCGCCACCACGCCCACTCATGTGCACAAGCTGCTGCGCCAGGCCGATCGCGTCATCTTCTGCTTCGATGGCGACAATGCCGGTCGCAAGGCTGCGGCAAGGGCGCTGGACGCCAGCCTCGAACATGTTGCTGACAACAAGACCATCGCCTTCCTCTTCCTGCCGGCCGAGGATGATCCTGACAGCTATGTCCGCGCCCATGGCGCAGACGCATTTCGCAAACTGGCGCGGCAGGCCATGCCGCTCACAGATTTCCTGATGCAGGAGATCAAGTCAGGCAAGGACCTCGCAACCGCAGAAGGCCGTTCGCAATTAGTGCATGCTGCCAAACCGCTGCTCGGCCGCCTGCAGGCACCGCTGCTGCGCCTGCAGCTGGTCAAGCTGCTGGCGCCGGCGAGCGGTTTTTCGCAGGCGGAGATCGAATCACTTTGCGGCTTGCCGGCGGTGATCCGCAAAGCCGTATCTGCGCGCTCGCCAAGGGGTGCCCCTTCGCCTATTGTGCGCAAACTCCTGCGCGTGGTCGTACAGCAGCCTGGCCTGGCAGCCCGGCTCTCGGCTGATCTCATCCCCGAAGGCCACACTGAAACCGATGCCTTGAATGCCCTGATCACAGCTGTTGCCGAAGGAAATATGTCGGGAGAGGGCTTTGGCATGGTACTGGAGCATTTCCGCGGTACGACTCATGAAGGCCTGGTATCGGAAATCCTTGGGGAACTCGTTGAGGAAGAATTCGACGAAGAGTCCATAGAGGCTGTTTTTGCAGATACCGTCGAACGCCTGAGACAGGCTGGTATACGTAGCGAGATCGATGCGCTCAACGCAAAAAACAAAAGCGTTGGGCTGGCTTCCGAAGAAATCCGCCGTCTTCAGCACTTACTGGTTCAGAAACAGATAGTTAAACCAACGACTTCTGTCTGATTTTTTGGTATAATTTTCGGTTTTCCCCGCATACCGCGTTTACTGAGGAACAACATGGCCAAGGAAAAAGCCAAGGCGGCCGCTAAGTCCGCCGGAAAACGGAGCAAGGCAGCTGCCAAACCAGCCGCCAAACCGGCCAAGACAGCCAAGGTAGTCAAAGCGGTCAAATCCGCGCGCACCAAGGCACCCGCTAAGGCACCCGCCAAGTCTGCCCCTGCCAAGGCCAAGGCCAAGACACCTGCAAAGCCTGCTCCCGCCAAAGCTGAGACGCCTAAATCGCGCAAGGCTGCAGCGCCCGTTGAACCTGCCGTGGTCAAGGCCGTTCTGACCAAGCTTAGGGTTGGCCGTGGCAAGGCACGTACAGCGCTCGCGCCTGCGCCGCTGGCCCAGCCGCTTGATCTTGAGATGCGCCGCACGCGCCTGAAAACCCTCATCGCGCTGGGCAAGGAGCGCGGGTTCCTCACTTACGCCGAAGTTAATGACCATCTGCCAGACGACATGGTGGATGCGGAGCAGATCGAAGCCATCATCAGCACCTTCAACGACATGGGCATCAAGGTCTTCGACGAGGCCCCTGCGGCTGAAGACCTGCTTATGGCGGAAGGCACCTCTCAGGCAGTTGCGGATGAGGACATCGAGGAAGAAGCCGAGCAGGCGCTATCCACGGTGGAGTCGGAATTCGGCCGCACCACTGACCCGGTGCGCATGTACATGCGTGAGATGGGATCGGTTGAATTGCTCACGCGCGAGGGCGAGATCGAGATTGCCAAGCGCATCGAGGATGGCTTGAAACACATGGTGCAAGCTATTTCCGCCTGCCCCACCACCATTGCCGAAATGCTCGACATGGCTGCAAAAGTGGCACGCGATGAAATGCGCATCGACGAACTGGTGGACGGCCTGATCGATCCAAACGCTGCCGAAGATATTGAGGCGCTGGCTGAAAACGAGGAACTGGCGGTCGAGGAAGACGAAGCCGAGGATGATGACGAGGGTGGTGCCGTGTCCGCCTCGCTGTTGCGACTCAAGACGGAGGCACTGGAGCGATTCACCACCATCCACGGCCTTTTCGTCAAGATGCAGAACACGCTGGTCAAGAAAGGCCCGCGCGACAAGGCCTACCTCAAGGCGCAGCAGCAGATTTCAGGCGAGTTGATGAACATCCGCTTCACTGCACGCATCATCGAACGCCTGTGCGACTCGGTACGTCACATGGTGGAGGACGTGCGCAACCACGAGCGCAAGATCCTCGATTTGTGCGTTAAAAAAGGCAATATGCCGCGCCCGCACTTCATCAAGGGCTTCCCGGGCAACGAAACCAATCTCGAGTGGCTCAAGCACGAAGTCACCGGCGGCAAGCCATACGCCCCCATATTGATGCGCGCGGCTCCGGCCATCATCGAGGAGCAGCAGAAGCTTATCGACCTGCAGAACCATATCGGCATCCCGCTCAAGGATCTCAAGGACATCAACAAGCAGATGTCCACGGGCGAAGCCAAGGCGCGGCGCGCCAAGCGCGAAATGACCGAGGCCAACCTGCGCCTGGTGATTTCCATCGCGAAGAAATACACCAACCGAGGCCTGCAGTTTCTCGATCTGATTCAGGAAGGCAATATTGGCCTGATGAAAGCGGTGGACAAGTTCGAGTACCGACGTGGCTACAAGTTCTCCACCTACGCAACATGGTGGATCCGCCAGGCCATCACCCGCTCGATTGCCGACCAGGCGCGCACCATTCGCATCCCGGTGCACATGATCGAGACCATCAACAAGATGAACCGCATCTCGCGCCAGATCCTGCAAGAGACGGGACAGGAGCCGGATCCGGCTACACTGGCGATCAAGATGGAAATGCCCGAGGAGAAGATCCGCAAGATCCTCAAGATCTCCAAGGAGCCGATCTCCATGGAGACGCCGATCGGCGATGATGACGATTCCCACCTGGGCGATTTCATCGAGGACGCTGCCACCCTGGCCCCGGCCGAGGCTGCCGTCTATGCCAGCCTGCGCGATGTCACCAAGGAGATTCTCGATTCACTGACGCCGCGCGAAGCCAAGGTCCTGCGCATGCGCTTCGGCATCGAAATGAATACCGACCACACCCTGGAGGAAGTTGGCAAGCAATTCGATGTCACACGAGAGCGTATTCGCCAGATTGAAGCCAAGGCGCTACGCAAGCTGCGCCACCCCTCGCGCTCGGAGAAGCTGCGCAGCTTCCTCGACACCGAAACCTAGAAAGATAATCGGCAGCCATGGCTGCCGATTCTGTATCATCCCCGCGGGGCCGTTAGCTCAGTTGGTTAGAGCAGGGGACTCATAATCCCTTGGTCGTTGGTTCGAGTCCAACACGGCCCACCAACCTTCTTGCATCTCGTATCCGAACCTCTGGCTTGCTCTAAAGAATGAGCGGGGCGGTATGTCTCAGCCCTGTCTGTAGGCAGATATCAATGCAGGTTGATCCGCGCTATATCACCGGACTGATCCAAAAGATCCTTCGTCTGGCTCTGCGCTAGCGTGTTGCGGACAAAAGCCGCCACTGCTGCATCCTCAATGAAACTTGCCGAGGACTCGGCAAGCAGCATCTTGCCCGGTTCCTGAGGCGTGGCGATGGCAAATCCCTGTACATAATCGACCCCGATTTGTGCCAGGGATTCAACCGTGGCGCAATCCTCAGCCCATTCGGCGATGCTCTTCATGCCAAGATTGCGTGCGAGTTCCACGATCGCCTCGACAATGGCCAGATTCGCGGGGTGGGTGTTCACGCCTCGGACGAATTCCCCGTCGATTTTGAGGGCATCAGCCGGGAGTTCCTTGAGGTAGGAAAATGAAGTGTATCCCGCTCCGAAATCATCGAGTGCAATTTTCGCCCCGTAGCTGCGTACCCCGTCAATGAAACGCCGTGTGTTGTCCAGGTCGTGCAGCGCCACGCTTTCGGTAATCTCGATGCATAGCCGCTCCACGGTGCGTCCATATTGCGCCAGTATCGAAAATGCATCCTTGATGAATTTTTCATCGTTAAGAGATCCACCGCTCAAGTTCAGGCAGACGAATCGTGTGTTCTTGAGGTGTTCGTAGTGAGTATTGACCCACTCCAGCGTATTGATGAGCACCCATTTGTCGATCACCGCGATGCGCCCGTTGCTTTCCGCTGCGCTGATGATCTTCCCAGCTGGGGTGATCGAACCATCGGCTTCCCTCATGCGGAGCAGCACCTCGAAATTGAGGGAATCGTAAGGCGCACTTAAAGACATGATGGGCTGCATCACCTGAAACAGCCCTTCCGGGGCAGCATTGGTTCCAAAGCGCTCGATCAGATGCAGTTCTTCCTCGCGCTCCCGAAACACAGAAGAATGTCTGTCATACACTACTGGATTGCCATGATTTCCATTCTTTGCTTCGCGGCAGGCCCGATCTGCCACTGAAATGGCATCCTTAACCCGCATGATCTTGTCGATTTCGACCAGGCCGATCGAGCCCTTCACCTGAAAGGCGCGCTCGCCAATCAGGTAGGGGTGTGTTCCGATCCTGTCGACGATCCCGCGGCAAATCCAGGCGGCAGACTGGATCGGCGTGCCCTTGAGTACGATTACGAATTCATCGCCCCCCACCCGGCCTATGCTCTGCCCTTCCGTCAGCATGCTACGAATGCGATCGCACACCTGTTTCAGTACCTCATCGCCAGCCACATGACCGAACAGATCGTTGATCAGTTTGAACCGATCCAGGTCCAGGTAGGCCAGAGCCATGGCGTTCCCCTCGGCAAGTTCAGAGACCGACTCTTCGAACACTTTTTCAATGCCTCTGCGGTTCAAAATCCCCGTTAGCGGATCATGCTCCGCAAGAAAGAGGAGTCTCCCGGTTGCCTTGACCTTGTCAGTGACGTCCTGCAGCGAACCTTCGATCTTGTCCCTGGCCATGGTGGCTTTCACCATGAACCATTTCTGATCCCGGCCCAGACTGGCAAGGCTTCTGATTTCCATTTCTTGCCCTGCACCGCTCAAAACGAGTTTCTGCAGTTTGTCCCAGGCGCCCAACTCGAAATGATCGCTCCAGTGGTCTTTTGGCACACTGCGCACGCCAAGCATCTCCCGCAAGGCCGGATTGGCCTGGGAGAACTGGCCTTGGGATGTCAGGGTAAACAGCCCGATCGGAATTGCCTCATATGCGTTGCGTAATTCAGCTTGCGCCGTAACCCGGCCTTCCCTTTCCTGTCTCATTTGTTCCGCAATCGCGAAGGCGGCCATGAGACTGGATGCCAGCGCGGCCGTAACGCTGTTAACTGTTCCAATGAGCCCCTTTAAACCCAGTGCTGCGGAAATGACCTCGTAAAGACTGGCAAACAAGGTGATTGCCATGGATGTTCCATACCAGAACGCCACACGAGATCGCCGCATCACGATGATGCGACCAAGCATAAATACCAATGCCGAGATGCCAAGCGCGGCAGTCAGCCACATGTAGGGAAGAAACAATGAGAACGGGAGGATGACTGCAAGTACGAGCAACGGAATGCAAGACAAGCCCGCAATGCGAACCAACAGGGAAAACCCTACAACCTTCAAGTCATCCCGAAATAGTCTGCTGAACAGTGTGTAGGTCAGCATGTAGTAGGCCGAGATGGTGACTTGCCTCATCAGGAATATCCATTCCTGAGGAACTGCCTGTCCAAGCCATTGGGTGTCCCAGCCTACCGATATGGCGCCCAGTCTGAGGTTTCCAATCAACCAGGCCGCGAACAGGACGTACATCCATTCCCTATTGATGACAGCTGTCACCAAAACGAAAAGGGAAAGTACGATCAATCCACCATCGAGCAAGCCAGCATTACGATGGAACAACTGAGTTGATGCATCGAGCCCCTGTATCGGCCACTGCTTGATCATGATGCGCGCCGGCCCGGAGTGCCATGCTCTGCAGAGGATCGTAGTATCTGAAGACAACTTGTCGAACCCAATTGCGAAGCCAGCTTTTACCGGTCTGATCCTTCCAGTCGCCCCGGTCCGCGAGGCCACGCCTATCAGACTCAAGTCTGCAGCATTCCAACAGGTAGTTTCTACGGCATGCCTTGAAGTAAGTTCAATTTCCTGGCTATCGGCGCCAGGAGTTGCACGCACTACTAAATCAAACCAGAACGGCGCTTCGGACAACCTGGTGTCTTGACGTGTTACTTTCGGGGCTGTTGCCAACTGCGATAACGCCTCCGCGGGCGATAAATTCCCCTCCTTGTCCTTCAGGACTCTGAATTCAATCTGCGAGGCCTCGCCAATTTCGTACTGGCTTTCCCACGAAGCCAACGCCACGATGGAAATTACAATAATGAGAGCCGGAATGCCATAGACGGACAGGCGATACAGTATCGAATCAATCGCCGCCGCATTTTCCCCGCCGGTAAGAAACCGCCGCCTCAGTTTCAACCGCAACTCTCCTTTCCTTCATTGCAAGTGCACCCGTCTCTTCCGAGCTCGAAGGACAGTGCAGGTGACTCTTCCCACATACCGAAAACCTCAAGTCATACTAACGGCTTCCTCCTGCCAGACTTGAGCATGCTGCGTCTGCTCGTTGTGTGAAAAGGACCTCGCCAGTGCTTCGATGGCTTCCGCTTCCGCAATCATGATGTCCTGATGATGTATGCCGCACATGAAATGCAATAATGGATGATTGGCCGCAGCCCACCTCGCTTGCGCCGTTCCAACCTCGAATGCCAGTACGCGATGCGGAATGCTTCCGGCGTGGCTCATTGGGATGTATTCACCTTCTTGATAAACATCCTGGAACTGCAGAGCAACATACTGCTTGTCCAGGGGATATCTTGCAGCAATGACCATCCAGTCGATGCCAGCCAACTGGCAGAATTGATAATAGGCCTTGAAAAGCACTGTTTTGACAAGCCTCCCAATGCGGCCTTCTGCAACGCCCAAGCGTGTCGCTTCGGCAAGGCTCAAGCCCTGTAGCCATACCGGCAATTCCACTGACTGCTCAAGTATTAGTCCGCGGTAGCGATTTGTCTGTATTCGCATGGTCCCCAGGGGCGAGCCGTCCAATTTGGATTCGGCAAGCAATACCACCGCACCTTTCTCATAATCGTAAGGCTCAGCCTGAGTCAAAACCTGCGCTACGGCCGGAACGTGCCGGGCGTATGCCCGATGTCGAATTGACACCGCTTTGGCGAGATCCTCCTCGGTGGTTACCAGTTTGACCTTGAAAGGCAACCGTTCCGACTGCATGTCGGTCGCCTGTGGCTGGGTGTTGAATTTGTTGGCGTTCTGGTAAGCAACTTGAATTGCCTCCAAGCAGTCTTGCGTTTCCATTTTCATCATCCTTTCTGTGAAGTAATTCACGATCCGCGACTCATGACCGGATACATGATGTGGCCGGTTGCGCGACAAGTCTATTCCTATCATTGGGTTAGCCACAATATAATTTTTTGCATCTAGTTACTGATACAGAATTAATAACTATACGTATCGCTATGTCGGCGAGCGAACTCCAGGGATGCACTTCTCCCTCGATCAGGCCGCTCGAAAAGGAATCAACTTGTTGATTATTAATGCCGCGGGTATGCGGCAAGGAAGCCTGCAGGCTGCGCTTCAGCGCGTCTTCTTCTGAATCAGTTCGATCTTGTAGCCATCCGGATCCTGCACAAAGGCGATGACCGTGCTGCCATGCTTCATCGGGCCCGCCTCACGGGTCACTGTACCGCCACGATGCTTGATCTGCTCACAGGCGGCATAGGCATCATCCACCTCCAGCGCGACATGGCCATAGGCTGTGCCCAAATCGTAGCGCTCCACGTCCCAATTGAAAGTCAGCTCCAGCACAGCGCCGTCCATTTCCTCTTGGTAACCCACGAAGGCAAGCGTGAATTTGCCGTCCGGGAAATCGGTGCGGCGCAACAGCCGCATGCCCAGCACTTCAGTGTAGAACTTGAGCGAGCGGTCGAGATCGACGACCCGAAGCATGGTGTGCAATATGCGCATGAAATCTCCCGGTTCTATAGTTGCGGGCAGGTCGCGGCCAGCCGCCTGAGTTCGTCGCGCGCCGAGCGGTAGTCCGGACAGAGCCTTTCCACCACTGTCCAAAAGCGCGGCGAATGATTCATCTCGACGAGATGCGCCATCTCGTGCGCCACGACGTAATCCAGCAGGCGCGGCGGCGCATGGATGAGGCGCCACGAAATACGGATGCCGGTCTTCTCGCTGCAACTGCCCCAGCGCGTCTGCGCGTTGGAAAGTGCCACGCGAGGTAGCGGCAGCTGCAGCAGCGCGGCGTAATGGGCGGCCCGCTCTTTGGACAGATCGAGGGCGCGGTTGCGCAAGGCGCGGCGTACCAGTTGCCGCAGGTCGGCATTCGGGCGCGCCAGCAGGATCAACACCGGGTCAGACCAGCGTATGCGGTTGGTGCCTGCTTCGACACGCAGAACATAATCCTCGCCCAGTACGGGAACATGCGCACCGTCGCAAACCGCCAGATGGCGCGCCTGACCGTGGCCATGCCACTCGTCTATTTTCTTCAGCACCCAGGCGGCGTTGAGGCGCAGAAAGCGCTCGATGTCGGCCTGAGAGGTGCGCGGCGAGGCGCCGACGCGCAATCCGCGCTGGTCGATGGTCATGCCAAGCGTGCGTCGGCTTGAGCGGATCAGTCGGTAGTCGACGATGCGCGTGCCCAGCTGAATGTGTCTGACCTGCTCCGCCGGCGGAGCGGCACGCCGGAACAGCGGCAGCTCAAGCTGAAAGAGTCGCCGCATCTTCTTCCCACAACTCCGGCGCGGGGGATGACGCCTTGAGTTGCGCAAGGCATCGGCACACCACGCTGCCGATTTCCTCCGGTGTGATGTGGACGAGCCGCCAGGAAAGACGCAGGCGCCCATCCCGCTCGACACCGCCCCAGGACCCGACAGCAAAGGACAGCCGCCAGGGGGGAATGGCCATGCCCAGGCGCTGGCATGCCGCTTCCATCTGCGCCCCGATGGCGAGGCGCGCCTGCGCTTGCAGCCAGGCCTGCACGCTGTCCTTGATCTGCTTTTCTCCGGCCTGCGGTGGCAGGGGAAGGTGCAGCGCGCCTTCGCACAGTTCGATTCCGCCGCGCGCGCCATCGAGGTGCAAAGCGACTTCACTGCCGAGAAAAGGGAAGATGGTGCCGTCCTGCCAGCGTGCCGGAAGCGGCACCTTGCCGGCTCCCGCTGTCTTGTCGGCCAGTTTGCCGACAATGGCGCGGCTGCCGGCGCGAATGGCCTCCTCGATCTGCGGCAGGGTCATGCCGCGCGGCGCACTCACCTGCAGACCCCGCTCATCCACTGACAAGCACACCTTCGCGCTGCGGGAACGGCGCAGGCGGAAAGGAAGGGGCTGATCGTCGAGTTGAAGGGAAAATTGCCCGCCTGGAGCCTCAGGCGGTGAGCCGCCGAGCGGCAGGTCAAGCTGAAGGTCGGGTTGAATCACGCTCATATCGATGTGGGCAGATGCGGCGCATTTCGCCTTCCATCCAGGCTTCGGCACGCGCATTGACATCTTCCGCCGTCAGGCCGGCCGGGTCAATGGCCGGGCCGATGCTGACGGTCACCGTGCCGGGATACTTGATGAAGGCCCGGCGGCTCCAGAATTCTCCAGAATCGAGCGCCACCGGCACGACCGGCGCGCCGGTTTCCACTGCCAGGTGCGCACCGCCGATCTTGTAGCGGCGATGCGACCCGACCGGCGTGCGCGTACCCTCCGGGAAAATGATCACCCAATAACCCTGGCCAAGGCGCATCCGGCCCTGTTCGACCAGCTGCCTGAGCGATTCCTTGCCGCCAGCACGGTCAATCGAGATCATGGGGGTCGCCGCCAGCGCCCAACCGAAGAAAGGCAGCCGCTTGAGTTCGCTTTTCCAGACGAATAGCGTCCAAGGAAAAATCATCTGCAGCACGATGGTTTCCCAGGCCGACTGATGCTTGGCGAGGATCACCGAGGGCCGATCCGGCATATTCTCCAGCCCGAGCACGCGATAATCGATGCGCAGCAGATGCTTGATCAGCCAGGTCGCCATCGTGACCCATGGCACGACAGATTGCCGGCGCAGGCGATGCGGCAGCGGAAAACAGAGCATGACAAGCAGGGCGTAGGGCGGCGTGATGATCACTAGAAGCAACATGAACAGGGCCGAGCGAAGGACAATCTGCAAGCTCGGCCGGGGAGGGGTAGGCTGAGGCCTGTTCATGCCGCGATATGTGCCGCTGCTGCGGCAAGGTCCGGAAACACCAGCGTCTCGCGGGGCAAGTCCGGGTGGTCGTGCGTTTTCGCGCCCTTGCCCGTCAGCACCAGGATGGGTTGGGCGCCCACTGCTGCTGCTGCCTGCAGGTCGCGCAGGCTGTCGCCTACGGCCGGCACTCCTTTGAGATCGGTGTTGTAGCGCATGGCCACTTCGCGCAGCATGCCCGGACGCGGCTTGCGGCATTCGCAGGTCGAATCTGCCGCGTGCGGGCAGAAGAAGATCGAGTCGATGCGCCCGCCGGCAAGCGCCGCCGCCTTGATCATCTTGTCGTGGATGGCATTGAGGGCGCTCATGTCGAACAGGCCCCGACCGATTCCAGACTGGTTGGTCGCCACCACGACGCGGTAGCCCCACTGCGTCAAGCGGGCGATCGCCTCCAGGCTACCCGGTAGCGGCAGCCACTCCTCCGGCGACTTGATGAACTGGTCGCTGTCGCGGTTGATGACGCCGTCGCGGTCGAGGATGACGAGCTTCATGCGGAAAGCCTGGACAAGTCGGCCACCCGGTTCATGGCGGCATGGAGGATGGCGAGCAGGCCAAGACGGTTCGTCCGCAATGCCTCATCCTCGACGTTCACCATGACATGATCGAAGAAATCGTTGACGGGATCTTTCAGGGCCGCCAGCGATTGCAGCGAAGCCGTGTAGTCGCCTTGCTCGAAAGCGGCAGCGGCTTTCGGTCCGACCTTAGCCAGCGCGGCATTCAGTGCGACTTCGGCGGGCTCCTTGAGGCGTGCCGCGTTGACCTTCGCCGTCACGCCGCCACTGACTTTCTTCAGGATGTTGCCGACGCGCTTGTTGGCGGCAGCGAGACTGGCTGCTTCGGGCATCGCAGCGAACGTGCGCACGGCGGCAAGACGCTTCGGGACGTCGCCGAGCCGCTGCGGCGCCAGGCCGAGGACGGCATCCACCTCGAGGGCAGAATAGCCCTGCTCGCGCAGGCTGCCGGCCAGACGTTCATAGATGAAATCCGTCAGCTGCCTGATCACCTTTTGGTCTGTCAGCTTCGCCGCCTGGAACAGCCACGTTAAGTCGAGCGGCAAGTCGCGCTCGATCAACATGCGGATGACGCCCAGCGCGTGGCGGCGCAAGGCGAAGGGATCCTTGTCGCCAGTGGGCAGCTGGCCGATGCCGAACATGTCGGCCAGCGTCTGTAACTTGTCGGCAAGCGCCACGCTCAAGCCAACCGTGCCACGCGGCAACACGTCGCCGGCAAAGCGCGGCTTGTAGTGGTCCTCTATGGCATCGGCGATCTCGACGGGCTCGCCGTCGTGCAAGGCGTAGTAGCGGCCCATGATGCCCTGCAGTTCGGGAAATTCGCCGACCATGTCGGTCAGCAGATCGGCCTTCGACATCACCGCGGCTCGGTCGGCCTGGTTCGCCAATGCCTCGTCGCCCAACTTGTCGGCAATCGCGCGAGCCAGCGCAGCAACGCGTTCGACGCGCTCGCCCTGGGTGCCAAGCATGTTGTGGTAGACGACCTTGGCCAGGCCGGGAATGCGATCCATCAGGGACTTCTTGCGGTCCTGGTCGAAGAAGAACTTGGCGTCTGCCAGGCGCGGCCGCACGACGCGCTCATTACCGCCGATTACCGCACCAGGGTCAGCCGGATTGATGTTGCTGACGACGAGGAACTTGTTCGTGAGTTTTCCGGCATCGTCGAGCAACGGGAAATATTTCTGGTTGGCCTTCATGGTAAGAATCAGGCATTCCTGCGGCACGTCGAGGAATTCCTTCTCGAACTGGCAGGTCAGCACGTTCGGGCGCTCGACCAGCGCGGTCACTTCGTCGAGCAGTGCCTCGTCCTCAATCGGCTGCAGGCCTTCCTTCGCCGTCGCGGCCTTCAGTTGCCGTTCGATCTCGGCACGGCGAGCGGCGAAGCCCGCGATCACCGCGCCCTCGTTCTTCATCTGCTCAGCGTAGGAATCGGCGTCTCGGATCGCCACGACCGGCTTGGCTGCTTCGAAGCGGTGGCCCTGAGTCTCGCGGCTGGCCGCAAGACCAAACATGTGGACAGGCACGATATCGGAACCATGTATCGCGACCAATCCATGAACCGGGCGAACGAAGTTCACCGTGCTCCAGCCATCAGCAAGCTGATAGGCCATGACCTTGGGGATCGGTAGTTTGTCCAGCGAATCCCAAAGCGCCTTCGATAGACCGAGCTGCAGCGACATGCCGCTCTCAACCTTGTCTAAGAACAGTGCCTCGGTCTTACCATCCATTGCCCGTTTGAGCGTCGGCACCACAGAAGAATCTGATCCGAGTACCGATAGCTTCTTCAGCAAAGCCGGCGTCGCCTTACCGGCAGCGTCGAGTGCCACAGCGACCGGCATGAGTTTATGCAGCACCGTCTTGTCGTCAGCCTTGGATGCAACCCCTGTCACATGCGCGGCCAAGCGGCGCGGCGAAGCGAAAGGTGTCGCCACCGACGTATCGTCGACCAGCCCCTGAGATTTGAGGCTCGCCGTCAGCGAGGCCGTGAAGGATTCGCCAAGCTTCTTCAGCGCTTTTGGCGGCAATTCCTCGACGAACAGCTCGACCAGCAGATTCTTGGTGTCCATGTCAATCGGCCTTCTTCGCCAGTTCGGCCAGCACTTCATCGGCCCAGGCCCTGGGGGCCATGGGGAATCCCATGCGTGCGCGGCTATCGACATAGCTTTTCGCCACACTGCGCGCCAGGTTGCGGATGCGACCGATGTAGGCGGCGCGCTCGGTGACCGAGATGGCACCGCGCGCATCGAGCAGATTGAAGGTGTGCGCAGCCTTGAGCACCTGCTCGTAGGCCGGCAACGCCAGCTGTTGCTCCATCAGGTGCTTCGCCTGCTTCTCGTGGGCGCCGAAGGCACCGAGCAGGAAATCGACGTCGCTGTGCTCGAAGTTGTAGGCGCTCTGCTCGACCTCGTTCTGATGGAAGACGTCCCCGTACTTCAGGCCCGGCGCATAGACGAGGTCGAAGACGTTCTCAACGCCCTGCAGGTACATCGCCAGGCGCTCGAGGCCGTAGGTGATCTCGCCGGTGATCGGCTTGCAGTCGATGCCGCCGACCTGCTGGAAGTAGGTGAATTGCGTCACCTCCATGCCGTTGAGCCAGACTTCCCAGCCCAATCCCCAGGCACCCAGCGTCGGGTTCTCCCAGTCGTCCTCGACGAAGCGCACGTCGTTCTGCTGCAAGTCGAAGCCGAGCGCCTTCAGCGAGTCTAGGTAGAGATCGATGATGTTTTCCGGCGCTGGCTTGAGCACCACCTGATACTGGTAGTAATGCTGCATGCGGTTGGGGTTCTCGCCGTAGCGGCCGTCCTTGGGCCGGCGCGAAGGCTGGACGTAGGCGGCCTTCCATGGCTCGGGCCCGAGCGCACGCAGAAAGGTGGCGGTATGGCTAGTGCCAGCGCCTACTTCCATGTCGTAGGGCTGCAGGAGTGCGCAGCCCTGTTTATCCCAAAATTCCTGAAGGCGCAGGATGATTTCTTGAAACGTAGGCATGAAACGACTGAGGGAAATCGCAAAAGCGCGATTGTACAGGCTTACCCGGACTGAACGAGTAGAAGGCAGTCCTCATCCACCCGGCGCTTGTCGGAAAAATACCTTACATCCCTGGCGGCAGGCAATTCGGAAACGCTCGTCATTTCATGGGCATTTCCACCAATCATAACGGCATCGTAATCGGGGTTAGCCGCCGTCACAAGCCATACCCGGTCCGGAAGGCGAAAATCAATTGTCGGTCTTGCGACTGTGCAGAAACGGGGGATGGGGTAACATTCCCCCGTTCCAACACATGCGGAGCCAGCGATGGGCTGTCACGTCACGATTGTCACCGGCAACGGCGAGCGGCATGAGTTCGAGCTGCATGACGCCGATCTTGCCGGCATGGAAGCGCGCAAGGCGCAGGAATGGCTGGGCCAGGAGTTCGAGACGGCCGGGTGCGTGCCGACCAACCCTGTCGGCAAGCTCCTGCTGGCCGACAAGATCCTCTGTCTGGCAAAGACGCAGAAGGATGCTGCCTACGCCGAGCCGACGCCCTGGGTCAAAAGCTTCGTTCGCGCCGCAGCTGCCGCCATCGGCCGATCCGTGCTCACCATCGATCTGGGCAACCATTCCCTGGGCTATTGAGCCTGGAAAAAAGAACGGGGGCCGAAGCCCCCGTTCCCCCTCCTCCCACGACAGGCGCTACCGGCCCGTCTTGCCTGACCTGATTTTAATTCGAGGCCGGATTCTCCTGCTATCTGCGCACAAGGTCAATGTGCACTGCGGCGTAAACCCAGCAGCGGGGCGAGCAATCCGGCCCCGGCGAGCAGCAGCACCGCGGCATTGCCCCAGCGCACATAAGGCGTCGCGCCGGTGTAGCCGCTCACCTCGCCGACCAGGGCGCCTTCGCTGAAAGGTGGCAATAGGCGTTCGACGCGACCCTGCGGACTGACGATTGCGGTCATGCCGGTATTGGTGGCGCGCAGCATGGGTCGGCCGGTTTCCAGGGCGCGCATCTGGGCGATCTGCAGATGCTGCGGCTGGGCCAGCGAGTCGCCGAACCAGGCCGTGTTGGAGAGATTTACGATCAGTGTCGCCTCCGGCAGGGCGCGGATGATCTCCCCGCCGAAGACATCCTCGTAGCAGATGTTCACCGCGACCTTCTGGCCGGCAAGCGCCAGCGGCGGCTGCGCGACGGCACCAGGCGAGAAGTTAGACATCGGTATTTTCAGCAGCGCCAGCGTCCAGGCAAAGGCCGGCGGCGTGAATTCGCCAAAGGGCACCAGGTGGCTTTTCCTGTAATGCTGAATGCCCTCCTGCGAGAAGCCGACCGCGCTGTTGTAGTAGCGCCCCTGCGCGTCCTGTGCGGCAATGCCGAGCAGCACATCGCCGTTTCTTTCCTGCGCGGGGCGGCGCAGTTCAGCCACATAGTCGCGTGGCAACTGGTCGAGCATGAGCGGCAGCGCCGTTTCCGGCAGCACGATCAGCTGTGCCGGATGGGCACGTGCCAGTCGCAGATAGGTCTCGAGGGATTGCTGCAGGCGCTCCGGCTTCCATTTCAGGCTTTGCTCGATGTTCCCCTGCAGCAGGCTCACCGACACCGGTTTCCCGACTGGCTGCGTCCATTCGATCGTCGCCAGCCCCGCCCCGGCACCCAACATCACGACAACTGCGGCACCTGAGGGTAGCCAATGCTCGCGTCGCTGCAAAGTCAGCCCGCACAACACGGCGACCAGAGCAGCGACAAAGCCAACGCCATACACCCCGAGAAGCGCTGCATAGCCGGCAAGTGGGCTGGGCGGCGTCTGGGCATAACCGAAGGACAGCCACGGGAATCCCGTCAGCACCCAACTGCGCAGCCATTCCGTAAGCGTCCAGGCTGATGCGAAGAGGAGCGCATCCGTCCACAGGCGGCCGCTGCGCAGCCTGGCGAAGGCAAAACCCGCAAGCGCCGGGAATACGGCCAGCAGGCAGCAGAAGAGAAATGCCGCCAATCCGGCCAGCAGCGGCGGCATGCCGCCGAAGACATGCATGCTGACATACACCCAGGAGACGCCGGCCAGGAAGCAGCCCGCGCCGAAGACGAAGCCCTGCATCGCCGCTGCGCGCGGCGTCGCACCCTGCCAGAGCCAGGCCAACGCCGCCAGGGTGGCGAGCGGAATGGGAAAAAGATGGAAAGGGGCGAAGCCGAAAACCGAGGCCGCGCCGAGCAGGAATGCCGCTGCGAGGCGAGGCGCGCTGCGCCTCATGCGTCAGGCGTCTTCGATCGGTCTACCAGCAAGGTGTGGACCCGCCGGCTGTCTGCGCGCAGTACCTGGATGCGCAGGCCGTCGATCTGCACGTGTTCGCCGCGCTTGGGCAGACGACCCAGATGGTGGATCACCAGGCCGCCCACGGTGTCGCATTCATCGTCGCTGAAATGCGTGTCGAAGGCCGCATTGAAATCGGCGATTTCGGTGGTCGCCTTGACGCGGTAGTGCCCGGCATGGTCGAGCAGGATGTTGTCTGACGCCTCGTCAAAATCGTACTCGTCCTCGATGTCGCCGACGATCTGCTCGAGTACGTCCTCGATCGTCACGAGGCCGGCGACACCGCCGTATTCATCCACGACAATCGCCATATGGTTGCGCGAGGCGCGGAATTCCCGCAACAGCACGTTGAGCCGTTTCGAGTCGGGAATGAAGATCGCCGGCCGCAGCATGTCGCGCACGGCGACATCCTCTCCGGCATGCAATCGCAGCAGGTCCTTGGCGAGCAGAATGCCGATCACGTCGTCCTTGTTCTCGCCGGTGACGGGAAAGCGCGAGTGCGCCGTGTCGATCGCCGTGGCGGTCATGTCCGTAGCGGAATCGTCGATCGAGATCACCTGCATCTGGGCACGCGGCACCATGATGTCTCGCACCTGCATGTCAGACACGGCGAGCGCGCCCTCGATGATGGATAGCGCGTCGGCATCGAGCAGGTTGCGTTCGAATGCGGAATGAAGCAGGGCAACAAGCTGCTCGCGGTCCTCCGGTTCGCGTATCAGCAATGCGGAGAGGCGTTCGAGCAGCGACGGTCGACTGGGAGAGGGTTCCATAATCAATACGGGTCGGGAAAGCCAAGCCGGGCCAGGATTCCGCGTTCCATGTGCTCCATGGCGCGGGCTGCGGCGCCCGTCTCGTGGTCGTGTCCCTGCAAATGCAGCATACCATGCACGACTAAGTGGGCGAAATGGGCTGCGGCCGGCTTGCCCTGCTCCGCCGCCTCGCGCAGCACCACCGGCAAGCACAACACCAGGTCCCCGGCCAGCACCGGCTCGCGCGCATAGGGAAAGGTCAGCACGTTGGTGGCGTAGTCCTTGCCGCGGAATTGCGCGTTGAGACGGTGCCCCTCCTCCGCATCGACGAAGCGCACGGTCAGCTCCGCCGCGCCCGGCCGGGTTGCGCGCACCCACTTGCGCACCTCGGCGCGCGTGGGCAGCGCATCATCCTTGGCGGCGAACTGGACGCTGAGGGAAAACCTGCCACCCTTCCCACCTCCCGCGGCACGCGATGGCTTCGGCTCACCTCTCACCCATCACCCCTCACGACATTCTTCTCATGCTTTTCGTAGGCAGCCACAATGCGCGCCACCAGCGGATGCCGCACCACGTCTTCGGCGAGGAAGTCGGTGAAGGCGATGCCGCGCACTTCGCGCAGGATGCGGCCCGCCTCGATCAGCCCGCTCTTCATGCCGCGCTGCAAGTCGATCTGCGTGACGTCGCCGGTGACCACCGCCTTGGCGCCGATGCCGATGCGCGTGAGGAACATCTTCATCTGCTCGGGGGTCGTGTTCTGCGCCTCGTCGAGGATGATGAAGGCGTGGTTGAGCGTGCGCCCGCGCATGTAGGCGAGCGGCGCGATCTCGATGGCCTGGCGCTCGAAGAGCTTCGCCACCTTGTCGAAGCCCATCAGGTCGTAGAGCGCGTCGTAGAGTGGCCGCAGATACGGATCGACCTTCTGCGCCAGGTCGCCCGGCAGGAAGCCGAGGCGCTCGCCCGCTTCCACCGCCGGGCGCGTCAGTACGATGCGGCTCACCTGGTCGCGCTCGAAGGCATCCACCGCGCTGGCCACGGCCAGATAGGTCTTGCCGGTGCCGGCCGGGCCGATGCCGAAGGTGATGTCGTGCTCCTGGATCTGGCGCAGGTACTGCACCTGGCGCGGCGTGCGGCCGTGCAATTCGGGCTTGCGCGTCAGCAGGCCCTGGGCGGGCTGCCCGGCCTGGCCCCGGTTGGCCAGTTCCACCAGGCCGAGCTGGATGGCGTCGATGGAAAGGTGCCCGGCGGATTCCTCATAGAAGTGCCGCAGCGCATCCGCCGCCTGCGTCGACTGGAGCCGGGTGGCCGTGCACGGTGAAGCGCTCGCCGCGGCGGCTGATGGCCACGTCGTAGGCCGCCTCGATCTGGCGCAGGTTCTCGTCCAGCGCACCGCACAGATTGGCCAGCCGCTGGTTGTCCACGGGGGAGAGAACAAATTCGACGGGTTTGGCCTTCACGCTATTACGATTCCCGGACGACGATCTCGCCGCGCAGCGAATGCGGCAGGGCGGCAGTGATGGAAACATCGGCAAAGCCGCCCGTCAAACGGGACGGGGCCCTGAAATTGACGATGCGGTTGTTGTCGGTGCGGCCGGCCAGTTCGCCCGCATCCTTCTTCGATACGCCCTCGACCAGGATGCGCTGCACCGAGCCGACCATCGACGTGCTGATGACTTGCGCCTGGGACTCGATGCGCTTCTGCAGCCGCATCAGGCGCTGCGTTTTCAGTTCGTGCGGCGTGTCGTCGGACAGTTCCGCGGCCGGCGTTCCCGGTCGAGCGCTGTAGAGAAAACTGAAGGAGGCATCGAAGCCGACCTCCTCGATCAGTTGCATGGTCGCCTCGAAATCCGCCTCCGTCTCGCCGGGAAAGCCGACGATGAAGTCCGTCGACAGCGAGATGTCCGGCCGCATCGCGCGCAGCCTGCGCACGACGGATTTGTATTCGAGCACGGTGTAGCCGCGCTTCATCGCCGCCAGCACGCGGTCGGAACCGGATTGCACCGGCAGGTGCAGGTGGGAGACCAGTTTCGGCAGCCGGCCATAGGTCTCGATCAGCCGCGGCGTCATCTCGCGCGGGTGCGAGGTCGTGTAGCGGATGCGCTCGATGCCCGGCATGTCGTGCACGCAGTCGAGGAGGAAGGCGAGGTCGGCTGACTCCCCGTCCGCCATCAGGCCGCGGTAGGCATTCACGTTCTGCCCGAGCAGCGTCACTTCCTTGACGCCCTGCGCCGCCAGGCCGGCGATCTCCGCCAGCACGTCGTCGAGCGGCCGCGAGACTTCCTCGCCGCGCGTGTAGGGCACGATGCAGAAGCTGCAGAACTTGCTGCAGCCTTCCATGATGGAGACGAATGCCGAGGCCCCCTCCACCCGGGCCGGCGGCAGGTTGTCGAATTTCTCGATCTCGGGAAAGGAGATGTCGACCTGCGGCCGCCCCAGTTCGCGCCGCGTGCGGATCAGCTGTGGCAGGCGATGCAGGGTCTGCGGGCCGAAGACGATGTCCACATAGGGCGCGCGCCGGATGATGGCATCACCCTCCTGGCTCGCCACGCAGCCGCCCACGCCGATGACGAGGCCGGGCTTCGCCTGCTTCAGGTGGCGCACGCGGCCAAGGTCATGGAACACCTTTTCCTGCGCTTTCTCGCGTACCGAGCAGGTGTTGAAGAGGATGATGTCGGCGTCTTCCGGGGAGTCGGTCTTCTCGATCGCCTCGCTGGCGGCAAGCACGTCGGCCATGCGGTCCGAGTCGTACTCGTTCATCTGGCAACCGAAGGTCTTGATGTAGAGCTTTTTGGTCACTACGACTACTTCTGCGCGGCGGCCTTCTGCTTGATGAGCTGGTCGGCGACTTCCGCCTCCTCGGGCGTCAGCACCCAGACGCGCTGAACGGAGCCGTACTCGTCAATCTTGTACAACACGGGAACCGGCTGCTGCAGCGAGCCCGACATGACGATGCGGTTCTGAATGTCGCGGATCTGCAGGCTGGCCGCAAGGCGCAGCGTCTTGTCGCCGAACTGGGCGAAGCCGTTGCTGGGCGGGGTCATCACTGCCAGCGGCCCGTTCTGCAAGGCCGGCCGCACGACTCCGACCGGTGCGCTGGGAGGCACCACCGGCGTCGGTGTCATCGCCGACTCGAGAATGCTGTCTATGATGCTGCTGATGATTGCCGAGACTATCGGATTCATGCACGCCTTTTTGCTGTGATATTAGGCAATTATAGCGAACCGTCGAGTGATTGCGAGGAGAGGGGTGGTGGTGATGGGCAGAATCGAACTGCCGACCTAGGGGTTATGAATCCCTCGCTCTAACCGACTGAGCTACATCACCAATGGGGAAGGGGGCGAATTATCGTTGCGCAGCAAAGCCTTGTCAAGGTTGGTCGCGGGGCGTCACAATGCAGAATCGGTAGTTTTCTCGAGTGAACCTTGCGCTTCGACATCATCATCGTCGGTGCCGGTCTTGCCGGCGCCAGTCTTGCCGCCGCCTTCAAGGGCAGCCGCTATCGCGTCGCCCTGGTGGAGGGGCGGACGCCCGCTGCGGCACCTGCCGGCTGGGACAACCGCATCTATGCCGTCAGTCCGGCAGCGCAAGATTTTCTGCAGGAGGTCGGCGCCTGGCAGCATCTCGATGGCGCCCGCCTCACACCCGTCTACGACATGGCCATTCGCGGCGATGCCGACGGCCGCCTGAATTTCTCCGCCTACGACAGCGGCGTCAACCGGCTCGCCTGGATCGTCGAATCCGGCCTCATGCAACGCGAGTTGTGGGAAACCGTCAAGCGCCAGGGCAACATCACCCTGTTCTGCCCGACCCAGCCGCAAAGCCTGGAATTGCGCAAGGACGCCGTATCACTGCGGCTGACTTCCGGCGAAACGCTGGAAGCGAAGCTGGTGGTAGGCGCCGACGGCGCCGACTCCTGGGTGCGCGCGCAGGCCGGGCTGCAGGCCGACACCCTGCTCTACGGCGAAATGGGCGTGGTGGCCAATTTCGCATGCGAACAGCCGCACCACAACACCGCCTTCCAGTGGTTCCGCCCGGACGGCGTGCTCGCCTGGCTGCCGCTGCCGGGAAACCGCATCTCCGTCGTCTGGTCGACTCCGGAAGCCCATGCCCGCGAACTGCTCGGGCTGGATGAAGCGGCCCTCTGCCGGTGCATCGCCGCTGCCGGCGAAAACCGGCTCGGCACGCTGTTACCCCTTACTCCGCCGACCGCCTTCCCGCTCAGGCTGATGCGCGTGCCGCGCATCGTCGCGCCGCGCCTGGCCCTCGTCGGCGATGCCGCCCACGCCATTCATCCGCTGTCGGGACATGGCATCAACCTCGGCTTTCTCGATGCGCGCGAGCTGGCGCGCACCCTGCTCGACCTGCCGGCGCATCGCGACTGCGGCGACGCGCGGGCGCTGCGGCGCTACGAGCGCGCCCGGGCAGAGGAGGTCGCCCTGCTACAATGGACCACGCATGGCCTGCAAAGGCTGTTCCGGCCGCAGCACCCGGCCCTCGCCGCCGTTCGCAACCTGGGATTGAACCTCACCGACAATCTGGCTGTCGTACGCAACATGCTGGTGCGCTACGCACTCGGCTAACCCCACCACCCCGGAGACATCATGTTGAAGAACCTCATCTCGCGCGCCCTTGTCGCCCTGCTGCTCGTTGGCGGCGCCGCTCATGCCGACGACGCCAAGGTCAAGCAGGCGGTCGAAGCCGCAATCGGCGCAAAACCCGACGGCGTGCGCAAGACCAACATACTCGGACTCTACGAGGTAGTGGTCGGCGGCGAAATCCTCTACACCGACGAAAAGGTGAATTACCTCATCACCGGCAACATCATCGACACCAAGTCGCGGCAGAACCTGACGCAGGAGCGTCTGAACAAGCTCTCCGCCATCAAGTTCGCCGACCTGCCGCTGGAAATCGCCGTGAAGACCGTCAAGGGTGACGGCAAGCGCGTCTTCGCCACCTTCGAGGACCCGAACTGCGGCTATTGCAAGAAGCTGGCGAAGGACCTTGCAGGCATGAACAACGTGACGATCTACACCTTCCTGCTGCCCATCCTGTCGCGGGACTCGGCCGAGAAGTCGAAGGCGGTGTGGTGCGCCGCTGATCGGTCCAAGGCCTGGAGCGACCTCATGGTGAACGGCATCGTGCCCGCCGCCGGCACCTGCGATGCACCCATCGAGAAGGTAATGGCGCTCGCCCAGAAGTACAACATCCGCGGCACGCCAACTATCTTTCTCACCAACGGCGAACGCATTCCCGGCGCCATTCCCCTCGCCCAGCTCGAACAGAAGCTGGCACTCATCAAGTAATCGCCGCATGCACAGTCGCCGCCGTCTCGCGGCGACTGACTTTCACCGCGCAACCGGCCTACTTGCAGCGCCCGTCGGCGCCAAGCCGCATGTGGTGCACGAGCCACGCCCTGACGCGTTCGCGCGCGTGGCGCGCGGCGATCTTCTCCTCAGGCGTGGCGTCGTTGCGGAAGTCGAAGGCGCGCCGCGCCATCGGATACATCTGGATCTCTACTGTCGCGCCGCGCTCCACCAGCGAATAGAAGGCGCGGCCGTTGCTCATGCGGCGCAGCTCGAAATCCGCGTCGCCGATGACCTGCAGCAGCGGCGCCTTGAGGTCCTTCACCTCGGGCGCAACGCTGAACAGCTGCTGGCCTTCCGGCGCGTTCGGGTTCTGGAAATGGCCGTAGTACGTGGCGATGGCCGCCACCGCCCCGGGCCGCTTCGCCGCCAGGCGCAGCGCATAGTAGCCGCCGCGCGAGACGCCAACGATGCCCGCCGGCATCCGGCAGGCGTCGGCGCGTTTCAGCAGCGTGTCGAGCGCCGCCTCCACATCCGCCTCCGTCTCAGGATAATGCCGGTCCGGCCAGCGCTCGATGAAATGCCCGCTCTGCCAGTCCGGCGCCAGCACGAGGAAGCCCTGATCCGCAAGCTGCTCGATATGGGCGCGGTCTATCTCGTCGTAGCCGCGCTTGGCGTGGATGTAGAGCAGCGGCGGGAACGGGCCTTTGCCTTTGGGCCGCGTCACCTCGTAGGGCACCTCGATTGTGCCGGACTGCAGCGTGCCCTTGACTGCTTCGGCAAAAGCAGGCGGCATGCACGCAGCCAGCGCCAGCATGGCCAGGACTCTCGACATCGAAGCCTCCTTCGGAATAAAGCCGCCTCGTTCCTTACTCGCTCTGTGCGCGCCGGATTACGTCAGGGCTCTGAGCCGGAAACATCCCCGGCCGAACCGGCGGCGCGCTCGATGCGCCTGGCGAACACTTTCATTTCCTTCGCCGCCTGGATATCGCCCCGCGCTTCCGCCACCGCAATACCCTGATTGTAGGCAACCAGGGCTTCCCCAGGCTGACCGGCATCGACCAGGGCCTTGCCGAGCAGCTTCCAGGCAGCGGAGTATTTCGGATCCTCGCTCACGGCCGCGCGAAGATGGACGACGGCCTGCGCCGCATCGCCGGATTTGATGAGTTCATTGCCCAGCGAGTAGCGCAGCAGCGCGCCATCGCGCGGCGTGCCGACGAGCTTGAGCAGATTATCGAGTGTGGTCATAGGCCTGTCCGTGAAGTGGTGACCCGCAACAGGGCGGAATCGGCACTTTCATTCTAGGGCATGCGGAAGGCGCACAGCTGTCGATTGGCTTGGACTCGCGCCAATAACACGACAGACTGAGGGGGAGTGGCCTGGGAAAGTCAGCCCCTGGGATACGGCGATTATTTTGTTCGGGCCGCAAACGGCCAGAAAGCGCAAGCTTCTCGCGGTGCAAGCAATTCAGGCCTGCAACGCAGGCCTGAATTGTCCGGCACCATCTAAATCCTACCGTTGATTACCACAGCGTCTCCCGCTCCGCCGTGGATGAAATTTTGTGGATGGAGAGATCGGCGCCGTTGAATTCTTCCTCGGCGTCGAGGCGCAGGCCGAAGGCTTTCTTCAGCACGCTGTAGACGATGAAGCTGCCGATGACGGCGACGGCGATGCCGAGCAGCGTGCCGGCGAGTTGCGACAGGAAGGCGACGCCGCCCAGGCCGCCCAGCGCCTTCATGCCGAAGATGCCGGCGGCGATGCCGCCCCAGGCGCCGCACAGGCCGTGCAGCGGCCACACGCCGAGCACATCGTCGATCTTCCAGCGGTTCTGCGTCAGGGTGAACAGGTAGACGAACAAGGCGCCGGCCACGGCGCCGGTCGCCAGGGCGCCGAGCGGGTGCATGAGGTCGGAGCCCGCGCACACGGCGACGAGGCCGGCGAGCGGGCCGTTGTGCACGAAGCCCGGGTCGTTCTTGCCGGCGATGAGCGCAGCCAGGGTGCCACCCACCATTGCCATCAGCGAGTTCATCGCCACCAGGCCACTGATCTTGTCGAGCATTTGCGCGCTCATGACGTTGAAGCCGAACCAGCCCACCGTGAGCACCCAGGCGCCAAGGGCGAGGAAGGGAATGCTCGAGGGTGGATGCGCCGAGATGCCGCCATCCTTGTTGTAGCGGCCGCGCCGCGCGCCAAGCATGACGACTGCGACGAGTCCGACCCAGCCGCCTACCGCATGCACCACCACCGAGCCGGCGAAGTCGTGGAACTCCTCGCCGAAGGCGGCCTTCAGCCATGCCTGTATGCCGTAGGCCTGGTTCCAGGCGATGCCCTCGAAGAAGGGATAGACGAAGCCGACCAACAGGAAGGTCGCGGCCATCTGCGGGTTGAATTTCGCGCGCTCCGCAATGCCGCCTGAGACGATGGCGGGAATGGCCGCAGCGAAGGTGAGCAGGAAGAAGAACTTCACCAGATCGTAGCCGTTCTTCTGCGCCAGCGTCTCGGCACCAGCGAAGAAATGCACGCCGTAGGCGACGCCGTAACCAATGAAGAAGTAGGCGATGGTGGAGACGGCGAAATCCGCCATGATCTTCACCAGGGCATTCACCTGGTTCTTCCGGCGCACCGTACCGAGTTCGAGGAAGGCGAAGCCGGCGTGCATGGCCAGAATCATGATGGCGCCGAGCAGGACGAAGAGGACGTCGGCGGAGGTGATCGCAACGGGTTCCATGGTGCGCTCCAGAAATAAAATGAGCACAACAGGTGCAAAATCCGTTCCAGCACAATTGGAATGTCGAATCAGGGGATTAGCATCAGCCTGCGTGATACGCCGCACCATTGCGGTGCGGCCAGCCGGTATTTACGCACCGGGCCGGTGCGTAAATCCTGCCGTGTGCTCTACTTGGTGGCGTTGTTCGGCACGTAGCCGTTCGGCAGCAGCGCCCACATCTCGCCCCGCTGCCGCATGCGTCCGGCCTGCGCGCCGGCCTCGGCGCCGAAGCCCCAGAAGAAATCGGCGCGCACCGCACCTTTGATGGCGCCGCCGGTGTCCTGCGCCAGCATGAGGCGGCGCAGCGGCTTGTCGCTGTTCGGGTAAGTGGTGGCGAGGAACACGGGCGCACCGAGCGGCACGGCACGCGGGTCGACGGCAATACTGCGCCCCGGCGTGAGCGGCACGCCGAGCGCGCCGAGCGGTCCGCCGCCGTTGTCCGGCAGCTCGCGGAAGAAGACGAAGCTCGGGTTGGTGTTGAGCAGCTCGCCGACGCGCCGCGGATTTGCCCGCGCCCAGGCCTGGATGCCCTGCATGGAGGCTTGCTCCAGCTTCAGTTCGCCCTTCTCCACCAGCCAGCGGCCGATGGAGGTGTAGGGATGCCCGTTCTGGTCTGCGTAGCCTACGCGCACGCGGCTGCCGTCCGATAAATCCACGCGGCCGGAGCCCTGCACCTGCAGGAAGAACAGCTCGATCGGATCGGCCACCCAGAAGAGCGCCTTGCCGGCGAGCTGCGCCTCCTGTTGTGCGAGCTCGGCGCGCGACCAGTAGGGCACGATCTTGCGGCCGTCGATACGCCCGCGCAGCCGGTAATTCTTCAAGTCCGGATACAGCGCAGAGAGATCCACCACGAGCAGGTCGTCGGGCACGCCGTAGATCGCGTGCTGGTTGCGCTTCGTGCGCTCGCGGCTGCCCTTGAGCAGCGGTTCGTAGTAGCCGGTGACGAGGCCTTCAAGGGATTCGTCCGGATTGGTCACCCGCCAGGGACGGAAGCGGCTTTCGAAAAAACTGCGCAGGGCGGCGCTGTCCGCCGGCAACGCGCGCGCCTCCCCGCACACGCCAGCCCAGAGCGGCTGCTTTGCCAGCGCGCCGCAGGATGCGAGCAGCGCGCTCTGCGCCTCGGCGAGGTTGTCCTCGCGCCAGCCGGCGATGTCCTCCCAGCGCGCTTCCTGCAGCGGCTTGGCCGGCGGTTTGGGTGGCATGGGCGGCTCGACGGTCGGACACACCGGGCATACGGGACAAGGCTGCGGCGCGGGGCAGACGGCCTGCGCGATCTCGGGCTTGGCAGTAGGCACGGGCTGCGTCCCACGGGGACTTCCTTCGGTCGAGGCACAGCCGGCAAGGACAAGGAGTGCGATGATTGCTGCTGCGAGTTGGCGTGTCGGCATGAATTTCGCTAAAGTCGGATCTTTCGCCAGTATAACAACCGCAATGGACGATCTCTCGCGCCTGATCCGGCGCGCCGAAGCCCTGCTCGCGCGCGTCGAAGCCTTGCTGCCGCCGGCGCTCGCCGCGCCGGACTGGAAAGCTTCGACGGCCTTCCGCTGGCGCAAGCGCGGCGGCCGCGGCCATCTCGAGCCGGTGGCACGGCCGCACCGCATCCGCCTGCAGGACCTGCGCAACATCGACGAGCAGAAGAAGCGCATCGAGCGCAACACGCGCCAGTTCGTCGAGGGACACAGCGCCAACAACGTGCTTCTCACCGGCGCGCGCGGCACGGGAAAAAGCTCGCTGGTGAAGGCGCTGCTCAACCGCTACGCCGGCAAAGGGCTGCGCCTGATCGAGGTGGACAAGAACGATCTCATCGATCTGCCCGACATCGTCGAATTGATCGACGGCCGCAAGGAGCGCTTCATCCTCTTCTGCGACGACCTCTCCTTCGAAGCGAGCGAGCCCGGCTACAAGGCGCTGAAGAGCATCCTCGACGGCTCAGTGGCGAGCACGCCGGACAATGTGTTGCTCTACGCCACCTCGAACCGTCGCCACCTGATGCCGGAGTACATGCAGGAAAACCTGGAGACCAAGCACGTCGATGGCGAGATCCATCCCGGCGAGACCATCGAGGAGAAAATTTCGCTGTCGGAGCGCTTCGGCCTGTGGCTATCCTTCTATCCCTTCGACCAGGACGCCTACCTCGCCATCGCCAGCCACTGGCTGCGCGAATACGGCGTGGCGGATGCCGCCGTCGTCGCGGCGCGCGAGGAAGCGCTGCAATGGGCGCTCATGCGCGGCTCGCGCAGCGGCCGCATCGCCTGGCAGTTCGCGCGCGACTTCGCGGGCCAGCACGGCAACGCCCCTAAATGACGCGCATCGTCGAAGCCGCCGCCGCCGTCATCCTGCAGCCCGACGGCAGCTTCCTGCTGGGCCAGCGGCCCGAAGGCAAGCCCTACGCCGGCTACTGGGAGTTTCCCGGCGGCAAGATCGAGCCGGGCGAGACCGCGGCGCAGGCACTGGTGCGCGAACTGCACGAAGAGCTTGGCATCGAGGCGGACCGCTACACGCCGTGGATCACGCGCGAATTCGTCTATCCGCATGCCCACGTGCGCTTGCATTTCTTCCGCGTCGCCGGCTGGCACGGCGAAATCCGCGACATCCATCATGCGGCGCTGGCGTGGCGGCGTGCCGACAACGTCGATGTGGCGCCGCTGCTGCCGGCCAACCTCGCCGTGCTGCGGGGGCTGACTTTGCCGGACTTCTACGCCATCACCCATGCCGGCGAGATCGGCATCGAGGCGCAGCTGAAAGCGCTCGAGAGCGCGCTAAGCGGCGGCCTGCGCCTGCTGCAGATCCGCGAGCCGCAATTCTCGGTGGAGCGGCGCGAGGCCTTCACGCGGGAAGCCACACGGCTGGCCCATTCCCACGGCGCGCGCGTGCTGGTGAGCAGCGACATCGCCCTGGCGCGGCATGTCGGCGCCGATGGCGTACACCTGCCTAGCGCCCAACTCTTGCAACTCGAGGCGCGGCCCGACCTCCCGCTGGTGGCGGCGTCCTGCCACAACGCGCCGGAACTGGCACGCGCCGCTGCGCTGGAACTGGACTTCGCGGTGCTGGGTCCCCTGCGCGAAACGCTCAGCCATCCCGGTGCCCACTGTCTCGGCTGGGAACGCTTCGCGCAACTGCTGGAAAACCTGTCGCTGCCGGTGTTCGCCCTCGGCGGGATGCGGCGTGAAGACTTGGAACCGGCACAACAGGCGGGCGCGCACGGCATTGCCGCCATCCGTGCGGCATGGGACTGAATTACTGCTGCTCGTCCGGGAGAGGCTTGTTCTGCTCCGGCACGCGGTACTCTTCCGCCGCCCAGGCGCCCAGATCGATGTTGCGGCAGCGCTCGGAACAGAAAGGCCGAAAGGCATTCTCCGGAATCCATGCCACCGGTTTGCCGCAAGTGCGGCAAATGACGACGCGCGGGGCGGGTGTCTCTTTCACGAATCCACCGGATCGGAACCTACAGGTTGCAGAAGGTCATCTCGAAGACGACATCGCTGTCGGCCTGACGCGGACGCGTGTCCGTGCCCGGCGTGGTGAAGCGGATGTTGAGAGCGTACTTGTTGGCGCTGATTTCGGGCACGTAGGGCTCATTGCGCCCGACACGCAGGCGCACCATCTGTGCCGTGCGCCCGCCGAGCATGAGCTGATAGGCGCCATGCTGCGCGACCTGCTGTTCCTGGCGGCCGGAGGCGCGCAACAGGCGCAGCACGATGGACAGGCCGTCGCGGATGGGCAGCATCGGATTAAGCCAGCTGGCCAGGTCGCGTTGGCGCGCGGCAACTTCGCGGTGTAGCCAGTAATGGTACGAAGGCAAGTCAAACTCGCAGACGCCGCCCGGAATCGAGGCGCGGCTCTTGATGCTCATAAGCCAGTCATTCTCGCGCAGGTAGTGGCCGATCTTGCCCTGCATGTTGAGCAGCGCGGCGCTGGCCTGTTCGATCTCGTAGAGGGCGCCGGAGAGCGCGGTTTCGGAAATGTCGGGGTTGTTGCGGAAGGACAGCAGGATCTGGCGCTGCCGCTCGAGCTCCTGCACGAGGTCGAACTTGAGATCGGCGCGGCCGGCGACATCGAGTATCTCAAACAGCGTCACCAGGGCGATATGATGCTCCTGCGCGCCTTCGGTGCCGATGAAATGCCCCGTCTTGTCGAACAGGTCCTCCAGGCGCAACAGGGTGCGAATGCGCTCGTTGAGAGGATATTCGTAGGTAATCACGCCGCGCTGTGCCGTGGAGTCAATTCGGCCAATTCTGACCTATTCCCCCACAAATAACAACAAGAACCCCACGGAAACCTATGAAACTGCGGCCATTTCCAGATATTTTCGATGCAACGCCTCAACTTGGGGACGCAGTGCGGCCAGTTCTCCGCCATTGTCGATGACATCATCGGCAGCGGCCAGGCGCTGCGCACGCTCGACCTGTGCCGCCATGATAGCGCGTGCTTCCTCCGCGGTGAGTCCGCTTCTGGACATGACGCGCGACACCTGGATTTCCTCGGGACAATCGACTACTGCGACGCGCTGCACGCGGTTTCGGTAGTCGCCGGATTCAACCAGCAGGGGTACCACCAGCACGACATAGGGCGCACGCGATGCGGCGCTGCTGCGGTCGGTTTCATCACGGATCATGGGGTGCAAAATGCATTCGAGGCGGGTCTTCGCCAAGGCGTCGGCGAAGACCCTACGGCGCATGGCGGCGCGATCGAGCGCCCCGTTCGGCGCGATGACCTCCGCGCCGAACGCACTGCGGATGGGTTCGATGGCCGCCCCGCCAGGCGCAGTCAGTTCATGCGCGATGGCATCGGTGTCCACTATGGTTGCGCCGAGTTCCCCGAAAATATCGGCCGCCGCACTCTTGCCGCTGCCGATGCCGCCGGTCAGGCCAACGAGGAACGTCACGGCCTGGCCGTAGCGCATTCCGCTTTCGGAACGGCCATGAATTCGGTCGGCAGATCGGCCATTGCCTTGGCCAAACGGTCCGCATTGCCACGCACTTCGACGACGATCTTGTCGCCGGCAGTTTCGCGAACCTGGATGCGTGCCGTTTTCACTTTCTTCTTCTGCAGGGCGTCGAAATAAGCTTTGGCGCTTTCTTCGCTCTTGTACAGGCCGAGCGAGATCGCGTACTGGTTGGGCCCGCTCTCGCGCACGATAAAGAAATCCTTGATGCCAAGCCGGGTAAGCTCAGCGGCTTTCCTGTCGGCCTGTGCGCTATTGGGTGACGGTGGGATATGCAGCCACCAGGAACTGGGCTCATTGTGCGGACGTTGGTCGATCCGCAGTTGCGCATCGCGACCAGCCAGCAGTTCGACAAACTTGTCTGCCGCTTCACGCTCGAGACCCGCAAGTGCGCGGCACGCTTCCTTGGGCGGCTCACCCGCTGTGGCGGGAGGCGCCCCCTTGCCCACAATATGCAACTTCCCGGGATCGATCTGTGCAATCAGCCGCTCTGTCTCGCCACCACCACCGGCTTTGCCGAAATACCCCTGCCCCCAGACGAACAGCAGCAGGTTCCCGAGCACCAGGAGAAAAAAAGCGGTGCGCAGGACCTGCATGCTGTAGCAGCAGATCGCTTAAGCAGCGATCTTGGGCAGGCGCTTGAGGGCTTCCTTGACCGCCTCTTCCGGATAGTCGTAATCGACCAGTTCGCCGGCGAAGTACTTGTCGTAGGAGGCCATGTCGAAATGCCCGTGGCCCGACAGGTTGAAGAACAGCGTTTTCGCCTCGCCGCTCTTCTTGCAGCGCAGCGCCTCGTCGATGCAGGCGCGGATGGCGTGGTTGGACTCGGGCGCCGGGATGATGCCTTCTGCCCTGGCGAACTGCACGCCGGCTTCGAAGGTGGCGATCTGCGGCACCGCTATCGCCTCGATCAGGCCCTCGTTAAAGAGCTGGCACACCAGCGGCGAATCGCCGTGATAGCGCAGGCCGCCGGCATGGATCGAGGGCGGCATGAAGTCATGGCCAAGGGTGTACATCTTCATCAGCGGCGTGTAACCGGAAACGTCGCCGAAGTCGTAGGCGTAGACGCCCTTGGTCAGGCTCGGGCAGGAACTCGGTTCGACCGCCACCAGGCGCACCTTCTTGCCTGCTGCCTTGTCGGCGAGGAAGGGGAACGCCGTGCCGGCGAAGTTGGAGCCGCCACCGCAGCAGCCAAACACGACATCCGGATAGTCGCCGACCTTCTCGAACTGCTTCTTGGCTTCCAGGCCGATCACTGTCTGATGCAGACAAACGTGGTTCAGCACCGAACCCAGGGAATAATTGGTGTCCTTGCGCGATGCCGCCTCTTCGACCGCTTCGGAAATGGCCAATCCGAGCGAGCCCGGGTTGTTCGGGTCGGCAGCCAGCGCAGTGCGACCGGCGTTGGTCATGTCGGTGGGCGATGCGAAGACTTCCGCACCCCAGGTCTGCATCATCGAGCGGCGGAAGGGCTTCTGTTCGTAGCTCACTTTCACCATATAGACGCGCACTTCGATACCGAACATCTGGCCGGCGAAGGCGATCGAGGAGCCCCACTGGCCGGCGCCGGTCTCGGTGGTCAGGCGGGTGATGCCGACCATCTTGTTGAAGAAAGCCTGCGGCACCGAGGTGTTAACCTTGTGCGAACCGGCCGGGCTGACGCCTTCGTATTTGTAGTAGATCTTCGCCGGCGTGCCGAGCATCTGCTCGAGGCGGCGGGCGCGGAACATCGGCGTCGGGCGCCACTGCTTGTAGATCTGGCGCACTTCTTCCGGAATCGGGATCCAGCGCTCGCCGGACATTTCCTGCTCGAGCAGCGGTCCTGGGAAGATGGCCAGCATCTGCTCGGGCGTAACCGGATTGCCGTCCGGCGCCAGCGGCGGCAGGGGCGGCTTCGGCATGTCCGCGACTACGTTGTACCAGTGGGTCGGAATATCGGCTTCGTTGAGCAAAATCTTGATGTCAGACATCTCTTTCCTCCTCGATTTATGGATAGTTTCCAGGCTCGCCTGCAATGCCTCCCTGCAGCCTGAGTTGAACCGACTACTGAATCACCTTAGCCCATGTGGGGGAAAAATAATAGCCCGGGTATACTGCATACACAAGTCGTTTTACGCCAAGTTAGCCCATAAGTGGGCAACCAAAGCCAAACTTATATGCGTCTCACCAGCGCATCCTGACACTGTAATCGAGCGTCGCCTTACCCTGAGCCGGAACGGTCACCAGCCAGACCGCGGAATGGGCATCGCCCTTGGTGTGCTTCTGGCTCTCGGCGATCATCTCCCAATCCCCCGGTACCGGCTCGACCACCTTGATCATCACCGGTATGTCCTTGGCGTTTGAGAGTTCGATGCTGTAGGCGCTTTCATAGACGGCGTTGGGCGAACCGGCGATCTTGCGAAAGGACGTCTGCTTGCGCGCCGCCTTGACGTCGAAGGCATCGCCCAGCTTGAGGCGCACCACCTCGTTCTTCGCCGTATGGTCGATGCGGTCTTCACCAATGAAGAGCGCATTGCCGCGCGTGTCCTTCTTGTAGACCCGCACGATGCCCTTGGGCAACGGTTGGCCGAGACCGCCACCCTTGTTGTCGAATTCGACGAACACGGCGACCTTGTGCTTGCGGCCAAGGTCGCCGTGAGTGCCGCGGTAATACCAGTCCTGTCCAGCGAGGCGATATTCCTTGCGCACCGGCACGGCGGCGGCGGAGAGCAGCGCCACCTGCTTGGTCTGGTTGTCCGACAGCGTGGTCAGGCGCTGCAGCGAATAAAGGTGGTATTCGAAGAGCTGTTCGCGTGCCATCTCCGCTGCGGGCGCAGCCGCCATCGCCTTGGCTGCGAAGGCTTGCGGCCGCATCTCGTCGCGCACGCGATTGACGTCGCCGGCGACCAGCTGCAGGCGGGCATTCTCGTAACTCGATCCACTCTGGTTGGTCAACGTCACCCAGCCGGCGAGGTCGAGCTTCGACTCGTCGCCCGCAAGTTCCGCCACATAGTCGGCGCGCCAGGAAAGTCCGCCGCTGAGGTAGGACAACTCCGCCGCCTGCCGCCCGGCGACGGCGCTCTCCAGCTGCACCACCAGCGTCGGCCGCTCACGCAGATTGGGCGGTATCGCGCCATAGGCGATGCGCCCCGGCACCCCGCTCTCGATGCGATCGGCGTACTTCAGAACTACGCCGCCGTTGGTGGCGAGGACTTGCGCCGGCTCACGCGTCTCCGCGCCGGTGGCGGGATTCGTGCGGATGACGGTGACCGCACGGCCGACGTACTTCTCCAGCAGTTTTTGCGGCGTCAGCAGATCGAAGTCGAAATTCTGTTCGATCAGGCGCAGGCTGTCGCCGGAGAGAGCGCGCAGGCTGGCGGTTTCGGGACGCATCTTCGCGCTGACGTCGCGCAGGGCAATGCTGTTCGCGCCCCGGTCGAAGGTGATGCGGCGAACTTCCTTGATGAGAGCCAGCGATTCGTTGTAGATGGTGACGGCGACCTCCTCGCGGTCGTCGGCTCGGCTGATCTTCTCATCAGCGGTGGCGGAGAGCGAAATGCCGGCGAGGAACGCCAGCGCCAGGGCATTGGACGATGTAAGGGATTTCATGGCGGCTCCAATTGATAGGGGGTGCCGTGTTAACGCCGAATGCGCTGTGGCGGGGTTATGTCCGAAGAAGAATGCCGCGAGGTTCGCTTTATTCGCGGCAAATGCACGCGAGTCCTTCCAGCACCAGGGTGTCAACCTGCCGCTTCGGTATGCGCAGCAGGTCGCATAACTGCGCCGCCGCGCCGCCGCCGACAAGGCAGGTCGCTTCCGCATTGGCCGCCACCTGCTCGAACATGCGTTCGATGGCGCCGACCTGGGCATGCAGGCAACCGCTGACAATGGCATCCGCGGTGTTGCGCGGCAGGCCGGCAAATTTGCCTTCAGCCAGCGGCAACTGTGCCGTGTTGCCTGCCAGGGCACGGACCATCAGCGCCGCGCCGGGAAGAATGAGGCCGCCCTGGAAATTGCCCTCGTCATCGAGGACATCAACCGTGGTCGCGGTTCCGGCACACACGACCAGGCAGGCGCCGGCATGCAAGGCGCGTGCGCCGATGAGCGCCGCCCAGCGGTCCGCGCCAAGCTGCGCGGGATTGTCGTAGAGGTTGCGCACGCCGCACTGCGCAGGCTGACTTTTCACCCAGACATGCGGCGTGCCGAGCAAAGTCAGCGCCGAGAGGACCGCGTCGCCCACCTGGGGCCCGGCGACATTGGCAACGACCGCCCTGTCGATGCCTGGCTGGGCACGAATCACCTCCGCCAGCGCCGGCAGGTCGGCGTACTCGAGCAGGCCCAGCGCACGCCACCCGGCGCCGTCATGCACGCCCCACTTGAGGCGCGTGTTGCCGCAGTCGATGGCAAAAATCATGATTTCCTCAAGGACACTTCGCCGCTGACAATGCGGCGCATGCCGGCGGCCGTCTCGAGCAGCAGCGCGCCATCGTCATCCACACCGGCACAGTGCCCCTCCAGCGGTGCGACGCCTTCGGCGAGAATGCGCACCTGCTGGCCGGCGTAGGCGTTGCGCGCGTGCCACTCCTCCGCGAAGTCGGCAAAGCCGCTGCGCCCGAACGCCTCCAGCATGGCCGCGAGCGCCCTGAGGAGCCTGGCAAGCAGCAGATTGCGCGAAGGCGCGTAAGCCATCACCGAGGACAACGCGCCCGCCTCGATCCCGATGGCGTCTGCGATCTCCCGGGGCAGATGGATATTGAGGCCGAGGCCGATCACCGCTACGTGACAGCCCCCCTCCGATACCATCTCGACGAGAATGCCGCCCAGCTTGGCGCCGTCGACGAGGATGTCGTTCGGCCACTTCAGGCTAACGCCGGCGGCCCCCATGTCTTCCAGCGCACGCGCCGCAGCCACGCCCACTGCGAGGCTCAGCCCCATGGGCGCCGGCATGCCGGCGGGAAAGCGCCAGAGCAGGGAAAAAGTCAGGCTGTCGCCCGGCGCCGACAACCAAGCGCGACCGCGTCGGCCGCGGCCTGCAGTTTGCCGCTCGCATACGACGACGCTGCCAGAAGGCACACCCTGCTGGACGCGGTCCAGCAGCAGCGTATTGGTCGATTCGCAACTGTCGAGAATGTCGACATGGAACAGTGCGGGTGTGCCCAGCGCCGCAGTAACGATTTCAAAGTTCAATGCGTCAAATGCTTTCTTGTTCATGGCGAGACGATCCCGATCCTTCGACGCATTATGCTGGAATTGACTTCTTTTCGCCGCGCAGAGGGTGACGGGCGATCCCTGCACGATTACACTTAAGGGATATGTCTTTCATGCTTGCTGATGGCCTCCGCACGCTGCGCCTGGTTGCGCTGATTGCCGTCGCGATGCCGCTCGCAGCCTGCACCACCTCGCCGACGAGCGGGCGCGCGCAGTTCAATCTCCTGCCCGGACAACTCGAGGCCACGATCTCGAATCTTCGCTTCGATGTCAAAACCCTGCTTACCACAAGCGCTGAGTTCTGCCGCGAAGGGGAGCAGGACTGCGTCGCCCGAGAGGCAGCCGAAAAGCTGTCACGGCGCGTCGCCCACATCGCCGAGCGCCTCGGCTCAAAAGTGGCGGAACTCAGCCCGGAAATGGTGTCGCGCGTGCCGCATGTGGAAGTCTTCGTCATGCCCGGCGACTCACCCTCCGTGAGCTCCAGCGCCGGGGGCAGGATTGCCGTAGAAGCGGGCCTCGCACGTCTCGACCTCTCGGACGCGGATCTGGCGTTTGCGCTGGCGCGTGAATTCGGCAGGCTGGCTGCCGCGCATCACCGCGAGAGCGCATCTGCGGGGCTGGCTGTCTCCCTGGTGGCCGGCTCCCCGTTGACCAGCGCCTATCTGGCAACGACCCTCCTCGCAGACATCGTTTTCCCGATGGGCGCGCTGGCCAAACTGGGCATCTCGCTGCTCGCTTCAATGGGCACAGAGCAACTGGTCGAGGCTTCGCAGCAGGACGAGGCAGACGCGTTCGCAGCAAAACTGATGCTGGCGGCCGGCTTCGATCTGAAGGCGCTGGCGAACCCGTGGCCGGACGCGCCGCAGGCCGCCGCGCGAATCGGCTGGCTGTCATCCTATTTCGCATCACGCACCAAGGTGGGCGCAATGGCACAACCCGATCCCTGGCCGGACGAAGCGCCGACGCCACTCTTCCTGGCGGCCGCTGCTGATCCCTGGCCCGACGAAGCGCCGGCACCGCTCTTCTTGGCGGCCGCTGCCGAACCATGGCCCGACGAAGCCCCACCATCGACCATCACGGCGCTCGAACCCTGGCCCGATGAGGCGCTCGAAATGCCCGGAACGCCGGCTGAGCCGCTCAAGCCCGGTCCGCCCAATTCCGCCACGGAGATCGCAGCCCGGTCAGTCGCTCCGGGGACTGCCACCGAGGAAATCCAGCAAGCGCACTTCGCGCCGGCCAAGGCCGGGAGCACCACGGTGCAGGGCTCGAAAAAGCCGGTGGCGAAGAAGGCCAAGAAGAACACCAGGGCGAAAAAAAGGATATCCAAGGCCGCCAGGAAGAAGACTGCGCTGCGCTAGGGCCTTTTCTCAGCGACTGACTTCCTCCGGCGGCTCCTTGTCGCCGCCGTCGCTTCCCATCCCCAGTTCCTGAATCTTGCGCGTGATTGTGTTGCGCCCGATACCAAGCATCTGTGCCGCATCGATGCGGCGGCCGGCGGAGGCCAGCAGCGCATGGCGGATCAGCGTACGTTCGAACTCGCGCGCCAGGCTGTCCCAAACGGCGCCGGGACGCCCCGCCAGCATGCGGTCCGCTTCGGCGCCGAGCGCCACCTTCCAGTCTGCCTCGGTTTCGCGCGGCGCCTGCTCGCGCAGTTCCGGCGGCAGGTCGGCGACTTCGATCACCTGGCCCGGCGCCATCACCGTCAGCCAGTGGCAGAGATTCTCCAACTGGCGCACGTTGCCCGGGAAAACCAGCGCTGAGAGAAACTTCAGTGAGGCTTCCGACACCCGCTTCGGCTCCACGCCAAGATCCAGCGCACTCTTGGCGAGAAAATGCTTCACCAGCAAGGGAATGTCTTCGCGCCGTTCGCGCAGCGGCGGCAGGCGCAGGCGGATGACATTGAGGCGATGGAACAGGTCTTCGCGGAACAGCCCCTGCTTGACGCGATCGTCGAGATCCTGATGCGTGGCGGCGATGACACGCACATTGGCCTTGATCGGCTGGTGGCCGCCGACACGGTAGAAATTGCCGTCGGAGAGCACGCGTAGCAGGCGTGTCTGCAGTTCCGCGGGCATGTCTCCGATCTCGTCGAGAAACAGCGTGCCGCCCTCGGCCTGCTCGAAGCGGCCGCGGCGCATCGCGGTGGCGCCGGTGAAGGCGCCGCGCTCGTGGCCAAACAGCTCGGACTCGAGCAGATCTCGCGGTATCGCTGCGGTGTTGATGGCGACGAAGGGCCTTTCGGCTCGCGGGCTGTGGCGGTGCAGCGCTCTGGCGACGAGTTCCTTGCCGGTGCCGGACTCGCCGTTGATCAGCACCGTGGCATGCGATTGCGACAGGCGGCCAATGGCGCGAAACACTTCCTGCATCGACGCCGCCTTGCCGAGGATCTCCGGCGCCATGGCAGAAGACTCGGGCACCGCTTCCTGCCGCGTGGATTCGTCGATGGCGCGGCGAACCAGATCGAGCGCCTGGTCGATGTCGAAAGGCTTGGGCAGATACTCGAAGGCCCCACCCTGGAATGCGGACACCGCGCTGTCGAGATCGGAATAGGCGGTCATGATGATGACCGGAATGGCCGGGAAGCGCGTCTTGACCTTCTGCAACAACGACAATCCCGACTCGCCCGGCATGCGAATGTCCGAAACCAGAACTTGCGGTGGTGGCGCACCGGCGTCGAGCGTGGCCAGTGCCTCGGCTGCAGAGCCAAAGCTCTTGAAGACTATCTCCTCGCGAGCAAGGGCCTTTTCAAAGACCCAGCGGATCGAGCGGTCGTCGTCGATGATCCAGACGGGATTCATTGGGATTCCTGACTGATGGAATGGAGTGGCAGCAACACCGTAAAGCACGTGCGGCCCGGCCGGCTGTCAACTTCGATGCTGCCGTGGTGCTGCTGAATGAAGTTCTGCGCCAGCGTCAGGCCCAGGCCACTGCCGCCTTCGCGCCCCGTGACAAGGGGGTAGAACATCTGCTCACGGATCTCTTCCGGTACGCCGGGGCCGTTGTCGATCACCTGCAATTGCAGCGCCAGGCGATAGCGCCGCTTCGCCAGGGTAACCTGCCGCTGAGCGCGCGTGCGCAGGATGATCTCGCCTTGGCCTTCCAGCGCCTGCGCGGCATTGCGCGCAATATTGAGGATGGCCTGGATCAGCTGCTCGCGGTCGCCCGTCGCGTCGGGCAAGCTGGTATCGAAATCTCGCTTCACTTCAAGGTCGGGAAACTCGGCAAGAATGAGCGCACGCACCCGCTCAAGGATGTCATGGATATTCAACGGCTGCGGCTGCATCAGCCGGTGCGAGCTGAGCAGCCGGTTCATCAGTTCCTGCAAGCGATCGGATTCCTTGATGATGACCTGTGTGTATTCGTGCAATTGCGGATTGGCAAGCTCCATTTCGAGCAACTGCGCCGAGCCGCGGATGCCGCCCAGCGGATTCTTGATTTCATGGGCAAGATTGCGGATCAGTTCGCGGTTGGCCTGTTGCTGTTCGGCAAGACGCTCTTCCCGCTCCGTCTTCAATTGCTGGTCGATGGGGCGGAACTCGAGCAGAAGACGGATGTTGCCGGCTTCCACAGGGGTTACCGTGCAGTCCAGGTGCAAGGCCTCGACCCCATGACGGCGACCCAAGGAAAGGCCCCTTGTAGGATGCGTCGTGAGGTTTTGACCGGTATAGCTCCAGTTGTTGGCCAGGGCATTGTCGAGGGCAGCGGCCAGACCCGGCGGCTCGCCCAAAAGCTGCGACAAAGGCCTGCGCATCAGTTGTCTGGCACTGATGGCAAACAGATTCTCCGCGGCGGGATTGAGATACTGGATGACCAGCCCGGCATCCAGCAGGATGACAGCCGAAGAGAGCAGATCCAGTCCGGCGAAAGCAGTGACAGGGAGTTTTTCCGGAGCGGCCATGCAATCAGAGTAGCAAAAACCACACCACCGAGCCTGACAGGCTCGAATTTACCTTAGATTTCCGATTTCCTTCTTCAGTGCCTCGAGGTTGCGCTCGTGCAGCGCCACCTTGTCCTTGTAGGGCTGCAGGCGATCCAGCACTCTCTGATAGTTACGCTCGTCCCCGGTGCGAATGGCCTCTTGGTCTGCAAGTTCCTTCTTCGCCTGCTCAAGATTATTCTGTTCAGTGGCCAGTTCCTGCTCGAGAATCCTGCGCCTATCGTTATCGCGCGCCTTCTGGACATCGCTGTTTACCTTGGGAAAACCTGCCGGCGATGGGGTATTTGCCGAACGGCCGGGAACGGTGGACACGCGCTGATCGCGGCTCAATGCGCTGCATTTCGCCTTGGGAGAGGGTTTGGTATTCGTATATGTGACGTGGCCATCCTCATCCACGCACTTGTAAACATCTGCCCATGCCGGCAAGGCGATCCAGGCCACGGCCCAGACGGAAAGAATTTTTCGATTAATATTCATGATGTTCCGCCAAAAAACGAGAACTTGCCTCAAGTGTATGCGAAGACCGTCTTCTTTACAAACGCTTTCGATGAGCTGCAAGTGGACAAAAAAAGGACGGCCGCAGCCGTCCTTTTATGTTTCCAGCCGTATTACAGGCTGAAGTACATGTCGTACTCGAGCGGATGCGTCGTCATGCGGAAGCGCGTGACTTCCTCCATCTTCAAATCGATATAGGCATCGATCATCTCATTGGAGAAGACGCCGCCGCGGGTGAGGAACTCCCGATCCTTGTCGAGGTAATCCAGCGCCTGGTCCAGCGAAGCGCAGACGGTCGGGATCTTGGCATCCTCTTCCGGCGCCAGGTCGTACAGATTCTTGTCCGCCGGATCGCCGGGATGGATCTTGTTTTGAATGCCATCCAGGCCAGCCATCATCATGGCGGTAAAGGCCAGATAAGGATTGGCGGTCGGATCCGGGAAACGCACTTCGATGCGGCGCCCCTTGTCGCTCTGCACATAGGGAATGCGGATCGAGGCGGAACGGTTGCGGGCCGAATAGGCCAGTTTCACCGGGGCCTCGAAGCCGGGCACCAGTCGCTTGTAGGAGTTGGTGCCGGGGTTGGTGATGGCATTGAGCGCGCGGGCATGCTTGATGATGCCGCCGATGTAGTACAAGGCGAACTCGGACAGGCCGGCGTAGCCGTTGCCTGCAAACAGATTCTTGCCATCCTTCCAGATTGACTGGTGTACGTGCATTCCGGAACCGTTGTCGCCGACAATGGGCTTGGGCATGAATGTGGCGGTCTTGCCATAGCTGTGGGCGATGTTGTGCACCACGTACTTCAATACTTGCGTCTGGTCGGCACGGCGCACCAGGGTGTTGAAGAGTGTGCCGATTTCGCACTGGCCGGCGGTGGCAACTTCGTGGTGGTGCACTTCGACGTCAACACCGCAGGCTTCCAACGCCAGGCACATGGCGGCGCGGATGTCGTTCAGGCTGTCGACCGGCGGCACCGGGAAATAGCCGCCCTTGACCGTGGGGCGATGGCCGCTGTTGCCGCCATCGATCTTCTCGGCCGAAGCCCATGCGGCTTCCTCGGAAAACACCTTGCAGTAGGAGCCGGACATGTCCACGCTCCACTCGACCGAGTCGAAAACGAAAAACTCGGGCTCGGGTCCGAAATAGGCAACATCCCCCAGGCCGGTTGACTTGAGATAGGCCTCGGCACGCTTGGCGATCGAGCGCGGATCGCGGTCGTAGCCCTTGCCGTCGGCAGGCTCGACCACATCGCAGGAGAGCACGAGCGTGGTCTCGTCCATGAAGGGATCGATATAGGCGGTGGCGGCATCCGGCATCAGCAACATGTCGGAGGCCTGGATGCCTTTCCAGCCGGCGATCGACGAACCGTCGAAAGCGTGGCCAGACTCGAATTTGTCGGCGCCGAAATGCTTGATCGGCACGCCGACGTGCTGCTCCTTGCCGCGCGTGTCCGTGAAGCGGAAGTCGACGAACTTGACTTCCCTGTCCTTGACCAGCTTGAGAACCTCCTGAGGCGACATCACTTTCTCCTAGAGTTTGAATCGAAGTCGAATTTATGAACTACAACTGTGTGCTGACGGCTTTAGCAGAAAATGTGCCAATGCCCCGGAAAAGGAACGCCATTGTGCCACAAGGGATAACTTCGCGAGATGAAAACACGGTGGCACCAACGCGGTGCAAAGCAGGCAAGTGATGCACTATTTTGGTGCAATCCGGCAGTTCAAGGTGACCGCCCGGAAATGGGGGGCTTCGTGCAACCGGCTAGCAATGCGCTGTTCCAGCCTTGCCATGCGTGCCACGTCAAAACAGGCGGCTTGCGGCAGGAAAACATCCGCCTCGACACGGTTACCAAGATAGTGCAGCACCGTCCTTTCGATCCCAGCCGCCTCCTCCCCCAGCAACGCGTGGAGTTGCTCCATCAGCACATCGCGATCGGGAAGCTCGGCACTATTGCTCATCAGGGCCTGGTCTTCCTCGGCATCGATATGCACCAGAACGTCGGCCACTTCGGGGTGCGCGTCGAGCACGCGTTGCCGTGCCCGCTCTCCCAGGCGGTGGCCCTCAGACACGCTGACGCGTGGATCGACCAGCACGTGGGCGTCGACCAGCGCCTGGTGTGCCATGCGCCGGGTACGCAATTCGTGAAGGCCCAGGACGCCCGGCGTACCGAGCAGGGATCGGCGGATCGCCTCGACCTTCTCCTTGTCGAGACCGGTGTCGATCAGTTCCTGCAGGGATTCCCAGCCCAGTTTCAGTCCCATGCGCAGGATCATGAATCCCATGATTGCGGCGGCCAGCAGATCAAGAAACGTCCAGCCCATCAACGCTCCGGCGATGCCGGCCACCACCACCAGGGCCGAGGCGGCATCGGCGCGCGTATGCCACGCATTGGCCGACAGCATGGGCGAGCGCAGGCGCTTGGCGACGCGCAACAGGTAGCGGAAGAGTATTTCCTTCGAGGCCGCCGTGGCAAGCGCCACCCAGAGCGCGATTAATTCGATGGCCGGCAGATCAGCAACATGCTGCAGGCGTAGCGTCGCCTCCCACAGGATGCCGAAGCCGATCAGCGCCAGGGAGGCGCCCAGGATAAGCGTGGCGGCCGTCTCGACGCGGGCATGGCCGTAGGGATGGTCCCGGTCCGCCGGATGGCTGCCCTTGCGGTTGGCATAGAGGACGAGGAAATCCGACAACAGGTCGGAAAACGAATGGATGCCGTGGGCAATCAGGGATTGCGAATGCGCCAGCCAGCCGACGATCAACTGGACGACGGTCAAGGCCAGGTTCAGGGCCGCGGATATCCAAGTGGCGCGGCTCGCCTCGCGATAACGCCCCGGATCGACCGGCGTGCCATGCAGCAGGGATTCTTCAACGGACATGGGAGCATCACTTATACTTGTCTTGTCATTTTAATCGTCTTGCTCGCAATGGGAAATCTCAGCGAAATACTGGCCCTGGCCCAGAAACGCGCCAAGGAGCTGGCCTTGCCCTACGAGGGCGCTCTGACGCCCAGCGAAGCCCATGCCATCCTGCAGCTCGCGCCGGGGGCGAAACTGGTGGATGTGCGCACGCGGCCCGAATTGGATTTCGTCGGCCGCATACCGGGCGCGCTTGAAATCGAATGGCAGTTCTATCCGGGTTACGCGCTGAATGCGCATTTCATGGTGGAGCTGAAGCAGCAGGTCGACCCTGAATCGCTGGTCATGTTCATCTGCCGTAGCGGCCATCGCTCTCACCGCGCGGCCGCCCTTGCGACTGAGGCGGGCTATCCGGATTGCTACAACGTGCTGGAGGGCTTTGAGGGTGACAAGGACGCCAAGGGGCAGCGTGGTAAGGTGGGAGGGTGGCGCGCAGCCGGCCTGCCCTGGCAGCAAGGCTGAGCGATTTTCCTCAGTTTTGTATTGATTTTGCAGTTCAGCAGGCTCAAACACGAAAACCATGCAATCAGCAGTGATTCAATTTGATCGTTTCAACACCCTGGCAGACGACGATGCGCAGGCGCGCATCCTGGCCGCGCGCGCGCGGCTCGGCAAGCGCGCCGTCCTGCTCTGCCACCACTACCAGCGCGCCGATGTGTATCGGCACGCCGACCTGACCGGCGACTCGCTCAAGCTGTCACGTCTGGCGGCGCAGTCCGATGCCGAATACATAGTCTTCTGCGGCGTGCACTTCATGGCCGAGGTGGCGGACATCCTCTCCAAGCCGGAACAGGTCGCCATCCTGCCCGACCTCGCCGCCGGCTGCTCCATGGCCGACATGGCCAGCCTCGCCAAGGTGGAGCGCTGTTGGCGCGAGCTGGAGGCAGTGGTGGGCGATCCCGACAAGCTGTTCACCCCTGTTACCTACATCAATTCCGCCGCCGACCTGAAGGCATTTTGCGGCGAGCACGGCGGCATCGTGTGCACTTCGAGCAACGCGCCGAAGATCCTCGAATGGTCGTTCGCGCAGCGCGAGAAGGTGCTGTTCTTCCCCGACCAGCACCTTGGCCGCTGGAGCGGGCACAAGATGGACATTCCGCTCGACGAAATGGCGGTGTGGGATCCGGACCTGGAAAACGGCGGCCTCGGCGCCGAGCAGATCCGCCGCGCCCGCATCCTGCTGTGGAAGGGCCACTGCTCGGTACACCAGATGTTCCAGGCCGGCCACATCCTGCGCTTCAGGAACGAGCATCCGGACGGACTGGTCATCTCCCACCCGGAATCGAATTTCGACGTCTGCCGCATGTCCGATTACGTCGGCTCGACGGAGTTCATCATCAAGACCATCAAGGCGGCGCCGGCCAATACGCGCTGGCTGGTCGGCACCGAACTGAACCTCGTCAGCCGCCTTGCCGAGGAAGTAAAGACGGAAGGCAAGGTCGTGCAGTTCATGGCGCCCATGGTCTGCATGTGCTCGACCATGGGGCGCATCGACCCGCAACACCTGGCCTGGTGCCTGGAAAACCTGGCCGAGGGCAATGTCGTCAACCGCATCTCGGTGCCGCCGCACGAGGCCGAACTGGCGAGGATCGCTCTCAACCGCATGCTCGACGCTTCATAGCTGTGGTCAAGCCCGCCGTCACCCGCCAGGCCAAGTCGGCCAGCGTCCCGCATGGCGATGTGCCCGTGCGGCGCCTGCATGTGTGCACCTACAACATCCACAAGGGTTTCTCGCAGTTCAAGGCGCGCATGATGATTCACGAACTACGCCAACGCCTGCACGGCCTCGACCCGGATATCGTGTTCCTGCAGGAAGTCCAGGGGCTGCACGCCGGCCATGCCGAGCGGCACCTCGACTGGCCCGTGGAGGGACAACATGACTTTCTCGCCGAGGGCGTCTGGCCGGACACGGCCTACGGCGGCAACGCCATCTACGACCATGGCCACCACGGCAACGCCATCCTCTCGCGCTTTCCCATCCTGTCCTCGCACAATGAGGACATCTCGGAACTCAAATTCGAGCGGCGCGGCATGCTGCACACGGTGGTTGCAGTGCCCGGCTGGCAGGTGCCGCTGCACTGCGTCTGCGTGCATCTGGGGCTTACTGCCGCGGCGCGCCGGCGCCAGATGATGGCGCTGGCCGAGCACCTGGAGAAAGTCAGCCCCGGCGACACGCCGCTAATAATTGCCGGCGACTTCAACGACTGGCACAACCGCGCCGGCAATCTCATCGCCGAGCGTCTCGGCATGCTGGAAGTGTTCGGCGGCGCCAATGGCCGGCCGGCGCGCAGCTATCCCGCCAAGATGCCGGTGTTCCGTCTCGACCGCATCTATGTGCGCGGCTTCGCCATCGAGCGCTCCGAGGTCCATTTCGGTGTGCCGTGGTCGAAAATTTCCGACCACGCCGCCCTGTCGGCGCATATCCAGATCGCGTAAGCTGCGGCGATGAAAGCCGAGTTCCTGCCCGGCAACGCCATCGCACTCCTCGAGACGGGCAGCGTATATTTTCCGGCGCTGCTTGCAGCGATCGATGCCGCACAGCAGGAATTCCTGCTGGAGACTTACATCTTCGAAGCCGATGCCACCGGGCGTGCCGTTGCCGGCGCACTCTGCCGCGCCGCGCAGCGCGGCGTGACGGTGCGGGTCATGGTCGACGGCTTCGGCTCACCGGGTTTTGCCACTTCCCTCCGCCCGCAGCTCGAGGCATCCGGCGCGCAGGTGCTCATTTACCGGCCGGAGATCGCCCGCTTCAGTCTGCGCCGCCATCGCTTGCGCCGCCTGCACCGCAAGCTGGCGGTAGCCGACGGACGAACCGCCTTCGTCGGCGGCATCAACATCATCGACGACGTCGGCGCACAGCATACGGAATCGCCGCGTTACGACTATGCGGTGCGGATCGAAGGACCGCTGCTCGCGCCCATCCACGAATCGGTGTGCCGGCTCTGGTCGTTGGTTGCCTGGGCGGGTTTCCGACGCCGCCTGCGCCAGCCGCCCGCGGCCGCCACGGTCACTGATCCGTGCGGCACTATGCGTGCCGCCTTCCTCATCCGCGACAACCTGCGGCATCGCCGGGACATCGAGGAGGCCTACCTTGAAGCGATCGGGCAGGCGCACGACGAAATCATCCTGGCCAATGCCTACTTCCTGCCTGGCCTGCGGTTCCGCCGCAAACTCATGGAGGCCGCAGGCCGCGGCGTGCGCATCATCGTCCTGCTGCAGGGCCGGGTCGAATATGCCTTGCAGCACTACGCCACCCAGGCGCTCTACGGCGCCCTGCTCGATGGTGGCGTACGCATCTTCGAATACCATCGGAGCTTTCTGCACGCCAAGGTCGCCGTCGTGGACGGCAGCTGGGCCACCGTCGGCTCCAGCAACATCGACCCCTTCAGCCTGCTGCTGGCGCGGGAGGCGAACATCGCCATCAGCGATCCGGGCTTCGCCGCCGAACTGCGCTCCAGCCTCGATGCGGCGATGCAGACCGGCGCGCGCGAGTTGCGACGCGAAGACTGGCAGCGCAAGTCGTGGTTATCCCGCCTGACGAGCTGGCTGGCCTACGGCCTGGTACGTTTGATGATAGGGGTCGCCGGCTATGGCGGCCGACACTAGGGCCTGTTCCCGGGCACACCTGAACACGACGGGCGCCTGGCGGAGACGATGCCGGTGTTCACGCCGAACCAGTTCAATCCGCCGAAGAGCCGCGCATACTCGATCTTCACACAGCGGTCCATGACGACTTCCAGCCCGGCGGCTGCCGCCTTGCGCGCCGCCTCGACATTGACCACGCCGAGCTGCATCCATAGCACGCGGGCACCGATTGCAATGGCGTCATCCGCGATGGCCGGGATCTCCTCGGCACGGCGGAAGCAGTCGACCATGTCCACTTGCTGCGGCACATCGCGTAGCGAGGGGTAACATTTCTGCCCGAGCACATCCGCATAGGCGGGATTGACGGGGATGACCGTGTAGCCGTGGTCGAGCATGTATTTGGCGGCAAAATAGCTTGGCCGGTACCAGTTGGCGGATAACCCCACCACCGCTATCGTGCGGTTCTGCATCAGGACCCGGCGCAGGCCGGCAACATCGTCGATCATCGCTCTCTCCTTCCCGCTCAATATCCTGCCGGCGCCGCTGCAAAGCGGCAACGCGGCAAAAGACTTCGATCCCACTTCAATATCGCCCAGCGCCACAGGCCATCCAGATCGGCATCGGCCAACTCCGCGGGTGGCTGTTGGCCGAGGAAGCCGAGCGCGGCAGTCAAGACCGCCTGCGGGCGGCCGACATCGATCGGTACCGCGCGCGTCTGTTTCGACAGTTTCTCCCCCGCAGCATTGACCGCTGCCGGCAGATGCAGATAGTTCGGCTGCGCCACTCCGAGCAGTTGCTGCAGGCGAATCTGGCGCGGCGTCGAGTCGAGCAGATCTGCGCCGCGCACGACATGCGTCACGCCTTGTTCGGCATCGTCTACAACCACTGCCAGCTGGTAGGCAAAGTAGCCGTCGGCACGGAGCACCACGAAGTCCCCCACTTCCGCGGCCAGGTCCTGGCATATCCGGCCCTGCAGCGCATCGTCGAAACAAACCCGTCCCGGCTCCACCTTGAGACGCCATGCGCGTGCTTCCCGTCCCGGCGGCAAGCCGTTGCGGCAAGTGCCCGGATAGCGCGGCGCACCGTCCGGACCCAGGGCTGAATCCGCCACTTCGCGACGTGTACACGCGCAGGCGAAGACGCTCGCATCGAGGCGCAGGCGCTCGAAAGCCGTCCGGTAATGCGCCTTGCGCCGACTCTGATGGACGACTTCCCCATCCCAGGAAAAGCCCAGGCGCTCCAGCGTACGCAGAATCCCGTCGGCGGCGCCGGGTACCGAACGCGGCTCGTCCACATCCTCCATGCGCAATAGCCATTCGCCACCCACGGCGCGCGCATCGACATAGCTTCCGACGGCGGCCACAAGCGAGCCGAAGTGCAGCGGGCCCGTCGGGGATGGCGCAAATCGGCCGCGATGGCGAGCGGGAGTCAGACGGGCCGGAAATCATGTCCGGATGGTAGCGCAGCTCACCGCCCATCGGTCAAATCCTGCCGCTGGCGTCGAGTGTGATGCACTTCACGGTGAATCATGACATGTGCGTGTAGGATCGCGCCGCAACGAACAAGAAAGGGGAACACATGGCTGAGCCGTATCGGCTCGAAACTTGGCAGTCGGGCGTGGATGTCGCCATCCACGCCGAACGCGTGCGTCTGCTCTATGACCTGGCGCGCATCGCAATCGCCGCCACGCTGGCTGTCGCCCTGCTGGTTGCCTTCTTCATGTGGCCGGTCGTGGCGCGCGGCGCGCTCATGTTCTGGCTATCCATGACCTGCCTCTGTGCGCTCGCTGTGATCGTCCTGCTACGAGGGTACCGGAAGGCGGCGCCGCGAGCGGATCAGGCCCCGCGCTGGGAACGCAGATTCTCCGCTCTGGCCGCGATGGCCGGTTTCCTCTGGGGCATGGCCATCTGGCTGCTGATCCCGCAAACCGGAGAACATCCGCGCCTTTTCCTCGTCCTGACCATTTGCATAGTCAGTCTCGGCGGCACGGCGGCGCTGTCCCCCTCGCGCCTTGCCTACCATGCCTTCATGGCGCCGATGATCTTCCCATCGATCTTCTTCCTGCTCTTCGGCCAAGCGGACAGCATCGCCACCGCCGGCTGGAGCGTGCTGATCTATATCGCAGTGCTGGTTGCGGTGCATGACGCCCTCTACCGCAACCTGGCGACCACTTTTCGCGCGCGCTTTCACCAGCGAGGCGCTGGCGGCCGAACATGGTGTCATCTTCGATTCCGCCACCGAGGCCATCGGCCTTGTACGTCCGCACTACCTGGCCAAATGCAACCGCCAATGGTGCGACCTGTTCGGCTACGCAGCGGACGAGGCCATCGGACAGGCCGCCTGGTCCTGGTTTCCGACATACGAGGACTGGCGGGAGTTCGCGGGTCGTTGCATGGCCCCGATCGTGCGCGGGGAATCCTACAAGGAAATTCTGCAGCTGCGCCGCAAGAACGGCGAACTGTTCTGGGCGGAGATCAGCGGTCGCGTGATCGATCCGGCGAACCTCGACCTGGGCGTGGTCTGGATGGGCACCGACATCAGCGAGCGCATGCGAACAGAGCAGGAGCTGAAGGTCAGCGAGCAGCGCTTTCGCGACCTGATATCCCTGTCAACAGACTGGTACTGGGAGATGGACGGCGATGCCCGCTTCACCCGTCTTTCAGGCGCGGCCGTCAGCCGTGCCGGCTATGCGGACGAACAGGTGCTCGGCAAAAGGCGCTGGGAACTTCCGTTCGTGCGGGGCGTAAGCGAATCGCAATGGCAAACTCACCGCGAAATGCTTCATTCGCATTTGCCGTTCCGCGACTTTGTCTATCAGGTCGTCACCCCCGACGGCGAAACACGCTGGTTTTCCGTCAGCGGCAATCCCGCCTTCGATGAAAACGGCGACTTCGCCGGTTATCATGGGGTTGGCGCCGACATCACGGAACGCGTCGAAGCCGCCGAGCTGTTCCGTCATCTCGCCCATCACGACACGCTGACCGGCCTGCCCAACCGACGCCTGCTCGGCGATCGAACGGAACAGGCGCTCGCGCTGGCCAAGCGCAGCGGCCATCTTGTCGCCTTGCTGCTGCTCGATCTCGACGACTTCAAGATCATCAACGACACTGACGGGCATTCGGCGGGCGATGCCGTACTCGTCGCCATCGCCCAGCGGCTGCGCGGCCTCGTGCGGGAAATCGACACCATCTCCCGCTTGGGCGGGGACGAGTTCGTCATACTGCTTCAGGAAATGGCCCATCCCAGGGACGCCACGCGAGTGGCCGAGAAGGTCATCGCGGCGATCCGCGAGCCTGTCGAAGCCGGCGGGCGTCGGTACAAGCTCGGCGTTTCAATCGGCATCGCGCATGCTCCCGATCACGCCCCCACCATGGAAGTCCTGATGCAGAAAGCCGATATCGCCATGTACCGCGCCAAGCAGGCAGGCGGGTCCACCTTTCGCTTCGCCGACAGCGTCGAACAGGGCGCCGTCACTCCCGCACCTGAACGTCGGATCACACGTTGAAGCGGAAATGCATGACGTCACCGTCATGCACGATGTAATCCTTGCCCTCCAGGCGCATCTTGCCAGCCGCCTTCGCACCCTGTTCTCCATTACAGGCGATAAAGTCTGCATACGCGATCACTTCGGCGCGAATGAAGCCATGCTCGAAATCGGTGTGGATCACGCCGGCCGCCTGCGGTGCGGTGTCGCCCACATGTATCGTCCAGGCGCGCACCTCTTTCTCGCCGGCAGTGAAGTATGTCTGCAGGCCTAGCAGCTGGTAGCCGGCGCGGATGAGGCGGTTGAGTCCCGGCTCCTCCAACCCCATGTCTGCCAGAAAGACCGTCTTGTCCTCGTCCGACAGGTCGGCGATCTCCGCCTCCATGGCCGCGCAAAAAGCTACCACAGGGGCATTCTCTTTCACTGCATGCGCTTCCACTGCCGCCAAAAGGGGATTGTCTGCAAAGCCCTTCTCATCAACGTTGGCGGCATACAGGGTCGGCTTGGCCGTTATGAGGCAGAATGGCTTGAGGTTGTTTCGCTCCTCCTTCGACATATCGAGCGCACGCACAGGCTTCGCCTCATTGAGCTGCGCCGCGCACTTGTCGAGCACCGCGACCAGCAGTTTCGCTTCCTTGTCGCCGGCCTGGGCCGGCTTGCGGTAGCGCGCCAGCGCCTTGTCCACTGTAGCAAGGTCCGCAAGGGCCAACTCGGTCTCGATGGTTTCGATATCGGATAGCGGCCTGACCTCTCCCGAAACATGCACGATGTTCTCATTGTGGAAGCAGCGCACGACATGCACGATGGCGTCGGTCTCGCGGATATTGGCGAGAAACTGGTTGCCCAGTCCTTCGCCCTTGCTCGCGCCCGCCACAAGGCCGGCGATGTCCACGAATTCGACAATGGCGCTTTGAATGCGTTGCGGCTTGACTATCGCAGCCAGCTGCGCCAGGCGCAGATCGGGTACCTCGACAATGCCGATGTTGGGCTCGATGGTGCAGAAGGGGTAGTTCTCCGCCGCAATGCCAGACTTGGTCAGGGCGTTGAAGAGGGTGGACTTGCCGACGTTGGGCAGGCCGACGATGCCGCATTTTAAAGACATGGCTTTCCTCAGGACGCCGGTGGCGCCGGACGTGTGTTGATCTTCTGCGTGGCAGCCGGATACTCCCCCATGGCGAGCAGGGGCCAGGCCGTCAGCGCGCGTTCCAGAGCCTCCTCAATCAAGTCGCGCTCTTCCAGACGGGGCTTCTTCAGGACGTAGTCCACCACCTGATTGCGGTCGCCAGGGTGGCCGACGCCGATGCGCAGTCGCCAGAAGTCCTGCGTACCCAGGTGTGCAGCGATGTCCTTGAGTCCGTTGTGGCCGCCGAGGCCACCGCCGAACTTCAGGCGCAGCGCCCCTGGCGGGAGGTCAATCTCATCGTGCAGCACAAGCATGTCCGCTGGCGCAATGCGGTAGAACCGCGCCAGGGCCGCTACCGACTGACCGGAACAGTTCATGAATGTTTGCGGCATCAACAACCAGACTTGCTCGCGAGTGCGGCCGGCAATGCCGTGAAAACGGGATTCGCGCTTGAGGTCGGCGCCGAGTGTCTCAGCCAGCCGTTCGCACAGCCAGAAGCCGGCGTTGTGCCGGGTAGCGGCATATTCGGCGCCCGGATTGCCCAGGCCGACGATAAGACGGGGTGCGGCCACAGGCTAGTCGGGCATTTGCGGCGGCGACGCCACCGCAAATGCGCTTACTTCTTCTCGGGCTGCTTGGCCGGCGCCGCTGCAGCGGCTGCCGCGGGTTCGGCGGTGGCGGCAGTCACTTCCTCGGCCACGGCCAGTTCGGCTTCCGTGGTGCCGCGCGGCACGACGATGGAAGCCACGACCGGGTTCTCGCCCTGGTGCAGCAGGGGCTCGACCCCCTTGGGCAGATGGAGGTCATTGACGTGGATCGAATGACCGACCGCCACGTCCTTCATGTCCACCTCGATGAACTCCGGCAGGTCGGCCGGCAGGCAGGTGACGTTGAGTTCGTTGATGACGTGGCTGACCACTCCCCCCTGCAGCTTGACGCCCGGCGCGATGTCCGCATTGATGAAGTGCAGCGGCACTTTCATGTGGATCTTCCTGTCGGCCGAAACGCGCTGGAAATCGATGTGCAGCACTTGCGACTTGTAGGCATGCATCTGGTAGTCGCGCAACAGCACCTGCTGCTTCTGTCCATCCAGGTTCATGGTCAGAATCGAGGCGTGAAACGACTCCTGCTTCAGACTGTGGAAGAGCGCATTGTGATCGACATCGATCGGCTGGGCAGCTGCCTCGCCACCATAGAGGATACCGGGCACCTTGCCCGCGCGGCGCAGGCGGCGGCTCGCTCCGGTGCCCTGCAATTCGCGTTTGCTTGCGTTGAATTCGATTTTCATTTGCTTGCTCCAGTTAAACCCGCCCGCGACCAGGCAGGGGTTGTAAAAAATTACTCCATGAACAGCGAGGAGACGGACTCCTCGTTGCTGATGCGCAACATCGTTTCCGCCAGCAACTCGGCAATGGAAATCTGCCGAATCCGCTTGCAGGCACGCGCCTCTTCATTCAGCGGGATGGTGTCCGTCACCACCAGTTCATCCAGCACCGATTCGCCGATGCGCTCCACCGCGTTGCCCGAAAGCACGGGGTGCGTACAGTAGGCCAGCACCTTGTCGGCGCCGTGATCCTTGAGGGCCTGCGCCGCCTTGCACAACGTGCCGGCGGTATCCACCATGTCGTCCATAATGACGCAGGTGCGTCCGTCCACCTCGCCGATGATGTTCATCACCTCGGACATGTTCGCTTTCGGGCGCCGCTTGTCGATGATGGCCAGATCCGATTCCAGCCGCTTGGCCAGTGCCCTCGCACGTACCACGCCGCCCACATCGGGGGACACCACCAGCAGATCCTTGTACTGATTCTTCCATATGTCGCCGAGCAGGATCGGCGCTGCATATACGTTGTCAACAGGGATGTCGAAGAATCCCTGGATCTGGTCGGCATGCAGGTCCACCGTCAGCACGCGATCAACGCCGACCGCCTGCAGCATGTTCGCCACCACCTTGGCCGAGATCGCCACGCGTGCCGAGCGCGAGCGGCGATCCTGGCGCGAATAGCCCATGTAGGGGATCGCCGCGGTGACGCGTCCGGCCGAGGAACGCTTCAGCGCATCAACCATGATGATCAGTTCCATCAGGTTGTCGTTGGTCGGCGCGCAGGTCGACTGCAGGATGAAGCAGTCCTTGCCGCGCACGTTCTCCATGATCTCGGCGTTCACTTCGCCGTCGGAGAAGCGGCCCACCTTGGCGCGGCCCAGGGATATGTTGAGCCGCCTGACGACATCCGCGGCCAACTTGGGGTTGGCGTTGCCGGTGAATACCATCAGGCTGTCATAAGCCATGTGCGCCTCGCGGACGAATCAGTCTTCTCAAACGATGCGGGCAGGTGGATCACCTGCCCGCATTCAAATTATTGGCTGGGGAGGAAGGATTCGAACCTTCGCATGCCGGAATCAAAATCCGGTGCCTTAACCAGCTTGGCGACTCCCCAAGTGTTTCAGTCAGCGAGTGCCCGCAGGGGGTGTTCGTCCAAGCCACGCGCAACCCAGCCGGTCATGTCTTCCGGCATCCGCGCCAGCACGGCGCGTGCGTCCTGCTCGGCGGCGAAGGCGGCGAAAACACAGGCTCCGGAACCGGTCATGCGCGCCTCGGCGTACTGCCTGAGCCAGGCCAGCGTCCGCGCCACCTCCGGGTAGCGTTCGCACACGACGGGTTCGAGATCGTTATGGCCGAACAAATCGCCACAACCGGCGGCCCAATCCGCACCCCAACCCGCTGAAAAGTCCGCCATTTTGATGGGTTTCGTATTCCGTGTCAAATTCCGGGCAGCGAAGATTTCTGCTGTCGGCACGCTCACCGGCGGCTCGATGACCAAGTACCAGGCGGGGGGCAAATCGACCGGCTGCAAGGCCTCCCCCACCCCCTCAGCGAAGGCACTGCGGCCGAAGATGAAAAAAGGCACATCCGCACCCAGTCGCAGCCCCAGCATCTGCAAGCGCTCGCGCGGCCAATGCAGGCCCCAGAGCTGATTGAGCGCGAGCAGCACGGTGGCCGCATCGGAACTGCCGCCCCCCAGCCCGCCCCCCAGTGGCAGGCGCTTCTCCAGGGTGATATCGGCTCCCTGCCTGCAGCCGGATGCCTCCTGCAGCAAGCGTGCCGCGCGCAGGCACAAGTCGCTTTCCTCGGGTACGCCGGCAAGCGGCCTGGCACGATGAATGTGGCCATCCACCCTCGGCACAATGCGCAGACCATCGCCTCGGTCGATCAAACGGAAGAGAGATTGCAGCAGGTGGTAACCGTCCGGCCGGCGGTCGATTACGTGCAGGAAGAGATTGAGCTTGGCCGGTGCCGGGTACGTGAAATCCCGATCCGTCATCTTGCCAGATTCCAGTTATCGATTACCAGACGCACCTCGACACTGCCGCGCCGAGCCAGCAGCAACTCGGGCAGGGCATCCCGCGTCTCATTTTCGTAACGCAAGTACTCGATGACCCAGCCCTGCTCGGTGAGTCCGGCGATCCGCCCTGCCTCATCCAGCCGGGCAGCGCCACCGGAGGATGTGCGCCCGAGCACCCAGTGCGCCAGACCCGACACCGGCAAGCGCGTGCCGAACACCTGCTCGGACAATCCTTCCATGTCCGCCGCCATGTACCGCCTTTGGTCGGCCGTTTCAAGCTGTGCAGCTCCCCTGCCCGCCGTCAGTCGGGCGAGCCCCTGGCCAAGCGGCCCGCTGACGACGATCTCATCTGCTTGCGCTTCGTGGCGCCAGTCGATGCCGGCGGAAAAACTCTCGCCGTCATGGCGCACGGCAATGCGGCCTTCGATGCGAAAAGCCTCGATGGTCTCGCGTGCCGGGCGCGATGCCGGCGCAGACTGGTCTAGAGTGGCGCATCCGGCAGTCAGCGCGAGCAAACCGGCCAGCAGCAAAGCGCGCCGCATCAGGGGGAGAATCGCTTGATGACCTCGGCCAGGACTGCGTTGCCCGGATTGGCCTTCACGGCTTCCTGCCAGGTCTTCCTTGCCTCGTCGCGACGGCCGAGGGCCCACAACACCTCGCCGAGGTGGGCGGCAATCTCCGGGTCGGGCCGGACCGAGTAGGCGCGCTGGAGATGGGTCAGGGCCCCCGCACTGTCGCCCTTGCGGTAGAGCACCCAGCCCATGCTGTCGATGATGAAGGGATCGTCCGGCGATAGCTGCAGTGCCTTGACTATCAACTGTTCCGCCTCCGCCAAGCGCTGATTGCGCTCGGCAAATGAGTAGCCGAGCGCATTGTAGGCATGGGCATGTTCGGGCTTGATGCGGATCAGTTTGCGCAAATTCGCCTCGAGCACATCATGCTGACCGAGCTTTTCCGCAAGCAGGGCCGACTCATAGAGCAGTTCGGGCTGTTCCGACTGCTCTTTCAGGCTGTTGTCGAGTAAATCGAAGGCTTCTTTAGTCTTGCCGGTGTCCCGCAGGAGCTGACTTTCAGCCAGCAGGTACTGGATCGCATCACCCTGGCCGGCCATGCGCGCCTCATGAAGATGACGGCGGCCTTCCTCCAATTTGCCCTGCTTTGCCAGCAGTTGGGCAATACGCAACTGTGCCGCCATGTGCTGCTCGCCCGGCAAGACCTCTTCGTACCAGCGCAGGGCCTCCTCGAACCGCTTGCCCTCTTCGGCTATCTGTCCGAGATAGAGGCGCACAGTGTCCCTCTCGGCAAAATCCTGGTCCAGAAGCTTCTTGAAGTTTTCCTCCGCCGCGGTCCAGTCGGCGAGCTGCATGGACAGCACCGCCACGGCATAAATAACATCGGCATTGCCGGGAAAATCCACCAGCAGGCGCTGAAACTCGGTGCGGGCCTGCGGGAACTTGCGCGCCCCAACCAGGCTGCGCGCATACTGCAGGCGTACTTCGCGCGCCTTCGGGTGGCCCGCCAAATAGGCACGCAGGGTTTCAGTCGCTGTCTCGGGGGAGTCCATGCGCTGCAGTTGCGCCTTGAGCATCACTGCCAAATCCCAGTCCGGCCGCAAGGCAAGCGCCTTGTCGGCCTCCACAACGCCGCGCCGCACCTCCGCGGCATTCAGCGCGGCCTGTGCGCGCGCAAAATGCGTTTCCGCCATGCCAACGTAGGGCAGGGTCAATTGCTCGACAATCGCCAATACGGCCTTCTTGTCCGGATGGCGGGCAAAGAGCCGATTCAGCCTCAGCAGCCCATCCTTGAGCATTTCCCCTTCCTGCGCCAGCAGCTTGGCGACATGGGGCTGCAGTTCATCGAGGCGATTGGCGCTTACCAGCAGGCCAGCCAGCATCTGACGCGCCTGCGGGGACTCGGGATCGATTTCCACCCACAGCCGGGCCGCCTGCAGGGCCATCTCCAGGTTGCGTCCATGCAGCGCAATCTCTGCGGCGCGCCGGGCGATGCGTGGGTCGCGCGTCGTGCGCGCCAGATCCAGATAGGCTGAGGCAGACAAGCCGAAGTTGCCCCTTTGCCCGGCAATTTCCGCCAGTAGCGCCTGATACAGAATTTGTCCGGTCAGCTCCTGTTTGGGCAGTGGTTCGAGACGCTCCTTGGGCTTGGCTTCCGGGGCGGGCTGGGCTGGAACTTCGCGGGCAGGGGCCTGGGCGCAGGCCGATATCACGAGTGCCGCTACGATGGCGGCAAATGCAGAAATGGGGGTTTGGATGGTCATGTCTGGATAGGAGCGGGTGCAGCGTAGAATCGGATTTCGTTCGACTCATGTTAGGGGGTTTTGCCCCCCCCGGCAAGCAAACTGCGCCCCCTCCGCCATGCCCGAACTTCCTGAGGTAGAAATCACCCGGCGCGGCCTGCTGCTCGAGTTGCCCGGCCGCAAGCTCGATGCCGTTGTTGCGCGCCACACGATGCTGCGCTACCCGCTACAGCCAAGGCTCGCACGCCTGCTTGCCGGACAAACGCTGCATGGGATCGACCGGCGCGGCAAGTACCTGCTGTTCCGCCTGGACCTTGGCACGCTGATCGTGCATCTGGGGATGTCGGGCAGCCTGCGCCTCGTGCCTGCCGGCGAACCTGCGGGCAAGCATGATCACCTTGACCTTCTCTTCGGTGCGCGCGCCTTGCGCCTGCGCGATCCGCGCCGCTTTGGCGCAGTGCTTTGGGTACAGGGCGTTGCCGACGCACACCCCCTCATCGCACCCTTGGGCATCGAGCCGCTGTCGAGCGCATTCACGGGCGCATGGCTATACGACGCGACACGCGGCCGTGCCACGGCAGTCAAGTTGTTCCTCATGAACAGCCACGTCATTGTCGGCGTCGGCAACATTTATGCTTCGGAAAGTCTTTTCCGCGCAGGTGTTGACCCGCGCACGCCGGCCGGAAAACTCTCCCGAAAACGTTGCGATCGCATCGTTTCTGCGGTCAAAGCGACACTGGAGGCGGCGCTTGCCGCCGGCGGCAGTTCCGTGCGCGACTTCATCCACAGCGACGGAAACTCGGGCTGGTTTCAGCTGCAGCACTTCGTTTACGGCCGCAATGGCGAACCCTGCCGCATCTGTGGTTCGAAGGTGCGCATCCTGCCGCAGGGACAGCGCTCCACCTTCCACTGTCCGCGCTGCCAGCGCTGACGAACGGCCGCCTGCGGCTTCCGAGTTGCATTGTTTTCGCGAATTTATGTGCTAAATTGGCGTTTTTGAAGCACTTTCTGGAGTTGCCATGGGGCTTGTCCAGCATTTTTCCGCGTATAGCAACTGGCGTTCGGCGGTGTCCGAGAACCTGCTGAGCCTGAGCAACTGGCTAAACGAGAACGAACTGGGCGACGCGCAAAGCGAGTTGCGTCTGCAGCAACTTCTCGAGCGGCTGCGCGAGGACAAGCTGATCATCGCCTTCGTCGCCGAATTCTCGCGCGGCAAATCCGAGCTGATCAACGCCATATTTTTCGGCGACTACGGCAGCCGCATCCTGCCTTCAAGCGCCGGGCGCACCACCATGTGCCCGACCGAACTGCTCTTCAATGCAGGGAAGCCTCCTGCGATCGAGTTGCTGCCAATCGAAACCCGTTCGACAAATGCCAGCGTGGCCGAATTCAAGCGGTTTCCCGAGGAATGGCGCAATGTCGTGCTGGAGACAGCATCCGCGGAAGCCATGCATGCCGCCTTGTCCCGCGTCGGCGAACAGAAAGATGTAACGCAGGAGCTAGCGATCAAGCTCGGCTTCTCCATCGATGCGGAAGGCAAGGATGGCCTCAAGCCGAATCCAGATGGTTTGGTTGAAATTCCCTGCTGGCGCCATGCAGTCATCAATTTCCCGCACCCCTTGCTTGAACAGGGCCTGGTCATCCTCGATACGCCCGGCCTGAATGCCATCGGCGCCGAGCCGGAACTGACGCTTTCCCAGCTTCCCAACGCCCATGCCATTCTCTTCATCCTGGCCGCCGACACCGGCGTCACCCAGTCCGATCTCGCCGTCTGGCGCGACCACGTCAACGGTGCGCGCACCCGGCAAAAGGGCCGCATCGCCGTGCTCAACAAGATCGACGGGCTGTGGGATGGCATCCGCAGCGATGCGGAGATCGAACAGGAGATTACCCGGCAGGTAAGCGGCACGGCCGAGGTTCTCGAATTGGATCCCGCCCATATTTTTCCCGTCTCGGCGCAGAAGGGCCTGCTCGCAAAGATCCACCGGGATGCCGAACTGCTTTCGCGGAGCCGGCTACTCGCCCTGGAACAGGCCCTGACGGCTGAATTGATACCGGCCAAACAGGATATCGTCTGCGACAACACCGAGAGCGAGGCTGCAGACCTCATCACCCGCACCCGTTCCCTGCTGGAAACCCGCCACCGCGGCATTGCCGAGCAGTTCTCCGAGCTCTCAGACCTGCGCGGCAAGAATCAGAGCGTGATCGAGTACATGATGCGCAAGGTCAAGGCGGAGAAGGAGGATTTCGAGAAAGGCCTGCAGCGCTACTACGCAGTGAGAAGCGTATTTTCCCAGCTCACCAACAATCTCTATTCGCACCTGGGCATGGATGCGCTACGCGACGAGACGCGCCGGACACGCGAAACCATGCTGGAAGCCGCTTTCACGAGAAACATGCGCACCGCCATGAAGAACTACTTCCGCCACGTCCGCGCAAACCTGGAGAAATCGACCGGGGAGATTGCCGAGATCACGAAGATGATGGAGGCCATGTACGGACGCTTCTCCACGGAGCACGGCATGAAGCTGGCCGCGCCAGCGCCTTTCTCACTGCTGCGCTACGAGAAAGAAATCGACCGGCTGGAAAAGGGTTTCAATGCCCATTTCAATACCCTGCTGAACATGGTGATGCATGCCAAGCGCGGCCTCACCCAGCGATTCTTCGAAACGGTGGCCATGCAGGTGAGGCGCGCCTTCGAACTGATCAACCGGGACATCGATCATTGGCTGCGCGCGGTCATGTCGCCCCTGGAAACCCAGGTGCGCGAATACCAACTGCAACTGAAGCGCCGACTGGAAAGCGTCAAGCGCATCCACCAAGCCACAGACACGCTGGAAGACCGGCTGCGCGAACTGTCGCAAATGCAGGCGACGCTGGAAGTTCAACTTGCCGAACTGAGTGGCATCGCCGAAGCGTTGCACACCACGCTTCACGCCGAGGCGAAGGAAGCCGCCGCTGTCGCAGCGGCAGCCTGAAGGCTGCGCCCTCCCCGCTGCCCGAAGGGCGCAGGCGCTTCGGGCAGCGGGGAGGGTGTCGGATCAGGCCTAGCCGGCAGTAAGCTTGAGGAATTTCTTCTGCAGCTGCTCCTTGTCTTCGACCAGATCAGGATTGGGAACGATGCAGTCCACGGGGCACACCTCGATGCATTGCGGCGTGTCGAAGTGGCCCACGCATTCGGTGCATTTGTTGGGGTCGATCTCGTAAACCTCCTCCCCTTGTGAAATCGCGCCGTTCGGGCATTCCGGCTCGCACACGTCGCAATTGATGCACTCGTCGGTAATCATCAAGGCCATCTTGCTTTCCTCATTTGCTTGAAATTCTCTGCCGCAGGCGCTCGAGCACCAACGGCTGCACAAACTTGCCCACATCGCCGCCGAGCACGGCGATCTCCCGCACCATCGTGGCGGAAATGAACTGATAATTCTCGGCCGGGGTCAGGAACACGGTCTCGACATCCGGGTTCAGGCTACGGTTCATGCCCGCCATCTGGAATTCGTATTCGAAGTCCGATACCGCGCGCAGGCCCCGCAGGATGATGCGTGCATCTTGGCGGTGCAGGAAATCCATCAGCAGGCCGTCGAATCCCTCAATCCGCACATTCGGGTAGGCCGCCAGCACCTCGCGCGCCATATCGACACGCTCTTCGAGGGTGAAAAACGGTCGCTTGGAGCGGCTGTCCGCGACCGCCACCAGCACTTCATCGAACAGGCGCGAGGCGCGCCGCACCAGGTCCTCGTGACCCAGCGTTATCGGGTCAAAGGTGCCGGGGTAGATCGCAACGCCGTCGTTCATGCCGTGTTCGCCTCCAGCAAATGGTAATAAACCTGGCCCGCCTGTCCGCTGCGAACGGTTGCCCAGGCGCCTATGTGCGCAATGGGAAACTCGGCTTCCGCATAGATGCGCGCGCCAGGTGCCAGCAAGCCGGGCAGCCAGGGTTCGACGCGTTCGATCCAGCCCTGACGATAGGGGGGATCCAGGAACAGCAGGTCGTAGCGCCGGGATGCGCGGGAGAGGAATTTTAGCGCATCCGCACGGATCAACTCCAGACGGCTGTCAGCCACCTTACCTTCCAGAACGATGGCATTGCTTTCCAGTGCGGCAAAGGCACGCGCATTTCGCTCGACCAGCGTTGCTCGTGAAGCACCGCGCGAGGCTGCCTCGAAGCCGAGGACGCCGCTGCCGGCGAACAAATCCAGACAGGTGAGCCCCGTGAGGTCCTGCCCAAGCCAGTTGAAGAGGGTCTCGCGCACGGCGTCCGGCGTCGGCCGCAAGCCCGGCGCATCGAGAAAGGTGACAAGGCGGCGCTTCCACTCGCCGCCGACGATGCGGACCCGCGACACGCGCTCAGTCTCCTGCGACGATCACCGTCACAAAGTGCTCGGGTTTCACGTGTCGCGCGAAAGCTGCACGGATGTCAGCGACAGTCACGGCCTCGACCTTTCGGGGAAAATCGTCGAGGTAGCTGAGCGGCAGGCCGTAAAAGCCGATCACCGAGAGATATTCAAGCAGCTTGCGATTGCTGTCGATGCGCAGCGGAAAGCCGTCGGCGAGGTTGCGCCGCGCCGCCTTGAGTTCCCCCTCGGTCGGACCGCGGGCAAGGAAATCGGCCAGCACTTCCTCGACCACCTTGAGCGCTTCCCCGGCCTGTTCGCGCTTTGTCTGCAATCCAATCTGGAAAGGGCCGGGCTGCTTCAGCGGGTGGAAATAGCTGTAGACACTGTAGGCGTAGCCGCGCTTCTCGCGCACCTCCTTCATCAGGCGCGAGACGAAGCCGCCGCCGCCGAGGATGTAATTGCCGACCAGCAAGGGGATGTAGTCCGGGTCGCCGCGGCGCACTGCAGGCACGCCGATGTGGATGTGCGCCTGACTGGCCGGATGATCAATGCGCACGGTACTGCGCTCCGGCATCGCCGTATCCGGCAGGCTGACTTCTGCCGGCGCATCCGGCAGCCCGTCTGTCAGGCGCTGGGCGATCGTTTCGGCTTCGGCTCGCGACAGATCGCCGATGATGGAGACGACAGCGCGGCGGGCGCCGTATTGGGCGCGGAAGAACGTCATCAAATCTTCTCGGGTGATCTTCTCTATGCTACCCACCGTGGCGTTGCGGCCGTAGGGGTGCCCGGGGTACAGCTCTGCGGAAAAGCGCTTGGCGGCGATGCTCGCCGGTCGCGTGTCGGATTCCTTGATGCCTGCAATGACACGCGTCTTCTCGCGCTCCAGTGCCGCAGCAGGAAAAGTCGGACGCTGCAGCACCAGCCGCAGCAAATCCAGCCCCGCCTCGAGTTCGCGCTTCGAGGCCAAACTGCGCAGGGATATACCTGCACGGTCCAGATCGGCGCCGCCGCCCAGCCGGGCACCGATGTCGGCGAGCCGGTCGGCGATCTTTTCTTCGTCAAGATCACCCGCTCCCATGTCGAGCAGGCCCCGCGTAAGCCCGGCCAATCCCTCCTTGCCCGGCGGCGCATAGGCCGAACCGGCGGCAAACTCGATCTGTATGTCCACGATGGGAACCACGCGACTCTCGACAAAATACGCCCGCGCTCCCGAAGGCGTAGTCCAATGCTCGATCTTCGCGCCTGCCTGGGAGAGCGAGGCGGCGGCGCCCAGCAGGCAAGCCAGTATGAGTTTCTTCATGGAATCTCCGTTCAATGCCGTACTGCGGAGGCTGACTTTCGCGGCGTTCCTTCCGGCAACGGCTGCGGATCGAGCACGGCGACGGTCAGGCGGGCATCGTCGAAGTACTTCTTCGCCACCGCCTGTACTTCCTCCGCGGTCACGCTGCGGATCTTCTCCAGCAGAGCGTCGATGTCGCGCCAGCGGAAACCGGCGGCCTCGATGCGGCCGATCTCCATGGCCTGCGCCATCATCGAATCCCGTTTGTAGACCTGCGCCGCGATGGTCTGCGTCTTGACACGCTCCAGTTCCTGCACGCTGACGCTTTCACGGGCGACTCGGGCAATTTCCTCCCGCAGCGCCTCTTCCAGCTCGGCCACGCTCCTGCCCTCGGTCGGCGTGCCGCTGACGACAAAGAGCGCCTCGCCGCGCACCGTGGCATCGTAGCCGGCGCCGGCGGAAACGGCGATCCCCGATCCGCGCACCAGGTTTCGGGCAAAACGCGCGCCATCGTGTCCGTCGAGCACTGCAGCCAGCACTTCCAGGGCATAGGGCTCACGCTCCTTGTCGATGTCACGCAAGGCCGGCGCCTTCCAGGCCATGACAAGATAGGGCAGCTTTGCGGGCGCCTTGACGGTGATGCGCTTGATGCCCACTTGCGCCGGCTCGATTTGCGGCTTGCGCCCGGGAAGGGAGCGTCGCGGAATCTTGCCGTAGTGTTTCTCGGCGAGACGGAATGCCTCTTCATGCCGCACGTCGCCGACGATAATCACGTAGGCGTTGTTCGGCGCATACCAGCGGCGGTACCAGTCGCGCGCATCCGCCGCCGTCATGTTCTCCAGATCGTTCATCCAGCCGATGATGGGACGGCGATAAGGGTGCGCCTGGAAGGCGGCGGCCATCTGCTTCTCGTAAACCAGGGCCTGCGGGTTGTCCTCGGTGCGCAGTCGGCGCTCCTCCATGACGACCTTGATCTCCTGCTCGAAATCCTTCGGGTCGAGCACCAGGTTGGCCATGCGGTCGGCCTCCAGCGCCATCATCTCGCCAAGACGTGTGTTCGGCACTTGCTGAAAATAGGCAGTGTAGTCAAGGCTGGTGAAGGCATTGTCCCGCCCTCCCGCTGCGGCCACGCGCTTGTTGAATTCACCCGGCTTGAGATTCTTGGTGCCCTTGAACATCATGTGCTCAAGCACATGGGCTACGCCGGAAGTGCCATCCACCTCATCCATGCTGCCTGCGCGGTACCAGACCATGTGCACCGCAGTCGGCGCACGGCGATCTTCCTGAACAATGATGCGCAGACCATTGGCCAAGGTCTTCTCGTAGGGATTGGCCCACGCGGCCGCTGCCGCCAAGGCCAGCAATGTCACAATCAACTGTCTTCCCATCATGGGGGGGTTCCCGCTTCTGATAAAATTGTTTCACCATTTTCGCACGGGGATAGGCCCCGTGCCGATACTGACAGCCTCATCCATGCTTGGGTTCCTGAAGAAATCCGATTCCACCGCTACGCAGCGTCCTTCCTGGGCCGAGCGCCTCAAGGTCGGGCTATCGCGCACGCGCGCCCAATTCGGCGACCAGTTATCCGGCCTCTTCGGCCGCGGACGCATCGACGACGAGATGCTCGAGGAATTGGAAACCACCCTGCTCATGGCCGACGTCGGCATTGATGCCACACGCTATCTGCTCGACGAACTGAGGACTGCCGTGCGCCGTGACAAGCTGGAAACCGGCGCGCAGTTGCGCGATGCACTGGCCGGCATCCTGATGCAACTGCTCAAACCGATGGAGCAACCGCTGGATGTTTCCACCCACACACCCTTCATCATCATGATCGTCGGCGTGAACGGCTCGGGCAAGACGACGTCCATAGGCAAGCTTGCAAAACATCTGCAGGCACAGGGTAAATCCGTGCTCCTGGCTGCCGGAGACACTTTTCGCGCCGCTGCAAGGGAGCAACTGGCCATCTGGGGAGAGCGCAACGATGTCACGGTGATCGCACAGGAGTCGGGTGATTCCGCGGCCGTCATATTCGATGCGGTGAATGCCGCCAAGGCGCGCGGCATCGACGTGGTATTGGCTGACACCGCGGGCCGGCTGCCGACCCAGTTGCACCTGATGGAAGAAATTTCCAAGGTCAAACGCGTCGTCGCCAAAGCCGAACCCACTGCGCCGCATGAGGTTCTGCTGGTGCTCGATGCCAACATCGGGCAGAACGCGCTGGCCCAGGTCAAGGCATTCGATGCGGCCGTCGGCATAACCGGTCTTGTCGTCACCAAGCTGGATGGCACTGCAAAAGGTGGCGTCATCGCAGCCGTTGCCCGCCAGCAGCCGGCAGGCCACCCAATAGCGCTTCGCTATATTGGTATCGGAGAGGGCATCGACGATCTGCAGCCATTCTCGGCGCGCGAATTCGCAAACGCGCTGTTTGAGTCGCCGAATCCATGATCCGCTTCGAGCAGGTCGGCAAGCGCTACCCAGGCGGCATCGCAGCGCTGGCTGACCTGACGCTGGCCATAGAGTCCGGCGAAATGGTGATCCTCTCGGGTCATTCCGGTGCCGGCAAAAGCACCTTGCTCAAGCTCATTCCCGCCATTGAGCGCCCGACGCAGGGCGTAGTTGTCGTCAATGGGCAGAATGTATCGGCGCTCAAGCGCGCCGCCGTGCCTTATCTGCGGCGCAACCTCGGCATGATCTTCCAGGATCAGAAACTTCTCTATGATCGCAGCGTCTTCAGCAATGTCATGCTGCCGCTGGCCATCGCCGGCGTACCACCCCGCGATGCGGGCCGGCGCGTACGTGCAGCGCTCGACAAGGTCGGATTGCTGGAGCGCGAAAAGGCCATGCCAGTAGCGCTTTCCGGAGGCGAACAGCAGCGCCTCTCGATCGCCCGTGCAGTGGTGGCACGGCCCTCGATCCTGATCGCCGATGAACCCACGGCGCATCTCGACGAAGCTACCGCGCGCGATATCGTGGCGGTATTCCATTCCTTCAACCAGGTCGGCGTCACCGTGCTGGTGGCCACCCACCACGAATCGCTGTTCGCTCCCATCATGACGCGACGCGTCACGCTTTCCCACGGCAGAATCGCGCAATGAGCAGTCGGCGCAATTACAGGCTGCCGCCGCCCCAAAGGAAGGCTCAATGAAGGGCTGGCTGCTGCACCATCGCAAGGCCGCCGACCAGGCGCTGCAGCGTCTGGTCGCCACGCCGGTCAATACGCTGCTCGGCGCCTTGGTCGTCGGCATCGCCCTGGCACTTCCGGCGGGCGGCAACATGCTGCTTGTCAATTTCCAGCACCTCGTGCAGCGCATCGCGGCGGCGCCGCAGATCTCCGTGTTCCTGTCGCTGGAAACAGGGAAAAAGGAACTCGACGAGGTCGAGACGCGGCTCAGAAGGCACACGCAAACGCATGATGTGCGTCTGGTCTCGCGCGAAGAAACGTTGCTACGGTTCAAACAGAGCGAAGGCATCGGCGAGGTAATAGAGAGCCTGCCGCGCAACCCATTTCCCGATGCCTTCGTCGTGCTACCGCGCAACGAGACCCCGGAAGCACTGGAGGCCATGCGTGCCGAGTTTATGAACTATCCCGGAGTCGAGCATGTACAACTCGATTCAGCCTGGGTGAAAAAACTCGACGCACTGCTTCGTCTAATACGATTTGCGGTTACCTTGCTTGCGGTGGCACTAGGCATGGCACTCGTCGCGGTCACATTCAACACTATCCGCCTGCAAATCCTCACTCAGGGCGCGGAAATTGAGGTAAGCCGGCTACTCGGCGCTACCGACGCCTTCATCCGCAGGCCGTTCTATTACTATGGCGCCCTGCAGGGCCTGGCCGGTGGCTTGGTGGCCTGGTTGTCCGTACTATGCGCTACCTTGTTATTGCGCAAACCAGCTGCGGAACTGGCCTCGCTTTACGGATTCGAGTTGGTGCTGCACCCGCTGTCCCTGTCCGATTCGATCCTGCTCTTGGGCATGGCGGCCCTGCTTGGCTGGGCAGGTGCATGGCTGTCCCTTGCGCGCCATTTGCGCGACTAGTTAATTACACTTAATCAATGTGTTATAAGTTGTCCGGCAGGGGAACTTTGCGTGCCTTTAGCACTCTATTGACATGAGTGCTAAAATCATCGCAGGAGGCTAACTCATATGACTTATGCCATGAATTTGCCCGTACCCGTCGCAGTTGGCAATCTGGAAAGCTATATTCAGGCGGCCAACCGCTTTCCGCTCCTCACTGAAACAGAGGAGATTGGTATGGCGCGGAAATACCGCCAGGATGGCGACATTGAGGCGGCACGTGGGCTGGTACTGTCGCATTTGCGTCTGGTGGTGTCGGTGGCGCGTGGCTATCTAGGCTACGGCCTGCCGCATGCCGACCTCATCCAGGAAGGCAACGTCGGCCTGATGAAGGCGGTCAAGCGCTATGATCCTGAGCGCGGCGTGCGCTTGGTGTCCTTCGCTATCCATTGGATCAAGGCCGAAATCCACGAGTACATCCTGCGTAACTGGCGTCTGGTGAAAATCGCCACGACAAAGGCGCAGCGGAAACTCTTCTTCAACTTGCGCAGCCTCAAGCAGGGCCTCAACACCATGAGCGGCGATGAAGTCGGCGCCATGGCGAGGCAACTCGGCGTCAAACCGGAAGAAGTGCGCGAAATGGAAACTCGCCTGACGGGTCGGGACGTCGCCATGGACGGCACGATTGATGATGACGGCGAATCGTTTGCCCCAATCGCCTATCTCGCCGACCCGGCTGAAGAACCCTCCGAAGCACTGGCGAATCGCGAAATGGAGCACCTGCAGACCGAAGGGCTGAAGCAGGCGCTGGCACATCTCGACGCACGCAGCCGCCGCATCATCGAAAGGCGCTGGCTCGCCGAGGGAGACACCGCGACGCTGCATGAACTGGCTGAGGAGTACGGGGTGTCGGCCGAGCGCATCCGGCAGATCGAGGCGAAAGCCATGCAAAAGATGAAGGGAATGCTGGCGCACACCGCCTAGCCTTGCAATAGCAAAAATTGAAAGGCCGCCGCGGGAACCGCGGCGGCCTTTTTGCTTTTGTCCCAGACTTACTTCCCGGCAACCAGGAGCTTGAGATCCTTGGCAATCACTTCAGGTTTCTCGCCATGCTTTATGTAGAGGCGAAGTCGGCCCTGGGGATCATAGACATAGCTGCCTGCAGTATGGTCCACCGTGTAGGTCGTGGGCGTGCTGCCCGGCTGCTTCTTGTAAAAAATGCGGAATTCCTGCGCCGTCCTGGCGATGGTCTGCGCATCGGCGTAGAGCCCGAGAAAGCTCGGGTTGAATACGGGAACGTATTGCGCCAGCAATTGCGGCGTATCCCGCTCGGGGTCAACCGTCACGAAGAGCACCTGGACCTTGCTTGCATCCTCGCCGAGCTGTTTCATGGCCTCGGCCATGCCCGTCATGGTAGTGGGGCAGACATCCGGGCATTGCGTGTAGCCGAAGAAGATCACCACCGCCTTGCCGCGGAAATCCGCCATGGTGCGGGGCTTGCCGGTATGGTCGGTCAGGGCGAAATCCGTCGCGTATCCGGCGGCGCTGATGTCGGTATTGCCGAATTGCGGCTGGGTATCGCAACCAACCAGCAACAGGGCCAGTGCAAGAAGAAGTAGTCGGGTCATCAAAATCTGAAGTAGTGATCCACCAGCAGAGCGGCAAACAACGCCGCCAGATACCAGATGGAGTAGCGGAATGTCTTGTGCGCCAGCTTGTCGCTGTAGGCTAGTTTCAGCCTGATTGCGTAGGTGAGGAACACGCTACCCAACAGCAATGCGCTGGCCAAGTAAATCAGGCCACTCATTTGGATGACGAAAGGCATGATTGTCACCCCGACCAGGAGAATCGTGTAGAGCAGGATCTGCAGGCGGGTGTATTCCGGACCATGCGTCACAGGCAGCATCGGCATGCCGGCCTTGGCATATTCCTGCGTGCGATAGAGCGCCAAGGACCAGAAATGCGGCGGCGTCCAGACGAATATGATGAGAAAGAGCAGCAAGGCCTCCGACGTCACCTCGCCTGTCACGGCGGCCCAGCCCAGTATCGGCGGCATGGCCCCGGAAGCGCCTCCGATCACGATGTTCTGTGGCGTGGCCGGCTTGAGAAATATCGTATAAATAATTGCGTAGCCGACGAACGTTGCCAAGGTCAGCCACATGGTCAATGGGTTGACAAACCAGTACAGCAGGGTCAAGCCCATGCCGCCGATCACGCCGGAAAAAAGCAACGTCTGCCGGGAGTTCACTTCGCCGCGCGGCAAGGGACGTCCGCGCGTGCGTGCCATGACAGCGTCTATTCTTTGCTCGATCAGGCAGTTTACTGCCGCCGCCGCGCCGGCAATCAGAGCGATACCGGTGGTGGCCGCAACCAGAACCACGGGAGGCACAGCGCCGGGCACAGAAAGAAACATGCCGATCACCGCACAGAACACGATGAGGGAAACTACCCGGGGCTTGGTCAGCTGGAAATACTGGTACAAGCGGTAGCCCAGCGTATTTGCGGGAGAGGGTAATGCCTTCATTCGAACCCCTGGATGGCGAATGTCCGCCGATTCAAAGCGTGGAATTTACCACGGCCCGCTCCGGGAATAAACCCGCAGGAAGTAAGGTTTCAACCTGCGCCAATGCGCGAGGGACGCAGCAGGCGCTGCAGATCCTTGATCACACGGGTCGGATCGGGTTTCTCGGGAAAGCGCATCATGAGATTCCCTTGCGGATCCACGACATACAGGTGGGCAGTGCGATCCGTCGGCGCAGGAAACGCAGTTAGCGTGTCGCTTCCTGCCGCAACCACCATCCACGTCCCCTCGTAATCCGCCAGCAGGTCCGGCGCCGGACGGTGGCTGTCCGACAGCAGCCAGATGCGCTCGAGGCGGACCATGTCCTTTCCTTGTGCCAGGCGAAACTGGCGCATGGCATACAGCTTTTCCCTGCAGCGGGCATCGCACTCACCGGAATCGATTTGCAGCAACAGCCACTTCCCCCGCAAACGCTCGAAACGGAACTCCTCGCCGCCCAGCAGTCTCAGGGGCTTGGCAGGAAGTTGCGTCGGCTGCAGCAGATCGCCGTGATTCATGCGGCTTGCCGGCGGCGAGACATAATAGAAAAAGAGTGCCGCGACGATCGGAAAGGCGCTCACCAGCCCGACCGCAAGCACGACGAGTTTCTGCTTATTCATCGGTTTTCCTGCGCTCCATAGATGCCGCAAAGCCCCCGACCGCAGCGGCGGCTGCCGCCAGATACCACATCATGGCAATACCCCAGTCCCTCACGAGCCCATCATTTGCCTCGCCGGCCTGCAGCAGAACAGGGCGAATTTTGAAACGGAACTTCAAGGATATTGTCCATGGAAGGGAAAACAGCGTTCAGCTAAACTGCGTGAAAGGAATTCCCGAGCATGCGCATCGTCGTCATACTGTTTCTGGTCGCCATCATTGTCAGCCTGGCTTCAGCGCTGGTGTTTCTGTTTCGTGATCAGGGCAGCGACAGCAAGCGCATGGTCAAGGCGCTCGCCGTGCGCGTTGGCTTGTCCATCATGCTCTTCATCGTTCTGGCGGCAGGCTACTATTCCGGCCTGATCGCGGACAAGCTCTGAAAAACTGCGCCGCCGGGTTCGCGGCGCAGCATTCCTCGGGACGGCAATACATCCCAGATTGCTTCGCTACAGCCAGTACACCACGACAAAGAGGAAGAGCCAGACCACGTCGACAAAGTGCCAGTACCAGGCCACCGCCTCGAAGGCAAAGTGGTGATCAGGCTTGAAGTGGCCGGCCATGACGCGGAAAAAGATCACCAGGAGCATGGTCGCGCCGATCGTCACATGCAGCCCGTGAAATCCGGTCAGCATGAAAAACGTCGAGCCATATACACCAGTCGTCAGTTTGAGATTCAGCTCCTGGTAGGCATGCACGTACTCATAGACCTGCAAGCTGAGAAAGAGCAGGCCCAGGGCGATGGTGAGCATCAGGCCGAGTTTCAGCTGGCCACGCTTGCCGGAGAGCAGGCCCCAGTGCGCCCAGGTCAGGGTTGCGCCGGAGGACAGCAGCAGCAAGGTGTTGATGAGCGGAATCCCGGCGGCACCCATCGGGGTGAACTGTTCGGCGAACTTCGGGCCGGCGCTCGGCCAGTCTGCCTTGAAGTCCGGCCACAGGAGTTGATGCTCTGCGCTTGCCAGGTCCGGCACGGCAAGCACCCTGACGTAGAACAACGCACCGAAGAAGGCGGCGAAGAACATCACTTCCGAAAAGATGAACCAGCTCATGCCCCAGCGGAATGAGACATCGACCTGCCTGTTGTACTTGCCGCCCTCGGATTCACCGATGACCCGGTTGAACCAGCCGAACAACATGAACAGCAGTACGGCAAAACCGCCTAGAACGACGTAGGGGCCCAGGGCGATTTTGTTCATCCACATTACGGCTCCGGAGGCCAGCAGGAACAGGGCGGCCGAACCCACCAGTGGATAGTGCGACGGGTCAGGGACGAAATAGCGGGATGCCTGCTGATTCATGACTACCTCCAAGTGTCTTTATGTTTCTTACTTTGTCGCGACAAGCTGCACGAACGCGATGATCGCCAGGACAAATGCCGCCACGACGACAACCCCTGCCACGATCACCTGGATCGGCCGCAGCCCGGCCGAATCCATCTCGTGCATGCGGCGATGTCTCACGCCGAAAAGCGCCGACAGCACCGTCTTCAATGCTTGCAGGGGCCCGGCTTTGCGCTCAACCATTGCCGCCCCGCCGCTCATGCGCCAGGTCTGGCCGGCTTTGAAGCCGGCTCGGCAAGCGTGCCCGCCACCTCGAAGAAGGTGTACGACAATGTGATCGTGTTCACATCCTCAGGCAATGCCGGATCGATCACAAACACGACCGGCATCTCCCTCGACTCGCCCGGGCCCAGCGTCTGCCGGGTGAAGCAGAAGCATTCCAGCTTTCTAAAATGCGCGGCGGCAAGTTGCGGACCATAGCTGGGGATTGCCTGGCCGGTGACCGGGTGATCACGTGTATTGCTCACCCGATATACGACATGCACCAGTTCGCCCGGATGGACTTCCACGCTGGATTGTCCCGGCTTGAAGCTCCACGGCAAGCCGTGCAGGTTGGCGTCGAATTCGACCGTCACCTTGCGGCTGGTGTCAACCTGTGTGTTGCGCAACGGGTCATCCGCGTTAAGCAGATTGTTGATGCCGGTCACTTCGCAGAACTTCTGGTACATCGGCACCATGGCATAGCCGAAGCCGAACATGAGTGCAGCCACCACCAGCATCCTGACAAGGACACGGCGGTTGTCGGCGTTGCGCTTCGCGTTCATTTGAACAGCCAGTAGCGCAGGATGAAGCCGATGAACAGGGCAACCGCAATCGAAGCCATGATCAGCGCGGTTCTGCGGCTGCCTGAGGCCTGTTTCGGGTTCACACGTGTCCCTTCGCCTCGCTCAGCACCGGCGGCTCCTCGAAGGTGTGATAGGGCGCCGGCGAAGGCAAAGTCCATTCCAGGCCGGTTGCGCCCTCCCAGGGTTTGTCCGCGGCTTTCTCGCCGCCGCGAATGGCCTTCAGCACCACGTATAGGAATAACAGCTGGCTCAGACCGAAGCCGAATGCCCCATACGTCAACACCTGGTTGAAGTCGGTAAACTGCAGGGCATAGTCGGGGATGCGGCGGGGCATGCCGGCCAGTCCGAGGAAATGCTGCGGGAAGAAGGCGATGTTGAACGAGATGATGGATAGCCAGAAATGCCATTTGCCCAGCGTTTCGTCGTACATGTGACCGGTCCACTTGGGCAGCCAGTAATAAACCGCCGCAAAGGCGGAAAAGAGAGCCCCCGCCACCATCACGTAATGAAAATGTGCGACCACATAATAGGTGTCCTGCAACTGCACATCGACCGCCGTGTTCGACAGCACCAGGCCGGTAAAGCCGCCAATGGTGAATAGAAAGAGAAAGCCCAGTGCAAACAGCATGGGCGTCTCGAAAGTCATCGATCCGCGCCACATCGTCGCCACCCAGTTGAACACCTTCACGCCCGTCGGCACAGCGATCAGGATGGTGGCGTACATGAAGTAGAGCTGCCCGGCGACCGGCATGCCGACCACATACATATGGTGCGCCCAGACAATGAAGGAAATCAGCGCGATCGAGGCGATTGCGTAAACCATCGATGTGTAGCCGAAGAGCGGCTTGCGCGCGAAGGCCGGAATGACGTGCGAAACGACGCCGAACGCCGGCAGGGCAATGATGTAAACCTCCGGGTGGCCGAAGAACCAGAAGATGTGCTGGAACAACACCGGATCGCCGCCACCGGCCGCACTAAAGAAACTGGTGCCAAAGTGGCGGTCCGTCAGGATCATGGTGACGGCGCCAGCCAGCACGGGCATCACGGCGATGAGCAGATAACCCGTGATCAGCCAGGTCCAGCAAAACATCGGCATGCGCATGAGCGGCATGCCGGGCGCGCGCAGGTTGAGGATCGTCGTGACGATGTTGATCGACCCCATGATGGACGACATGCCGAGGATATGCACCGCGAAGATGGCCATATCCATGCCGATGCCCATCTGGATGGACAACGGCGGATAGAGGGTCCAGCCGGTGCCGGCGGCGCCGCCGGGGACGAACATGGATGCCGTCAGCAGAATGCCGGCGGGGGGCAGCAGCCAGAAACTCCAGTTGTTCATGCGCGCGAACGCCATGTCGGGCGCGCCGATCATCATCGGGATCATCCAGTTGGCGAAACCGACAAAGGCCGGCATGATCGCGCCGAAGACCATGATCAGGCCGTGCAGCGTGATCATCTGGTTGAAGAACTCCGGCTCGACGTACTGCAGGCCCGGCTGGAACAACTCGGCTCGGATGATCAGGGCCATCGCCCCGCCTACCATGAACATGGCGAAGCTGAACCACAGATACATCGTGCCGATGTCCTTGTGGTTGGTGGTGGTGATCCAGCGCATGATCCCTTTCGGATGATGCGAATGATCGTCCCCGTGTGCGTGGCCTGCGCCGTGAACGTGGGTGGCTTCCATCTTGTCTCCTTGTATCTTTTGTATCCCGCAAATTCCGTTTACTTGCGCGCAGCCTTGATGTCGGCCGGCTGCACCATGTCGCCCGTCTTGTTGCCCCAGGCGTTGCGCTCGTAGGTCACGACAGCCGCAATGTCGCCATCGCCGAGCTGTCCGCCATAGGCGGCCATGGCCGTATTGGGCTTGCCGTCCAGGACAATGGCGATGTGGTCCTTCTTGGGCCCCTTAGCCAGCTTGGAGCCATCCAGTGCAGGGAAGGCGGGCGGCAGGCCCTTGCCGTTTACCTGGTGGCAGGCGACGCAGTTGGCCGCATAGACTTTCTCGCCGCGTCGCATCAGATCATCCAGGGAATAGGTCTTTCCGCCCTCATCGGCGGCGGCAGCCATCTGCTTCTTCTGCTCGCCAACCCACTGTGAATATGCTTCAACGGACACAACTTCGACCACAATTGGCATGAAAGCATGATCCTTGCCGCACAATTCGGCGCACTGCCCACGGAAGATGCCTTCCTTCTCGGCCTTGAACCAGGTATCGCGGACGTAGCCGGGAATGGCGTCCTGCTTGACAGCCAGGGCCGGCACCCACCAGGAGTGGATCACGTCGGTCGCCGTGGTGAGCATGCGGATTTTTTTGCCAACCGGCACCACGACGTGGCGATCCACTTCGAGCAGGTAATTGCCGCCCTTTGCCGCAGTGCCGCGGATTTGATCAGCGGGGGTCGTCGTCAGGCTCATGAACTTGATCCCCTCGCCCTCGCCCTTCAGGTAATCGTAGCCCCACTTCCACTGATAGCCGGTCGCCTTGATGGTGATGTCGGCCTGGGAAGTGTCGCGCATATTAAGCAAGGCCTTGGTGGCAGGCCAGGCCATGGCAACCAGAATCAGCAGGGGCACCACGGTCCACGCGATCTCCACCAGGGTGTTGTCGTGAAACTGGGCGGCCTGATGGCCCTTGGACTTGCGGTGTTTGAACACCGAATAGAACATGACGGCGAATACGCCGATGAAAATCACGACGATGATGATCATCATCAGATTGTGCAGGTCGATCACCGTCTGGGCAGCCTTGGTGGCCGGGCTCTGAAAGTTGAACTCCCAGGCCGCCAGCGCCATGCACGACCAGACCATGAGCGCAATGCCCGCCAGGCACGACTGAGTCTTCTTGTTGATTCCCATCAGAAACAATCTCCTTGAATGTAATCCGTCGCGTGCTGAACGGAAGGCGTGCTCATGCCACACCGGAGAGCGTCCATGACGTCATTCCGATCAGCCCACCCTTCATTCTGATTTCCCCGGCGCAGATCGCGCGACCCTCAATGTTTAGGCTTAAATTTTTCGGTACGCTATCACGCGCTATGAATACTTTCAAGCTGCATTGATGCAGATCAAATGGATGTGGCTATAAGAAAAGCTGCGGCGATGAGCCGCAATTGGAGATGGCCTGACTGGAAATGATGCTGTGCAAACCTTTCGGCAGGATGCCGACCGGTGCCAGCGATTCAGCCGGGGGCGAGGGCCTTGAGGAGGCGGTCATGCACGCCGCAAAATCCTCCGTTGCTCATGACGAGTATATGATCCCCTTCGCGCGCTGCGGTCGTCACAGCTGACACCAGGGTATCGATGTCTTCGTAGGCCTGCGCCCTGGTGCCGAGCGGGGCCAGGACGATGCGTACATCCCAGCCCAGATCGGCTGCATAGCAATAAGTGAGTTCCGCCTCCTGCAGGCTGGCCGGAAGTTGTGCCTTCATCACACCCTGCTTCATGGTATTGGAGCGCGGCTCCAGCACCGCCAGGATTCGCCCACCGTCAATGCGCTGCCGCAACCCGGCGATCGTGGCCGATATGGCCGTGGGGTGATGGGCAAAGTCGTCATATACCGTGACGCCGCGTACCGTGCCTCGCACTTCCAGCCGGCGTTTGACCCCCCCGAAACAGGCGAGGGCGGCCAGCGCCGTAGCTGGGGGCACGCCGGCATGTCTTGCGGCGGCCACAGACGCAAGGGCGTTGCTCCGATTATGGTGGCCCGGCATGGCCATGCTGAGTTGGCCGATCTCTTGTCCTGCGAAGGACACACCACTGGAACCCACCGCATCGAAGTTGCCCAGGCTCCAGCCCACTGGGTCATTGAACCACTCAATTGGCGTCCAGCAACCCCGCTCCAAAACGCGCCTCAAGGCGGACTCCTGAGCATTCGCTACGATCAAGCCTGAACTGGGCAGTATGCGTATAAATTGATGAAATTGAGCTTCAATTGCCGCAAGATCAGGGAAGATGTCGGCATGATCAAACTCAAGGTTATTCAGAACCGCAGTCCTCGCCTGGTAATGAACGAACTTCGAGCGCTTGTCACAGAAGGCGGTGTCATATTCGTCCGCCTCGATCACGAAAAAAGGGCTGGAAGTCAGTCGCGCCGATACGCCGAAATCATTGGGCACACCGCCTATCAGAAAGCCGGGGGCCATGCCGGCATGCTCCAGAATCCAGGCAAGCATGGACGCGGTGGTCGTCTTGCCGTGGGTGCCTGCCACGGCCAGCACCCATTTATCGCGCAGTATGTTCTGCGCCAGCCATTGCGGACCGGAAATAAAGGGCAGACCCTTGTCGAGAAGCGCCTCAAGCAGTGGATTGCCACGCGAGATGGCGTTGCCAACGACATACAGGTCAGGCGATAGCGCGATTTGGCCTGCTTCGTAGCCTTCGATCAGTTCGATGCCCTGGTCCTTGAGCTGCGCGCTCATGGGCGGATAGACATTGGCATCGCAACCCGTCACGCGATGTCCAGAGGCCCTGGCCAGCAAGGCGATGCCTCCCATGAAGGTGCCACAAATGCCGAGTATGTGTATGTGCATCGCCATCCCGCTACAATAGCGCCGAATTCTAACCGATCCGCCTGCATCCCCCAGCAATGTCCAATCATGATCGGTACGCCTTGCGAAACAACACAATGCGAAGGAGCATCGCCGCGCTGGCAGCTCGCCTGATGGCAGAAGATGGAATATCGGATTATCGGTTCGCCAAACGCAAAGCCGCGCGACAACTGGGTGCTCCTGAAACCGAAGCCTTGCCGAACAACGCAGAAATCGAAGCTGAGCTACGCGCCTACTTGGCGATCTATCAGGCAGACGAGCAGCGCGAACGGCTTCTGGAAATGCGTCGAACTGCAGTCGAAGTCATGCGCCTGCTGGATCCCTTTCGCCCTTACCTGACTGGAGCGGTACTCGATGGCACCGCCGGCCGCTTTGCAGAAATCGACCTGGAGGCCTTTCCGGATAACAGCAAGGAAGTTGAAATTTTCCTGCTCAATCAAGGAATTCGCTTTGATCAGAACGAGCCGCGACGGGGTGGGGCCGAGCCCCCAGAGTGTGTGCTTACATTTGACTGCAATGAATTCCCGGTGCGGCTATCCCTCTTTGAGCCGGATGCCGAGCGCGCCCAAAAGCGCCGCAACGGGCGGTCCGCCGAGCGCGCCCGCCTTCCCATGGTGGAATCCATGCTGAAGGTCCCAAGCTAATGAGCAACAAGCCCGCCCGGCACGCCTTATTAATCATTGCCGTCTCTACATTCGCCGCAATGGCCGGATATTTCCTGGCCAATCCAAAGACCGCTCCTCTGCCACCACCTGCGATTACCCCCGCTATTGATGCGCCCGCCCGCCTGCTGGCACTGACATTGCCGGATCTAAACGGCCAGCCCCGATCACTGGCGCAGTGGAAAGGAAAAGTCCTGATCGTTAATTTTTGGGCGACCTGGTGCGCCCCCTGCAGGGAAGAAATGCCTGAATTTTCTAGAATAAGCTCTAAATACGCTTTGAACGGTGTTCAATTTGTGGGGATCAGCATTGATTCTGCCGATAAAGTCGCAGAATTCCAAAAGGAAATGCAGATTAACTACCCCCTGCTTATCGGCAATCTTGAATCCCTCGACCTATCAAGCGATTTAGGCAATCGTGCCAAAGCCTTGCCTTTCACAGTCATCCTGCGGCCGGACGGCAGCCCGCAAGAAATCAAGCTTGGCAAATACGCGACTCCGGATCTGGAAAAAGTCATCCTGGCCGCCCTTCAGCCACGCTGATTCTCCGCCATATTCCATCTATTTCTGGACAACATGCTGACATTTCCGGCAAACTCGCAAATATGAATGCAAAGAAGACCGGTCCAAAATCAGCCAGGAATGCCAATGGCAAGCAGCGCATTCTTGTATTGCATGGTCCGAACCTGAATCTGCTCGGATCCCGAGAGCCTGATATCTATGGGCTGGACTCCCTTGGGGACATCAATGCATCTCTCGCAGAACAAGCCAAGGCTGCTTCGATTGAACTGATTTCCTTTCAGAGCAACCATGAGGGCGACCTGGTCGATCGCATCCAAGCTGCCCGCAACGAGGGGGTGGCCTTCATTATTCTCAACCCGGGCGGCTACACCCACACCAGCGTCGCCATGCGTGACGCCCTGGCGGCCGTGGCCATTCCCTTTGTCGAAGTGCATCTTTCCAACATCCATGCGCGGGAACCTTTCCGTCGGCATTCCCATTTCTCGGACATAGCCGTCGGCGTCATTTGCGGCCTGGGCAGTGACGGATACCGACTTGCCCTCGACTTCGCGCTCCATCGCATTCGCTAGCAACCGGCCCGCGACGGGGCTCATGCACGTTCCGGCCGCCGCGGCGTCAATACATACAGGACATACAGGAGAACAAATGGACCTCAGAAAACTGAAGGCCTTGATAGATCTGGTGGAAAAATCCGGCATTGCCGAACTGGAAATCACCGAGGGGGAAGAAAAGGTGCGCATTGCCAAGCAAGGCATCGCGGCACCGACGACGGCACCCACCTATGTGCATCACGCCGCTCCGGCATCCCAGGCTCCGGCGCCCGCCGCTGCACCGCCGACAGCCGCAGAGCCGTCGGCTGCTGCCGAACCTGATGGCCATGTCGTAAAAGCCCCAATGGTCGGCACCTTCTATCGCTCCTCGGCACCGGGCTCGCCCTCATTCGTCGAAGTGGGACAGACGGTCAAGGCCGGTGAAACCCTCTGCATCATCGAGGCCATGAAACTCATGAACGAGATCGAGTCCGACGCCTCTGGCGTCATCAAGGCCATCCTGGTGGAGAACGGTCAGCCGGTCGAGTACGGCCAGCCCCTCTTCATCATCGGCTGAATGTAGGTCGGGCTTCAGCCCGACAGTAGCGGTTGATCGGAGTCCGATGTCGGGCTGAAGCCCGACCTACTTACCCATAAAATCATGTTCGAAAAAATACTGATCGCCAATCGCGGCGAGATTGCCCTCCGCATCCAGCGCGCCTGCCGCGAACTGGGCATTAAAACCGTAGTCGTCCATTCGGAAGCGGACACCGAGGCGAAGTACGTCAAGCTCGCCGACGAGTCCGTTTGCATAGGGCCGGCGCCCTCCTCGGCCAGCTACCTCAACATCCCGGCCATCATCTCGGCCGCAGAGGTGACGGATTCCGAGGCGATCCATCCGGGCTACGGCTTTCTCTCTGAGAACGCCGATTTTGCAGAGCGGGTCGAGAAGTCCGGCTTCGTGTTCATCGGCCCGCGGCCTGAAACCATCCGCCTGATGGGCGACAAGGTTTCTGCCAAGGACGCCATGAAGGTCGCCGGCGTGCCCTGCGTCCCAGGATCCGAGGGTGCGCTCCCTGAAGACTCGAAGGAAGTCATCAAGATCGCCCGCGCCATCGGCTACCCGGTCATCATCAAGGCGGCCGGCGGCGGTGGCGGGCGCGGCATGCGCGTCGTGCATACCGAGGCGGCCCTGCTCAATGCGGTCACCATGACCCGCGCCGAAGCACAGGCCGCCTTTGGCAATCCGATGGTCTACATGGAAAAATTCCTGGAGAATCCGCGACACATCGAGTTTCAGGTGCTGTCCGACTCCTACAAGAACACGGTCTGGCTGGGCGAACGGGATTGTTCCATGCAGCGCCGCCACCAGAAGATCATCGAGGAGGCTCCGGCGCCCGATGTCGCCCGCCGCCTCATCGCGCGCATTGGCGATCGCTGCGCTGATGCCTGCCGCAAGATCGGCTACCGCGGCGCCGGCACCTTCGAATTCCTCTACGAAAATGGCGAGTTCTACTTCATCGAGATGAACACCCGTCTGCAGGTCGAACATCCCGTGACGGAATTCATCACCGGCATCGACCTCGTGCAGCAGCAGATCCGCATCGCCGCCGGCGAGAAGCTTGCATTGCGCCAGCGCGACATCGAACTGAAGGGGCACGCCATCGAATGTCGCATCAATGCCGAGGATCCATTCAAGTTCACGCCGTCCCCGGGCCGCATCATCTCCTATCATCCTCCCGGCGGACCCGGCATCCGTGTCGATTCGCATGCCTACAGCGGCTACAACGTGCCGCCGCATTACGACTCGATGATCGGCAAGCTGATCGCCTATGGCGACACGCGGGACCAGGCCATCCGGCGCATGCGCATCGCGCTCTCGGAAATGGTGGTGGAAGGCATCAAGACGAACATACCGCTGCATCAGGAACTGATGCTCGATGCCCGCTTCATGAAGGGTGGCACCAGCATCCACTACCTCGAGCACAAACTGGCCGCGAAGGACGAGGCCGTCAAGGGGAAGTAACCCATGTGGCTTTCCGTCACGCTTGCCACGGACGCCGCACACGCCGAAGCGCTCTCCGACGCCCTGCTGGCGCTGGGTGCGCTTTCGGTCGGCGTGGAAGATGCCGACGCCGGCACCGAGCGCGAGACAGCGCAGTTTGGCGAACCCGGCAGTACGCTCGGCCCCGCTCTGGGCACACAGCCGCGTCACGGCCCTGTTCGACCCAAACGCGGACATTCCGCTGATTGCCGCCGCAGCCGCAGGCGAGGCAGGCCTTGATGCGACACCGCCTTACGATATCCTCGAAGTCGCGGAGCAGGACTGGGTGCGACTGACCCAGTCCCAATTTGAACCGATTCGCATCAACGAGCGCCTCTGGATCGTGCCCTCATGGCATCGGGCACCTGATCCTAATGCGATCAATCTCGAGCTTGATCCGGGCCTGGCATTCGGCACGGGCAGCCACCCGACGACGCGGCTGTGCCTGGACTGGCTTTGCGGACATATGCAGGCTGGCGCCAGTGTGCTCGATTACGGCTGCGGTTCGGGTATATTGGCCATCGCTGCGGCCAAGCTAGGTGCCGCAAGTGTCGTGGGCGTCGATATCGACGAAAATGCCCTTGCTGCAGCGGCCGGCAATGCCGAACGCAACGGCACGAAGCTGCAACTGTTTCACTCCGGGAATCCCCTCGACATGCAATTCGATATCGTGGTTGCCAACATCCTCACCAATCCGCTCTGTGTGCTGGCGCCCCTGCTCGCGGAGCGTACCCGGAGGGGGGGGCTTATCGCACTCTCGGGCATCCTGTCTTCGCAGGTCAGTCAGGTTCAGGAAGCCTACCGGCCTGCCTTCGACCTGGTGTCCAATGCTGACAAGGAAGGCTGGAGCCTTCTCGAGGGCGTGCGGCAATGATGCTGACCCGCTGCCCTGGCTGCGGCACTGCCTTCCGCGTCACGCCCGATCAACTCAAGGCGCGCGCCGGCAAGGTGCGTTGCGGACACTGCAGCGCGGTATTCAACGCGCTGGAAACTCTTGAAGATAACCCGCCCGCAGGAGCGGCAGCGGAAGCGGCCGCATCTCCTGCGGAATCCGCCTCGCCGCCCCTCGTCGAGGCACCCTATTCAGAGCCATCCTTCGACGATGGCCCTCCGGCGCCGACGCCGGTCGAAGCGCCGCCCAATCAGGGGGCTCGGGATGAGCCTGAATCCCTTGACATCCTGCTGGCGGACATCAGCGTTTCAACGGAACCCCCCGTATCACGTTCGCGCTGGCTGGCATGGGGCCTGGCGGGTTTTCTTGCGCTGGCTGTGCTGGTCGTGCAGGCCGCCTTCGTCTTTCGTGGCGAGTTGGCCGTCTCCCAGCCCGAACTGCGCCCGTTGCTGGTCGATCTGTGCGGATTGCTGGAATGCGACATCCCCTTGCCGCGCAAGCCTGAACTGGTCAGCATCGAGGCATCCGATCTGCATCCTGACCCACAACGCAAGAACCTGCTGGTGCTGGTGGCAACGCTGAAAAATCGGGCTCCCTTCGCGCAGGACTACCCTCATCTGGAACTGACCCTGACGGATGTTCGCGATCAACCGGTGGTGCGCAAGGTCTTTGCCCCGGCCGAATACCTGGCGCAGGAGATGGATGTTCGTGCCGGTTTCGCCGCCAACGGCGATATGGCAGTCAACCTCTGGCTGGACGCCACCAATATCGGCGCAAGCGGTTACCGGCTATACCTGTTCTACCCCTAAGCAAAGCCATCCGCCCATCACGACAGACCCCCATGACAACTCTCACACACCGCGGCAACCCGATCAATGTCAGCGGCGTATTTCCGGCACCCGGCAGCGATGCTCCAGCCTTCTCGCTGGTAGCCACCGACATGCGCGACCTGACTTTGAAAGACTTCGCCGGCAAGCGCAAGGTGCTCAACATCGTGCCGAGCCTCGACACGCCTACCTGCGCCATGTCCACCCGGAAATTCAACGAACTCGCCGGTAGCCTGTCCAACACCGTCGTGCTGGTCATCTCCGCCGACTTGCCCTTTGCCATGAAACGTTTCTGCGAGACTGAAGGGCTGCAGAACGTCATCGCGCTGTCCACCATGCGCGGTCGCGAGTTCATGAAAGACTATGGCGTCTAGATCGAAGATGGCCTGTATCGCGGGCATCACCGCCCGTGCCGTGATCGTAATTGACGAGAGCGACAAGGTAATCCACGCCCAACTCGTGCCGGAGATCCGGCAGGAGCCGAACTACGATGCGGCGCTGGCTGCCCTAAAGTAGGTCGGCCTTCAGGCCGACAAGCAGCGATGGATCGATCACCCAAGTCGGGCTGAAGCCCGACCTACAGGATCAGATAATCCGCTTTGAACTTTGAAAGGAAATTCACGCAATGAGGACGCTGATCTGCGGCTCGATGGCCTACGACACCATCATGGTGTTCCACGACCGCTTCAAGAACCACATCCTGCCCGACCAACTGCACATCCTCAATGTCGCCTTCCACGTGCCGGACATGCGGCGCGAGTTCGGCGGCTGCGCGGGAAACATCGCCTACAGCCTGAAGCTGCTCGGCGGCGAGCCCCTCATCATGGCCACCGTTGGCGACGACAGCGCACCCTACATGCACCGCATCGAGCGCCTCGACCTCGACCGCAGTCATATCCGGGAGGTACCGACGACCTTTACTGCGCAGGCCTTCATCACCACCGATCTCGACGACAATCAGATCACCGCCTTTCACCCCGGGGCCATGAACCACTCGCATCTGAACCATGTCGCCGATGCGCAGGGGCTGACTATCGGCATCGTCGCTCCGGACGGCAGGGAAGGCATGCTGCAGCACGCACGGGAATTCAATGCTGCCGGCGTGCCCTTCATCTTCGATCCTGGCCAAGGCCTGCCGCTATTCAGCGGCGAGGAACTGCTCACTTTCCTGGAACTCGCCGACTATTGTTGCGTCAACGACTACGAGGCCCGGTTGTTGTCGGAGAAGACGGGGCGGACCGTCACTGAACTGGCCGGTCTGGTCGATGCGCTCATCATCACCCTTGGCGCCAATGGCGCAGAGATTCACACGGGTGGTCAACGCCTCGACATCCCCAGCGTTAAGCCGGATGACCTGGTCGACCCGACCGGTTGCGGCGACGCCTTCCGCGCCGGACTGCTCTACGGCATTGCCAGCGGCATGGCGTGGGAGAAGGCGGGGCGGCTCGCATCGCTGATGGGATCGATCAAGATCGCCCACCGTGGCGGACAGAACCACAAGCCGGCGCAGGACGAAATCGCCGAGCGCTATCGGGCGGCGTTCGGACAGTCGCTTTGGTAGGTCGGCCTTCAGGCCGACGACGGAATCCGATCAACCGCTGCTGTCGGGCTGAAGCCCGACCTACAGAGGACACCATATGAATCTGAATCGCATCGCACTTGCAGTCACTGTGATGATTGCCGCTCTTCTCGCCGGTTGCGCCTCCAGCCAGTCCGGCAGCGCCTATGAAAGACGCCAGGCACGGCAGGAAATGAATGTGCGCCTTGGCGTGGTGGAAGGCGTGCGACGCGTCACCATTGAAGGCACCAAGTCCCCGGTGGGAACCGTGGCCGGCGCGGGCGTCGGCGCGATAGCAGGCAGCAATATCGGGCGCGGGCGCGGCTCGACGGCCGGAGCCATCGTCGGCGCCGTGGTCGGCGGTGTCGCCGGCTCTGCCATCGAGGAACAGGTCACGAAGAAGGAAGGCCTGGAAATCACCGTCAAGCTCGACAGCGGCGAACTCATCGCCGTCACCCAGGAAGCCGACGAAGCCTTCCATCCCGGCGAACGCGTGCGGGTGCTGCGGGGCGGCGGCGCGACGCGCGTCACACATTGATTTGTCGTGTATAGGTCTGATTGTAGGTCGGCCTTCAGGCCGACGACGTAAGCTGAACCAACTCTGCTGTCGGGCTGAAGCCCGACCTACAAAGCGGCGCGCAGTTTTGCAGCAACCTTTTCAAGTTCGTCGCGCGGCGGGTTCTTTACCGGCCAGGTGAAAGTCAATCCATCTTTTTCCCAGCGCGGCAGCACGTGGATGTGGGCGTGGAACACGGTCTGCCCGGCGGCCGCGCCGTTGGCCTGATAGACCGAAATCCCGGCCGGTCGGAACACGGCCTCGATCGCCTTGGCCGCGCGCGCCGCGGAACGGAACATGGCGCCCGCCAATTCCGCGTCCATGCCCTGCAGGTTCTCGACATGCGGCTTCGCCGCCACCAGCATATGGCCCGGATTCACGCTGCCGATGTCCATGAAGGCCAATGTAGCCTCGTCCTCGAACACCACTGTCGCCGGCAACTCGCCGCGCACGATTCTGCAGAATACGCAGTTGTCTTCTTCCGTCACGTCACTTCCTCTCCGGAACAGTCGACCTGAAACACCTTGCGCTTCGGCAGCCGCACCGCCGTCAGATGTCGGCCCCACAGGCAACCGGAATCCAGCGCGAGCAGGTTCGGTTCGATCTTCAGGCCCAGCGCGGACCAATGGCCTGTCACCAGAATATGATCGGCACTTCGTCGGCCCGGCACGACGAACCATGGCAGGTACCCTTCCGGCGCATCGGTCACCTCACCCTTCGCCTTGAATTCCATGACGCCCTCGGCGGAGCAGAAACGCATGCGCGTCATGGCATTCACGATCACCCGCAGCCGAGGCCAGCCAGCCAGATCGTCGCGCCAGGACGGGGGTTCGCTGCCCCACATGTGGGCGAGAAAATCACGGTATTGCCCCCCCCGCAGCGCAGACTCGACCTCGCCTGCCAACTCACGCGCCCGCGCCACTGACCATTGCGGCAGCAGGCCGGCGTGCACCAGCGCACATCCGCCCTCGACATGCATCATGGGCCGCATGCGCAGCCAGTCGAGCAGTGCTTCGCGGTCAGGCGCCTCCAGGATTTCATCAAGCGTGTCATCGCCCCGCTTCCTGGAATGCCCCTCCGCCAGCATGAGCAGATGCAGGTCGTGATTGCCCAGCACGGTGATCGCGGCCTTGCCCAACCCTTTGACGAAGCGCAGCGTCTCCAGCGAATGCGGGCCGCGATTGACCAGGTCGCCGACCAGCCAGAGGCGGTCGTGCGCCGGATCGAAACGGATCAGGTCGAGCAGGCGGCGGAAGGAATCGAAGCAGCCCTGGATGTCGCCGATGGCGTAGGTGGTCATTATTTGTACGCGCTGCACAATGTAGGTCGGGCTTTAGCCCGACATCGAGGAAATCCCTGTGGACCAACCGCTGGCGAAGCCGTCGGGCTGAAGCCCGACCTACATTGTCGCGTGCCGATCATTTATCCGAATAGCCGTCCGGGTTCATGCTCTGCCAGCGCCACGTGTCTCTGCACATTTCCTCAAGGCCGCGTTCGGCACGCCAGCCCAGCAGGCGTTGGGCCAGGACAGGGTCGGCATAACAGGCGGCGATATCGCCGGCCCTGCGCGGCACGATCCGGTACGAAATCTCCTTGCCCGAGGCCTTGCTGAAAGCACTCACCATCTCCAGAACGCTGTAGCCCCGTCCCGTGCCGAGATTGACCGTCATCACCTCCGGCATGGCATCCAGCTTTCTGAGCGCCGCCAGATGACCGCGCGCGAGGTCGACGACGTGTATGTAATCGCGCACACCAGTGCCGTCCGGCGTCGGGTAGTCATTGCCATACACGTTGAGCGCCTCGCGCCGACCGATCGCCACTTGGGCAATGAATGGCATCAGGTTGTTCGGCACGCCGGCAGGATCTTCGCCGATCAGTCCGCTCTCGTGCGCCCCGACCGGATTGAAGTAACGCAGCAGCGCGATCTTCCAGGCGGGGTCGGAGCGGGCAAGGTCCAGCAGGATCGCCTCGACCATCGCCTTGCAGCGGCCGTAGGGATTGGTCGGCCGCAGGGGATGGTCCTCGCGCACCGGCACGGCATCTGGATCGCCATAGACTGTGGCTGACGAGCTGAATACCAGCTTTCTCACCCCCGCCTCGGTCATCGCCGCGCACAGCGCCAGCGTGCCGCCGACGTTGTTGTCGTAATACGCCAGCGGCTGCTCGACCGACTCCCCGACCGCCTTCAGGCCGGCGAAGTGCAGGACGGCATCGAAGGCGTGCTCGCGGAAAACTCCGCGCAGCGCCGTTGCATCGCGCACATCGCACTCATGAAAGACGACTACCTTCCCGGTAATTCGCTCGACCCGCCCGATCACCTCGCGCCGGCTGTTGCACAAGTTGTCCAGCACCACCACATCGTAGCCGGCCTGCAGCAGTTCGACGCAGGCATGGGAGCCGATGTAGCCGGCGCCGCCCGTCACGAGCAGCTTGCCGGAGTGTTTTCTACTGTGCGAGTGGATTGACATGCCGGATTCCGGGGAAACGCCGGAAGTCATTATCAGCCGAATAGACGGCATATCCGCCCTCAAGCGCAAGCGCGGCGATATGAGCATCTGTGGTGAGATTACCTCCTGTCCCGGATTGGGCCAGGAGGTTCTTTAGTATCTCCCAATGCCGAAACCCCGGCACGACCAGACATACCGCTGGCAACGCCACCCATTCATCGACATAGGCAATCGCTTCATCTATCTTGAGCGGCGCCTTGAACACGCGCGGATTGGTGCTTAGCCGCAGAAATGCCAGCACCGATACCCATGGCAAGCCCACGTCATCCGGATCGGAGAAGGTCTTCTCGATCCAGGTTCTGGCAGCCTTGTGTTGCGGCAGGTCGCGATTCACGCCATAGATGAGCAGGTTGGCGTCCAGAAGAATCACTTGCGCTGCTCCAGTTTGTCACGCAAGGCAACATCCTCCAACTCATCCGCCAATTGCAGCGCCTTGTCCAAATCCACTCCCGCATAAGGCAGCCCCAGCGAGGCTGGGCGCAGGCGATATGAGGCAGTTGGTCTTTTGCGACCATGCAAGCCGGCACGCAGGGTCTCATTGAGTACGCTCTTGAACGGCTTGCCGGTTTCCGCTGACAGACGTTTCAGTTCACTCGCCAGCCGGTCATCGATTGTGATGGTTGTGCGCATAATGATGCCTCACTTATGAACATCAAAGCATCATCATATCACAGGGGTGTCTGCCTTCTTCCCAACGACCGAAGGCAGTCCCCGTGGGACGGCTGCGGACGATATTCCACGAAATCGTCAGCGCAAGTCATACCAGACTCCACGGCCGCTGCCGTGTTGATTCAATACGCCGCGTTCGACCAAGGTCCGGAAGTGCTGCTTGAGGGTATTGCGACTGGCGCCTGTGAGCCTGATCGTCTCGCCAATCGTCACACGACCATGTTCTCGAGCAAACTCGACAATCTGGAGCTGAAGCTCGGGCATGGACGCCAGCACGATCTTCTCCCGCTCGATCTTCTTCTCCAATCGCCGCACCTGCTCAACCAGGGAGCGGAGGAAGAACACCAGCCACGGCTGCCAATTCGGCGATTCCGTGCGGATCGATTCCTGGGTTTGGCGCAACGACAGGTAATAGGCTTCCTTGCTCTGTTCGATCACGCTTTCCAGCGAGCTGTAAGGCACATAGGCGTAGCCGGCCTGCATGAGCAGGAGTGTGGTCAGCACGCGGGAAAGCCTGCCGTTGCCGTCCTGAAAAGGATGAATTTCCAGAAACACGACGACGAACAGGGCGATGATCAACAAAGGATGCAGACGGGCCCCATCCACGCTTTGGCGTTCCCGATTCACCCAGGACACGAGTTCCGTCATCAAGCGAGGAGTGTCGAATGGCGTTGCTGTCTGAAACACGATTCCGATCTGCGACCCATTCTCGTCGAAGGCGGCGACGCTGTTCGAACTGGTCTTGTAGTTGCCGCGATGCCATGTGTCCTTCTCGCTGTAGCGCAGCAGTGTCTGGTGCAACTGCTTGATGTGGTTCTCGGTGAACGGAATGTCGCGCCAGGACGAGAACACCAGATCCATCAGCTCGGCGTAACCGGCCACCTCCTGCTCGTCGCGAGTGGAGAACGACTTGATTTCCAGATTCGACAGCAGTTGCTCCACCTCGCGATCGGACAGTTTGCTGCCCTCGATGCGAGTGGATGAGCCAATGCTTTCGATGGTAGCCACGCGCCGCAGGGCGGACAGGCGCTCGGGCGCAAGTGTCCCCAAGGCACGCCAGGCACCTTTGAATTCGTCGATCCTGGTGACAAGGCTCAGGATTTCAGAAGTGATTTGTATCGTTTCGGAACGGAGCATGCACCAATCTTACACCCATTTACACCCAATTTGCAGAATTGGGTGTAAATGGGTGTGGTTACGGTTGTTTGCCGACCCCAATCCCCCCGTAGGTCGGGCTTCAGCCCGATGACCGAAGGAAATCCCTGTGGGACAA
>CAVPHH010000001.1:0-105408 GCA_963704195.1 uncultured beta proteobacterium | reverse complement strand
CGCCTGGCCCGAGCGGAGCGCATCGAAGAGCGCGAGCAGCGCATAGAGCTTCTCGTTGCGCATCGCCGCGTCCGGCACGGAAGGGTACAAGGACGAGGCCGACGCGCGCGCCGTGCTTCGCGCTCGGCCACACCCGGCACCGGGTCGGAAGGCGGTGAGTTCGTTCAAAGGCGGCGCGGCATAGCCGGTCGGCACACCGCGCGTCAGCGAACCCCACACCGGCGGATCCATTCTTTGCCCCGCTCAGCAGGAACTCCTTGAGCTGCGTCTTCAGGATCACCGGGCGGCGTTCCTGGAAAATCAGCAGCCGCGCCGCCCGCGCGCGCTTCGGCGCTTACCATGCCGCAGCAGAGGCCGCCAGCCCAGTTTCCGCGGCCAGGTCAGGATACATGACCGGCCCCTCGCCACGGCTCGCAGCAGGGCCAGCAGGACGAACAGATCCTGCGGCTTAAGGAGAACCAGCTGCTGGTTGCTGATTTTCGACATATTCTTATTTCGAGAAATGAGAAAACATTGAGATAACCATAATAAATAAACAGGTTACTGTCAATATTCTCGATTGCGCGAATTTCGAATACAGGGCAATGCAGGTGTAGTTAAGGGGGTGTTGTGTAAGGGAGAACATCTGCCGGAAAAACGCCGGGAAGCACGAGGCCGCGCCCAACCAGCCCTTCGTCCGCTTCCACCTGGAAGGGATGCGCGTCGTCATCCACCGGCTGCATGAGCGCGGCAACCGCATCGTCGGAGTGCTGCTCTACGAGAGCCAGATCCGGCGGGCGTTCGACCGCAAGGAAATCAACGCGCGCCCGTACACCATCCTTTCGCAGCTGCTCGACGAGATGCGGCACAGCCCCTGAGTATCAGAGCTTGTACATCAAGCTCAACGACAAGACCCGATTCGCGACATGAATGCACTGCGCGAAATGGAGCTGCTGTTCCTGGATGACAAGAACCAGCTTTGGCCGGGCCTTGCGCGGCTGAAGTACACATCGAGGCCCGGAAGAAAAGTTGCCTGACTACCGAAAATCGGATTACAAGTGCATTGCTGGAAAAGTCAGTCGCTGTGATACGGCAACATCGTGAAGCTTACGCAGAAGCGCCCGTAACGATCGCGTAGATAGTGACCTCGTCATCGCGACGTAAAGCAGCCTGGCCTCTTCTTCGTTGGCCTCGTCCGACTTTGGCAGCAGACCCGCGCGGGAATCACGAACTATGGGTACTCAAGGCCTTTGCTGTATGTGGAACAGCAACCCCTTGACCGTGTCCTGGTGCTCGCCAAATGACACGTCGTCCTTCCAGGTGTTAGGAATGCCGGCTCGGCGCGATTCAGCGCGCACTGTCTTGTCCGCACACGGATCGTAATGGCGATACAGATTTGCCATGTCGCCGCCAAGGCACGTTTTTGGCGTACACTCCTTCAATCGCTCGGCTATCCACTCTCCCTCGGATTTGAGGGTCGGCAATTTCACGATGATCGGAGGTCTTGCCGTGGCGCCCCGCGGAATAGGCATCAAACGGGGGATGCCATCTTCCTCGGCCTCTTTTGCTTTGAGCAACTCGCCAGCAAACTGCGTGGCGAACTCCAGAATCTCCTGAGTATTTCTGTAATTCACTTTCGCGGATGGTCGTTCTGCCCTGCGCCTGGATGCCGACGCTCTTGAAGCTGAAATTTTTCTGCCGCCCAGCCTCGTAGATTGACTGGGCGTGGTGACGAACCAGCAGGGAATTCGTTCGCGGTTGAAGCCCTGGACAACGAGCTTCAGCCAGTCCGGCTTGAAGTCGTGCCCTTCGTCTATCAGCACCGCCTCGTATTGAGCTGACGGGATATGCCCTCGATCAACTTCCCGAATGACGGTCTCGACCATTTCAGCCATGGCCTGGTCTGCTGCTTCCTTGCTTTGCGGCAACTTGATGTTGTACGCGCGCAATTGACTGTGGCACCAGCTATGAAATGTCCGCACATGCACTTTTTCGGAAACGCCTTTGCTAGACATCCAATGCGCAAGCCGGCCCGCTAGCGTCTTGCTTGTAGCAAAGCACGAGAATCGGCTTTGCGCACATCTTGGCAAGCTGCTCGGCGCGGTAGCCAAGAATAAGCGTCTTCCCGGACCCGGCCACGCCGTGAATGACGCGATGCCCTTAGCAGGAGCCCCCGCGCCAGCTGCTTCTTGCTGTAAATCCATCACGCGCATCAAGTCCGGAATTATCAACATCTCTGCGATCTCGTCCGACTTGAAGAGCCCTTCTTGCGGATCAGGAAGGCGGATTTCAGGAAACAGGTGCCAGCGCACGCGATCCAGCTGCGAAGAGACAAGTTACCTTGAACTTAACCAGAAACATTTCCACAGACGCCGCTGAAATTCTTCCGCTTCAGCCGAATCCGTCATTTCATCCTGGCAGATTGCACGGCTCGGGCTTGATGACCTCGGCAAGGCCGGATTTCTCGAAAGTTTGCTGGAAATATTCAGTTAGCACGACGCCATAGGCCCACGGAAACATCAGCTTTCCTGCGTGCCGGCCACTGGAGAAGGTCAGCTGCTTGTCTCGCTCCAGCACGTTAATGACTGCGTGGGCGTATTGGCGAGCTTGCTCCAGCGGGTTGAGCACATGCTTGAGGCCTTTGGGGGTAGAATCGCCGCCTCAGGATTTTGTTCATCGACTGGATGGTGTCTGGTTTCCAGTCTTTTCTTCCAGGATCAGCAAGCCCCAGGCAAGGATGCAGAACGATGAAGTCTGGATGGCTGTTGGTCGGGCCGACAGGAACGTCGTACCAACAAAGATAGTCGTCCTCGAGCTTGGCTTCGAGCCGCTGTGCAAGACGTCGTTCGCCTGATGTCATCCGACTTGCACATGTTCCGTAGCTTGGAATCAGCGTTGCCATTTTCTATCCGTCTATAGCTTAAAGATACGAAGCACACTATTAACCAAGAGCCCGTCTCTGCAGGTCAGCTCTGCCTAATGCAACGCATTGCTAATAAAGTCAGTCGCTGCAACACGGCGACAGTGCCTAGAATTGGATGAATCACGCAACATTCAGCCCAAAGCCCTGTCCTTAGATAAATTCCGGCACATCAAATACCACACTCATTGGCTTGCTACCTGGATGTGGCGAACATACACACCGGCCCGCAGTATTGGAATGAAGCGGCTTTTCCATTGACAAGCTTGTTCCACGGATAAAGAGATGAATGGTGACATTATGTCGCTCATGCTCAATGATGCTGCGTCCACGATCTTGCACCTGGCCCGGTTTGTTTTTGACTTTGCCAATGGAAGGTATGGTCATCAATCCAGCGATCGATGTAGCGATGATCTTCAGATTTCCTTGTTGTTGATAGTCACCAGAAGCCCCGTGAATCTTTCCATCCTGGAGCACAACGTGGCCGGCATTCCAGTTCCCAGGATTAAATCCTGCACCAAAGAGCGGAGGAATTTCTTCCCGCAAAAATTACTGCCCAACAACAAACTCCAGCGGATTTACGACAGCCTTAAAATCGGGCCAATGTGCGCATTGAATCGTCTGCAGGCATATCCGCGTACGCAGGATTGTTGGCCTTCAATAAGTAGGTGCCATCGGGCTGCTCTTAGCAACGACACCAAAGAGAGGGTCTTGGTTGTCCCCAACCTAGTCTTGACGCTCGATTGCAACGATGCTCCCAGTAATCGAGCCAGCCGTGTTGGCGACGTTAACTCGAGCAACAGGTCGTCTCCATTCCGTATCGGACTTTTGCCCCCGTCCATTGAGCTGCCAGAGGCGCGTGCAATGAAGTGCCGCTGAGGATCGAGATTTCCATAAGTTCTACCAAGGCTACGGTACTCCTTAGCGTCGGCACGACCCGTCTTGAAGTAGCCAGCGGGCGATCTTCAGATTTGGAAAATACGGTACTTCGATGCGCGCTTGCTTTGGGCTGGGGAATGGAATGACGTTGTTGGTTGCTTCATTGCTTACTCGCCGCGATTCGTACGCGGTGAGTCGGTAGTCCAGCAGTTCCTGGGCCATTGATTCGAATGCCGGATAGTTTTTCTCTGCTACAGAAAATCCCGGTATGAATTGATCGCCCGCTACCTTGAAATAGGACTGCACGCTTTCATCGCGATTGCCGCCAGTCCAAGCATTGATCGGATTCTGTTGCCAATAGGCAATCCAGGGCGGTTCCTTGCCTGTAGAGATATTCTTAGTTCCGTGGGTACGTTGTTTGAGTAACAGCCGGCGGCGCTGCATGACCTGCCAGAGAGCGCCACAAATTGATGCAATAGTCAGAGGGAACGCCAACCGTCGATTTCGAGTAACGCCTCCAGCAGAATCATCTTGTAGCTCTTGACCATCTGGGTGATTTCGATTTCACGCAGAAATGCCGGATGTGGGTCAAGACCTTCAATGGATTCGGCTGCTAAATCTCCCCATTTCTCGCGTACCAAGCCGTACCAAGTACCGAATTGCCGGCGCATTGCCGTAACGCTGGCGCCAGACCGGTAAAACTCAGTCAAGGTAGGACGGCGCCCAAGCGTTTGCCTGAGCGCATCGTAGTCCTTTGCGGCACCTTCACCATCTAACGACTTGAGAAATTCGATATGCTTTAGGTCGTAATTGACATAGCAACCCTTTGGCAACGCGAGCGTACCTTGCTCGATTTCCCTGCCGAATCGGGCCAGCGCTTTAAAGTTCGCAGGAATTCCAAATAGTGCTTGGGGCTTATGCAGGTAGCTTGTATGGTTACCGACGAAATCAAGAACGACCAGCTTTTCCTTACCTGCGGCTCTTCTCAAGCCTCGTCCAAGTTGCTGCAGGAACAAGATCTTCGATTCTGTCGGTCGCAACATCATCACGGTGTCGATTTCCGGCAAGTCGACACCCTCATTGAACAAATCTACTGAGAAGACAATTGAAAGCAGTTTTTCGCTTAATTGAGATAGCGCCTCTGCGCGACTCAATTTTGATCCGGCATAGACTGCAGCGGCCGGGATACCTGCCTTGGTAAACTGCTCAGCCATAAAATCTGCGTGGCGAACGGAGACACAAAATGCCAAGGTTCTCTGCTGAGCATGCTTCCGCCACTGGGCCAAGGCATGGCGAAAGCGACCGAGTGTTGCGAGCTTGCTCGACAATGCTTCTGGGTCAAAACGACCATTCCGCCAAGGGATGGACTTGTAATCGACTTCGCTATCAAAGATGCCGAAGTAGTGAAACGGCACAAGTAGATCAGCGTTGATACCCCCAACTAAGTCCTGGGTGAATACAAGGTTGTTATCACATAAGGACAGAATGTCCGACTGGTCGGTGCGATCCGGTGTGGCCGTCAATCCAAGCATGAACTGCGGCGCAAAGTAATTGATAACTCGGCGATAAGTTGACGCGGACGCATGGTGAAATTCGTCTACAACGATGTAGTCGAAATGCTGTGGAGCAAACCGCTCCAGGTGGGTTGTTCGGCTTAGGGTTTGAACAGAGGCGCATAAGACATCGACCTCTGTATCGCGTATCTGCCCCATATAAAAACCAGTGCGTGATTTGGGTCGAATACGCAAAAATGTCTCAGCTGCTTGATTCAGTATTTCTTCCCGGTGAGCAATGAACAAAACGCGTTTCGCTCCCACCTGATCCGCGTCGAACGCGGCAAGCCAGGTTTTTCCCAAGCCAGTAGCCAGAACAACTAAGCCTCGTTCGAAGTCATTTTTCCGTGATTCATCCAGCGCATTTAGAGCGGCTATCTGCACTGGAGTAGGCATTGGGGGAAGTTCATTTTCCTGGCTGCCAGGAGCAATGGGCCTTGGCGGAGGAACTCGACGGGCCTCGTACTGATCAATCCACGAGTCGGAAAGAGGTTGTGTGCTCGGATGGTGAAATAGTTGCTCAAATCGGTTTCGCGTTTCTATGAAACCTGAGTCTCCTGGAAAACTGACACGGTAGTTCCACTCCAAACCATCCTGAAGCGCCTGACGACTGATATTGCTCGAGCCGATGAATGCCGTCCCAGACATCTTATCGTTGCCACCAAAGTGGGTAAAAACATAAGTCTTCAAATGGAAACTACTTTTCGTTGCCTCAAAGACACGAACCTGGGCTCCCTTTTCTTTGAGGAGCATGAGGAGTCGTAATGCCTCCGGATCGGTGACATCAAGGTAGTCGCTGGTCAAGAATCGGAGGCGGGCGGGTTGTTGTCTTGTCCCCTCGCCAGATTCCAAAGCATCATGGAGATCGGGAAGCAAAAGGCGAAGCCCCGTTACTTTTGTAAAGGCGACGGCAATATCAATTTCGTCCGCCTGACCTATCGCAGCGCATAAATGTGGAAGAAACGGATTATCCCCGCCGGTAATCAGCTTGTCTGAGAGGGTGTGGGCTTTTCGCGCAAGAACGTTAATCCATTCCTCGGCTCGTTCCGGTCTCTGGTCCTGGGTAATCCAAACCTCGCGCTCAGCGAGACCGGCCAGTGAACCTAACCAGTTGAGGACAATAGCCTCGTCCGCATCTGTGAAAGAACGACCATTACGATGCCGCTCACCAGTGCCATATTTAAAGCTGAAGTAAAGGCAGCCGCCTGGTTTGAGTGTATTCCATAAGCGGTCGATAACATCTGGTACTTCAGACAGTGGGAGATGCAGAAGGCTGGCGCATGCCCAGACACCGTCATAGCAGGCCACCTCATCAATGTCCGCAAATTTTCTGACGGATACATTCTGGCCAAGATGCTGGCTAGCAAGCCGAGCAAGAGATGGTGCTCCATCAAATGCAGTTACACGAAAGCCTCGCTTAGAAAATGCTTTGGCATCCCGACCCGACCCGCAACCAGCATCCAGAATGTGGCCACCAGAAGGTATTTTGGCCAAGAACCGACTGTGCAAGGTCGCCATGTCCACCAAGACGGTTGACGCAAAGAATTCCTCTGCGTTTTGTTCGTAGTAATCAATATTGGCACCGCTCATGGCTTCGGAATTCTTTGCCAACATCATGGAAAACGGAAAAATACCAGGTTATATCGGAATTCCCAATAACTGGCAGACTTGATCGTGTTGTACACGTAGGTTTACCGTCAGCTGACAAAAAGCCGCTACTCTTTATAGCGATATGCATTTGTCAGAACGATTTGCCAATAAAAAAGGCAGCCGAAGCTGCCTTTTCTTTTTGCTGATGCCTACGCTCAGTGCCGCGTCTTGCGCAGTTTCTGGATTGCGGCGAGCTGGGCGATGGCTTCGGCCAGTTCGGCCTGGGCCTTGGCGTACTCGAGTTGCGAGGTCTTGTTCTGCAGGGCTTCCTCGGCCTTCTTCTTGGCGTCGAGGGCCTTGGCTTCGTCGAGGTCCTTGCCGCGAATGGCGGTGTCGGCCAGCACGGTGACGAGGTTGGGCTGCACTTCGAGCATGCCGCCGGCGACGAAGACGAGCTCTTCGGTGCCCTCCTGCGTCTTGACGCGCACGACGCCCGGCTTGATGCGGGTGAGCAGCGGCGTGTGGCCGGGCATGATGCCCAGCTCGCCGGCTTCGCCCGGGAGAACGACGAACTCCGCCAGACCGGAGAAGATCGATTCTTCTGCGCTGACGATGTCGACGTGTACTGTCATTGCCATGGTTACCTTTCCCTTATTCCCTCACCCCGGCCCTCTCCCGCTGGCGGGAGAGGGGGAAGGGCAAAACATTATTGCAGCGTCTTGGCTTTCTCGAAGGCTTCGTCGATGGTGCCGACCATGTAGAAGGCCTGCTCGGGCAGGGCGTCGCACTCGCCGTTGACGATCATCTTGAAGCCGCGGATGGTTTCCTTGAGCGGCACGTACTTGCCGGGGGAACCGGTGAACACTTCGGCGACGAAGAAGGGCTGCGAGAGGAAGCGCTGGATCTTGCGGGCGCGTCCGACGACGAGCTTGTCTTCCGGCGCCAGTTCGTCCATGCCGAGAATGGCGATGATGTCGCGCAGTTCCTTGTAGCGCTGCAGCGTCTGCTGCACGCCGCGCGTCGTGGCGTAGTGTTCCTCGCCGATGACGTTGGGGTCGATCTGGCGCGAGGTGGAATCGAGCGGGTCCACCGCCGGGTAGATGCCCAGCGAGGCGATGTCGCGCGAGAGCACGACGGTGGCGTCGAGGTGGCCGAAGGTGGTGGCGGGCGACGGGTCGGTCAAGTCGTCGGCCGGCACATACACGGCCTGGATCGAGGTGATCGAACCGGTCTTGGTGGAGGTGATGCGCTCCTGCAGGCGGCCCATTTCCTCGGCCAGCGTCGGCTGGTAGCCCACGGCGGAGGGCATGCGGCCGAGCAGCGCGGACACTTCGGTGCCGGCCAGGGTGAAGCGGTAGATGTTGTCCACGAAGAACAGCACGTCGCGGCCTTCGTCGCGGAAGTGCTCGGCCATGGTGAGGCCGGTGAGCGCCACGCGCAGGCGGTTGCCGGGCGGCTCGTTCATCTGGCCGTACACCAGCGCCACCTTGTCGAGCACGCTGGAGTCCTTCATCTCGTGGTAGAAGTCGTTGCCCTCGCGCGTGCGCTCGCCGACGCCGGCGAACACGGAATAGCCGGAGTGCTCGATGGCGATGTTGCGGATGAGTTCCATCATGTTCACCGTCTTGCCCACGCCGGCGCCGCCGAAGAGGCCGACCTTGCCGCCCTTGGCGAACGGGCAGACGAGGTCGATCACCTTGATGCCGGTTTCGAGCAGTTCCTGGCTCGGGGCCAGTTCGTCGAAGGCGGGCGCTTTCTGGTGGATGGAACGGCGGTCTTCCGTGCCGATGGCGCCGGCCTCGTCGATCGGGCGGCCGAGCACGTCCATGATGCGGCCCAGGGTGGCCTTGCCCACCGGCACCGAGATCGGCTTGCCGGTGTTGCTCACCTGCATGCCGCGGCGCAGGCCGTCGGAGGCGCCGAGCGCAATGGTGCGCACCACGCCGTCGCCCAGCTGCTGCTGGACTTCGAGCGTCAGTTCGGTGCCTTCCATGGCGAGGGCGTCATACACTTTCGGCATCTCGTCGCGCTTGAACTGGACGTCCACCACGGCGCCGATACATTGAACGATTTCACCTTGACTCATCGTCTTTCCCCAAACAATAGATTCGTAATTCGTTAAACGGCCGCCGCGCCGGCGACGATCTCGGAAATTTCTTTCGTGATCGCGGCCTGGCGGGTCTTGTTGTAGACCAGTTGCAGTTCGTTGATCACCGTGCCGGCATTGTCGGAAGCGGCCTTCATCGCCACCATGCGTGCACTCTGCTCGGAGGCCATGTTCTCGGCCACCGACTGGTACACCAGTGCCTCGACATAGCGCACCAGCAGGTCGTCGATGACGGCGCGGGCATCCGGCTCGTAGATGTAGTCCCAGCCGTGCTCGGTCTGGCGCAACTGCTCGCCGGTTAGCGGCAGCAGCTGTTCGAGTACCGGCTCCTGCTTCATGGTGTTGATGAAGCGGGTGTAGGCGACAAAGACGGCGTCGAGTTCGCCGGCATGGAAGGCATCCAGCATGACCTTCACCGGGCCGATCATCTTGTCGAGGTGCGGCGTGTCGCCGAGGTGCGTGACGTTGGACACGACCTTGGCGCCGAGGCGCTGCATGAAACCCAGGCCCTTCGAGCCGATGGCGGTGACGCGGATGTCGCCGACGCCCTTGCCTTCCCACTCCTTCATCTGGTTCAGGCAGATGCGCAGCACGTTGGTGTTGAGGCCGCCGCACAGGCCCTTGTCGGTGGTGATGACCACCAGCCCGACGCGCTTGATCTCTTCCTGTTTCTTGAGGAAGGGATGCTTGTACTCGGAGTTGGCGTGCGACAGGTTGGCGGCCAGCCGACGGATCTTCTCGCCATAGGGACGGGCGGCCTTCATGCGCTCCTGTGCCTTGCGCATCTTCGAGGCCGCGACCATCTCCATGGCCTTGGTGATCTTGCGCGTGTTTTGCACGCTCTTGATCTTGGTGCGTATTTCCTTGCCGCTTGGCATGGTTGGCTCCGTATTACCCGGCTGTTACGCCCAGGACTTCTTGAACTCGAGGACGGCTGCGTCGAGGACCTTTTCCGCATCGGCGTCGAGGTCCTTGGTGCTGTCGATCTTGCCCATGAGGTCGGCGTGCTTCTGCCGCATGAACTGGTGCAGCGCGGATTCGAACTGCAGCGAACGCTTCACCTCGACGTCGTCGAAGTAGCCCTTGTTGATGGCGAACAGCGTCACGGCCATTTCCGCCACCTGCATCGGCGAGTACTGGGCCTGCTTCATCAGTTCGGTCACCAGGCGGCCGCGCTCGAGCTGCTTGCGCGTGGCTTCGTCCAGGTCGGAGGCAAACTGGGCGAAGGCCGCGAGTTCGCGGTACTGGGCCAGTGCCAGACGCACACCGCCGCCGAGCTTCTTGATGACCTTGGTCTGGGCGGCACCGCCGACGCGGGACACCGAGATGCCGGCGTTGATGGCAGGGCGGATGCCGGCGTTGAAGAGGTCGGTCTCGAGGAAAATCTGGCCGTCCGTAATGGAAATCACGTTGGTCGGCACGAAGGCGGTGACGTCGCCGGCCTGCGTCTCGATGACGGGCAGCGCGGTAAGCGAGCCGGTCTTGCCCTTGACTTCGCCGTTGGTAAACTTCTCGACGTAGTCCTCGCTGACGCGGGCGGCACGCTCGAGCAGGCGCGAGTGCAGATAGAACACGTCGCCGGGGTAGGCTTCGCGGCCGGGCGGGCGGCGCAGCAGCAGCGAGATCTGGCGATAGGCCCAGGCCTGCTTGGTCAAATCGTCATAAATGATCAGGGCGTCCTGGCCGCGGTCGCGGAAGTACTCGCCCATGGTGCAGCCGGAGTACGGCGCGATGTACTGCATCGCGGCGGATTCGGAAGCGGTGGCGACGACGACGATGGTGTATTCCATCGCGCCGGTTTCCTCCAGCTTGCGGATCACGTTCTTCACCGTCGAGGCCTTCTGGCCGATGGCGACGTAGACGCAGAAGAGGTCCTTGCCCTTCTGGTTGATGATGGCGTCGATGGCCACCGCGGTCTTGCCGGTCTGGCGGTCGCCGATGATCAGCTCGCGCTGGCCGCGGCCGACAGGCACCATGGCGTCGATGGACTTGAGGCCGGTTTGCACCGGCTGCGACACGGACTTGCGCCAGATCACGCCCGGGGCGATCTTTTCGATCGGCTCGGAGAGCTTGGCGGCGATGGGGCCCTTGCCGTCGATGGGCTGGCCCAGCGCGTTCACGACGCGGCCGAGCATTTCGGGGCCGACGGGCACTTCGAGAATGCGGCCCGTGCATTTGACGGTGTCGCCTTCGGAGATGTGCTCGTAGGCGCCGAGAATCACCGCGCCGACGGAATCGCGTTCGAGGTTCAACGCCAGGCCAAAGGTGTCGCCGGGAAATTCCAGCATTTCACCCTGCATGGCGTCGGCCAGGCCGTGTACGCGGCAGATGCCGTCGGTCACGGAAACGACCGTGCCTTCGGTGCGCGCGGTGGCGGCCAGCTGCAGATTCTGAATCTTGCTCTTGATCAGGTCGCTGATTTCAGAGGGGTTGAGTTGCATGTTTGATGCTCCTAATTCTTAAGCGCCGTAGCCATGGCTGCGAGCTTGCCGCGTACCGAAGCGTCGATAACCTGATCGCCGACGGCGATCCGAACCCCGCCAATCAGCTCGGGGGCCATTCTGACTGTCGCCTGGATCTTGCACTTGAAGCGCGCTTCCAGTTCGGCGACGAGATTCTTCAGCGTGGCATCGTCGAGCGGGAAGGCGGAGGCGATGTCGGCCTCCTGCACGCCCTCCTGCCCGTTTTTCAGGTCAACGTAGAGTTCGCGGATCTCGGGAAGAACCTGCAGACGTTCGTTGTCGACGAGCAGACGGGCGAAGTTCTGCTGTTCGGCAGAAAGCGACGACCCGGCGACATCGAGGAACAACTTGGTGACCTGCGACGGCAGCAGACGCGGATTGGCAATGCAATCCAGCATCTGCGCATCGGCGGCGACGGCCGCCATGCGGTCAAGCGCCTGCTGCCATGGCCCCAGCGCGTTGCTTTCCCGCGCCAGCTGGAATGCGGCTTCGGCGTAGGGGCGTGCGAGGGTGACGTTCTCGGCCATGGCTTACTTGAGTTCCTGTTTCAGGTTGGCGAGCAGATCGGCGTGGACTTGGGCGTTGATTTCCTTGCGCAGGATGCGCTCGGCGCCGGCGACGGCCAGAACGGCGACCTGCTCGCGCAGGGCCTCCTTGGCACGCTGGGCAGCGACGCCGGCCTCGGCCTCGGCGGCCTGGCGGGCTTGCGCAATGATGCGGGCCGATTCCTGGCGGGCTTCCTCGACCAGTGCGACGCCCTGCTTCTCGGCACCGGCACGCAGCTCGGTGGCCGATTCGCGGGCCTTCTTCAGCTCGTCGACGACCTTTTTCTCGGTCAGCGCCAGTTCGGATTTCGCCTTGTCCGCGGCCGATAGCCCGTCGGCAATCTTTTTCGCTCGCTCGTCGAGTGCCTTCATGATGGGCGGCCACACGAATTTCATCGTGAACCACGCCAGAATGAAGAACACAACCAGCTGGGCAAACAGCGTTGCGTTCAGATTCACGGTAATCGCTCCTTCTTAATCAGGCAGGGCCGATTACTTGATGAACGGGTTGGCAGTCGTGTACCAGAGGGCGATACCGGTGCCGATAATGAACGCAGCGTCGATCAGGCCGACCAGCAGGAACATCTTGGTCTGCAGGGTGTTCATCAACTCGGGCTGGCGGGCCGACGACTCGAGGAAGCGGCCACCCATGATGCCGATGCCGATACAGGCGCCGGCGGCGCCCAGACCGATGATCAGGCCGGCGGCAAGAGCGACGAAGCCAACAACTTGTTCCATGACAACTCCTTTATTTCGAGGTTTAAGACAAAAGCGGGTTAAGTGATTTAGTGACTCTCGTGCGCCTGACCGACATACACCAGGGTCAACATCATGAAGATGAAGGCCTGCAGGGTAATGATCAGGATGTGGAAAATGGCCCAGATCGTGCCGGCGAAAATACCGCCGATCCAGAGAAGGCCGGAGCCGAAGGTACCGGCCCAGGCCGCGCTCATCAGCGCGATCAGCATGAAAATCAATTCGCCGGCGTACATGTTGCCGAACAGCCGCATGCCGTGCGAGACGGTCTTGGCGACGTATTCGATGATTTGCATGGCGAAGTTGAGGGGGTAGAGCAGCGGATGGTTGCCGAAGGGCGCGGTGAACAGCTCGTGCATCCAGCCGCCGAAGCCCTTGATCTTGACGCTGTAATACAGACACAGCAGCAGCACGCCAAGGGACATGCCGAGCGTGGCATTGAGGTCGGCCGTCGCCACGACGCGCATATAAGGTACACCGGCGGCCTCGCCGGCACGCGGCAGCAGGTCGACCGGAACCAGGTCCATGGCATTCATGAGGAAGATCCAGACGAACACGGTGAGGGCCAGCGGCGCGACGAACTCGCGCGATTTCGGTGAATGCACGATGCCCTTGGCCTGGTCGGAAACCATTTCGATGACGATCTCGACGGCGGCCTGGAGACGGCCGGGCACGCCGGACGTGGCACGGGCGGCAAGGCGGGCCATGATGAACACGGCGAGCAGGCCGAGGCCGATCGAGAAGAACAGGGTATCGAGATGGAAAACAGACCAGTTGACCAGGCCAACCTGCTTCTGGTTGGTGAGGAAGGTCAGATGGTGGACGATGTATTCGGAAGCGGTGGGAGCGTGCTCGGTAGCCATGTTCAGAACTTTTTGCTCAATAGTGCCAATAGATTCGCTTTAAGGGCCACCACCAGTCCAGCGATCAATGCGAGCCAGTGCAGATCGCGGTACAGGCTTGCGGCCGCCGCCAGCAACGCAATGGTTGCGGCGACTTTCATGAATTCCCCGACAAAGAACGCTGCAGCTGAGGCCCCACCCGGCTTTCGGCTCTCCACGAACAAGCGCAGGGCGAAAAGCGAATTGGGCAGAACGATGGCGACCCCTCCGAGCATCGCCGAAACCGCGCCGTGCCATCCGGCCAGCAGCCCCGCGATGGCCGCAACGACGAAGGTTGCGGCAATTTGCAGAAGGACCGCCCGGAACATCAACATGACGGTTTCACCACGCTCCGGCGACACACACTCAAAATTGCGCGCTGCAAAACTTCGGCTGCGCGATGCGTGCCACCGCTCACAAAAGACGGCGATTTTATAGTCATATAAGTAAATTGTCAAACCCGGGAACCGCACCAGTGCTGGTATGCGGGCCGACTAAACCTTCAGTTATCAATAAGATCGGATCATCGCGTGATGTGTTGCGATGCAGCAAATCCACCTGCATCCGGATTCACTGAAAAAGCGATAATCGCCCCATGAACCGCAGACGATTTTTACTTTCTGCCGGCCTGACGGGATTGGGAGTGACCGGAATGGCCGCCTGGTGGCTCTGGCCCGAACAGGGACTGCTCAATCCCTGCCTGTCAGCACTACCGCGCAATCTGGCCGATCACGAACTGGTGCGTAGCGCCTGGCTGGGTCTCGACCCGGCCCAGGTATGGGACAGCCACGCGCATCTCGTCGGCACCGGCGATTCGGGCAGCGGCATCTGGCTCAACCCGGCGCTGGATTCCATCATCCATCCAATGCAGTACGCCCAACGGCTGTTCTTCCTCAATGCCGGGTGTGCCCACGACGCCCCCGGCCGCGTTGACCAAAGCTACGTCGAGCGCATGCACAACCTGCTGGAAGGCATGCGCCCGGGCGTAAAGCTGATGCTCTTCGCCTTCGATTACTTCCACCGCGAAGACGGCAAGGTTGACCGCGACAGCAGCGCATTCCATGTACCGAACGACTATGCGCGCGACGTGGCACGCCGGCATCCGCGCTATTTCGAATGGGTGGCCTCGATCCACCCTTACCGCAAGGATTGCGTCGAGGCACTGGAACGGGCGGCGGCGGATGGCGCCCGCGCCATCAAATGGCTGCCGGCCGCGCAGGGCATGAATCCGTCTTCGCCACTGTGCGACCATTTCTTCGCCGCGCTCGCGAAGTTCGATCTTCCGCTCATCAGCCATGCCGGCGAGGAGCGCGCGGTTCATGGCGGCAATACGCAGCACTTCGGCAACCCGCTGCTGCTGCGCCGCGCGCTCGATCACGGCGTGCGCGTGGTGGTCGCCCATTGCGGCTCGATGGGACAGGACCGCGATCTCGACCGCGGCAAGAGCGGCCCGCATGTCAACAGCTTCGAGCTGTTCGCCCGCCTCATGGATGATGCGGCGTACGGGCCGAAACTGCATGGCGACATCTCTGCGGTCACACAGCTGAACCGCGCCGGTCCGGCGCTGATAACCTTGCTTGAGCGAAAAGACTGGCATGGGCGCCTGCTCAACGGCTCCGACTATCCGTTGCCGGGCGTGATGCCGCTCTACTCGGTGAACTACATGGTGCAGCTGGGGCTGATCTCAGCCAGCACGGCGCCGGTGCTCACCGAAATCCGCAGGCACAACCCGCTGCTGTTCGATTTCGTACTCAAGCGCCATCTCGCCTCCGGCGGCAGTACCTTCGCGCCTTCCGTTTTCGCCACGCGCCCATTCTTCGTCAGGCGCCTCGCCCAGCCGTACTGACGAGGCAAGTCTGTCATTGCCGCCGTCCTGTGGCGGCTGACTTTCACTGTATTTTTTCGAGTATGCCGTCGAGCTGGTCGAGGCTGGAAAAGCCGATGGCGATCTGGCCGGCGCCCTTGACGCCCATCTTGATTTTCACCTGCGCGCCGAGCTTGTCGGCAAGCTCTTCCTCCAGGCGCGCCACGTCGCGGTCGTCCGTCTTTGCCGCGGTTTTCTTTTTGGGCGGATTGAGCTCGTGCTGCACCATGCGCTCGGCTTCACGCACCGAGTAACCCTTGGCGGCAATGCGATGGGCGAGCTGCAGCTGGCTGGCCTTGGCCAGGGGCAGCAGGGCGCGGGCGTGGCCCATGTCGATCTGGCCGGACATGAGCAGATCCTGCACCGGCTTGGCCAGGTGCAGCAGGCGCAGCAGGTTGCTGGCGGCAGGGCGCGAGCGGCCGACGGCATCGGCCGCCTGCTGGTGCGTCATGCTGAATTCGTCGATGAGGCGCTGGATACCCATCGCCTCTTCCAGCGGATTGAGGTCCTCGCGCTGGATGTTCTCGATGAGCGACATGGCCAGCGCGGAGTCGTCTGGAATGTCGCGCACCAGCACCGGCACCTCGTGCAGTCCGGCCAGTTGCGAAGCGCGCCAGCGTCGCTCGCCGGCGATGATTTCGAAGCGACCGCCATCGACCGGGCGCACCAGGATGGGCTGCATAACGCCTTGCGCCTTGATGGAGGCCGCCAGTTCGTTGAGCGATTCCTGGTCCATGTGGGTGCGTGGCTGGTACTTGCCGGGCTGGAGGAAATCGACGCGCAGGGTGTCCTGCCGCTGCGGCTCGTTGCTGTTGCCGGCCAGCAGGGCGTCGAGCCCGCGGCCGAGGCCTTTGTGTTTGGTTGCCATTCTTTTTTCTCCCTAGAACGTTTTTGCGCGCTCGATCATCTCGGCGGCAAAGGCCAGATAGGCCTGCGCGCCTTTCGCGGCACGATCGAATATCACGCCAGGCAGGCCATAGCTCGGCGCTTCGGCGAGACGCACATTGCGCGGCACGATCGTCTTGAACACCTTGTCGCCGAAGTGCTGTTCCAACTGCGCGCTGACCTGGTTGGACAGCGTGCTGCGCGGATCGAACATGACGCGCAACAGGCCAATGATCTTGAGGTCAGGATTGAGGTTGGCGTGCACTTTCTTGATGGTGTTCACCAAGTCGGAAAGACCTTCCAGCGCGTAGTACTCGCACTGCATCGGAATGATGACGCCATTTGCGGCACACAGCCCGTTCAATGTCAGCAGGCTGAGCGAAGGCGGGCAGTCGATGAGGACGAAATCGTAGTCCTTGTCATGCAGCGCCAGAGCGCGCTTGAGGCGCGTCTCACGGTTATCGAGGTCCACCATTTCCACTTCCGCACCTGCGAGGTCTCGATTGGCCGGCAGGGTGTCGAACTTGCCCGCCTCGGAAACCTGTCGCGCATCAACCAAAGAGGCCATGCCAAGCAGGACGTGATAAACCGATTTTTTCAATGCGCGCTTGTCCACGCCGCTGCCCATGGTGGCGTTGCCCTGCGGATCGAGGTCCACCAAAAGCACGCGCTGGCCCTGGGCGGCGAGTGCAGCGGCAAGGTTCACGGTGGTGGTGGTCTTGCCGACCCCGCCTTTCTGGTTGGCGACTGCAAAGATGTGCGACATTTTCTTCTTTCTTTATCCGCGTACCACGCGCACCAGGTGGCGCGCGCCCTCCACTCCCGGCACCTGCAACGGCATCACTTCAGCCACGCGCCAGCCGGCCGGCAGCTGGGCGATTTCCTCGTAGGGATGCACACCTTTCATGGCCAGAAGCGCGCCGCCTTCGGCAAGCAGATGGCCGGACAGCCTGACGAATTCGGCCAGGTCGGAGAAGGCGCGCGAGATCACCAAGTCGCACTTCTCTTCGGGCTGCCATGCTTCAACACGCTCGCAATGCACCGACACATTGGCAAGGCCCAGCTCGATCCTGGCCTGTTGCTGAAAGGCCGATTTCTTCTGATTGCTTTCCACCAGGGCCACATGCATGTGCGGCCGCGCAACGGCCAGCGGGATGCCGGGCAAACCGCCGCCGCTGCCGATATCGGCCAGCCGGCGTGCTACGCCAAGATGCGGCAGCACGGCGAGCGAATCCAGCAGGTGGTGGCTGATGACCTGTTCGTCGTCACGCAAAGCGGTCAGGTTGTACACCTTGTTCCACTTGCCCAGCAGCGCGGCGTAGGCGAGCAGTTTCTCCTGTGCGGTCGCCGGCAATTCCAGGTTCAGCGCGGCAATTCCGCGCGCCAATTGCTCGGCTGAAGTCATGCGCGCTTGCGGGTTTCCCGCACCAATGATCCACGCCGCTTGAGGTGCACCAGCAGCAGCGAAATGGCTGCAGGGGTAATCCCTTGAATGCGCGAGGCCTGTCCGAGTGTTTCCGGCTTGTGCTGGTTGAGTTTCTGCTGCACTTCGATGGACAGGCCGCGCACGCTGCGGTAATCGAGGTCAGCCGGCAGCGGCATATCCTCCTGCTCGCGGCTCTTGGCGATTTCCTCGGCCTGGCGGTCAATGTAGCCCTGATACTTGGCCTGGATCTCCAGTTGCTCAACGGCTTGCACCCCGGTGATCGGTTCGCCCGCGCCGGGCAGCGTCATCAGGCTGGCGTAGCGCACGTCGGGCCGGCGCAGCAGTTCGGCCAGGCTGTATTCATGCTCGAGCGGCTTGCCGAGGACGCGCTCGGCATTTGCGGCGTCGACGATCCTGGGGTTCACCCAGGTGGCCTTGAGGCGCGCCTGCTCGCGCGCAATGGAGTCGCGCTTGCGGCTGAATGCGTCCCAGCGAACATCGTCCACGATGCCCAGGCGGCGGCCAATTTCGGTCAGGCGCAAGTCGGCATTGTCCTCGCGCAGGCTGAGGCGGTATTCGGCGCGGCTGGTAAACATCCGGTAAGGCTCGGTGACGCCGCGCGTGATGAGGTCGTCCGCCAGTACGCCGAGGTAGGCTTCGTCACGCCGAGGGCACCAGGGCGCTTCACCCTTGGCGAAAAGCGCGGCGTTCAGGCCGGCGAGCAAGCCCTGCGCGGCGGCCTCCTCGTAGCCGGTCGTGCCGTTGATCTGGCCGGCGAAGAACAGGCCGCGGATGGCCTTCGTCTGCAGCGATGAAGTAAGGCCGCGCGGGTCGAAGTAGTCGTATTCGATGGCATACCCAGGCCGCAGGATGTGGGCATTCTCGAGGCCGGGGATGGACTGCACCAGGGCCAGCTGCACATCGAACGGCAGGCTGGTCGAGATGCCGTTCGGATAGATCTCGTGCGTCGTCAGGCCTTCCGGCTCGAGGAAGATCTGGTGGCTGGACTTGTCGGCAAAGCGGTGGATCTTGTCCTCGATGGAGGGACAGTAGCGAGGACCCACTCCTTCGATAACCCCTGTAAACATGGGGGACCTGTCCAGACCACCGCGAATGATGTCATGCGTGCGCTGGTTGGTATGGGTGATCCAGCAGGGAAGCTGCCGCGGGTGCTGGGCGGCATCGCCGAGGAAGGAGAATACCGGCGCCGGGTCGTCGCCCGGCTGCACCGTCATCACCGAGAAATCGATGCTGCGGCCGTCGAGGCGCGGCGGCGTGCCAGTTTTCAGTCGCCCGGCGGGCAGCATTAATTCGCGCAGTCGCGCAGCCAGACTCAGCGCGGGCGGATCGCCCATGCGGCCGGCCTGATAGTGGTCGAGGCCGACATGGATGAGGCCGGCGAGGAAGGTGCCGGCGGTCAGTACCACTGTCTCGGCCTCGAAGCGCAGGCCGAGTTGGGTGACGACACCGGTGACGCGATCGCCGGAGACGGTGAGATCGTCGACGGCCTGCTGGAATAGTGTGAGGTTGGGCTGGTTCTCCAGCCTGCGGCGGATTGCCGCCCTGTACAGCACGCGATCGGCCTGGGCACGCGTGGCGCGCACCGCCGCTCCCTTGCTCGAATTGAGGATGCGGAACTGGATGCCGGCCTCGTCGGTGGCGGCTGCCATGGCGCCGCCGAGCGCGTCGACTTCCTTGACCAGGTGTCCCTTGCCGATGCCGCCGATGGAGGGGTTGCAGGACATCGCCCCCAGCGTTTCGAGGTTGTGCGTCAGCAACAGCGTGCGGCAACCCGCGCGGGCTGCGGCAAGCGCGGCTTCGGTGCCGGCATGGCCGCCGCCGATGATGATGACATCATAGCGCGTGGGAAATAACATGGGTCTGCGAACGCTGCGGAGAGGCGCAATGATACGCGAGGATAACGCAAAATGACAGGGCGACGTTTCACGTGAAACGTCGCCCTGTATATCAATGAATATTCAATTAGTTACCTAATTACTGCGTTGCCTATCCTGGCATGCATCAGAAAAAGGTGTCCCAGCCAAATTTCAAGATGAGCACGCCCGCCACAACAAGGAATACACGTCGCACAAAACCTGCACCGTGCCGGATTGCCAGATGCGAGCCGACCAGGGATCCACTGATGTTGAAAACAGCCATGGCCAATCCCGTGGCCAGCAGGACATGGGCGCTTGCGCCGAAGTACATCAAAGCTGCCAGATTGGTGGCAGCGTTGACGATCTTGGCCGATACCGATGCGCGCAGGAAATCCAGCCCGAAAAAACGGACAAACATGAATATCAAAAAGCTTCCGGTCCCCGGCCCGAAGAACCCATCGTAAAAGCCGATTGCCCCGCCGAAACCCGCCGCCAGCAACATGTCCTTCCTGCCATGCAAGCGGCGCTGATCCACAGCGCCCAGATTTTTCTTCGCATAGGTGTATGCGGTTACCGCAATCAACAATATGAGAACGAGCGGGCGGAGCCACTCCTTGGGCATCAGCGCAACCGTCATGGCACCTAAATAGGACAGGACGAATGCCGACAGGGCTGCCGGCAGGGCAGCCCGCCAAGGCACATCGATGCGTCGCGCGTAGCGAAAGGCTGCGCTGGCGGTGCCGAATATGCTTGCAAGCTTGTTGGTGCCGAAAAGGGTGGCCGGCACTGTTTGCGGCAGGACGCTGAAAAGAGCCGGTATCTGGATCAGCCCACCGCCACCTACCACTGCATCGATGAGACCAGCGGCGAAGGCGGCAATGCATAGCAGGATTAGATCGGCCAGTTCCACGTGAAACAACCCGCTGTTTGGCTATTACTTACCGATGCAAAACCGGGAGAAGATCTCCCCGAGCAGGTCGTCAGGAGTGAACGCTCCTGTAATCCGGCTCAGCGCCTCCTGCGCCAGGCGCAGTTCTTCCGCAAACAACTCGATACTGCCTGCCTGTGATTCTGCTTTCCGCAAGTGACTCAAGGTCAATTCCAGTGCCTCAAGGTGTCTCTCCCTGGCCAGGAATACATCCTCGCACCCCGTTTGCCAGCCGGCAATGCGCAGCAGCTCGGCCTCAAGCATTTCCATGCCATCCCCAGTCTTGGCGGAAATCCAAATATCAATCTGCCCATTCCGCTCATCACGGCGCCCGGAATGATCCGTCAGGTCACACTTGTTGTATAAGGCAATCCTCTCTATCCGGGTCGGCAGCCGGGCCTCTATTTCGTGATCCTGTGGCGTTATCCCGGTACGTGCGTCCAGAAGATGCAACACAACGTCGGCACGCTCGATCTCCTTCCAGCTTCTGTCGATGCCGAGTCGCTCGACCTCGTCATCGGTCTCTCGCAGTCCTGCAGTGTCGATGATGTGCAGCGGGATTCCGCTCAGCTGGATGGTTTCGCGCAAGGCGTCCCGGGTCGTGCCCGGAAACGTGGTAACGATGGCGCGATCCTCGCCCGCCAGGCGATTGAGGAGGCTCGACTTGCCAACATTGGGCTGGCCTGCCAGAACGACATGCAGGCCACTGCGCAGGAGGCTACCCTGGCGGGCGCGTCTCTGAACATTGCGCAAATCGTCCATCAGGGCGGGCAGCCGACGGTTAACATCCACCAAGTAAGGTGAATCAATGTTCTCTTCCGGAAAATCGAGCGTCGCCTCGACCAGCATGCGCAACGCAATCAATCGTTCGACAAGATCATGCGCCGTTCTCGAAAACTCTCCCGACAGAGACCTGACGGCTGAACGCGCCGCCGCCGCAGTGCTTGATTCGATCAAATCGGCTACCGCTTCGGCCTGTGCCAAATCGAGCTTGTCGTTGAGATACGCGCGGTGGGTAAATTCACCCGGCTCGGCTAGCCGGGCGCCCAGGTCCAGGCAGCGCTGCAAGAGCATTTGTTGCACCACGGGTCCGCCATGGCCTTGGAGTTCGAGCACATCTTCGCCGGTATAGGAATTGGGGGAGGGGAAATAGAGGGCGACGCCTTCGTCGATCTCCTCCCCAGCCGCATCGAGAAAGCGGGCCAGGGTGGCGAAGCGAGGTTTGGGGATAAATCCAACCAGCTGACTGGCAACAGAACCGAGATTTCGGCCGGAAAGACGCACAATACCGATGCCACCGCGGCCGTGCGCAGTGGCAATGGCGGCGATCAGATCAGTTGGCTTTTTTCCTACCACCCTCGATCATGCGCGTAATTTGCCACTGTTGCGCAACCGACAGAACGTTGTTGACCACCCAATACAACACCAAACCGGAGGGAAACCAGAGAAACATAAAGGTGAACACAATCGGCATGGCCATCATCACCTTGGCCTGAATCGGATCCGGTGGTGTTGGGTTCAGCTTCATTTGAATCAGCATCGTTGCGCCCATGATAATCGGCAGCACGAAGTATGGATCCTTCACCGAAAGGTCATGAATCCAAAGTATCCAGGGGGCGTTGCGCATTTCGACGCTGCCAAGCAGCACCCAATAGAGGGCGATGAATACAGGAATCTGGACCAGGATAGGCAGGCATCCCCCCAGGGGATTAATCTTCTCTTTGCGGTAGAGCTCCATCATTTCCTGATTCATGCGGTTGCGATCCGCAGAGAATTGTTCCTTGATCTTCATCATCTTAGGCGTTACAAGCTTCATCTTGGCCATCGACTTGTAGCTTGCGGCGGACAGCGGATAGAAAGCGCCCTTGATCATGACTGTCAAAAGGATGATCGCCCAGCCCCAGTTGCCGACGAAACGATGGATCAACTCAAGTAGCCAATAGATTGGGGCCGCAATCACTGTCAGCCAGCCATAATCCACCACAAGGTTAAATCCGGGTGCGATTTTCTCCAGCTTGGCTTGTTCCTGCGGTCCGGCGTACAGCGGCACTCCGATACGTGTCGTCTGCCCCGGCGCGACTGCTGCAACCGGTAAAATGATGCCCGCCGAGTAGAGGTTATCGGCGACCTTGCGCATGAAGAATTCACGTTCGTCCTGACCTTGCGGTGTCCATCCTGCAACGAAATAATGCTGCACCATTGCTACCCAGCCATCATTGGCCGTCTTCACAAACTTGGCCTCGCCCTTATCGACGTCTGAAAGATTCACCTTCTGGAACTTGCCGGCATCCGTGTAGATCGCCGGTCCAGTAAACGTGGCGATATTGGTCATGCTCGCCTCGGGCACATTGCCGTCACGCGTCAGCTGGTAGTAAGCATGTGTACTGAATGGGGCTTTGCTGCGATTTTCTATCTCATACCCAATATCGATCTGGTAGCTATTGCGGTGAAAGGTATAAATCTTGGTTGTTTGTATGCCGTTCTTCTCAGGTGCCAACAACCTGAGCTCCAGCTTGTCGGCACCCGGCTGCAGCTCGAAATTACCCGACTCAAGCCTGAATTCGGTTTTGTGGTTGGGTAACCCCTCGCCAATCAGGCCTGTTTGCGCCACATATGTCTGGTCCTTTGAAATATCCAAAAGGACAAAATTCTTCTTCTTGTCCTCGGTTGATTTGTGCTCTGTTAGCTCTAGCCGTACTAGATCCCCACCTATCGACGATACCTCGGCCAGGTAAAGATCAGTTTTTACAGTTGCCCTGTTACCGGACGTTATTAATGGCCCGGATACAGGTGTTGGCACGGAAGCTGAGGGGGGTGCCGAAGATAAAGATGTTGTCGGCGTTGGTGCCGTATCAACGCCCGGCACTTGCTGGGCCCCTTGTTGTGAGTGTTGGTCTTTTGCTACAACCGGCGTGGGCTGGTTATGCTTTTGCCAGCCATCCCACAACATGAAAATGGAGAAGAAAAAGACCAGCAACAGGATAAGGCGTTGATTATCCATCTAAATAGTCCGAATTCAGTGGGTTCAGGGAACGGGGTCGTACCCGCCCGGGTGCCATGGGTGGCAACGCGATACACGTTTGGTAGAAAGCCACAAGCCCCTGTACCAGCCATGTTTTTCGAGTGCCTCGATTGCGTATTCAGAGCAGCTCGGGTGAAACCGGCAATTCCTTCCAACCAAGGGACTGATTGCCAGACGGTAAGCGTGCACAAGCAGAACAAGCAACCTTTTCATTGGGCCAGACGAGAAAATAACTCGTCGATTTCTCCACGCAGCACATGCCTTTCAAGTGTTTTTATGCGGGTCGAAACGCGTACCACAATGTCCCGCTGTGGCAACGCCACTCGAGACAGACGGAAGGATTCTCGCACAATGCGCCTGATCAGATTTCGGCTTACTGCCGAGCGGACAAACTTTTTTGCGATGACCACGCCGAGTCTGGCTGTGGCAAACGAATTTGGGCGGTAGAGCATATCGAAATGTTTGCCGCGGAGGGTCTTTCGAAAAGCAAAAACGGATGAAAAGTCATCCGTTTTACGTAACCGATGCTCGCCGCGGAAGCCTAAGTCAACGCCCGCCGCTGCCACATCAAACGCCGAGACGTGCGCGTCCCTTGGCGCGGCGAGCGCGAATGACAGCACGTCCGCCGCGTGTACGCATGCGAACAAGGAATCCATGGGTGCGTTTGCGCCGGATAACTGAGGGTTGGTATGTGCGTTTCATGGCTGCAGTCTGTGCAAGAAGAGAAACGCACGATTACATATCCTCACCATTGATTTGTCAAGCCCATTTTTTTTCCAAGCCTGTGGATAACTATTGCGGAATGGCGTTAGAATTCCTCTCTGAAGTTCGCAACCCCATCCGCCCCAGGCGGCGTTTCAAAACAAAAATAATAATTATAATCATGTTGTTATCTTAAATTCACTGATAGCAGGCGTCCACCATGCATCTGTCGTGGTGGGGGGTCATTAAAGAATGAATGCATTCTGGTCATCCTGTCTTCAGCAGTTGGAGCAGGAACTACCACCTCAACAATTCAATACCTGGATCAAGGCCCTGCGCCTTGAGGACGGTAACGAATCAAATCCGGGCCTGAAGCTCGTAGCCCCCAATCGATTTGTTCTGCAGTGGGTAAGAGAGCGCTATTTACGCCGCTTAGAGGATCTTGCCAAACAGTTCTTTGCTGAACCGGTACTGATTTCCATCAATCTGCCTGAGGTCGTCGAAGCAGAGCGCCAAGATGTTATCCTCCCAGCGGTTACAAGGGGTGATAAGGTATCGGATATATCCACTATCCCCGCCTCTACTGTCTCATCGCCTGGTCCCGATGCGGTTTACGAGAAAACCAGGCTCAACTCGTCATTTACATTCGATACACTTGTAACCGGTCGTGCGAACGATCTTGCCCGGGCCGCTGCATACCAGGTTGCTTTAAACCCGGGAACATCCTACAACCCGCTATTCGTCTATGGTGGTGTTGGCCTGGGAAAAACCCATCTTATTCATGCGCTTGGAAATGAGGTTTACCGGGAAAACCCGGACAAGGTTATTCGCTATGTTCATTCAGAAGATTATTACGCCGACGTCGTGCGCGCCTACCAACAGAAATCGTTCGATGTATTCAAGCGCTACTACCGCTCTTTGGATTTGTTGCTGATTGACGATATACAGTTTTTCAATAACAAAAACCGAACTCAGGAAGAGTTCTTTTATGCCTTTAATGCTCTGATAGAGGCCAAAAAACAAATCGTCATTACCTGTGATACATATCCCAAGGACATAACCGGCCTGGAAGATCGTCTGATCTCAAGATTCGACTGGGGCCTTACCGTTGCCATCGAACCTCCTGAACTTGAGATGCGTGTTGCCATCTTGAAGAAAAAGGCTGAAGCGGAGCGAATCGAAGTCAGTGAAGATGTTGCTTTTCTAATTGCCAAACATCTTCGTTCCAATGTGAGAGAACTGGAAGGCGCGCTCAAGAAAGTTCTTGCCTTTGCCCGCTTCCATGGTCGTGAAATCAATCTTGAAGTAGCCAAGGAAGCACTTAAAGATCTACTTGGGGCCCATAATCGCCAAATTACCTTTGAGTCGATCCAGAAAACCGTTGCCGAATACTACAAAATTAAAGTTTCCGACATGCATTCGAAGAAACGAACTCGTATCGTTGCCCGTCCTCGCCAGGTTGCTATGTGGCTAGCAAAGGAATTGACACCCGCTAGCCTTCCTGCCATCGGAGAAGCCTTCGGCGGACGCGATCACACAACAGTCCTTCATGCCTGCCGAACCATTTCAGACCTTCGTCTCAAAGACACCATGATCAATCATGATTTATTAGTACTAACCCAAGTCCTGAAGGGCTGAATAACTAGATGATGATTTGTGGATAACTCGAGAAATCAGTCTGAGTATATAAATACTCAACAATCTCTCCACAGCTGTCTAATGCAATTACCCATATCCTTATAAACAATTTAAGATATTGTTTACAATAATTAATTATTAGTTATCAACAAAAAAAGTTTGTGTACTAATTACTAGTTGGAGATTTATATATGCTCCTTATAAAAACCAAACGCGACAATCTCTTGATGCCACTTCAATCGGTTTGCGGCATTGTCGAGAAACGCCACACCTTGCCCATCCTGTCGAATGTTCTGATCGAGAAAAGCGGGGAACAACTCACGCTCCTGGCGACCGACATCGAGATTCAGATTCGGACGCATACCGATGGAAAAGAAGGCACTGAAAAAACTGCTGTCACGGTTGGTGCGAGAAAACTTCAGGATATTCTTCGTTCCCTGCCGGAAAGCGCAGAAGTCAGCATGGAGTTGACGGATAAGCGCATGCAGGTGAGGGCAGGCAAGAGTCGTTTCAATCTTCAGACGCTGCCAGCAGAAGATTATCCGCTCATGGCTTCCGCTGATGGAGAACAGGCACGACTGCAAGTCACCCAGAAGCAATTCAAGCGGCTGATTGGACTCGTGCAATACGCCATGGCCCAGCAGGACATTCGCTACTATCTGAATGGTCTTTTGCTTGTTGTCACAGGAAATGAAATTCGCATGGTGGCAACGGATGGCCACCGCTTAGCCTATGCAAGCGAGCAGTTGTCGGAATCCTTGCCGCGCACCGAAGTAATCTTGCCACGAAAAACCATCCTGGAGCTTTCAAGACTTCTTACGGACAATGACGATGCCCTGGATATTCGCCTCTCGCCAAATCAGGCTATCTTCCGTTTTGCCGAAATAGAGTTGATTTCAAAGCTGATCGACGGGAAGTTCCCAGATTATGAACGTGTCATACCTCAGAATCACGGCAAGGTTATAACGATTGCCAGAACGACCCTGCTGCAATCACTGCACCGCGCAGCCATCCTCACCAATGAAAAATTTCGTGGGGTCAGGGTTGTTTTAGCTCCAGGAAGCCTGAAGATCATTAGCAGCAATGCGGATCAGGAGGAAGCTCAGGAAGAACTCGAAATCATTTATGATGCAGAAGCGCTGGACATTGGTTTCAATGTTACTTATCTGCTGGACGTCCTCAACAACGTATCCAACGAAGAGATAGAAATTCGTCTGGCGGACGCCAATTCGAGTGCGCTTATTACGCTGCCTGGCAACGAGAGTTTTAAGTATGTCGTCATGCCGATGCGCATCTGATAGCAGAACATTAGGAGTATGTAATTAATGGTTGAGAACAGTCAGGACAGCAACGGCAATTACGATTCTTCCAGCATCAAGATACTCAAAGGCCTAGAAGCCGTCAGGAAGCGGCCGGGCATGTACATTGGCGACACCTCCGATGGTACTGGATTGCATCACATGGTTTTTGAGGTGGTGGACAACGCCATTGATGAAGCGCTCGCAAATTATTGTGATGACATCGTAGTCACCATCCATCCGGATAATTCGATTTCAGTTTTAGACAATGGCCGTGGCATCCCGACGGACTTAAAGGACGACGACGAAGAAAAACGTTCCGCGGCAGAAATTGTCATGACGGAACTACATGCCGGAGGAAAGTTCGATTCGAACTCCTATAAGGTATCTGGCGGCCTGCATGGTGTTGGCGTCTCTGTCGTGAATGCTCTTTCCGAATGGCTTCGGCTGACTATCAGGCGGGATGGAAAAAAACATGCGATTGAATTCCGTGACGGCATTCCAGTCGAACCGCTCAAAGTTGTCGGAACAACAGAAAAACGCGGTACTGAGGTGCACTTCCTGGCCTCGGTCGCCACTTTTGGCAATATTGAATATCACTACGACATTCTGGCCAAACGCCTGCGCGAGCTCTCCTTCCTCAACAATGGCGTAAAAATTCGCCTGATCGACCAGCGTAGCGCAAAGGAAGAGAACTTTGCTTACGCTGGCGGCGTTAAAGGTTTCGTCGAGTACATCAACCGCACCAAAACTGTTTTGCACGGTAACATATTCCATGCCACCGGAAATAAGGACGGCATCACAGTTGAAGTCGCCATGCAGTGGAATGACTCGTATCAGGAACAGGTTCTTTGCTTTACTAACAACATTCCCCAGAAAGACGGCGGTACGCATTTAACCGGCCTACGCGCCGCCATGACGCGGGTAATCAACAAATATATCGAAGACAACGAGCTGGCGAAAAAGGCCAAGGTGGAGACGACGGGTGATGATATGCGGGAAGGATTGGCCTGCGTGCTTTCCATCAAGGTACCCGAGCCCAAGTTTTCATCACAGACAAAAGAAAAACTAGTGTCATCCGAGGTGCGCCCCGTAGTCGAGGAGGTTGTCGGGCAAAAGCTTGCCGAATATCTTCTTGAAAGGCCCGCGGACGCAAAGATACTCACCGGCAAGATTATCGATGCGGCCCGCGCACGTGAGGCGGCCCGCAAAGCGCGCGAGATGACGCGCCGCAAAGGAATCCTCGACGGAATCGGCTTGCCCGGCAAGCTAGCCGACTGCCAGGAGAAAGATCCCACGTTGTGCGAGCTATACCTGGTTGAGGGGGATTCCGCCGGCGGCTCGGCCAAGCAGGGCAGGGACAGGAAATTCCAGGCCATATTGCCGCTCAAAGGCAAGATTCTCAATGTGGAAAAGGCGCGCTTTGACAAACTCCTCTCCTCACAGGAAATCGCCACACTAATTACCGCGCTCGGTACCGGCATCGGCAAAGGAGAGGATTACAAGCCGGAAAAGCTTCGCTATCACCGCATCATCATCATGACCGACGCCGATGTCGACGGTGCCCACATTCGAACGCTATTGCTGACTTTCTTCTATCGTCAGATGCCCGAACTGGTCGAGCGTGGCCACATTTATATCGCCCAACCACCGCTATACAAGATCAAGCACGGCAAGAGCGAGCGCTACATTAAGGACGATCATGAACTTAATCAGCATTTACTCAGGCTGGCGCTGGAAAATGCAGAGTTGATTCCAGGAGAGAGCTCACAACCAATTACTGGAGAAACACTTGCGGAATTGGCGCGCTCCTATCTTCTTTCCGAGGCAGTGATTTCTCGCCTAAGCAGCTTCATCGACAGCGAGGTTCTGCATGCCCTGCTCGCAAACGGCTTGGAGATTGATTTGGGGGGTGAGGCATCTGCCCGCACTACCGCCTCGAGCCTGTCGGTGCTTTTGTCATCAGCAGTCAGGGTCCGTGCGCATTTCGACGACAAATCGGAGCGATGGCAGCTACGCGTGGAAAAAATGCTTCATGGCAATCTCAAGGTCGGAGTTATCGACGAGGAATTCCTTCTTTCGGGGGACTACCAGCAGATTCGCAACACTTCACAATTGATTTCCGGCCTGGTCGGCAACAATGCCGTCATGAGGCGCGGCGAAAAATCCCAGGCGGTGTCGAGTTTCGCCGAGTCCATGGAGTGGCTGCTGGCGGAAGTTGAGCGCGGTCTAACAAAGCAGCGCTACAAGGGCTTGGGCGAAATGAACCCTGAACAGTTGTGGGACACGACCATGAACCCAGCAGTACGGCGCCTGCTCAAGGTGCAGATTGATGATGCCATTGTCGCGGATGAAATATTCACAACGCTCATGGGTGACAACGTCGAGCCGCGCCGTGCATTTATCGAGGGGAATGCGCTTTACGCACGCAACATTGACGTCTGATGCAGTTTCGCGTTATTCCCGTTACGCCCTTCCAGCAGAATTGTTCGCTGCTATGGTGCGAACAAACTCTGAAGGGGGCCGTGGTCGATCCTGGCGGTGACCTGGACGACATTCAGTCAGCAGCAGCAAGGTGTGGTGTCGAGATAGAGAAGATATTGCTCACCCACGGCCATATCGACCATGCTGGCGGCACAGCAGAGTTAAAACGCAGGCTTGGTGTGCCAATAGAGGGCCCACACCGCGATGAATCCTTTTGGATTGACCAATTGCCGCAACAGAGTCAGATGTTCGGCTTTCCGCGCGCCGAGGCTTTTGAGCCAGACCGCTGGCTGGAGGATGGCGATGTTGTGAGTTTTGGAAACGTGAATCTTGAAGTCCTCCACACGCCTGGTCATACCCCGGGGCATGTGGTGTTCTTCGAGCGTAGCGCGAAGATAGCGGTGGTCGGCGACGTCTTGTTCCAGGGATCGATCGGGCGAACGGATTTCCCGCGGGGAGACTACGATACGTTGATCCATTCCATTCGCGACAAGCTGTGGCCGCTCGGCGGCGACGTGACATTCATTCCCGGTCACGGGCCTATATCCACTTTCGGCGATGAGCGGGAAAGCAATCCTTTTGTCGGCGACTTCGCCTAGGATTTCTTTGACGTTCTCTTCTTAGCCGGCGCTTTCGTTGCGGGCTTGGCCCTGGTGGCCTTTGCTGTAGCCTTGGGGGTATCCTCAACGGCTTTTATTGCCTCGGCCTTTGGCTTACGCGGCTCAAATTCGAAGCCGACCTTGCCGTCACTCCCCCTTACCAGGTAAGCAGAAAATTTACGTTTGGTACGTGCCGATATGAAGCCCCGCAGCAATTCCGTGCGCCCGTCGGCCAGCAGCTTGGCCATCTGCGTGCGCTCCACAGGCTGCTGCAGGATGATTTTGCCTGAGCGGAAATCACAGGTCTTGCCAGCACCAACCGCCGTCTCGCATACATAAGCCATGCCATGTTCAAAGACTGACGCGCCGCACTTCGGGCATTTGCCGAGCGATTCCTGATTGCTGAAATCAACCGCCTCTCCATCCCCTTCGCCGGAACCCTGGCCAAAGTCGAATTCGGGCAGATGGTCGGCGTTGAGGCGGATCATGGCTGCAAAGGGGCGCCCCATCTTGCTGCGGAAACCCTGTAAAGGGCCGACAATCCCCTTTGCAAGCAACTCCTCGACTTCCTCCGGTTCATATTGACGGCCTGCGACAACCTTCCATAGTGCGTAGTCACATTTCTTGCATTGAAATTTCTTGTAATTTTCCTGGATGACACCGCCGCACTTCGGACAGGGGCTGGTAAGGGTGCTGAAAACCTCCTCTGGAATTTCGCCATGCTTGATGCGGTCAACCATTTCGCGCGTCTGTTCGACGATATGATCCATGAATACGTCGCGCCCGAGTTCGCCTTGCTCCATTTGTCTTAGCTTGTATTCCCAGTTGCCGGTCAGTTCGGGTGAGTGCAGCTCGTCAATGCCAAGCGTTGAGAGGGCTACCATCAGCGAAAATGCCTTTGCGGTGGGCTGTAGCTCGCGACCATTACGGTGCACGTACTCTTCAAAAATCAGCCCCTCGATGGTAGCGGCGCGGGTTGCGGGCGTGCCGAGGCCGCGGGCGGACATGGCTTCACGCAACTCTTCTTCCTCAATCAGCTTGCCGGCGCCTTCCATGGCCGTCAGCAACGTTGCCTCGGTGAAGCGTGCCGGGGGTTTGGTCTGATTTGCCTTGACCTCGACATCATTGGCCCAAACGCGCTCATTGGGTTGTACGGGCGACAATTGCGGTGTTTCGTCATCTCCCTGAACTTCCTTGCCATAGATGGCAAGCCAGCCGGCGGACACCAGGACCTTTCCCTCCGTCTTGAATGCCTCTTCCTCCACACGGGTGATTCTTGTCGTGACGTTATATTCCGCAGCTGGGAAGAAAATGGCGAGGAAACGCTTGGTGACGAGGTCGTACAGTTTCTGTTCGGCGTCCGAGAGGCTGGTTGGAGTCGTGCCGGTGGGAATGATGGCGAAATGGTCCGAAACTTTTGCGTTGTTAAAGATACGCTTGTTCGGGTGCGCCCAGCCGCCTTTGAGAATCTGGCTGGCAAAGCCAGCATATGGCGTGCCGGAGAGGCTCTTCAGCGCCGCCTTGACCGTTGCGATGTAGTCCTCAGGCAGGTAGCGGGAATCGGTACGAGGATAAGTCAGGGCCTTGTGCTTTTCGTAGAGCGCCTGCGCCAGAGACAACGTGGCTTTGGCGGAAAAGCCGAAACGGCCGTTGGCTTCGCGCTGCAGCGAGGTGAGATCGAACAGTAGCGGAGACAGTTGCGTCGTCGGCTTGCTCTCTTCATCAACTGTGCCGTGTTTGCCAAGGCATTTCTTGCGGATTGCCTCGGCGCGTTTGAGGTCCCAAAGACGTTCAGGCTTGGCGTGCTCATCTTCCGATTTGCCGAACTTATCGTTGAACCAGCGACCCCGGTAGGTGCCGGCGACGGCGGCGAATTCAGCTTCCACTTCCCAAAAATCGCGCGGCCGGAATGCGCGAATGCGCTCCTCGCGCTCGACCAGGATGGCTAGCGTTGGCGTCTGCACGCGGCCGACAGGCGTTTTGTGGAAGCCGCCCTCCTGGGAATTGAAGGCGGTCATTGCGCGTGTGCCGTTGATGCCGATCAGCCAGTCGGCCTCGGAGCGACAACGCGCGGCATCTGCAAGCGGCAGCATTTCCTTGTCAGTGCGTAAATGGGCAAAGCCTTCGCGGATGGATCCCTGCGTCATCGACTGCAGCCAAAGCCGACGCACCAGCTTGTCGGTCTTGGCGTGCTGAGCAAGGTAACGGAAAATAAGTTCGCCCTCGCGACCGGCGTCACAGGCATTGATGAGGCCGGTTACGTCCTTGCGCTTGATCAGCCGCGTCAGCAGCTTGAGACGATCCTCGGTTCTCTCGATCGGGTTGAGTGCGAAATGCGGGGGAATGACCGGAAGGTGGGCAAAGGACCACTTGCCGCGCTTGACCTCGTATTCCTCTGGCACCGTCAGCTCGAGCAAGTGGCCGATGGCCGACGACAACACGTACTCGTCGCTCTCGTAGTATTCGCCTTGCTTGCTGAAGCCGCCCAGCGCCTTGGCGATGTCCTGGGCGACGGAGGGTTTTTCGGCAATGATCAGTTGTTTGCTCATGCGATCCTGCGGCACGCCTGCGCGCTGCCGTCAAGTCTGGGAAAGGGCGGGATGATAAGGACTGCGCAGCGGACTGGCAAGCCGGGGCGATGCGCGCTCAATGCAGATAGCGAGCATCGTTGCCCGACAGCAGCTCCTCCAGTATCAGGGAATCCATCGTCTGGTGCTGGTTCCACAGCACCATCAGAACGATGATTTTAAGCCTGGACAGCGAGACTGCGTGGTCGGACAGGGCCATGGCCCGCTCGAGGATCAGTTCGCGGGTCAGCGGGTTCAGAACGCCGGCGCTTTCCAGGAAGACAAGGAAACCGCGGCATTCGGTGTCGAGCTTGACAGCCTCTTCCTGGCTGAAGCAGCGCACCGATCCATTGTCCGCGGCGATAGCCGGTGGGCTGTCGATGCCAAACTCCCGCAGGCCGTCAAGCCACTGCAGGGCTTCGCTGATTTCCTCATCCTCAAAGCCGGCGGCGGAAAGCTTCAGAGCGAGTTGCTCGGGTTCAGGATAGGCGTCGGCGTGGAAAAAATTTTCGAAGAGATAGACAAGTATGTCGAACATGGCGGCGTCGTGTCGTCAGTTCATAGGCCGATGCGCTGGAACCGGCCTCCTGGCAGACTGGCAATCCTGCCATCCAGTTCCATTTGCAACAGGATGGCGTATAGCTTCTCGGCCGTCAAGCCGGATCGCGATGCAAGCATGTCCACATCGAAAGGATCATGGCCGATACAGTCGAGCAGGCTGGCCGTTTCCGCATTAGGGGCGGACGCTGCGGGTGAATGTATTTCATCTTGTGCGGACAAGCCGAGTTCTTCCAGGATGTCGCAGGCATTGTCCACCAGCTTGGCGCCCTGCTTGATCAATTTGTGGCAACCTTTTGACAACGGGGAATGAATCGAGCCGGGTATGGCGAAAACATCGCGGCCCTGTTCGCCGGCCAGCCTGGCTGTTATGAGCGAGCCACTGCGTTCAGCCGCTTCCACAACTAGGCAGCCTCGCGCCAGTCCTGAGATGACGCGGTTGCGGCGAGGAAAATTCTCCCTCAAAGCAGGGGTGCCGAGCGGGAATTCGCTGATGATTGCGCCGGATGCGGCGATGTCGCGCGCCAGCGCCTGGTTACGCGCCGGATAGACACGATCGATGCCGGTGCCGATTACAGCAATGGTAGAGCCTATACCCCGCAGGCCGCCGCGATGCGCGGCCGCATCAATGCCCAGCGCCATGCCGCTGACAATGGCGAGCCCGGCGTTGGACAAGGCCGCGGCGAAAGCTTCAGCGTTGGATTCGCCTTGTGGGGTGGCATTGCGCGAACCGACGATGGCGAGGGCGGGTGCATTGAGCAATTCGACACGGCCCTTAACGTACAGCACGGTGGGCGGATCCGGCGCGTCAAGCAGGCGTTGCGGATAGGCCGTATCCGCCAGCGTCAGGATGGCGTTGCCGGGCTCGCTGGACCAGGCCAGTGCTTTGGCGACATCCTCTTCGGAATCATTCTGCAGGAGAAGACCCGCCTGCCTGTGCGAAATCGTGCGTGCCAGGGCTGTGGCGCCTGCGGAAAAAATCTGACCAGGAAGGCCGAAAGCGGACAGCAGCTTGCGCTGTGTTTCGCCGCCGATTCCCGGTGCAAGCGTCAGGCGCAGCCAGTCTGCAAGTTCGCTGGCGGGCATGATGGAAGCCCAGGCCGATTCGGGGGTCTTTATGGCGTACGTACGATATCGCTTACCACGACCGGTCTCGTCACATCCATCACCAAAGCATAGGAAATTCGCTCGAAGACACGGAAGACGAACACCAAGCCGTAGCGCTCTGGCGGCAGCTTGATATTGGTCGTTTCGTTGCCGTCGCGGTAGAGGCGCTCGCCGCCGTTACGGTAGATTGCCAGAACATGGCCGGCTTCTACCCCGTCGCGGGAGCCGCGATTGAGCGTCACGATTGAATGGCGACCGGTTTCCTTGACCCCGCCGTAGATGGCCGCGACCTGGCCTTGAAGCTTTTTGGCGGGCACGTGGGGAGCGTAATTGAGGATTTCCGCGCGCGCTGCCGGTACCAGCCGATCGTTGATGCCGATCTCCTGGATGGCGGTAGCGATGGTCAGCGTGGCGGGCTCGCCTTCTGCGACAAGGATGGCCGTACCGAGATAAAACGCTTCATGACCTATGGGGTCCTTTGTTTCCGGATCGATGACTGGCCTGGTCGGCCGGAAGACCTGCCAAAGTTTGGCGTTTCCCTTCAATCCGCTGACATAAATGCGGCCGCCCGGGCCGAGATAGACACGATCTTCCTGTGTCGCGACGATTTTCGGAGCATCTTTCAACCCATCCTCTTCAAGCACCATGGGCCTTGACAAAAAGGGTTCGATATCGCTTTGCGGGATGCTCGGGATGGCCAGGGAAAGCGGCTCAGAGTGAACCTTGGGCGATACCTTGACGGTCTCAAGGCGCAATTGCGGATCGTTGCCGCTTCGGTCGAGGACCAGAATCTGACCGGGGTAGATGAGGTGCGGGTTCTTCACCTGCTCCTTGTTCATGCGCCAGAGCTCAGGCCAGCGGTAAGGTTCCTTGAGGAACTTGCCGGAAATGCCCCACAACGTGTCGCCCGGCACGACTATGTGCCGGTCGGGTGCCGTATCGGCGAGTTGCAGTGGCGGACTGGCATCCTGCGCCAGGGCGCAAGCGGTTGAGAAACTCAGAAGGAGCGCAGATATAATGCGAATCATCGTCTTGGCCTCGCGCAATGTTCCCGAGCCCGGGACACGGTTTCTCGTCGAAGTCTAGCACGCTAGCTTCGCTTTTTACAGGTTTGCATTAATTGTTGCACCTAATTGCCTAAATCGGCAAGCTTTTTATGGCCCTTTTACCTATTCTCCGTTTTCCTGATCCCCGCCTGCACAAGCAGGCGGCCCCAGTTGACCGCGTCGATGACACAGTGCGAAAACTCATAGCCGACATGGCAGAAACCATGTACGAAGCGCCCGGCATCGGATTGGCCGCCACTCAGGTGGACGTGCACAAGCGGGTCATCGTCATAGACGTGTCTGAGGACAAGTCGAAATTGCTCGCCTTCATCAACCCCGAAATTCTCGAACGCTCGGGCGAGCAGGTCTGTGAAGAGGGCTGCCTCTCGGTGCCGGGCATCTACGAGAAGGTCACCCGCAGCGAGCGTGTCAAGGTGCGAGCCCTCGACCCGCAGGGCAAGCCTTTCACAATGGAGGCCGAAGGCCTGCTGGCAGTGTGCGTCCAGCACGAGATCGATCACCTCGAAGGCAAGGTTTTCGTCGAGCATCTGTCGCAGCTCAAGCAGGGCCGCATCAAGGCCAAGCTGGCCAAGCAAGCGCGCATAACCGCGTAATGCGCATCGTCTTCGCCGGCACGCCGGAATTCGCTGTTGTCGCACTGCAGGCCCTGCTGGCGGCTGGTCATGATGTGTCGTTAGTGCTTACTCAGCCGGACCGCCCGGCAGGGCGGGGCATGGCCATTCAGACCAGCCCGGTGAAACAGCTTGCCCTGAAGCAGGGCTTGCCGCTGCTTCAGCCCTCTTCGCTCAAGTCCGGCGAATCGCGCCAGCCGATCATCGACGCAAAGGCCGACATCATGGTGGTGGCGGCCTACGGCCTCATCCTGCCGCAAGCGGCGCTGGACATTCCGCGCTTGGGCTGCGTCAACATCCATGCCTCCCTGTTGCCGCGCTGGCGCGGCGCAGCGCCCATCCAGCGCGCCCTTCTTGCCGGTGATGCCGAAACCGGCGTTACCATCATGCGCATGGAGGCCGGGCTCGACACGGGTCCGATGTTGCTCAGGGAAAGCCTCGCCATCGAGGATGGCGATACGGCGGCAACTCTGCACGACAAGCTGGCCGAGCTGGGTGCGCGGTTGATCGTAGAGGCCCTGCCGCGGCTCGAGTGCGGGGAATTGACAGGCGAAATTCAACCTTCCGACGGGGTGAGCTACGCCCCGAAGCTGGAGAAAGCCGAAGCCGCCCTCGATTGGCGGAGGCCTGCCGCGGAGCTGGGCCGTGCCGTACGCGCCTTCAACCCCTTTCCCGGCGCGTTCGGGCAGATCGACGGACAAGTCATCAAGTTCTGGAGAGGCGAGCCGGTTGCGGGCCGGGGTGCACCCGGCACCGTGCTGGCGGCCGGCGTCGATGGCATTGTCGTGGCCTGCGGAGAAGGCGCCTTGTGCCTGACCGAACTGCAAAAATCCGGCGGCAAGCGCTTGGCGGCGGCAGATTTTCTGCACGGCTTCTCCCTTAAGCCTGGCCAGCGCCTGGCGATCCAGGCGGATTGAATTTCTTGCCGCACCCCTCATCTAAGGGGTGCGTTCATTTCCTGGAAACGACACCATGTTCGGCAACTGGCTGAAAACCGCAATCCTCATGGCCGGCATCCTGGCGCTGTTCGGCGCAGTCGGCGCCGCGCTTGGCGGCGGCCAGGGCATGCTGATCGCGCTGCTCCTCGGCGGCGCGATGAATGTCTTCGCCTACTGGTTCTCCGACAAGATGGTGCTGCGCATGTACAACGCGCAGGAAGTCGACGCGACGTCGGCGCCGATGCTCTACAACATGGTGCGCGAGCTGGCGCAGCGCGCCGAGCTGCCCATGCCACGCGTCTATCTCATCGACGAGGCGCAGCCCAACGCCTTCGCCACGGGACGCAACCCGGAGCATGCCGCGGTGGCCGCCACTACCGGCATCCTGCAGTTGCTGTCGACGCGCGAACTGCGCGGCGTCATGGCGCATGAGCTGGCCCACGTCAAGCACCGCGACATCCTCATCTCGACGATCTCCGCCACCATCGCGGGCGCCATCTCCAGCCTCGCCAACTTCTTCATGTTCTTCGGCGGTTCGCGCGACGAGCGGCCCAATCCCGTCGTCGGCATACTGGTGATGATCCTCGCTCCGCTGGCCGCCATGCTGATCCAGATGGCCATCTCGCGCGCCCGCGAGTTCGAGGCCGACCGTGGCGGCGCCGGCATCTCCGGCGACCCCGATGCGCTGGCCGATGCGCTGGCGAAGATCGACGCCTACGCCCGCGGCATCCCCATGCAGACGGCTGAAGCGCATCCGGAGACGGCACAGATGATGATCATGAACCCACTTTCCGGCGGTGGCCTGCGCGGCCTGTTCAGCACCCACCCGGCAACGGAAGAGCGCATCGGCCGCCTGCGCGCGATGGCGTGATGCATCGATCGGGCAGAAGCCCGATCTGCGGATTTATTTGAGCTTTGTCTGCAGGTAGGACAGCACGTCGCCCAGCGTCACCAGCCTGGCGTAGTCGGATTCGGGAATGTCCACCTTCAGCTTCTCGTGCAGGCCGATGAGAAAGTTGAGCCAGTCCATCGAATCGAGGTCGACCTGGTTGCGCAGCGGCTTGTCGGCATGCAGGTCGCCCTCCTCCACTTCCGGCGCGATGGTTTTCAGGGTGGCGATGACGATCGCGCGCAGCTCGGGTTCCTTCATTGCAAATCCTCCGGTTGTTGCAGCAGATTGCGCAGTTCGGCGAGAAAAAGTGCGCCGCGGTGTCCGTCCGAGACGCGATGGTCGGCGGCCAGGCTCGCCGTCACCGCCGGCATGACCGATAGCGCGCCCTTGTCCGCCCAGGCCTGCTCGACGATGCGGCCGAATCCCACAATCGCCACCTGCGGCGGATAGATCACGCCGTATACCGCGGCTACGCCCTGCTCGCCGAGATTGGTCACGGTGATGGTCGGGTCGGACATTTCGGAACTGCGCAGACTGCCCGCGCGTGCCCGCTTCACCAGGTCGGCCAGTTCGCGCATGAGCTGCTCAAGCGGCTTGTCGCCGACATCGTGGATTGCCGGCGCGATGAGCCCGCCCTGCCTGAGCGAGATCGCCACGCCGAGGTGTGCCGCCGCCGAGGCCTGGAAGGCGTTGTCGCGAAAGAAGCCGTTCATTTCGGGGTATTTTGTCAGCGCCAGCGCCACGGCCTTCAGCTGCACGACCGCCATCAGCAGGCGCTCGGTGACGGGTTTTCCTGCGTTGACGGCGGCAAGCCAGTCGAGTGCCGTCTTCATAGGCACCGTCTCCGCCAGATAATAGTGCGGGATCTCGCGCTTCGAGCGGCTCATCGCGGCAGCGATGGCGCGGCGCATCTCGCCCTGGCGGTCCTTGGCCGGCGCGGCCGGGGCCGTGGCGCGCTCCACGTCCTCCAGCAGCACGGCGCCGCCCGGGCCACTGGCCGTGACGGTGGCGATATCCACGCCGAGTTCGCGCGCCCGCCTGCGCGCCGCGGGCGTGACCGGCCGCCGCGGCCCGGTTTCTGCCGTGGTGGCGGTCGGTGTGGCGCTTGCGGCCAGGGCGGCGCGCTCGACATCCTCGACGGTCACGCCGCCGTCCGGCCCGCTGCCGGAAAGTTGTTCGATGTTCACGCCACGTTCCTCGGCGTGCTTGCGCGCCGCCGGGGAGATCCGGTGCGACGCTACGGCAGCTATTGCGGGGGGAGGCGCCGCAACCGGTGCGCGCGTAGCCGGCGCGGTTTCCCCCGCGCCGTCCAGCGTCGCCAGCACCGCGCCTACCGGTACCGTCTCGCCGGGATGGACGCATAGTTCGCGCACCACGCCGTCGACCCAGATTTCGACATCTACCGCGGCCTTCGAGGTGTCCACGACGGCCACCACCTGACCCTTCTTCACCGTATCGCCGGGGCTGACTTTCCACTCCAGCAGCGTGCCCTGGTCCATGTCGGCGCCGAGCGAGGGAAGCTTGAATTCGATCATTTGCCGAGCAGCTCCCGCACGGCGGCAACGATCTTCGGCGCCTGCGGCAGCGCGGCCTCCTCCATGTGCCTGGCGTAGGGGATCGGCACCTCTTCGCTGCACACCCGCTTCAGCGGCGCATCCAGCTCGAAGAAGGCCTCCTCGGCGATGCGCGCCATGACCTCCGCGGCGAGGCTGCCGCTTTTCCAGCCCTCGTCGACGACCACGGCGCGGCGCGTCTTCTTCACCGAGGCAAAGAGCGTGGCCGTGTCGAGCGGCCGCAGCACGCGCAGGTCGATGACTTCGGCGTCGATGCCGGCTCCGGCCAGTTCATCGGCTGCCGCCAGCGTCTTTGGCAGCGAGCCGCCGTAGGTGATCAGCGTGACCGCCGCGCCCTGCGCGCCGCACGGCCGCCGAGGCGATGTCGCACCGGACATCCTCGGGCACCTCGTCCTCCAGGTTGTAGAGCTGGGCATGCTCGAAGATCACCACAGGGTCGGGATCGGCCAGCGCCGGGGCGAGCATGCCGCGCGCGTCGGCGATCGTCGCCGGCGCCAGCACCTTGATGCCGGGGATGTGCGCGTACCAGTTCTCCAGGCTGTGCGAGTGCTGCGCCGCCAGCTGGCGGCCGGCGCCGGTGGCCATGCGCACCACCAGCGGCACGGAGAACTGGCCGCCCGACATGTGGCGCAGCGCTGCGGCGGTGTTCACGATCTGGTCGAGCGCGAGCAGGCTGAAGTTCACCGTCATCACTTCGACGATCGGCCGCAGGCCGCCCAGCGCGGCGCCGATGCCGGCGCCGACGAAGCCCAGTTCGGAGAGCGGCGTGTCGCGGATGCGTTCCGGACCGAATTCCTCGAGCAGGCCCTTCGAGCAGGCATAGGTGCCGCCGTACTTGCCGACGTCCTCGCCCATGAGGAAGACGCGCGGATCGGCGGAGAGCGCCTCGCGCAGGGCCTCGCGGATGGCCTCGCGGTAGCTCATCTTCATGACGGCGCCCCCGGCGTGACCACGTCCTTCAGCAGATCCTCGACGGGCTCCCACTCAGCAGCTTCGGCGAAGTCGACCGCCGCCTGCACTTCGGCATTCGCTTTTGCATCGAGGGCGAGGAATGCCTCCTCGGTCAGCTTGCCCTCCGCCTTCAGCCGCGCCGAGAAGGTGTGCAGCGGGCCGCGCTGCTTCCACTGCTCCACCTCGGACTTTTCGCGGTAGAGCTCGGGGTCGAACATCGAGTGCGCGCGGAAACGGAAAGTCTGCAATTCCAGAAAGAAGGGGCCGAGCCCGTCGCGCACATGCCTGGCACCGAGTTTCATCGCCTCATGCACCGCCACCACGTCCATGCCATCCGCTGCCAGCGTCGGCACACCGTAGGCCGCCGCCTTGGCGCACAGGTCGGTCTGCGACTCGGAGCGCGCCAGCGCCGTGCCCATCGCATACAGATTGTTCTCGCAGCAGAACAGCACCGGCAATTGCCACAGCGCGGCGAGGTTCATCGCTTCGTGGAAGGCGCCTTCGGCCATGGCGCCCTCGCCGAAGAAACAGGCCGTCAGCGCCTGCCGCCCCTGCAGCTTGTCGGCCAGGGCGAAACCCACCGCCAGCGGCAGGCCGCCGCCGACAATGGCATTGCCGCCATAGAAACGCGTGGCGGCATCGAAGAGGTGCATCGAGCCGCCGCGCCCGCGCGAGCAGCCTGCCGCCTTGCCGAACATTTCCGCCATGATGGCGTTCATGGAAACGCCGCGCACCAGCGCGTGGCCATGCTCGCGATAGGTGGCGAGAATATTGTCGTCCGGCGCGAAGGCGTGCAGCGCGCCGACGGCGCAGGCCTCTTCGCCGATGTAGAGATGCAGGAAGCCGCGGATCTTCTGCTCGCCGTACAGCTCGGCGCATTTTTCCTCCATGCGGCGGATGCGCAGCATGTCGAAGAGCAGCGTTAGTGCGAAGTCCTTCTCGTAGGGAACGGGGTTCATGCGCTTTCCAGGGTGGACGTGTCGCCTTCCGGCAGTCCCAGCTCGCGCGCCTTGAGCAGGCGGCGCATGATCTTGCCGCTGCGCGTGCGCGGCAGCGTGGGCAGGAAGTCGATCTCCTTCGGCGCTACCGCCGCGCCGAGTTTCTTGCGCGCGTGGCCGAGCAGTTCCATGCGCAGGGCGTCGGATGCCTCGAAGCCTTTCTTCAGCGAGACGAAGGCCTTCACCACCTCGCCCACCGTTTCGTCGGGCTTGCCGATGACGCCGGCTTCCGCCACCGCCGGATGCTCCATCAGCGCGCTTTCCACCTCGAAGGGGCCGATCAGGTGGCCGGCCGACTTGATCACGTCGTCGGCGCGGCCGACGAACCAGAAGTAGCCGTCGGCGTCGCGCTTGGCCAGATCGCCGGACAGGTACCAGTCTCCGGCGAAGCATTTTCTGTAGCGCTCCTCGTTGTGGAGGTAGCCGCGCAGCATCGACGGCCAGCCCGCCTTCAGCGCCAGCTCGCCCTCCGTATCCGCCGTGTCCACGGGGCTGACTTTCCCCTCGGCGTCCTTTTTCACGATGGCCGCCTCGATGCCCGGCAGCGGCCGGCCCATCGAGCCCGGCTTGATGTCGAAAGCCGGCGTGTTGGCGATCATGATGCCGCCCGTCTCGGTCTGCCACCAGTTGTCGTGGATGGGCAGGCCCAGCACCTCCTTGCCCCACCACACCGCCTCCGGGTTGAGCGGTTCGCCGACGCTGGCGATGAAGCGCAGGGACGGATAGGCATGCTTGCGCGCGATTTCCGCGCCGGCCTTCATCAGCATGCGTATGGCCGTCGGCGCCGTGTACCAGACGCTGACTTTCTCTTCGGCGAGGATGCGGTACCAGCGCTCGGCATCGAACTCCGCGGCGTCGACGATGGAGGTCACGCCGTGCAGCAGCGGCGCGATGATGCCGTAGGAAGTGCCCGTCACCCAGCCCGGGTCGGCGGTGCACCAGTAGATATCCTCGGGATGCAGGTCGAGCGCGTATTTGCCGGTAGCCCAATGCGTTGCCACCGCGCCATGCACGTGGATGGCGCCCTTCGGCGTGCCCGTCGTACCGCTGGTGAAATGCAGCAGCGACATGTCTTCCGCAGTGGTCGGCACGATGGCGAAATCATCCGCGGCTGCGGCCATGAGCGTGGCCAGGTCCAGCGTGCCAGGTACGTTGGTCGGCTGCCCGTCCTCGCCCGCCAGCAGCACGTGGCGCAGGGTCGGCAGCTCGGCGCGCATCTTCTCCACCTTGCGCCGGTAGAGCAGTTCGGTGGTGACCAGCACGGCGCCCTCGCCGAGGTTCAGGCGCGTGGCGATCGGCTCCGGGCCGAAGGCGGAGAACAGCGGCGAGACCACCGTGCCGTTCTTGAAGCTGCCGAGCACGGCGATGTAGAGCTCGGGGATGCGGCCGGAGAGCACGAAGAGGCGCTCGCCCTTGCCCACGCCGAGCGATTTGAGGATGTTGGCGAAGCGGTTGGTGAGGCGGGAGAGCTCGCCGTAGGAGACATCCCGCGGAGCCTGCTCGCCGAGAAAGCGGAAGGCGACATGGTTACGGCGGGCGCCTTGCGCATGCCGCTCGACGGCCTCGTGCGCGATGTTCAGCCCGCCGCCCGGCAGGCCGGCCAGCTCGGCTTGCGCCGCGTTCCAGCTAAATGCCCCTCGCGTTTCAGCATAATCCGCCAGATTCGGCGGTACGCGCAGATCCGTTGCGGTCTTGCGAATGATTGCCGGACGTTCCATCGCGCCTCTCCCTCGCGAATGACGAGAACATTCTGGCTGCGCGGCGACTAGCGGACTTTGATGTGGAACAAGGAATCAGGCGACGCGGAAATTCTTGAACTGCCAGGGATCTTCCCGGTCGATGTCTTCCTCGAAAAGTACGCTGCGCTCGGTAAGCGGCGTCCAGTCGCTGTATGCACCCACGACCTCGCCGAGGTAGGGACGGATGAAATCCAGTACCTGCTCGTGGTCCATTTCCTCGGGTTCGATGACGCCGCGATCCGGATGCCTCAGCGCCCAGATCACCCCGGCGACCACCGGCGCCGTCACCTGCAGGCTGGTGGCGCTGTTGTGCGGGCAGAGCGTGCGCGCCTGCTGGATCGACAGGCGCGAGCCGTACCAATAGGTCCCCTTGGGGTGGCCCATCAGCAGCACGCCCAGTTCGTCCACGCCCGAAGTGATTTCGTCCTTTACCAGGCGGTGCTGGGCCTGCAGTTTCCAGTTGCGGCCGGCCAGCTCATGCACTGATTGCACGGTGTCGTCCGAAGGGTGATAGGCATAGTGCACGGTCGGCCGATAGGCGGGGCCGCCGTTGTCGCCCAGGGTCAGATAGTCGGCCAGGGATATCGATTCGCTGTGCGTGATGAGAAAGCCGTGTATCGGACCGGCCAGCGGCGTCCATGTCCGCACTTTCGTCGCAGCGCCCGGGCGGTTGAGCCAGATCGCCGCCCTGCAGCCGGCTTCATGGCGGAGGCCGTCTGCCGGGAAATGCCGCTCATGGCTGCCCCAGCCCAGTTCGGCGGGCTGGCAGCCTTCGCCGACGAAGCCTTCCACCGACCAGGTGTTGACGAACTCCCCCGGCACCTTGCGTGGTTCGGCCACCTGGGTGTCGCGTTCGGCGATGTGAATGGTGCGGATGTTCAGGTTGCGCGCCAGTTGTGCCCAGCCGTCGCGGTCCTGCGGCCGGGCATCCAGGCCGGTGTCGCGGGCGATGTTGAGCAGTGCTTCCTTGACCAGGTGCGACACCATGCCGGGATTGGCGCCATGGGTGAGGATGGCCGTCGGCATGCCGGGCCGCTTGAGCGCCAGGGCCCGCTCACGCAGGGCGTAGTTCGAGCGGGCCTGAGGTGTGACCGAGGCATCGGTGTAACCGCCGACCCAGGGTTCGATGCAGGTGTCTATATAGAGGGCGCCGAGCGACTGGCAAAGTGCAACGAGTGCGACGCTGGAAACATCGTTGGAGCAATTCACCAGGAAGTCGCCGCGCGCGAGGCGCGGCTCCAGCAGGCTGCGGTAGTTGGCAGGGGTCAAGGGGGTGGCATGGAATTCGACACCGTATTCGGCGGCCACCGCGTGCCCGTTTTCATCCCCGGTGACGATGACGATCTGGTCGGGCCGGATATCGATGTGGCGCAACAGCAGAGGCAGGGTGCCTTGACCGATCGAGCCGAAGCCGACCATGACGATGCGGCCGGCAAAGGCCAGTTCTTTGCGAATCGCTACCAATTCTTCTCCCCTAAAAACCTTTCCGTGGCCCTTTGGGCGACATGGTTATTAATTACGTAAGGCCACGCAGAATAAGGGAATTTTCCTGTAAATGCAATGTTGCCGGACAAGACTGCGGCGGATTGGCGCAGTTGAGCCCCTGTTGTATCCTGCGGTCGGTGGGAGCGTAAAATCCCCCTGCCATGCGCAAACCTCGGGAAAAAATCGACTACAGCGCCGAAATGAAGCGGCACGATTCGCCGGCCATGCGCTTGCTTTTCGTTGGTCTGGGCACCCTGTTCCTGCTGCTGGGCATCGCCGGTGCCTTCCTTCCCGTGCTGCCGACCACCCCCTTTGTGCTGCTGGCCGCCGGATGCTATGCGCGCGCTTCCAGCCGCTTCTACAACTGGCTGCTCAACAATCAGGCTTTCGGCCCGAGTATCCTCGAATGGCGGCGTTACCGCAGCATCCCCTGGCGCACCAAGCTGACCGCCATCGCCCTGATGGCCGTGACACTGGGCATTTCCATCGTCTTTTTCGTGCCCTGGCCCGAGTTGCAGATGGCCCTGGCACTTTTCGGCCTGCTGCTCGCCACCTACCTCTATCGCATTCCCTCGCGCGACCGGCCGCAGAGGTAGACGCCAGCAAACTGGGGTTCAGCCACCCTTGGCCTGGCAAGCCACCGGCCAGACTACTTTGCTGCCGGACGGACGAATCGAACCACCCGCACCGACGATGGCGATCGGCACCCGTTTGCGCTCCTCAGGCAGGGAATCCAGCGCCGCCCTGTCTGCGTCGCTCGGCAGGAACAGCAGCAACAGATCGCTGTTCTGCGCATCGCGCGCCCTGACCATTGAATTGTAGGCGCCGGCCAACTCGAATTCGCCGCTCGGGCCAATGTGGGTGGTCAGGTGCAGGTGCGGATAGCCTGCCGTACCGTAATGCCCGCCTGCCGTGCCGGTACCGCCAGCCAGGGCAATGGCCTGGCCAACCTGCACCGACTCACCGATATTGAGAGCCGGCACTTCGGCCAGGTGCTGATACTTGGAATGCACCCAGAAGGGAAACCCCGTGTGTTCCGGCGCATGCTGCAGCCAGAGGAAGTTGCCCTCCATCTGGCCGCCCGCACCCTTGGCGATCACCTTGCCGCCGGCGATTGCCAGCAGCTGTGTGCCCTCTTTCAGCGTGATGTCGGTGCCGCCGTGCAGGCCGCCGTTACGATTGGCCGGGCGGCGACTGCCGTCATACCGGTAAGGCGAAGCAAAGCCGGAGGAAATCGGCTCGCAAGCGTGATCTGCCGGGAAAGCCGGCGTCAGGCCCGTCGCCTTCATATCTCCTTCGCGTTTTTCCGCTGGCGGTGCGGCACGCTCGCCCATCTTGCCGCGCATTTGCGCCTTGGCCGGCAGGGTGAGGGCCAGTGTGGAGAGAATAATGACCAGCAGGGAAGCATGCAGTCTTGTTCGGTCAAGCATGGACTCGGTTTATCCTTTCAATTCTTTCGCGGTGATTCATCCGGACATCTTACCCACAACCACTGTTTCGATGCCGTTGAAGCCGTGGCAAGCGTGCGCCAGGCACGGATCGCCGCGGCCGATGCTACTGTCGAATCGGACATGTGCGCGGACTATCTGGTCGGCACGCGATGGTGTATGTTGCCGGCTGGCATGACCGTCAACTTTCAACCCGATTCCCTCGCTTTCGCTTTGCAGCAGGCTGCCGTCGCCGTCGGCGAGGTGATTGCCGGACGCAGCCTGAACGAGGCGTTGGCGCAATGCTGGCGGGCGCATCCCGGCATGCCATCCGGGACGCGCGGCGCCGTGCAGGATCTCGCCTACACGGCCTTGCGCCGCTGCGGGCGCGACGATTTCTTCCTGACGCAACTGATGGAAAAGCCGCCGGTGCCAGCCGTGCGCGCCCTGCTGATCGTAGCCTTGGCACGGCTGGAGGCGCGGCCCGATGAGGCGCATACCATCGTGAACCAGGCGGTGATGGCGGCGGACGCAGTCGCGCGGGGGAAGTACAAGGCACTTGCGAATGGTGTGCTGCGCAATTTCCTGCGCCGCCGCGATGAATTGACCGCTGCCGTCGTGCAGGACAAGGTGGCGCACTGGCAGCATCCGTACTGGTGGATCGCGCGGCTGGGCCGCGCCCACCCTGAACACTGGCAGAAGATTCTCGAAGCCGGCAATGGACGCCCGCCGATGGCGCTGCGGCATAATTGCCGCCGTATCACGGCGGCTGACTTTCAGGCGAGCCTTGCCGGCGCGGGCATCGCGGCGAGACTGCTGGACGGCGGCGCGTTCCTGCTCAAGCGCCCCGTGCCGGTGGAGCGCCTGCCAGGTTTTGCCGAGGGTTTGTGTTCGGTGCAGGATGCCGGTGCGCAGCGCGCGGTGCAATTGCTGGACGTGCATGACGGCTTGCATGTGCTGGATGCCTGCGCCGCGCCCGGAGGCAAGACGGCGCACATACTCGAGACTGCGCAGGTTGATCTGTTGGCGCTGGATGCCGATGCCGGCCGCGCCGTGCGTGTTTCGGAGAATCTGCTGCGCCTTGGCTTGCAGGCCAGCGTTCTGCCGGTCGACTGCCGCGAGGTGGCGCCATGGTGGGACGGCCGCGCATTCGACCGCGTTCTCGCCGACGTGCCCTGTTCCGCTTCCGGCGTCGTGCGCCGCCATCCGGACGCGAAGTGGCTGCGTCGCGAAAAGGACATTGCACAGTTCGCCCGCCTGCAGGGGGAAATTCTAAATGCGCTGTGGCAGGTGCTCGCGCCCGGTGGTAAATTGTTGTATGCGACGTGCTCGCTTTTTCCGGAGGAGAACGGCCGCCAGGTCGCGGCCTTTGCCGCAAGACAAGAAGACTGCATGAGACTGCCCATTGACGGGTTGCCCGAACTACAGCTGCTGCCGACCGAGGATCATGACGGCTTTTATTACGCGTTGCTGGAAAAGCAGGCCTGAGGGTCTTGTACGCCGGCTGGCGCTGCTGTGCCTGCTGTCTTTTTTCGTGGTCCTGACTTCCCAGGCCGCTGAAATCGAGGTGAAGCACGCCGATATTGTCGCCGGCGAGGAGGCCTATCTGCTGGACGCCGAGTTCGGCATCACGCTCAGCCAACGCCTCGAGGAAGTCGTCTCGCGCGGCGTGGCACTGTACTTTGTTGCTGAAATCGAGCTGACCAGGATGCGCTGGTACTGGGTGGATGAACATGTCGCCGGCCGAAAGCAGACCTGGCGCCTCTCCTACCATGCGCTGACGCGCCAGTACCGCCTTTCTTCGGGTGCCCTGCACCAGAACCTCGATTCACTGGAAGAGGCACTGGGCGTGCTGGCGCGGCTGCGCAACTGGTCGGTGGCGGACAGGGGCGCGCTCAAGGCGGGCGAGCCCTACAATGTGGCGCTGCGCATGAAACTGGATCTCACCCAGTTGCCCAAGCCCCTCCAGGTAGGCGCTATCGGCAACAAGGATTGGAACATTTCGGCCGAAGTGAAGCGCTGGAGTTTCACGCCCTCGGACGAGAGCGCGGCAAAATGAGAGTTTTCCTCATTGTCGCCGCGGCCTTCGCCGCCATCCTGCTCTTCCTGCTGACATCGGCCTCCGCCAACACGGCGCTTTTTGCTGGTCAGTATCGCCTGTTGCTGGGCATTACCGTCGCCGTCGCCGCTATCTTGTTCGGCTTGGTGCTGTGGCAGTTGCGCCAGCTCTGGCGCGAGCACCGCGCACAGGCTTTCGGTTCCCGCCTCAAGTTGCGCCTGATGCTGATGTTCGCGCTGATGGCGGTCGGTCCTGGCGTGCTGGTGTACGCCGTTTCACTGCAATTCGCAGTCAAGAGCATCGAATCCTGGTTTGACGTGCGGGTGGACAAGGCGCTGGAAGGCGGCCTCAATCTGGGACGCAATGCGCTCGACTACCTGCTTGCAGATCTGTCGGAGAAGGGCCGCACCATGGCGCTCGATCTCGGCGATGCTTCGGATACCGCGCGTTCGGCGCGGCTGAACCGCCTGCGCGAGCAGGCCGGCGTGCAGACTGTCACCCTGCTCTCGACCGGCGGCCAGGTGATCGCCAGCAGTTCCTCGGCCGAGCGCACCGCGCTGTTGCCCGACCTGCCCTCGTCCTCGCAACTGCGCCAGGCGCGCCAGGGCCGCGGACTCTCCACCGTGGATGGCGATGCCACGACCGGACTGATGCTGCGCGTGCTCGTGCCGGTAGCCGCGCTCACGTTTTCCGGCGAGACACAGGTCCTGCAGTTGTCCCAGGCCGTGCCGGCGTCGATTGCCGCCAGCGCCGAGAGCGTGCAGGCGGTCTATCGCGACTACCAGGAGTTGTCGTTGGCGAGGAGCAGCCTGAAGTGGATGTATTTTCTGACGCTGACATTGGCGCTATTGCTCTCGCTGTTTGCCGCCATCGCCCTGGCCTTCCTGCTGGCACGAAGACTTTCCGCGCCGCTGTCCATTCTCGCCCGCGGTACCGAAGCGGTGGCAGCGGGCGATTATTCGCCACGCGAGACGGTGTCTACGCGCGACGAACTGGGTGTGCTGACGCAGTCTTTCAGCCAGATGACGCGCCAGCTGGGCGAGGCGCGCGCACAGGCAGAAAGCAGCCGTGCCGAAACGGAAGCCGCGCGGGCCTACTTGGAGAGCGTGCTGGGCAATTTGTCTGCGGGCGTGCTGGCCTTCGATGCTGACAGCCGACTGCGCGCAGCCAATGAGGGTGCCCGTGCCATCCTGCACGACGATCTGAACGAGGCGGAAGGGGAAACCCTGGACGGCTGGACACGGCATCTCGTCCTGCGCGATGCCATCGCTGCCGGCTGCACTGAACGCTCGGGCGAGTGGCAAAGCGAGATTGAAATGCAGAATGGCGCCGGCGTGCCGCAGGTGCTGCTGCTGCGTGGCTCGCGCCTGCCTGAGACTTCGGGAGGCGGCTGCGTGGTGGTATTCGACGACATTACCCAGCTCATCGCCGCGCAGCGCTCGGCCGCCTGGGGAGAAGTGGCGCGACGTCTCGCCCACGAAATCAAGAACCCGCTTACCCCGATCCAGCTCTCTGCAGAGCGACTGGCGCACAAGCTGGCGGACAAGCTCGCGGGCGCGGACCGCGACATGCTGGAGCGCGCGACGCAAACAATCGTAAACCAGGTCGAGGCCATGAAGCACATGGTGAACGACTTCCGCGACTATGCCCGGATGCCGCCACCGCAGCTCGGTGCGCTCGATCTCAATGGCCTCGTCGGGGAGGTGCTGGGGCTTTATGAGACCTCGCGTGCGCGTCTGGCGGTGGATCTTGCCGACGGATTGCCGCGCGTGACCGGGGACGCGGCGCAGCTGCGCCAGGTGATTCACAATCTGGTGGCAAACGCCGAAGATGCACTGATCGAAGAGGCCGCACCCGAGATTCGCATCAGCACGCGAGCGGAGGGCAGCGGCGTAGTGTTGGCGGTGAGCGACAATGGCAGCGGCTTTCCCAAGGAAATTCTTGCCCGCGCCTTCGAGCCCTATGTGACGACCAAGGCGAAGGGCACCGGGCTGGGCCTGGCCATCGTGAAGAAGATTGTGGACGAGCACCATGGCCAGATTGAAATTGCCAACGCAGCGCCGAACGGCGCACAGATAAGAATACGATTGCCGCTGGCGGCCTGAGAAAATAGGAACCATGTCAAATATACTGGTCGTTGATGATGAAGTCGGCATCCGCGAGCTGCTCTCGGAAATATTGCGCGACGAGGGCTACGACGTGCAGCTGGCCGAGCATGCCGCGGCGGCGCGTGAGGCGCGCAACGCAGCGCGGCCGGATCTGGTGCTGCTCGACATCTGGATGCCGGACATGGACGGCATCACCCTGCTCAAGGAATGGTCCGCAGCAGGCCAGCTCAACATGCCGGTGGTAATGATGTCGGGCCACGGCACCATCGACACGGCGGTTGAAGCGACGCGCATCGGTGCACAGGATTTCCTGGAAAAACCGATCGCACTGCAGAAACTGCTCTCGGCAGTCAAGCGTGCCTTGCAGAAGGCGGCCGTCCCTGCCGCTCGCGCAGAGCTGACCTTGGCGGCTTTTACCCGCGCTGCACCGTTGCGCGACCTGAAGAAGCGCCTCGATCAGGTTGCCGCGAAAAGCCGCGTGCTGCTGTTGAAGAGCGGCGCCGGCAGCCTGGCCGAATTGTGCGCACGCAGCCTGCAGGCGCCGGGCAAGGCCTGGCTTGATCTCTCCAATCACGGGCAGCCACTTGCGCTCGAGGCGCTGGAAAAGGCAACAGGCGGCATGATTTTTGCCGCTGAACTGGCGGCGCTATCACGCCTGCAGCAGAAGAACCTGGCCTTCGCGCTCGACCGCCTGGAGAAATATGATCTGCATCTGATTGTCGCCAGCGCCCATAGCACCGCAGACCTGTCGGCGGCAGGCTTCGAGGAGGCGCTGCTTCGCCGTCTGGCGGAAGTCAGTCTAGGTACGCCTGGTCTGTCCGAACTGAAGGACGAAGTGCCGGATATCGCTGCGCAGATACTCACCCACCTGGTCGAGGCCGGCGAGGTGCCGCTGCGACGCTTGTCCACGGCGGCACTCAATGCCTTGCGCAATCAGGCTTGGGCGGGCGGCTACGCAGAACTGAGAAATACCGTGCGTTCGCTGGCCCTGGGTTCGCTGGAGGAGGAAATCGTTCTAGAGGAGGTCGCGAGTCTGCTGGCGCCGCCGCCCTCCGCCGCCGCCCAAGTCCTGCCGCTTGACCTGCCGCTGCGTGATGCGCGCGAGGCGTTCGAGCGCGTCTATTTCGAGCATCACCTGAAGATCGAGGGCGGCAACATGACGCGCCTGGCGGAAAAGACCGGCCTGGAACGCACCCATCTCTACCGCAAGCTGAAAGCGCTCGGCATCGCAACGGGACGCAAGGGAGAAGAGCAATGAAGATCATCATTCTGGGCGCCGGACAGGTGGGCGGTTCCGTGGCGGAAAGCCTGGTTTCCGAGGCCAACGACATCACCGTGGTTGACACGGACGCCACGCGGCTTGCCTCGTTGCAGGACAGGCTCGACTTGCGCACCGTGACGGGGAATGCCTCGAGTCCGTCTGTGCTGCGCCAGGCCGGCGCAGAGGATGCGGACATGCTGATCGCCGTGACGCAGAGCGATCAGACGAATCTGTGCGCCTGCAAGACAGCACATGCCCTGTTCAACCTGCCGACGCGCATTGCCCGCGTGCGCTCCTCGGATTTCGTCGACTACGCAGAGCTGTTTACACCGGAGAACTTCGCCGTCGATTTTTCCCTCTGTCCGGAGCAGATCGTCACCGACTACATCGTCAAGATGATCGAGTTTCCCGAGGCGCTGCAGGTGCTGGAATTCGCTGACGGCCTGGTCAGCCTGGTGGCCGTGCGCGCATTCGGCGGCGGGCCGCTGGTCGGCCATCCGCTGAAGGATATCCGCAAGCACATTCCGCAAGTCGATGCGCGCGTGGCCGCCATCTTCCGCCACGACACGCCGATCATCCCGGAGGGCGACACGGTGATCGAGGCTGGCGATGAAGTCTTCTGCCTGGCGGCGACGAAGAGCATCCGCCAGGTGATGCGCGAACTGCGCCGCATGGACAAGCCTGTCAAGCGGATCATGATCGTCGGCGGCGGCAACATTGGCTACCGGCTGACGCGCGCCATCGAGAACGACTACCAGGTGAAAGTGATCGATCACAACAAGCGCCATGCAGAGTGGCTGGCCGAGAATGTCAGCAGCGCGCTGGTTTTGCAGGGAGACGCGACCGACGAGAAATTGCTCGAGGACGAGAACGTCGACCAGATGGACATGTTCATCGCGCTGACCAATGACGACGAGAACAACATCATGGCGGCGCTGCTGGCCAAGCGCATGGGCGCCAAACGTGTCGTCGCGCTGATCAACCGGCGCGCCTATGCCGAGCTGGTGCAGGGCAGCCAGATCGACATCGCCATCTCTCCGGCGCAGACGTCCATCGGCACCCTGCTGGCCCATGTGCGGCGCGGCGACGTGGCGGCGGTGCACAGTCTGCGCCGCGGCGCTGCCGAGGCGCTCGAGCTTGTGGTGCATGGCGACGAGAAGTCCTCGCAGGTGGTTGGCCGCCGTATCGAGGAGTTGCCGATCATCAAGGGCGCCACCATCGGCGCCATCGTGCGCGGGCTGCCGCAGAAGGAACCCATGGTGCTGCGCGACGACCTGGCCGAGGAGCGCCACCAGTACAAGGTGATCATGGCGCACCACGACACGGTGATCCAGGCCGGCGACCACGTCATCGTCTTCGTCGTCTCGAAGCGCCTGGTGCCGAAGGTGGAGAAGCTCTTCCAGGTAGGCTTTGCCTTCGTGTGATCCGCGGCACTCGTAATAGGGGACGCGGCCGATGAGCAATCCGCTGGCGGTATTGCGTGTCTTCGCGCTGGTGCTGCTGGTTTTCGCGCTGACCATGCTGGCGCCCGCCATCGTTGCTCATATTGAGCGGGATTCGGCCGCAGGGGCCTTCCAGGTTGGCAGCGCTGCATCTTTCCTGATGGCCGTCCTGCTGTTACTGCTGACGCGCCGCCATACCGACGAGCTGCGCATCAGAGACGGCTTCCTCCTGGTTTCCCTGGTCTGGGTGCTGGTGCCGGCGTTTGCGGCCATTCCTTTCGTTGTATTCTTTCAGGAGATGAGCTTCACCGATGCCTACTTCGAGGCCGTGTCGGGGCTTACCACGACCGGGGCCACGGTATTCGAGGGGCTGGACACGCTGCCCTACTCCGTCAACCTTTGGCGTGCCGAGTTGGTCTTCCTCGGCGGCATGGGCCTGATCGTGCTGGCGGTGGCCATCCTGCCGCTGCTCGGCGTCGGCGGGCGGCAGCTGTTCTCTGCGGAATCGCCCGGCCCCATCAAGGAAACCAAGCTGACGCCGCGCATGGCGCAGACGGCAAAGGGACTCTGGCTGGTCTACCTTGCCCTGGCCATCGCCTGCACGTTCGGCTACGTCTGGGCCGGCATGGGCTGGGGCGATGCCTTCATCCACATGTTCACCACGCTCGGCCTGGGCGGTTTTTCCAGCCACGATGCCTCATACGCCTATTTCAACTCGCCGCATGTCGAGGCGGTGGCCATCGTTTTCATGACGCTGGCCGGCATGAACTTCGCCACGCACTTCATGGTGATGCGCCGGCGTTCGCTCTCCTTCTATTGGCTCGATCCGGAAATCCGCTGGTACGTCAGCGTGATGTACGCCAGCGTGCTGGGCATTGCCGTCTTTCTCTGGCTGACCGGCACCTATCCGGATTTCCTTACGGCGCTGCGCTATGCCGCCTTCAACGTGGTGTCCATTGCCACCACCACCGGGTATGCCAACACCGATTACGCGCAGTGGCCTTTCTTCGCGCCGCTGTGGATGCTGTTCCTGTGCAGCTTCGTCACCTGCGCCGGCTCGACCGGCGGCGGCATCAAGATGATGCGCGCCATCATCGTTTTCCGGCAGGTGATGCGCGAGATAGTCAGGACGGTGCACCCCAATGCGGTACGCGCAGTCAAGCTGTCGGGCGCACCGCTGCCCAACAAGATCATCTTCGCCGTGCTGGCCTTCTGCTTCGCTTACATGGTGATCATCGTCTCGCTGACCCTGCTGATGGTTTTCTCCGGACTGGATGTGGTCACGGGGTTCTCGGCCGTGGTGGCGAGCTTCAACAACACCGGACCCGGCCTGGGCGAAGTAGGTCCGGCCACCACCTACAAGTCGCTGACCGATTTCCAGACTTGGGTTTGCAGCGTCGCCATGCTGCTCGGGCGGCTGGAGATCTTCACGCTGCTGGTGGTGTTTTCTCCAACTTTTTGGAGAAAGTAGGAGTAGGGATGGAACGCTTGCTCGCCGTCATCCAAACCTTTTCGCGCATCGCTATGGTGTTTGGCCTGGCGCTATTGCTGCCGATCGGCGTTTCCTTGTGGATCGGCGATGGCGCACATGGCGCTTTCGACGAGGCCATTCTGGGTACGCTTGCGGGTGGCGGCCTAGTCATGCTGGCGACGCAGCGTTTTCGCCGCGAACTGCGCGCCAACGACGGCGTGCTGCTAGTGGTGATGTGCTGGCTGCTGCTGCCGGCGATCGCCGCCGTGCCCCTGCTGCTGGGAATACCCGGCCTGCACGTCGCCGATGCGTACTTCGAGGCGGTGTCAGGCTTGACCGCAACGGGGGCCAGCGTGCTGTCGGGACTGGATCGCCTGCCGCCTTCGATCAACCTGTGGCGTACCGAACTGCACTGGATAGGCGGCCTGGGCATCATCGTGCTGGCAGTGGCGATCCTGCCGCTGCTCGGCGTCGGCGGTCGGCAGCTGATGAAGGCCGAGGTGCCTGGGCCGGTCAAGGATTCCGGCATCACGCCGCGCGTGACGGAGACTGCAAAGGGGTTCTGGGTCATCTACATCGTGCTGACCGTGCTCTGCACCTTCGCTTACGGGTTGTTCGGCATGAACTGGCTGGATGCGCTGACCCATGCCTTCAGCACGGTGGCGCTGGGCGGATTCTCCAGCCACGATGCCAGTCTGGGCTTCTTCAATTCACCAATGCTGGAGGCGATCACCATCGTCTTTGCCCTGATTTCGGGCATGAGTTATGTGACGCATTTCGCCGCCCTTTCCGGCCACAGCCTTCGCCCCTACTGGCGCGACGGGGAGGTGCCCTTCTATCTGGGGGTGCTCGGCGCGAGCGTGCTGCTGATTGCAGCATATCTCTGGCACGATAATTACTACACCGAGTTCACCACCGCGCTGCGCTATGCCGCTTTCAATACGGTGTCGGTGGCGACCACGCTGGGTTATGCGTCCACCGATTATTCGAAATGGCCCTTCTTCGCCCCGTTGTGGATGCTGTTCCTGTGCAGCTTCGTCACCTGCTCGGGCTCGACCGGCGGCGGCATCAAGATGATGCGTGCCATCGTGCTGTACAAGCAGGTGTTCCGCGAGATCACCCATGCCATGCACCCGAACGCGACGACCTACGTCAAGTTCGGCGGCACGATCGTTTCGAACAAGATCATCCTGGCGGTGCTGGGCTTCGGCTTTCTCTATATGGCCAGCACCATTGCCTTTACGCTGGTGCTGGCGGCGAGCGGGCTGGATATCGTGAGTTCCTTTTCCGCAACGGTGGCCTGCTTCAACAACACGGGCCCCGGCCTCGGCCTGGTCGGCCCGGACAGCAATTACGGCGCCTTAAACGATTTTCAGGTCTGGGTGTGCAGCTTTGCCATGCTGCTCGGGCGGCTGGAAATATTCACCCTTTTGGTCGTCCTGACACCGGCTTTCTGGCGCAAGTAGTAAACTCGCGCCATGAACAAGCCCAAGAACGACACCTTTCTCCGCGCCCTGCTGCGCCAGCCGACCGAGCATACCCCTGTCTGGCTGATGCGCCAGGCGGGCCGATACCTGCCTGAATATTGCGAAACGCGCCGCCGCGCCGGCAGTTTCATGGATCTGTGCCGCAATCCGCAATTGGCCACCGAAGTCACGCTGCAGCCGCTGGCGCGCTACGATCTGGACGCGGCGATCCTTTTTTCGGACATCCTCACGGTGCCGGATGCCATGGGGCTCGGCCTGTATTTCGTCGAGGGCGAAGGGCCGAAGTTCGAGCGCCCACTGCGCGAGGAATGGGAGATCCGCAACCTGACCGCGCCAGATCCGGGCGTGGAATTGCGCTATGTCATGGATGCAGTTGCGGAGATCCGCCGCGCGCTGGGCAATTCGGTGCCGCTGATCGGCTTTTCCGGGAGCCCATTTACGCTGGCCTGCTACATGATCGAAGGCGGCGCCTCGGACGACTTCCGCACCATCAAGGCCATGCTATATGATCGTCCGGATCTACTGCACCATGTGCTGGAAGTTAATGCGGGAGCAGTGACCGCTTACCTCAACGCCCAGATCGAATCGGGCGCCCAGGCTGTGATGATCTTTGATACATGGGGGGGCGCGCTCTCGCACCGCGCTTACCGCGAGTTCTCGCTTGCCTATATGGAGCGTATCGTGGATGGCCTGATACGCGAACACGACGGGGCGCGCGTCCCGTGCATTGTGTTCACCAAGGGCGGTGGGCAATGGCTGGAGGAGATTGCTTCAATCGGGTGCGACGCGGTCGGCCTGGACTGGACCACCGACATCGGTGCGGCGCGCAAACGTGTCGGCGACAAGGTGGCGCTGCAGGGCAATCTCGATCCGGTCGCACTTTTCGCGCAGCCCGAAAAAATTGCCCAGGAAGCATGCGCCATCCTCGACGCTTACGGCCCCGGCAGCGGACACGTCTTCAATCTTGGCCACGGCATTTCCCAGTTCACGCCCCCGGAGCATGTCACCGCGCTGGTGAATGCGGTGCACGCGCACAGCCGCAAGCTGCGCCAAAACTAGGTCTCCGCAGCCCCACCGTCAGAACCCAGACAGGGCGCGGCCCGGAGGGATATCCCACCGGAAAAGCGCATGAAAAAAAGCGTTTCGAAAGGGTCAGAGGGGTTGACTTATGCACAACAGCCTGATCCAGCCTTGAAATATGCTCCCTTTTTACCGATTTTTTTCGGTTTTACCATCACATTGTTTTTTAATAGTTTTTTCACGATTAAAATTTGAGCATACCAAGAAAATGTCTTGCATCAGGAGAGGTTAAGGCAAGAGCAGAGGGGTTTCCCACAAAGTTATCCACAGATTTTGTGGACAAGAATATTGCGCTTTTATTGCAGTACGTTAGCGACCATTTCAATACTTCGCGCGAAGATGTGAAACCAAGCCGAGTGCCACACGAATATTTCTTGAAATGACTTCGTCAATTGTGCGCGTTGCGCTTGATGTGCCGTTGCCGCACGGCTTTGATTATCTCGCGCACGATGCGCATGCCGATGATGTCGGCAGGCGGGTCAGTGTGCCGTTCGGCCGTGGTGAGAAGATCGGAATCATTCTGGAAGTGCCGGCGGCAAGCGAAATGCCGCGGGAAAAACTCAAACCGGTGCGCGCCATCCTGCGCGACACCCCGCCCTTTCCGCCGGACTGGCTGGAATTGGCGGAGTTCTGCAGCCGCTACTATCAGCATCCCATCGGAGAAGTCATTGCCTTGGCGCTGCCGCCGGCCCTGCGACGGCGCGATGCATTGCCGCGCATGCCGGACAGGGAGGTGTTCCACATAACGCATGCCGGCCGCGCTGCGCTGCCGCAACTGACGCAACGCAGCATTGCGGCGCGTCTGCTCGCTGCGCTGGAACTGAGTGGGGCGATGTCGCGTCGGGCGTTGCGCACCATTTCCGCATCCGCCATGAAAGCGGTGCCGGATATGCTGCAGAGCGGCTGGATTGTCGCGAGCGTCGAGCCGCCAAACCTGAATGCTGCAGCCGGACCCGAATTGCTCCAGGAACAGCGTCAGGCGCTGGATGGCGTGATGCAGGCTTTCGGCCGCTTCGAGCCTTACCTGTTGCATGGCGTCACCGGCAGCGGCAAGACCGAAGTGTATTTGCGCCTGACCGAAGCGGCGCTCAAGCGTGGCGGCCAGGTGCTGTTATTGGTTCCGGAGATCGCGCTGACGCCGCAGCTCGAAGCGAGGGTGAGCAATCGCTTTCCCGGCGCGCGCCTGGTCAGCTTGCACAGCAGTCTGGCCGACGGCGCGCGGGCGGCGGGATTTCTCCAGGCCATGAATGGCGAGGCGGACATCGTGCTGGGCACGCGGCTGTCCGTGTTTACGCCGCTGCCGCAGCTGGCGCTGGTGGTGGTGGACGAAGAGCATGACCCTTCCTTCAAGCAGCAGGAAGGTATGCGCTACTCGGCGCGGGATGTGGCGGTATGGCGGGCCAAGCAGCGCAGCGTCCCCATCGTTCTCGGCTCGGCCACGCCGTCGCTGGAAAGCTGGGCTGCTGCGCAATCAGGCCGCTACCACCTGCTGGAACTGTCGTGTCGTGCTGTTGCGGAAGCCCTGCCCGAAGTGCGTTGCGTTGACGTGCGGCGGGAAAAGCTGCAGGACGGCATGAGCGAGCACTCGCTGCGGGCGATTGCCGCCAGGCTGGAGCGTCGCGAGCAAAGCCTCATTTTTCTCAACCGCCGCGGCTATGCGCCGGTGCTGGCCTGCCCGGCCTGCGGCTGGGTAAGCCGCTGCCCGGGATGCGCGGCGAACATGGTGGTGCACCTGGCCGATCGCCGCCTGCGCTGCCATCACTGCGGGCGTGAAGAGCGCATCACTGCAGCCTGTCCGACGTGCGGCAACCAGGACATCCACCCCTTCGGCCGCGGCACGCAGCGCCTCGAAGAAGCGCTGAAAGTCCGCTTCCCGCAGGCGCACATCGTGCGCGTGGACCGTGACAGTGCCAAAAGTCAGCCGCGGTGGCACGCCATTCTCGACACCATCCACAAAGGCGAAGCCGACATCCTCGTCGGCACGCAGATGCTCGCCAAGGGACACGACTTTCCGCTGCTGACGCTGGTATGCGCGCTGAATGCCGATGCGGCGTTGTTCGCTGCCGATTTCCGCGCGCCGGAGCGGCTTTTCTCGCAGCTGATGCAAGTCGGCGGGCGCAGCGGCCGCGCCGCCCTGCCCGGCGAAGTGCTGATCCAGACGCAGTACCCGGACCATCCTCTCTATCGGGCGCTGGCGGCGCATGACTATGCCGCCTTCGCCGCAGCGCAACTGGCGGAGCGCGAGCGGGCCGGCTTTCCGCCCAGCACGCACCAGGCGATGGTGCGTGCGGAAGCGCCGGAACTGGCGCAGGCGCTGGCCTTTCTTAAGGCCGCGGGCGAAGCCGGCGTGGCGTTGCGAAGCGAGGAAGTGACGCTCTACGACAGCGTGCCAATGCGCCTGCACCGACTGGCGCACCTGGAGCGCGCCCAGCTGCTGGCCGAATCGCGCAGCCGCCCGGCGCTGCAGTCCTTCCTCGCGCAATGGGTGGCGGCGATCCGCGGCCTGAAGGCGCCGAAGGCCTTGCGCTGGCACATTGATGTTGACCCGCTGGAATTCTGATCAGGCTTCTTGCCGCCGGCCTTCCAGGACAAACCAGCCGTACGCGGTCAGCTGCATGACGAACATTACGCCGAAGGCGGCGCGATAGGCGGCGGCCGTTTCGAAGCCGAACGCGAGCAGGCCATCGACCACCAGGCCAATGCCCCATTGCAGTCCGAACGCGCCCGCGAAGGCGAGCAGATTGAGCGCCGTCGTGACACGCCCCGAGAGCGTCGAGGGAAACAGCGCCGCCAGCAGCGCGTAGGCCAGCGTGCCGGTGCTGACGAACAGCGCGAAGCCGGCCCACAGCGGCAGCGTCGGGCCGAGGCCAAGGATGATGGCGGCTTCGCAGGCGAGCGCCAGGGCGCTGCCGCCCGAGAGCAGCATGATGGGCTGGATGCCGGCGCGTGAAAGGCGCGTCGCCAATGTGGCGATGCCCAGGTTGCATACGAGCATGGCCAGTCCCATGGCCAGCAGGTGCCCGGCGGCGATGGCGCGCGAGGTGCCGGATACATTCATCAGCCAGGGCACGGCCCACAGGCCCTGCAGCGCCATGAAGGCGCCGGGAAAGAGCGCCATCTGCGGCGCAAAGCGCCAGAAGCGGCGATCGCGAAAGATTGCCACGACGCTCGACAACTGTTCCTTCAGGCTGCCAGCCTGGGCGGTCGCATTCTGCGACGGCAGGGAGAGGAAAATGAAGGCGGCGGCAACGAGAGCGGCCAAGGCCAGCACGACGAAAGCGCCGCGCCAGCCCAGGATCGGCAATGCGAGCTCGAGCGGCACGCTTGCGGTCAGTGCGCCCAGACCGCCCGCAGCCATGATCGCGCCGGTGAGCGAGGCCTGTTTTTCGAGCGGAAACCATTGCAGGAAGCCCTTGAAGGACGCCATCAGGCAGGCCGAAACGCCCAGCCCGATAAGGCCGCGGGCGAGGGCCAGTTCCGTCAGGTCGCGGCCGAGTGCGAAGAGTGCTGCTCCGGCTGCGGCGATCAGCAGCAGGCCGGCCTCGACTTTGCGCGGCCCGTAGCGATCGAGAAGGATGCCGAGCGGAATCTGGAAGGCGCCGAACACCAGCAGGTAGGTGCTGGTGAGCAGTCCAAGGTCGGCCGGCGAGAGCGCCAGTTCGCTCGACAGTACCGGCGCGATGACGGCATTGGCGTTGCGCAGGAAATACGACAGGTAGTAGCCGACCGCGAAGGGCAGGAAGACGCGCAACCAGAGGTTCACTGGCCCTCCCCAGGCACAAGGATGCTCATCCGTTCTGCCGCAACCATTCGAGACGGCCGCGCAGTTTTTCCGCCCAGCCCTCCGACAGGCCCGGCGTCCAGGCCAGGCGTGAAAGTTCCTCGGCGTCCGGGCGATGGCTGCGCGTCACCTGCCACAGGCGGTGCAGCGTGACCGGATCCGGATTGCGCTCGAGCAGTTCGAATGGATCGCCGGCGGCGATGGTGCCGCTGTCGATGACGCGACAGTACCAGCCGGTGGTGCCGCGCTCGGCGACAAGTTGCAGCGCATCCTCCAGTCCGTAGCGGGCGTTGATCTTCCAGCACGGACTGCGCGGCTGCGTCACCTGTACGCGGGCTGATCCGATCCTGAAAACATCGCCGACGCACACTTTCTCCTCCGTCCAGCCGGTGGTCGACACGTTCTCGCCGATGCTGCCGGGCACGAATTGCGCCGCGCTCGCCGGATAGGCCGCGCGCAGCACCGCATAGTGCTCGGCGGGAAAATGGTGCAATGCCTTGTCAGGCCCGCCGTGCACACGGCGGTCAGCCTGTGCGTCGCCGACCAGCCCGATGGGGCCAAGCAGAACGGGGCCGGCCACGGCCTGCTTGACGATGCCCGAGGGATGTCCTTCCGGCGGCAGCGGCTGTACGCTGCCAATGAAGACGGCGCTGATCATGCCGCAGCAATTTTTTCGAGGGCAGAGGGCAGCGTGGTCTCGATGGCGTCGAGCGCGCTGATCGAGATGCCGAGGTCGCGCAGCCGCCCATCCGAGAGGCCGTAGATCCAGCCATGCACCGCGATCGGTTGGTTACGCTCCCAGGCGTCGCGCAGGATGGTGGTGCGGGCGACGTTGATGACCTGCTCGATGACGTTGAGTTCACAAAGACGGTTTATCGCGGCCTCGTCGCTCAGTGGCGCCAGCAGGGCGGCGTACTTGTCGCGCACGTCCTGGATGTGGCGCAGCCAGTTGTCGATGAGGCCGAGGCGGTCGCCGAACAGTGCCGCGCGCACGCCGCCGCAACCGTAGTGGCCGCAGACGATGATGTGCTTCACTTTCAGCACGTCTACGGCGAACTGCATGACGGAGAGGCAGTTGAGGTCGGTGTGCACCACCACATTGGCGACGTTGCGGTGGACGAAGACCTCGCCCGGGGCCAGGCCGGTGATCTGGTTGGCCGGCACGCGGCTGTCGGAGCAGCCGATCCACAGGTATTCCGGATGCTGCAGGTGGGCCAGCCTGTCGAAGAAAGCCGGCTCCTGGGCGAGCATTCTTTCGGCCCAGGCGCGGTTGTTCTCGAAGAGGTGACTTAGTGTCATGGGCTGGATTCTAGCAGCGCACCGTATAATCCTCACCCATGCTGATCATTTTCAAATCGAAGGCCGCCGGCGACGTCATGATGTTCGGAGACGTTGCCATGTCCCTCATGGAAATCATGGGCAAGACACCTGGCGAAAAAGGCATTGTCACCGTCGAGCAGCTGCCGGAGGCCATCGCCCGCCTCAAGGCCGCCGTGACGCAGGACAAGTCGGCCAACCCGACCCTCGACCACGACGAACGCCACTTCGAGAAGACGCCCGAGGGCGGCAAGCGCGAGCACGTCAGCCTGGCGCGCCGTGCCGTGCCGCTGATCGAACTGCTGGAATTTTCCCTGAAGGAAAAAGAGCCGGTGGTCTGGGGCGTGTAGGTCGGCCGTAGGTCGGGCTTCAGCCCGACAGTTGCGGTTGATCAGAGGCCCATGTCGGGCTGAAGCCCGACCTACTGCAGGACTACAGCACCGGCGCCAGCCAGCGCTCGGCTTCCGCAGTCGTCATGCCCTTGCGCTTCGCATAATCCTCGAGCTGGTCGCGGCCGACCTTCGTCACGGCAAAGTAGCGCGCCTCGGGGTGGGCGAGGTAGTAGCCCGATACCGAGGCGGCCGGGTGCATGGCGAAGGATTCGGTGAGGGCCATGCCGGTATGTTTTTCCGCTTCGAGCAGGGTGAACAGCGGCCCCTTCTCGGTGTGGTCGGGGCAGGCCGGGTAGCCGGCGGCGGGGCGGATGCCGCGGTATTTCTCCGCGATCAGCTCCGCGTTCGTGAGCGCCTCGTCCGCGGAGTAGCCCCAGAACTCGCGGCGCACGCGCTGGTGCAGGTGTTCGGCGAAGGCCTCGGCGAGGCGGTCGGCGAGCGCCTTCAGCAGGATGGCGTTGTAGTCGTCGTGCTGGGCCGCGAATTCGGCGAGTTTCTTCTCGATGCCGATGCCGGCGGTGACGGCGAAGGCGCCGACGTAATCCGCAATGCCCGATTCCTTTGGCGCGACGAAATCCGACAGGCAGTAATTCGGTTTTCCCTCGGGCCGCACCTGCTGCTGGCGCAGGTTGTGCCACACCAGGCGAACGGACTGGCGTGATTCGTCCGCATAGATTTCCACGTCGTCGCCGACTGCATTTGCCGGGAAGATCCCGAACACGCCGTTGGCGGTGAGCCATTTCTCCTCGACGATGCGCTCGAGCATGGCCTGGCCGTCCGCGAAGACCTGTCGCGATGTTTCACCAACGGTCGGGTCGTCGAGGATGGCCGGATAGGAACCCGCCAGATCCCAGGTCTGGAAGAAGGGCGCCCAGTCGAGGAAGGGCACCAGCGCGGCGAGGTCGTAATCCGCCAGCGCCTGCACGCCGAGCCGCTTCGGTTTGGTCGGCGCGTGATCCGCAAAGCGGCAGCGATTGGCGCGTGCAGCCTCCAGCGAAACGAGCTGCACGCCCTGCTTGCGGCTGTGCTGCTCGCGCACTTTGGCGTAGTCGGCGGCAATGCCGGCGCGGTAGTCCGGCCCATGCTCGGCGGAAGTCAGGCTCGACACCACGCCGACGGCGCGCGAGGCGTCGGGCACGTACACCGTCGTGCCGGAATAGTGCGGCGCGATCTTGATCGCCGTGTGGGCGCGGCTGGTGGTGGCGCCGCCGATCAGCAATGGCTGCGTGAAGCCCTGCCGCTCCATCTCGGCGGCGACGTGGGCCATCTCTTCGAGCGAGGGCGTGATGAGGCCGGACAGGCCGATCACGTCGGCCTGGTGCTCGCGCGCCGCGGCGAGGATCTTGTCCGTGGCGACCATCACGCCGAGGTCGACCACCTCGTAGTTGTTGCAGGCGAGCACCACGCCGACGATGTTCTTGCCGATGTCGTGCACGTCGCCCTTCACCGTGGCGATGACGATCTTGCCTTTCGTGGAGGCGCTGCCCTGCGCCTTGTCCGCCTCGATATAGGGCAGCAGGTGGGCCACCGCCTGCTTCATGACGCGTGCCGATTTCACCACCTGCGGCAGGAACATCTTGCCGGCGCCGAAGAGGTCGCCGACGACGTTCATGCCGTCCATCAGCGGGCCCTCGATGACGTCGAGCGGGCGCGTTGAGGCGAGGCGCGCCTCCTCGGTGTCCGCGACGATGAAGTCGGTGATGCCCTTCACCATGGCGTGGGCGAGGCGCTCGCGCACCGGCTTGTCGCGCCAGGCGAGATCCTGCGTGATCTCCTTCGCGCCGCCCTTCACGCTGGCGGCGATGTCCACCAGGCGCTCGCCGGCATCGGGACGGCGGTTGAGCACGACGTCCTCGACGCGCTCGCGCAGCTCGGCGGGAATGGCTTCGTACACGCCGAGCTGGCCGGCGTTGACGATGCCCATGGAGAGCCCGGCCTGGATGGCGTGGTAGAGGAACACCGTGTGGATGGCCTCGCGCACCGGGTCGTTGCCGCGGAAGGAGAAGGAGACGTTGGAGATGCCGCCCGAGACCTTGGCGCCGGGCAGGTTCTGCCGGATCCAGCGCGTCGCCTCGATGAAGTCGACGGCGTAGTTGTTGTGCTCCTCGATGCCGGTGGCGATGGCGAAGACGTTGGGGTCGAAGATGATGTCCTCGGCCGGGAAGCCGACTGCCTCGGTGAGCAGCTCGTAGCAGCGCCGGCAGATGGTCGTCTTGCGCGCATAGGTGTCGGCCTGGCCCTGCTCGTCGAAGGCCATGACGATCACCGCCGCGCCGTAGCGCCTGACCTTGCGCGCCTGCTCGAGGAATTTTTCCTCGCCTTCCTTCATCGAAATCGAATTGACGATGCCCTTGCCCTGCAGGCATTTCAGGCCCGCCTCCAGCACCGCCCACTTCGACGAGTCGAGCATCACCGGCACGCGTGCAATATCCGGCTCGGCAGCGATCAGGTTGAGGAACTTCACCATCGCCGCCTGCGAGTCGAGCATGGCCTCGTCCATGTTGACGTCGATGACCTGGGCGCCGGCCTCCACCTGGGCGCGCGCCACGCTCACCGCCTCGGCGTATTGCTCGTTGAGGATGAGGCGGGCGAAGGCCTTCGAGCCGGTGACGTTGGTGCGCTCGCCCACGTTCACGAACAGCGCATCGTCGCCGACGTTGAAGGGTTCGAGGCCGCTGAGACGCAACTGCGGCCGCAGCGCAAAGTCAGCCGCCGCAGGACGGCGAGGGGGAATCGCGGCGAGCGCCTGCGCGATGGCGCGAATGTGGTCCGGCGTCGTGCCGCAACAGCCGCCGGCGATGTTGACGAGGCCGTGGCGCGCCCAGTCGGCGATCTCCGCGGCGAGCATCTCCGGCGTCTCGTCGTAGCCGCTCGGCGAGAGCGGGTTGGGCAGGCCGGCGTTGGGATGGGCGGAAACGAAGCAGTCGGCGACGCGGGAGAGCTCCTCGACGTACTGGCGCAATTCCTTCGCGCCCAGCGCGCAGTTGAGGCCGAAGGACAGGGGCCGCGCATGGCGCAGCGAGTTCCAGAAGGCTTCCGTCGTCTGGCCGGAGAGCGTGCGGCCGGAGGCGTCGGTGATGGTGCCGGAAATCATGATCGGCAGTCGTTGGCCGATCGCATCGAAATACTGCTCGACGGCGAACAGTGCCGCCTTGGCGTTGAGCGTGTCGAAGATGGTCTCGACCAGGATCAGGTCGGCGCCGCCGTCGCCCAGGCCGCGTACCGCCTCCGTGTAGGCGGCGACCAGTTCGTCGAAGGTGACGTTGCGGAAGCCCGGGTCGTTCACGTCCGGCGAAATCGAGGCGGTGCGCGAGGTGGGCCCCAGCACGCCTGCGACGAAGCGCGGCCTGTCTGGCGTCTTCGCGGTGAATGCGTCCGCCGCCTCGCGCGCCAGTTTCGCGCCGGCGACGTTCAGTTCGTAGGCGAGCGCCTCCAGGCCGTAGTCGGCCTGCGAGAGGGAGGTAGCGTTGAAGGTGTTGGTCTCGACGATGTCGGCGCCGGCGTCGAGGTAGTCGGCGTGGATGGCGCGGATGATCTCGGGCCGCGTCAGCAGCAGCAGGTCGTTGTTGCCCTTGAGTTCCTGCGGATGATCGGCGAAGCGCGCGCTGCGAAAGTCAGCCTCCGCGAGACGGTGGCGCTGGATCATGGTGCCCATGGCGCCGTCGAGGATGAGGATGCGCTGGGCGAGGAGGCTGCGAAGCAGTTCGCTGCGGTCGGGTTGCATGTTCGGCTCGTGACGGAAAGAAAAAACCCGCTCGTCTGTGGGGCGAACGGGTTTGCGCTCGCTTTAGCGGAATTTGGTTCGCGCCCCGCAAGCTGATCTCAAATCGGCGCGGAGCGAACCTTAACCCCGCCGGGAAAAGCTGTCAAATGCGCCCGAAGAAGTACCCTTGGGGTGCGCCGCGGGTGAAACCGGGGCCGCTCGCCTTGTAGAAAATGCTGCGCTCGGTGCGCAGCAGGTGTCCGTCGGCGCCGAAGTAGGCGTTGAAGTGCACGGTTTTCTCCGTGGTGTCCTCGATGCGCCAGGACCAGGCTTCCTCCTCCGGCTTGAGCGTGAAGCGCAGTTTTTCCTCGGGGCCGCCGAGGAGTCGGCGCGTCTCGTCCTGCGTCAGGCCCGGCACGACGCGGCGGAGGTTCTCTTCGCTGAAGGCCTGGCGGATCTCGCGCACCTTGCCGTCGGGTGCGACGGCAACCATGTAGCAGAAGGTGCCGCTCGGCTGGCCGGAATACTCGAGCAGCCTGCCGCCGTCGGGCTCCGCCCAGACCATGTCGGGCGCACCCAGCCGCGCCCGCAATTCCGCTTCGGTGGTGCGGCCCGCCGCAAAACCGCTTATGCCGAGATGGGTACAGCCGACACCGGCAAGCAGGAGGAGGGCAGATAAAAATGAAGCGATCGGGTTGCGCACAGTCCGTTTCCAGTCATTTGTGGGCATCAGTCTATTCCCGCTTTAAGGCGGCATCAAATCCGCCGCTACGCCGCTGCTGCTATACTCAAAACGCACCCAGGAGAACCGCCATGAAACACCTCGAACCCAAGGCCGCCCACCAGTTCCTGCACGACAATCCGACTGCGCTGTTCATTGACTGCCGCAGCGAGATGGAGTTCCTCTTCGTCGGCCATCCGGTCGGCGCCATGATGATTCCCTGGAACGATGGCCCGGACTGGGATATCAACCCGCACTTCGTTGCCCATGTGAAGAAAGCCGCCAGCGTCGACCGCCCCATCGTACTCATCTGTCGCAGCGGCAATCGCTCGGTGTCCGCCGGGCAAGCTTTGGAGCAGGCCGGCTTCAGCCAGGTGTACAACGTGCTGCACGGTTTCGAAGGCGAGCTGGACGACCACCACCGCCGCGGCACCAAGGCCGGCTGGCGCTTTGAAGGATTGCCCTGGGAACAGTGTTGAGCGCTCTCGAGCCGGCGCCGCCTTCGCGGCGGCGCTTTGGCTTGCCCTGGGAAGTCTGGGCCTTTCTGCTGATTTTTGTCGCCATCCAGTTCTGGCAGTCGCGCGAAATGCAAGGCGGGACAATGCCGCCGTTGGCTGGACAACTTGCCGACGGAGGGCAAACCAGCCTCGATGTGATGCTGCGCGAGGCCGGCGGCAAGCCCTTGCTGCTGTATGTCTGGTCCAGTTCCTGTCCGATCTGCCGCGCCGAGGAAGGGACGATTGCCGCACTCGCGGAGGACTGGCCGGTGATGACCCTGGCGATGCAGTCGGGCAATGTCGAAACCGTGGCGAAATTCATGCGGGAGCGCGACCTGTCCTACCCGGCACTGGTGGATGCGCGCGGCGAGATTGCCTGGTCGCTCGGCGTGCGCGCCACGCCGGCCTGGTTCGTCGTAGATCGCAGTGGCGCCATCCGGTTCGCGGGCATCGGCTACACAACCGGCTGGGGCCTGCGCGCCCGCCTGTGGTGGGCGCAGGCTTTCGCGTCATGAGCGAAAGAGGCTTTCCCCCAGCCCGGCTGGCCTGGTTCGTCTGGGGCCTGGGCGCCCTGCTTTATCTCATCGGCTTTTATCAGCGCGTGGCGCCGGCAGTCATCACCGACCAATTGATGACGGACTTCGCCATCGGCGCGGCGGCGCTGGGCAACCTCTCCGCCTTCTATTTCTATTCCTATGTGGCGATGCAGATCCCGACCGGCGTCATCGCCGACCGCTGGGGTCCGCGCCGTTTGCTGACGCTCGGCGCCGGCGTGGCGGCGCTGGGCACGCTGCTGTTCGCCTTCGCACCGAACCTGTGGTGGGCCAGCGCCGGCCGCCTGCTCATCGGCGGCTCGGTGGCGGTGGCCTTCGTCTCCATGCTCAAGCTGGCCAGCCACTGGTTCACGCCGCGGCAGTTCACGCTCGCCTCCGGCATGGCGCTGTTCGTCGGCATCGTCGGCGGCGTCTTCGCCGGCGTGCCGCTGCGCCTGCTGGTGGAGGCCTTCGGCTGGCGGCCGGTGATGGGCGTCACGGCGGCGGTGACGGCCCTGCTCTGCGCCGCAATCTGGCTGCGCGTGCGCGACGATCCGGCCGAGGCGGGCTATGCCAGCCACTACAGCGGTACACACGGGGAGGCTGCGCATGGCTCGGTCTGGCGTGGCCTGCAGGAGGTGATGTCGTATCGCAACACCTGGCTGCTCATGATCACCCCGGGTGGTGTGGCCGGCGCGGTCATGACCTTCGCCGGACTGTGGGGCGTGCCGTATCTGATGCAGGTGTACGGACTCAACGCGCGCGAAGCGGCGGCCATCGCCTCGGCGCAGCTGGTGGCCTGGGCGCTCGGCGGGCCGCTGCTCGGCACCTGGTCGGAGCGCATCGGGCGGCGCAAGCCGCTGTATGTCGCGACCACGCTCGTCGCCGTGCTCGGCTGGGGCGCGGTGATGTATCTGCCGGCGCTGCCGCTGCCGCTGCTGGTCGGGCTGCTGATGCTGCTCGGCTTCGTCTCGGGCAGCATCATCATCGGCTTCGCCTTCGCCAAGGAATCGGTGCCGCTGCGCCTCACCGGTACGGCCTCCGGCGTGACCAACATGGGCACCATGATGGGCGTCATGATCCTGCAGCCGGCGGTGGGCTGGATGCTCGATCGATACTGGAGCGGCGCCGCGACCAACGGCGTGCGCGTCTATGATGCCGCGGCCTGGCAGGCCGGCTTCACGCTGGTGTTCGCCTGGGTGGCGGTGTCCTTCGTTTGCATTGCGCTGACGCGCGAGACGTACTGCAGGCAGACCGCAAACTAAAAGTCAGCCCCTGCAACACGGCGATAGTGGATCGCTTCGGCGATGTGGGCGCTGCCCACGCGTTCGGCGCCGGCGAGATCGGCGATGCTGCGCGCCACCTTGAGCACGCGGTGGTAGGCGCGCGCCGAAAGATTGAGCCGCGCGATGGCCTGCTTGAGGAGCTGGGCGCCGGCGTCGTCGGGCGCGCACAGCTGGTCGATTTCCTTTGTGGCGAGACGGCTGTTGGGCTTGCCCTGGCGCGATGTGCTGCGCTTCTCGTGCCGCCGTTACCCGCGCAGCGCACGGCCTGGGTGGATTCGCCGTTTGCTTTCCCCTGCAGTTCGCCTTCCGCCAGCGCCGGCACCTCGATGGTCATGTCGATGCGGTCGAGCAGAGGCCCCGAGAGTTTTCCGCGATAGCGCGCCACCTGGTCCGGCGTGCAGCGGCAGCGCGCGGCGCCGAGGTGCCCGCAGGGGCAGGGGTTCATGGCGGCGACGAGCTGGAATTGCGCCGGGTAATCGACGCGGTGCGCGGCGCGGGCGACGCGGATGTGGCCCGACTCGAGCGGCTCGCGCAGCGCTTCGAGCACGCGCCGCTCGAACTCCGGCAGTTCGTCGAGGAACAGCACGCCGTGGTGGGCCAGGGAGATTTCGCCCGGGCGCGGATTCGAGCCGCCGCCGACCAGCGCGGCGCTCGATGCGGTGTGGTGCGGCGCCTGGTAGGGCCGGCGCTTCCAGTGCGCGACGCGGAAGCCGCCGTTGAGGGAATGGAGGGCCGCGGCTTCGAGGGCTTCCTCGTCGTCCATCGGCGGCAGCAGGCCGGGAAAGCGCGCGGCGAGCATCGACTTGCCGGTGCCGGGCGGGCCGATCATGAGCAGGCTGTGGCCGCCGGCCGCGGCGACTTCCAGCGCGCGCTTGGCCTGCGCCTGGCCCTTCACTTCGGACAGGTCGGGATAGTCGGAGGAGGCGACGGCAGGCGTACCGGCGAATGGCGCGATCGCCTGCTGGCCGTTCAGGTGCGCGCAGACTTCCAGCAGCGAGCCGGCGGGCAGGATGGTCGCCGCCCCCACCAGTGCGGCCTCGGCCGCGCTCTCCCTGGGCAGGACGAAGCTGCGCGCATCGCCGCGCGCGGCCAGGCACATCGCCAGCGCGCCGCGGATGGGGCGCAGTTCGCCGGTCAGCGACAGTTCGCCGGCGAACTCATGTTCGGCGAGATGCTTGCCGCTGACCTGACCCGAGGCGGCGAGGATGCCCAGCGCGATGGGCAGGTCGAAGCGGCCGGATTCCTTGGGCTGGTCGGCCGGGGCGAGGTTGACGGTGATGCGGCTGGCGGGAAATTCGAAATGCGCGTTCTGGATGGCAGCGCGCACGCGCTCGCGCGCCTCCTTCACCTCGGTGTCGGCGAGGCCGACGATGGTGAAGGACGGCAGGCCGCGCCCAAGGTGAACTTCCACCGTGACTTCCGGCGCATCCATGCCGGCGAGCGCGCGGCTTCTGAGGACGGCGAGTGACATGATGATGGCAAGTTTAACCGACTGGCGGGCTCGCCCGGCGAGCCATCAAAAGAAAGGGGCGCCGCAGCGCCCCCTATGCCGAAGCGGGCAGTGCTAGTCGACCCTGATCGCCTCGATCTGGATCGCCACCTTGACGTCGTCGCCGTGCAGCGGCAGGCCGTACTTCATGCCGAAGTCGGAGCGCTTGAAGCCGCCCGAGGCGTCGGCGCCGCAGACCTCCTTTTTCAGCAGCGGATGGGTGATGCACTTGAAGGAATTGATCGTCAGGTTGAGCGGCCTGGTTACGTCGAGCATGGTCATCTCGCCCTCGACGGCGGCGGGCGCATCGCCGTTCCACTTCGAGATCTTGCCCTTGTAGGTGATCTTGGGGAAGAACTCGACGTTGAAGAAGTCGCCTTTGCGGGCATGCTCCTCCATCTTGGCGTGGCCGAAGTCGATGGAGGCCGGATCGATGACGATGTCCACGGCGCCACTCTTCGCCGCGCGGTCGAGTTTGACGCTGCCGGAAGTCTTGGTGAACTTGCCGCGCCAGACCGAGATGCCGAGGTGGCCGGCCTCGAAGCTCGGGTAGGTGTGGTTGGGCTCGACATTGTAGGTCTGGGCGAAGGCGGGGGCAAAAGTCAGTGCCGTCAGGACGGCGGCGAGGGCTTTTAGTTTCATGCTGTTATCTCCTTTAGGGTTGGGGCTGCTTAGCCGCGGCTATCTCTTCGCCGTGACGATTCGGAACCTGATCTGCACTTCGTCGGCGACGGTGGACGTATCCTTCCATTCGCCTTCGCCGATGTTGAAGGCGAGGCGCTTGATCGGCAGCACGCCTTCGAAGACCTGCTGGCCGCCCTCCGTCCTGAAGCTGACCGGGGCGACGACGTCCTGCGTCCTGCCTTTGATGGTGAGCTTGCCGGCGGCCTCGTATTTGCCGGCGCCGGCGGGCCTGATGGCGGTGGTGACGAAGGTGGCCTTGGGAAATTGCGCCGCGTCGAACCATTCCTTTTTAGCGGTTTCCCGGTTGAAATCCGCGTCGCCGAGGTCGAAGCTGGCGATGTCAATTTCGAGGCTCGCCTTGCCCTCGGCCGGCCTGGCCGGATCGAAGCTGACCTGCGCGCTGAAGCGCTTGAACGTCCCCTCGACCGGCACCCCCATCTGCTTCGAGATGGCGACCACGCTGCTTTTCGCGGCATCGATCTGGGCCAGCGCGGGCGCCAGCACAACGGCGCCCAGCGCCAGCGCGAGCAGGGTTCGCCTGGATCATCCCACGGGCCTTTGAAGTTTCTGCGGTCATGGTTTATTCCTGTTCAACAAGGGGATCATGCGGCCGAGCACCTCGTCGCGATCCACGAAATAGTGCTTCAACGCAGCGCCCAGGTGCGTGACGACCAGCGCCGCCAGCGTGAAATTGAGCGCCTGATGCACGATCAGCAGCGCGTCGCCCAGGGCCTTGTCCTTGGACAACATGTCGGGCAGCGGGATTATTCCCAGATACACGGTCTGGAAGCCCTTGGCCGAACTCATCAGCCAGCCGGAGATCGGCACGAGGATGAGCAGCGCGTAGAGCAAGTGATGGGTGGCGGTGGCGGCGATGCGCTGCCAGGCCGGCATGCTCAGAGGCGGTGGCGGGACCGGATGCCGCATGCGCCAGGCCAGCCGCGCGATGGCCAGCATGAAAACCGTGACGCCCAGCCACTTGTGGTACGAGTAAAGCTTGAGCCGGGCGGGTGAAAACGGCAGGTCGTGCATGTAGATGCCGAGGGGAAACAGGCTGAAAATGAGCAGGGCGATGAGCCAGTGCAGGGCAATGGCCGTGCGGGTGTATTCCGGCACGGTCGTGGGCAGTCGGCTGACATTCATCATCGGACACCTGCCTTCCGACCGTCGGCAGCGTCGAAGGTTTCACGCAGGCCGCGCAGGGTGGCCTCGATCTGCGCGAGCCGCGCTGCATTGAGCTTGCCCAGAGCCTGGCGCATGTGGGCGAGATGGGCGGTGAAGGTGCGCTCGAAGAGGCGCTCGCCGGCCGGCGTCAGGCTGACGATCATGCTGCGGCCGTCCTCCGGCGAGGCATTGCGTCGGACCAGCTTCTGCGCCTCCAGACGATCGACCACCCCGGTCAGCGTGCCCTTGGTGATGAGGGTCTTCTCTCCCAGCTCCTTGAAGCTCATGCCTGGCGTGTTGCCGAGCGTGGCGACGATGTCGAACTGCGAGGGCGTCAGGCCCAGGCTGCGCACATGGGCCGAGGAATAGGCCTCGAAGGCCTGGTAGCAGCGTGCCAGTTCGCGCAGCATGGGCAGATAGGGTTCGCGTGACAAGACGTTATCCCGTTATCCAAAGTAGTCCTAACGCGAACAATATTAGTACGCGTTAGGACTACATGTCAAGTGCGTCGCTTCAGGCGGGGGGCGGCTGCTCGCGGGCGGCTTGCCCTTCGAGGGCGGCGACGCGGGCTTCCAGATCGGCCAGCTTTTCGCGCGCGCGAGCGAGCAGTTCGCGCTGCACCTCGAAGTCCTCGCGGGTGACGAAGTCGAGGCGGGCGAACAGCCCGTTGAGCAGGGCGCGCGCGTTCTTTTCAAGGTCGCGTGCCGGGCTGCTGGCGGCGAGTTCGGCAAGTCGGGCGGAGAATTCGTCGAGGATTCTGGGGTTCAGCATGATGGTCGCGAATCAAGGTTTCGATCCAGTCTACCTTACGGATAAGTGCCTGCACCAGCTTAGTGCAGCCAGGCGGCATCACGCAACGACATGGTGCGTTGGAGCTGACAGGAGCGCCCCGTAACGCTTCAACAAATTGTTAAATAAGGAGAATCCTTTCTGGCACGGTTGATGCAATACAGGGTTGCAAGTTTCATTTTTCAACTTTGTTCTGGAGTCCGCCATGCGTAAAACACTTGCTCGCCACCGCCATTGCCCTTCCCCTGTCCCTGCCCATGACGGCCCATGCGCAAAGCGCGCCTGCGGCTGCCCCCGCCAGCCCGCACAGCTTCAGCGGCAACATCACCCTGGCATCCGAATACCTATACCGCGGCATCGCGCAGACGCGCGGCAAGCCGGCCCTGCAAGGCGGCTTCGATTATGCCCATTCGAGCGGCCTCTACGCCGGCCTCTGGGGTTCCAACATCACCTGGATCGGCGATGCCGTGGCCGGCGCCAGCGCCGGCATCGAACTCGACGTGTATGGCGGTTACAAGGGAAGCTTCGGCGGCGACTGGGGCTACGACCTCGGCGTGCTCACCTACAACTATCCCGGTTCCGGCAAGACCGCGGGCGGCACCATCCTCAAGCAGGACACCACCGAGCTGTACGGCGCCGTGTCGTGGAAGTGGCTGACGCTGAAGTACTCGCACTCGACCACTGCCCTCTTCGGCTGGGGCAAGACGACCAATGCCCTGAGCAAGACGCGCGGTTCAGGCTACCTCGAGTTGAACGCCGCCTATGACCTGGGCGACGGCTGGGGCATCAACGGCCACGTCGGCCACCAGCGCGTCAAGGGCAACGGCCCGGCCTCCTACACCGACTGGAAGATCGGCGGCACCAAGGATGTCGGCTTCGGCACCGTCGGACTGGCCTACTCCACGACCAACGCGCACGACAGCTGCACGGGCACTGCCGCGACGACCGCGCGCGACGTGTATTGCTATGTGAATAACAACGGCACGGACGCCTACTCTGCCGGCAAGGGCCGTGTCCTGCTGACTTTCAGCAAGTCGTTCTGACGAAGGGGCAAACATGTACCCCCACGCTCACATTCGTTCGCTGCCCCCCGAGGGGGCGCATGCCGCCCTCGGGGCGGCCCTTCAGGAGGCATGATCATGAAACTCGTAACCGCCATCATCAAGCCGTTCAAGCTCGACGAGGTGCGCGAAGCACTCTCCGCCGTGGGCGTGGCCGGCATCACCGTCACCGAGGTGAAGGGCTTCGGCCGCCAGAAGGGCCACACCGAGTTGTACCGGGGGGCTGAATACGTGGTCGATTTCCTGCCCAAGGTGAAGATCGAGGCCGCCGTCAAGTCAGAACTGCTCGAGCAGGTCATCGAAGCCATCGAGAAGGCCGCCAGCACCGGCAAGATCGGCGACGGCAAGATCTTCGTCTTCGACCTCGAACAAGCCATCCGCATCCGCACCGGCGAAACCGGCGCGGAAGCACTCTAGGAGAGAGTCATGAGAAAGATGTTTGCAATCCTTATGACGGTCGCCGGCCTGGGCCTGGCCGGATTGGCCGCGGCCGATGCGCCGCCGGCCGCAGAAGCTGCCGCGAGCGTCGCGGTTGCGACCGAGGCTGCCGCGCCCGCCGTCGTGGCGGCGGTGCACAAGGGTGACGTGGCCTGGATGCTCACGGCCACGCTGCTCGTCATCTTCATGGCCGTGCCCGGCCTGGCGCTGTTCTACGGCGGCCTGGTGCGCGCCAAGAACATGCTCTCGGTGCTGATGCAGGTGATGGTGGTGTTCTCGCTGATCAGCGTGCTGTGGGCGGTGTACGGCTACAGCCTGGCGTTCGGCGGCGAAGGATTGATCATCGCCGGCTTCGACAAGCTGTTCCTCTCCGGCGTCGGCATCAACAGCCTGGCCGACACCTTCACGCCCGAGGTCAAGCTGCCCGAGTATGTCTTCATCGCCTTCCAGGCCACCTTCGCCGGCATCACCTGCGCGCTGATCGTCGGCTCGTTCGCCGAACGTATGCGTTTCAGCGCCGTGCTGCTGTTCTCCGTGCTCTGGTTCACCTTCAGCTATTTGCCGATCGCGCACATGGTCTGGGGCGCCGGCGGCTACCTGCTCAGCAAGGGCGCGCTGGACTTTGCCGGCGGCACCGTGGTGCACATCAACGCCGGCGTGGCCGGCCTGGTCGGCGCCTACCTGCTGGGCAAGCGCATCGGGCTCGGCCGCGAGGCGCTGACGCCGCACAGCCTGACGCTGACGATGGTGGGCGCCTCGATGCTGTGGGTAGGCTGGTTCGGCTTCAACGCCGGCTCCAACCTCGAAGCGACGAGCGGCGCGGCACTGGCCTTCGTGAATACGCTCTTCGCCACGGCCGCCGCGGTGCTGTCCTGGATGTTTGCCGAATGGCTCCTCAAGGGCAAGCCCTCGATGCTGGGCGCCGCTTCGGGTGCGGTGGCGGGTCTGGTGGCCATCACGCCGGCCTGCGGTTCGGTCGGCCCGATGGGCGCCATCGTCATCGGCCTGGCCGCCGGCGCGATCTGTTTCTGGGGGGTGAATGGTCTGAAGAAGATGCTCGGCGCCGACGATTCGCTCGACGTCTTCGGCGTGCATGGCGTCGGCGGCATCCTCGGCGCCCTGCTCACCGGGGTGTTTACCGCGCCCGGGCTGGGCGGCACCGGCAAGGATGATTTCTCCATCGCCGGCCAGCTCATGACGCAGGCCGAAGGCGTGCTCATCACCGTCGTCTGGTCCGCCGTGGTGGCGTTCATCGCCTACAAGATCGCCGACATGCTGTTCGGACTGCGCGTGCCGGAAGACGAGGAACGCGAGGGCCTGGACATCACCTCGCACGGCGAGACGGCCTACCATCACTGACCGCGGTCCTCTCCGGAGGTTGGCCAGCGGGCGCACCGGTTTGACCGGGGCGCCCGTTTTCTATCTGAAGACCACCGTGCGGTTGCCGTTGAGGAGCACGCGATCCTCGACGTGGTAGCGCAGGCCGCGCGCCAGCACGGCCTTTTCGATGTCCTTGCCGTAGCGCACCAGGTCGTCAACCGTGTCGCCGTGGTCGATGCGCACCGTGTCCTGCTCGATGATGGGGCCGGCGTCGAGTTCGGCGGTGACGAAATGGCAGGTGGCGCCGATCAGCTTGACGCCGCGTTGATGGGCCTGGTGGTAGGGCTTGGCGCCGACGAAGGACGGCAGGAAGGAATGGTGGATGTTGATGATGCGCCCCGGCAGTTTCTCGCACAGGCCGGCCGGGATGATCTGCATGTAGCGCGCCAGCACCATGACGTCGCCGCGCGCCTCGTCGAACAGCCGGGCGATTTCGGCATTCGCCGACGCCCTGTTCTCCGCCGCCACCGGCACGTGGTGGAAGGGGATGCCGTGCCACTCGACGAAGCCGCGGAAGGTCTCGTGGTTGGAAATCACGCAGGGGATGTCGACGTCGAGCTCCTTCGACTGCCAGCGCGCCAGCAGGTCGTAGAGGCAGTGCTCCTGCTTCGAGACGAGGACGACGAGGCGCTTCCTCACCGCGGAATCGGCGATGCGCCAGTCCATCCGAAACTCGCTGGCGATCGGCTGGAAACGGCGGCGGAATTCGGCCAGATCGAAGGGCAGCGAGTCGGCCTTTATCTCGATGCGCATGAAGTAGCGCTGCGTGTCCTCGTCGGCGTGGTGGCTGGTCTCGAGGATCCAGCCCTGGTTCTCCGCGATGAACGTGGCGACGCGGGCGACAATGCCGACGCGGTCGGGACAGGAAGCGGTCAGGGTGTAGCGGCGTTGCGCGTGCATGGTCCGGTCTTCTTCTGGAAGTGCCTGAATTCTAGCGGAGATCCCGAAACTACTGCTTCTCCATTTCCTCGTGCAGGGCCAGCCATGTCTCCTCGGCTTCGGCCAGCTTGGCGACGAGTTCGGCCTGGCGGGCGATGTTTTTCTGCAGGGCGGCGCGGTCGGTGCTCTGGTAGCTCGCCGGATCGGCCAGGCGCGCGTCGAGGCGCTGCTTCTCTTCCGTGAGCTGCGCCATGCGGCGTTCCAGCTGCTCGATCTCGCGGGCGAGCGGCTTGCGCTCGCTGCTACGGCGCGCTTCAGCCGGCTTGGCGCGCGGCGCTTCTTGCGCCGCCGTGTCCTGGCGGCTGACTTTCTCCACCGGTTGGTCGAGCCATTTGCGGTAGTCGTCGAGATCGCCGTCGAAAGGCTTGAGGCCGCCGCCGGAGACCAGGGCGAAGCCGTCGCAAGTGGTGCGCAGCAGGTGGCGGTCATGGGAGACCAGCACCATCGCGCCCTCGTACTCGGACAATGCCAGCGTCAGGGCGTGGCGCATTTCCAGGTCGAGGTGGTTGGTCGGCTCGTCGAGCAGCAGCAGGTTCGGCTTCTGCCAGATGAGCAGGGCCAGCGCCAGGCGCGATTTCTCGCCGCCGGAGAAGGGGCCGACTTTCGCGGTGGCCATGTCGCCATGGAAGTTGAAGCCGCCGAGGTAATTGCGGAAATCCTGGTCGCGCGTGCGCGGATCGAGGTGGTTCATGTGCCACAGCGGGCTCTCGTCCGGGCGCAGCTGCTCCAGCTGGTGCTGGGCGAAATAGCCGATCCTCAGGCCCTTGCCGTCGTGGCGGTGGCCGGACAGGGGCTGCGATTCGCCGGCGAGCAGGCGGATCAGGGTGGACTTGCCGGCGCCGTTGCGGCCGAGCAGCCCCAGGCGCTCGCCCTTGCGCAGGGTCAAAGTCAGTCCCTGCAGCACGGCGACATCGCCGTATCCCGCCGCAGCGTCCTCCAGCACCACCAGCGGATCGGGGCTGCCAACCGGCTCGAAGAAGCGGAACTCGAAGGGCGTGTCGACGTGGGCCGCGGTGACCTCCTCCATGCGCGCCAGCGCCTTGATGCGGCTCTGCGCCTGGCGCGCCTTGGTGGCCTTGGCGCGGAAGCGCTCGATGTAGCTCTTCAGATGCGCGACTTCGCGCTGCTGCTTGACGAACATGGCCTGCTGCAGCGCCAGCTGTTCGGCGCGGGCGCGCTCGAAGAAGCTGTAGTTGCCGGTGTACAGCTTCAGGCGGCGGCCTTCGATGTGGGCGATGTGGCCGACCACCGCGTCGAGGAAGTCGCGGTCGTGGGAGATCATCAGTAGTGTGCCGCGGTAGGCGCGCAGCCAGCCCTCCAGCCAGATCACCGCGTCGAGGTCGAGGTGGTTGGTCGGCTCGTCGAGCAGCAGCAGGTCGGAGCGGCACATCAGTGCCTTCGCCAGGTTCAGGCGCACGCGCCAGCCGCCGGAGAATTCCGCCACCGGCCGCGCGAAGTCCGCGTCGGCGAAACCGAGTCCATGCAGGAGCGCGGCGGCGCGGGCGCGGGCGCTGTAACCGTCGATGTGGCCGTAGTCCATGTGCAGGTGGGCGATGGCCTCGCCGTCGTGCTGCTCCTCGGCTGCGCGCAGGTCGGCTTCGATCTTGCGCAGCTCGACGTCGCCGTCGAGCGTGAAATCGAGGGCGCCGGTGGCCAGCGCCGGCGTGTCCTGGCCGACGTGGGCGATGACCCAGGATGGCGGCAACTCGAGGTCGCCCGCCTCCTGGTGCAGGTCGCCGGTGAACAGGGCGAAGAGGCTGGACTTGCCGCAGCCGTTGGCGCCGGTGAGGCCGACTTTCTGGCCGGCGTGCAGGCTGAGATTGACGCCCTCGAGCAGCGGCCGGCCGGCGCGGGCGAGGGTCAGGTTGCGCAGAAGAATCACGAGGAATGCTGGCCGGAGCGTTCAACCGGCGACGGGGGAAAAGCGTTATTGTACTTGCACCCAATCTTCCACCCTTGAGTCCAATATGAAGTTCGACATGAAGCGCCTGCTGATTTCATTGTTCTGCCTGCTCGCCCAGCCTGTCTGGGCGGAAAATGCCGTCCCTGCATCCTCCCCTGCCCCCGCCACCCTCGCGCCGGAAGAACGGCAGCAGCTGCTCGAGCGGGCGGAATCCCTCAAGGCAGAGTCATCGAGGCTGCTGGATGCGGCGGAGAAGAAGCACATGGAAGCGGAGCCCGCCTGCTGGAAGAAAACCCTGGTCTCCGCCTGCATGAACGACGCCAGGAAGGAGTTCATCGACAGCAGGGCCGCGGCGCGCCGGATGAATGTCGAGGCCAAGCGCATCGAGCGTCAGGTGCGCCAGAGCGACCGCACCAGCAAGCGGGCGCAGAAAGCCGAGGAAGCGCAGAAAAAGCGCGCCGAGGCCGAGCAGAAAATCGCCCGGGAGAAAACCAAGGCGGCAGAACAGCAGCAGAAGCGCGAGGAGGAGGCCGCCGCCCGGGAGAAAAAGGTGCAGCAGGGCAGCGCCCGCGCCCGAGTGCTGGAGCGAGAGCGCCAGGAAAAACTCGATATGCGCAGAAAGAAGGAGGAGAAAGCCGAAGAAAAAGCGCTTGAATGGGAGAAGAAGGATCAGAAGCGCGCCGAGGAGCGGGCCCAGCAACTGGAGAACGCCCGGCAGCAAGGCAAGTAGGGTTTTTCCAGGACTAGCGGAAGCGGATGTCGCCCTCTTTTTCGGGATGCTTTCCCCGTTTTGTCGAGTAGTAGTCGCGAATTCGCGCCATATCCTCCGCTTCGTTGCCAGAGAGCGACAGCCAGGTGTCGATGCCGACCTCTCGCCGCGGATAATCGATGAAGGCCAGGCCTAGCGGCACACCGGCCGCGACCGCGACGCGGTAGAAGCCGGATTTCCAGTGATCGACCTTGCCGCGCGTGCCCTCCGGCGCGATGGCCAGGTAAAGGCTTTCCTTGCTGGCGAAGGCCTCGATGAGGCCTTCGACGAAGCCGGTGCTCTGGCGTCGGTTCACCGGAATGCCGCCGAGGTGGCGAAACAGGCCGCCGAAAGGAGGGCGAAAGAGCGTGTCCTTGCCGATGAAGCCGATCGGAGCGGCGACGGCGGAGCGCCACAGGATGCCGACGATGAAATCCCAGTTCGACGTGTGCGGATAGACGATCACCACCGCCTTCGGCAGGCTTGGCGGGACGAACCGCACGCGCCAGCCAAACAGCTTGAGCAGGGCGGCGCAGAAGCGGCCGAAGAAACCGGGCCGCATGTTAAGATTTGCTATCAAGAAATCGTCCTTTTTTCCGATGCGCGACGCTTTCCTGCGCCGCATTCAATTCTACTGAATAGTCCATGAGCGAAGGCGAATCGCGCGACATCCCCCGTCATGGCCAGGTGTTCACGCCCCCGGCCATCGTCGAGGCCATGCTGGCCCTGCGCCGCAACCGCGGGCGCGTGCTGGAACCGGCCTGCGGCGACGGCGCCTTCTCTTCGCGGCTGCCCGGCTGCGTCGCCATCGAGCTGGATACGCTGCATTGCCCGGCGACGGCGCTCAACCTGGATTTCTTCGCCTATGCGGAAAAGGAGCAGTTCGACACCATCATCGGCAACCCGCCCTACGTCAAGGCGCGCGACATCCAGCCCGGCACGCGCCGGCATCTCGGCTCGCAACTGCTTAACGGTCACGCCAACCTGTATCTTTACTTCATCGAGAAGTGCGTGCGGCACCTCAGGCCGGGCGGCGAGTTGATATTCATCACGCCGCGCGACTTTCTCAAGGCCACCGGCAGCGCGCGCCTCAATACCTGGCTCCACGACCAGGGCACGCTGACGGATTTCCAGGAGTTGGGCGACGCGCGCATCTTCGACGGCGTGGTGCCCAACTGCGCCATCTGGCGCTTCGAGAAGAGCAACATGACGCGGCGCATGCGCGATGGCCGGCGCATGGCACTGTCCGGCGGGCAGATTCTGCTCACGCGCGGCATCTACAGCGTGCCGCTGTCCAGTGTGTTCTCGGTGAAGGTCGGCGCGGTGTCCGGCGCCGACGAGATTTTCGCCCACGCCGGGCTGGGCAACGCCGATTTCGTCTGCTCCAAGACGGCGCAGTCGGGCGAGCTGCGCCGCATGATCCATCTCGACCGCGAGGGGCCGATCGCTTATCTGGAGCCGTTCAAGGAACGGCTGCTGGCGCGCCGGGTGACCAAGTTCGACGAGACGAACTGGTGGAAGTGGGGCCGGCGCCACCACGTCTCGGATGCGCCGCGCATCTACGTCAACCAGAAGACGCGCAATGCGCGCCCGTTTTTCCTCAACGCGTGCCGCAACTACGACGGCTCGATACTGGCCCTGTTTCCCCACCGCCGCGACGCCGACCTTTCCCACCTTGCGGACTTGCTCAACGAGGTCAACTGGGCCGAGCTGGGTTTCGTCTGCGACGGCCGCTTCCTCTTCGCCCAGCGCAGCCTGGCGCAGGCCCTGCTGCCCGAGGATTTCGCGCAATTTGCGACGCGCCAACTGGTATAACATCCCCTCATGGTTCCTCGCCTTACTACCGCACTCACCGGCCCGCTGCTCGAACTCGAGCGCACCTTTCTCGACCGCGCCACGGAGATCGAGCAGTGGTTCCGCGCCCAGTGGCAGGAGCACACGCCGCCCTTCTACTGTTCGGTCGACCTGCGCAACGCTGGCTTCAAGCTGGCGCCCGTGGATACCAACCTGTTTCCGGGCGGCTTCAACAACCTCAATCCGGCCTTCCTGCCGCTGTGCGTGCAGGCGGCCATGACGGCCATCGAGAAGATCTGCCCCGAGGCGAAGAACCTCCTGCTCATCCCGGAGAACCACACACGCAACCAGTTCTACCTGATGAACGTCGCGACCCTGGCGACGATCCTCAACCGCACCGGCCTCAACGTGCGCATCGGCACGCTCATACCGGAGATCCAGGTGCCGACGCCGCTCGCGCTGCCGGACGGACAGTCGCTGCTGCTCGAACCCCTCAAGCGCCTCAATGGCCGTCTCGGCCTGGAGGACTTCGACCCCTGCGCCATCCTGCTCAACAACGACCTGTCCGCCGGCGTGCCGGAGATCCTCAGGGACCTGCACGAGCAGACGGTGATCCCGCCGCTGCATGCCGGCTGGCATGTGCGCCGCAAGTCGCGGCACTTCGCCGCCTACGATCGCGTGGTGGGCGACTTCGCCCAGGCGATGGGCATCGATCCCTGGCTCATCAATCCCGACTTCGCGGTGTGCGGCACGGTGAATTTCCAGGAACGCCAGGGAGAGGAGTGCCTCGCCAGCAACGTCGATGCCGTGCTGACCCGGGTCAAGGCCAAATATGCGCAGTACGGCGTGAAGGAGCAGCCTTTCGCCATCGTCAAGGCCGATGCCGGCACCTACGGCATGGGCATCATGACGGTGCGCGACGCCTCGGAAGTGCGCGGCCTGAACCGCAAGCAGCGCAACAAGATGGCGGTGGGCAAGGAGGGCCTCCAGGTGACCGAAGTCATCATCCAGGAAGGCGTGCACACCCACGAGACCATCGAGGGCGGCACCGCCGAGCCGGTGGTGTACATGGTCGACCGCTACGTGGTGGGCGGCTTCTATCGCCTGCACACCGAGCGCGGCCGTGACGAGAACCTCAACGCCCCCGGCATGCGCTTCCAGCCGCTGGCTTTCGACTACGGCTGCAGCCTGCCCGACCCCGGCGGCGCGCCCGACGATGCGCCCAACCGCTTCTTCGCCTACGGCGTGGTGGCGCGCCTGGCCCTGTGGGCTTCCGCCGTCGAGCTGGAACTGACGGCGCCGGCGCTGGAAATTGCATGAGCGCCCCGCCGCCGAGCCGACTCAAGGCGGGGCAGCCAACTCACGGAGCGGGCCATGCCCGCGAACACCCGTCACCCCCTTCCTCGGGAAGGGGGAGGGGGGGCAGGCGAAAATGAAGTTCGCGTTCATTCTCGATCCGCTCGACCACATCAAGGCCTACAAGGATTCCAGCGTAGCCATGATGCGCGAAGCGCAGGCACGTGGCCACGAGGTTTGGGCGATCATGCGCCCGTCCCTGGCCTGGCGCGCCGGTGCCGTGCATGCGGCCGCCTCGCGTCTGGTGGTGCGTGAGGATCATCTTGACTGGTTCGAGGCGTCGGCGCCGGAGGATGTGCCGCTGGGGGCATTCGATGCCGTCGTGATGCGGCAGGATCCGCCCTTCGACATGGAATATGTCGCCGCCACCTGGCTGCTGGAGCGGGCGCAGGCCGGCGGGGTGCGCGTGTTCAACGATCCGCGCGCCGTGCGCGACACCTCGGAAAAACTGTCCATCCTGGAATTTCCCCGGCTGATTCCCGAAACCCTGGCGGCGCGCGAGCCCGAGGCGTTGCAGGCCTTCATCGAGGCGGTCGGCGATGCCATCCTCAAGCCGCTCGACGGCATGGGCGGCAGCCAGATATTCCGTGTGCGCCGCGACGATCCCAACCGCAATGTCATCGTCGAGACGCTCACCGCCCACGGCGCGCGCACCATCATGGCGCAGCGCTTCCTGCCGGCCATCGCCCAGGGCGACAAGCGCATCCTGCTGATCGGCGGCGAAGTCGTGCCCTTCGCGCTGGCGCGCATCCCCAGGGCGGGCGAGACGCGCGGCAATCTCGCCGCCGGCGGCACCGGCGTGGCGCAGCCGCTCAGTGCCCGCGACAAGGAGATCGCCGGGGATCTCGCCCCGATCCTCCACGCGCGCGGCTTGATGCTGAGCGGCATCGACGTCATCGGCGACTGCCTGACGGAAATCAACGTCACCAGCCCGACCTGCTTCGTCGAGATCGCGCAGCAGACCGGCTTCAACGTGGCGGGGCTGTTCCTCGATGCGCTGGAACGGGCATGCGCTGCCTGAAGGCCGCGCTGGCACTGGCCGCCTTTCTTCTCCTCGCCAGCTGTTCGAAGCCCCCGCAGCTCCACCAGCGCGAAGCCTATGTCTTCGGCACGCGCGTCGAGGTGTCGGTGTGGGGCGAATCCGCCGAGCAGGCGAAGCAGGCGATGGCCGCCGTGCTCGCCGAGTTCGACCGCCTGCACCGCCTGCTGCACGCCTGGCAGCCTTCGGAGCTGACCACGCTCAACGAGGCCATCGCCCGTGGCGAGCGCGACATCGCCGTGTCGCCGGAACTGACTTTCATCCTGCAGGACGCGGCCGCCATCGCGGCCCGCTCGAACCAGCTCTTCAATCCCGCCATCGGCCGGCTGGTGGGGTTGTGGGGCTTCCATTCGGACGAATTCAAGCCGCTGCTGCCGGATCCGCGCGAGGTGGAGGCCGTCGTCAAGGCACTACCGCGCATGAGCGACCTTGCCTTCGGCAACGACCGCGTCTCGAGCGCGAACCGCGCTGTGCAGCTCGACCTGGGCGGGTACGCCAAGGGCTATGCGCTGGACCGGGCGGCGGATATCCTGCGCCGGCAGGGCGTCGGCAACGCCCTCATCAACATCGGCGGCAATGTCATGGCGCTGGGCAGCAAGGGGGGCCAGCCCTGGCGCATCGGCATCCAGCATCCGCGCGCCGCCGCCCCGCTGGCCACGCTGGAACTGCGCGACGGCGAGGCCGTCGGCACCTCCGGCGACTACCAGCGCTATTTCGAGCTCGATGGCCGCCGCTACTGCCACCTCCTCGATCCGCGCAGCGGCCGCCCGGCAGAGGGCGCGCAGGCGGTGACCGTGCTGGTCACCCCGCGCGAACGCGCCGGCGCCCTGTCGGACGCCGCCAGCAAGCCCCTCTTCATCGCCGGCGACAGGGAATGGCGCGACCTGGCGCGGCGCCTCGATGTTTCACATGCGCTGCGCATCGATGCTGACGGCGTGATGCACGTCACGGCGGCGTTCCGCGCGCGTCTTACAATGCTGGCATCGGACATGAAAGTCATGAGCCAGCCGTGAGTGAGGAATACGTGGATCGCATGGTGCGCCGCGACGCCTGCGCCGCATGGTTAACGCCGAGCGGTCGCAGGAAGCGAACAATGCCCGCCTGGCGCAACGCCTGTCCATCCTGCTTGCCGTCCTGGCGGGGCTGACTTCCATCTTCCTCTTCTGACATTTCCCGGCGCGCCGCTTCGGTTACAATCGAAGCGGAACTCGGCGCGCAAACATGATCGGAATATTTCTCATCACCCACGGCAGCCTGGGCGAGTCGCTCGTCCAGTGCGCCTGCCACGTGCTGAACAAGCGCCCGCAGCAGATCGTGCAGCTCGGCGTCTCCGGCCAGGACGACCCCCTGGACGTCTTTCCCCTCGCGCGGGACATGATGAAGCTGGTCGATACGGGGGAGGGCGTGCTGCTGCTCACCGACATCTTCGGCGCCACGCCGAGCAACATCGCATTGAAGCTGCTGCAGCCGGGGCGCGTCGAGGGCGTGGCCGGGGTGAACCTGCCGATGCTGCTGCGCGTCCTGACCTATCGCGAAAAGGACATGGAGACGCTGGTGACCCGGGCCGTATCGGGCGGCCGCGACGGCGTCATGCAGATGAAGGGCGCGCGCGATGCCGCGGGCTGAAGCCGAAATCGTCAACAAGCTCGGATTGCATGCGCGCGCTTCCGCGAAGCTCACCCAGGCCGCGACGGCGTACTCCAGCGAAGTCTGGCTCGAACGCAACGGCCGCCGCGTCAACGCCAAGAGCATCATGGGCGTCATGATGTTGGCCGCTGGAAAAGGGGCGAAGGTGATCGTCGACACGGATGGTGCCGACGCGGACGCCGCCCTGCAGACCATCCTGAGGCTGATCGCGGACAAGTTCGGAGAAGGGGAGTGAGCTTCACGCTCCACGGGCTAGCGGTTTCCAACGGCATTGCCATCGGCCATGCCCACCTCGTGTCGCACGCAACGCTCGAAGTCGAGCACTATGTCCTGCCGGTCCGTTTCATCGACGATGAAATCGTCCGCTTCGAACAGGCGGTGGCGGAGGTGCAGGCCGAGCTGGACATCCTGATGGCCGGCACCGACGTCGGCGCCCCGGCCGAACTGACGGCCTTCATCGACGTGCACCACATGCTGCTGGCCGATCCCATGCTGATCGATGCGACGCGCCAGCTCATTCGCGAACGGCGCTGCAATGCCGAGTGGGCGCTGGTGCAGCAGCTGGAGCAGGTCGTCGAGCAGTTCGAGAGGATCGAGGACGAATACCTGCGCGAACGCAAATCCGACATCGTGCAGGTAGTCGAACGGCTGCTGAAGGTCCTCATGGGCCATCCCGGACACCCGCCGAAACATGCACGCGGCGAGCAGCTCATTGTCGTCGCCCACGACCTTTCGCCGGCCGACACGCTGCAGTTCAAGCAGCTGAAGATCGGCGGCTTCGTCACCGACCTCGGCGGCGCCACCTCGCACACCTCCATCGTCGCGCGCAGCCTGGCGATCCCGGCGGTGGTCGGTCTGCATCACGCGCGCGACCTCATCCGCGAGGATGACATGCTCATCGTCGACGGCACGCGCGGCGTGCTGATCGTCAACCCCGACGCGCGCGTGCTGGAGGAATACCGCCTGCGCCGCAGTGCACTGGAGCTGGAGCGCGCCAAGCTCAAGCGCCTGAAGAAATCGCGCGCCACCACCCTCGACGGCGTGGACATCGAACTGGCCGCCAACATCGAGCTGCCGGGCGACATCGGCCAGGTCAAGGCAGTCGATGCGGCCGGCATAGGGCTCTTCCGCACCGAATTCCTTTTTCTCAACCGTGATTCCGTGCCTGGCGAGGAGGAGCAGTTCGAAGCCTATCGCAGCGTGGCACAGGCCATGGCCGGCCGCCCTGTCGTCATCCGCACCCTCGACCTCGGCGCCGACAAGAACCTGCGCGGCGTCGAGCGCACCGAAGCCAACCCGGCGCTCGGCCAGCGCGCCATCCGCTTCTGCCTGGCTGAGCCGCAGCTCTTCCTGACGCAGCTGCGTGCCCTCCTGCGCGCCTCGCACTACGGCCGCATCAAGGTGCTCGTGCCGATGCTGGCGCATGCGCACGAGATCGTGCAGACGCTGGCGCTGATCGCCCAGGCCAAGGAGCAGTTGCGCTGCAGCGGCCTGCCTTTCGACGAGGGCACCGAGGTCGGTGGCATGATCGAAATCCCCGCCGCCGCGCTGGCGCTGGGCGTGTTTCTGGAGAAGCTGGACTTCCTCTCGATCGGCACCAACGACCTCATCCAGTACACCCTCGCCATCGACCGCACGGACGAGGCGGTTGCCCATCTCTACGACCCGCTGCATCCGGCGGTATTGCGCCTGATCGCCCATACCATCCAGGCGGGCGCGCGCGCCGACCTGCCGGTGGCGGTGTGCGGCGAAATGGCCGGGGACCCGACCCTGACGCGCCTGCTGCTCGGCATGGGGCTGCGCCAGTTCTCCATGCACCCCGCGCAGATCCTCGAGGTCAAGCAGGAAGTGATGCGCAGCAATCTCGCCGAATTGCGGCGCAAGGTGACGCGCCTGCTCGGCACGGACGACCCGGTGAAGCTGCGCCAGCAACTGGAGCGGCTGAATGCACCTGCAGCCTTGCCGCGGAAATAGGGGCGGCGCCTGGGGCGGCGCTGACCGGAGCGAATTGACATTCACAGCCTGGCGGGGTAACTTTGCCGCGTAGCGCCGATTTGACTGTCATCAGCTTGCGGGCGCTTAAAAAATACGGCTAAAGCGAGGGCGAACACCCAGTCCCGCTTTGTTGCATCGAGCCGACTGGGTTTTTTATTGCATGAACGAGACAACCAAAAGCGTAGGCCTGGCGCAGCCCCAGCGCGCCCATTTCGACACGCCGATCGCCCTGGCGGGCGGTGCGACGCTACCCGCCTACGAACTGGTCTACGAAACCTACGGCAAACTGAATGCGGCGCGCACGAATGCGGTGCTGGTCTGCCATGCCCTCTCGGGCAATCACCATCTCGCCGGCAGCTATGCCGACAACCCGCAGAACATCGGCTGGTGGGATAACTTGGTCGGCCCGGGCAAGCCGCTGGACACGCGCAGATTTTTCGTCGTCGGCGTGAACAACCTCGGCGGCTGCTACGGTTCGACGGGCCCGATGTCCGTCAATCCCGCCTCCGGCAAGCCCTGGGGTGCGGATTTTCCGGTGGTGACCGTCGAGGACTGCGTGGCGACCCAGGCGCGCCTGGCCGACCGGCTTGGCATCGACAGTTGGGCGGCGGTAATGGGCGGCAGCCTTGGCGGCATGCAGGCTCTGCAGTGGACACTGGACTATCCGGAGCGCATCCGCCATGCCCTGGTGATTGCGGCCGCGCCCAAACTGACGGCGCAGAACATCGCCTTCAACGAGGTGGCGCGCCAGGCCATTCTGACCGATCCGGACTTTCACGGGGGGCATTACTACGAGCGCGGCGTGGTGCCGGCGCGCGGCCTGCGGCTGGCGCGCATGCTGGGCCACATCACCTACCTGTCGGACGACCAGATGGCGGAGAAATTCGGCCGCAAGCTGCGGCGCGAGGCCCTGCAGTACAGTTACGAAGTGGATTTCGAGATCGAGTCCTATCTGCGCTACCAGGGCGACAAGTTCGCCGGTTTCTTCGATGCCAACACCTATCTCATCGCCACCAAGGCGCTCGATTACTTCGACCCGGCTGGCCGCTACGGCGGCGATCTGCCGGCCGCCCTGGCCCGCGCCAGGGCGAACTTCCTCGTCGTCTCCTTCTCCACCGACTGGCGCTTCGCGCCGGAGCGTTCGCGCGAGATTGTATTCGGCCTGGTGCACAACGGACTGCGCGTGAGCTACGCCGAGATCGAGTCCAGCGCCGGCCACGATTCCTTCCTGCTCGACGATGCGCACTATCATGCCGTGCTGCGGGCCTACTTCGAGGGGGTTGAGGTATGACCAACGTCCTCGGACGCTTTGATTTCGACGTCATAGCCAAATGGATCCGGCCCGGCGAGAAGCTGCTCGACCTGGGGTGCGGCGACGGCAGCCTGCTGCGCCACCTGCAGGAGCACAAAGGCGTGCTCGGCTACGGTGTGGACAACGACCCGGACAATGTGCTCGCCTGCATCCGGAATGGCGTGAACGTCGTCCAGTTCGACCTGGAAGCGGGGCTGTCCGGTTTCGAGGACGGCTTCTTCGACCATGTCGTCATGTCGCTGTCCCTGCAGACGGTGCGCCACACCGAACAGATGCTGACCGAGATGCTGCGCGTGGGGCGCGAGGCGGTGGTGAGTTTTCCCAACTTCGGCCATCGCAGCCACCGCGAGGCAATCGCCGCGGGCCGCATGCCGGTGTCGAAAATCCTGCCCTATCAGTGGTACAACTCGCCCAACGTGCGCTTCTTCACCCTGGCCGATTTCGAGGCGCTGTGCGCGCAGCTAGGCATCGCCATCCGCGAGCGCCTGGCCTTCGACGGCGAAAGGGTGGTCGCCGAGGATCCGAACCTGAACGCCAGCATCGCCGCTTACCGGCTCGGCCGGGGAGGCTGAGTTGCCACGCGGCTCCCTGCTGCGCTCGAAGTTTTTCTGGGTTGCGGTGCTGTATTTCGCCGAAGGGTTTCCGCTCGGCGTGTTCTACGAGATATTCCCGGTCTATTTCCGCCAGCAGGGCGTCGATCTGCGCAGCATCGGCACGCTCTCCTTGCTCGGTCTGGCGTGGACGCTGAAGTTCCTCTGGGCGCCGGCGGTGGATCGCTACCGTCATCACCGTCGCTGGATGGCCGCCGCCGACCTGGCCATGGGCGTTGTCATGATCGCCTTTGCCGCCTCTGCCGGCCTGCCCTACTGGGTCTGGGCGGCCATCGCGGTCTTCGCCGTGCTTTCGGCCACCAACGACATTGCCATCGACGCCTACACCATCGAACTGCTTCGCCGCGACGAAATGGGGCGCGGCAACGGCCTGCGCATCGGCTTCTATCGTGCCGGCATGATCACCTCGGGCGGGGTGTTGATGGCCTCCGATCTGCTCGGCTGGCCGGGTGCCTTCCTCTGTGCCGCGGGCATCTTCGTCGCCTGTGCAGGCGCCAGCCTGCTGGCGCCGCGCGAACAGATCCGCGAGCGGCCGGCAACGGCGGGGTTTGCTACTGAATTAAGGAGCTTCCTGACGCAACCGGGCGCCGTTGCGGTGCTCGTCATGGTTTTCCTAGGAACGCTCTGGCTGGCGGACAGCGCGTTGCGCCTTTCCGCTCGCTGGCCCTGGCTGTGGCCGGCCATTGCCGCCTTCTCCGCCGCCCTCTACGGCATGCTGCGCCTCGCCGCCGGACGGCGCGAGCCGGTGGCGTCCGGCGCAGCACCGACCGGCGCCATCTTCGGTGCGCTCGCCGACATGATGCAGCGGCCGGGCATCCTGCCGGTGCTCGGCTTCATCCTGATCTTCAAGCTGGCCGATGCATCAATGGGCTTCATGGTGAAGCCCTTTTGGGTGGACGCCGGCTTTTCCGCCACGGAAATCGGCCTGGTGTCGGTGAATATCGGACTGGTGCTGTCGATCGCCGGCGGGCTGGCCGGCGGCTGGTATGCCGACCGCGCCGGCATCTTCAAGGCGCTGTGGGTGCTCGGGCTGGCGCAGGCTGTCTCGAACCTCGGCTACGCCCTGGCGGCGTGGGCCATCCCGCTGGCAGGCGTGCCCCTGCCTGAACATCGCGCGCTGATCTACGCTGCCAGCGCGCTGGAATCCTTCACCGGCGGGCTCGGTACGGCGGCGTTTCTCGCCTTCCTCATGGCCATTGTCCGGCGTGAGCACAGCGCCGCCGAGTACGCCCTGCTCTCCTCGGTGTTTGCCGCATCGCGTTCGGTGGCAGGCTGGGCCGGGGGCCTGGGGGCGCATGCCTTGGGCTATGCGCCGTATTTCCTGCTGACCTTCTTCCTGGCCTTTCCGGCCTACCTGTTGCTGCCGTGGGTAAAAAGGATGTTGGACGCGCAGGAGCGGCGCGAGGCGGCAGAGCCTGAATCAACGCTTTAGGGCCTGTTCGCTGTGAACAGACCCTAGTGGCTGCGCTGTCCGCGCCGGCGGTCCAGCCACCAGGCGAGCAAGGGGAGCATCAGCACCGAGCCGGGCAGGGCCAGCGTGAAAAGATATGGCGAGAGATTCGAGAGCGCCTGCAGCGTCTCGATCAACTCCCGGCGCTCTGCGGTGGTCCATCTTTGGCCGTTGCGCTGCTTCATGAGCAGCGGCATGAGGCCCCTCACTTTCAGCACTTCCTGCAGGATGAAGGTTCGCTCACGCTGCTGGGCATCGAGCACATTGCGCACGAGAGCGGTACGTGGCCGCTGGGCGTGCACGACATCTGCAGCGTCGTGCTGCCCATCTCCAACCTGTCGCCGCCTGTGCATCGCCTCAGCGTGGCGCCAAGCGCGACGCGATGGTGCTGCGCAGGCGGCGCACGCCCTCCCAAATGAAGAAACCGCGCTTGGCCCAGCGAAAAAGAAATCGCGGTCGCGCCACGAGGACGACGATTCCCGTGCCGACGAGCACTTCGGGGTGCGCCTTGGCCCACCCAACCGCCGAGCGCAGCTTGTCCGCTGCGCCAAAGGCCGGCGAGACCGATTCGATGGCATGCAGGATGCGCACGCGCTGCGCTGCCGCCTGCAGCTGCAGGCGCTGCTTCTTCAGGGCGAGCTCAACTATTCTGGGATTCATTGTCCGGCCGGATCATGTCGCGATCCTGCTCCAGCTCGGAAATGCTGGCGGAAAACAGGCGGGAGTCCTGCCGCCTGGCGCGTGCGGCGACCACAGCCGCAATGAAGCCTATGATGAGGAACAGCGCGGCGAATACGCCCAGCGCCAGGAGGCGGTGGCTGTCCCATAGCATCACGGTGATGAGCAGCGCGAGCAGGACGGCGCCGAAACCGAGGAAGAAGAAAGCGACGGCGGCATACCCGAGAAATGTGCCGAGGCGCAGCTTCTCCTCTGCGACCTCGGTGGAGAGCAGTTCCAGGCGCGTCTGCAGGATGCCGATCGCGTCGGCAGCGTAGCTGCGTAGACGCGCACCCACGCCGCTGCCCGTGCTGCCAGGGGCGTGTTGCATGTTCAAGCGGGTATCAGCGGCGGCCGATGAGCAGGCCGATTACCAGGCCGATGCCGGCGGCTATGCCGATCGAGCGCCACGGATTGTCATGTACGTAGTCGTCTGTGGCTCGCGCGACAAGCCGGGTTTTTTCCGCCACGGCGGTTTGCGCCTCGGCCAGGCTGTGGCGCGCGCGGTGCAGGTTGTCCTGCAGCTTGGCGCGCAGGTCGGCCATTTTTTCGCCTGCCTGGCCGGCGGTGGCCTTGAGCAGTTCTTCGGCGTCGGCAACGACGACCTTGAAATCGGCGACGAGCTTTTCCTTGTTTACTTCGGTCAGTTCAGACATGGCAATCACTCCGGATGAAGGGGGAATATTCGTTTTGAAGGCTACCGGCTTTCACGATCGATGGCAAATTTGCCATTCAACCGGGATCATAATCATAGTCGATCATCAGGGGGGCGTGGTCGGAGAACCAATTGCCCTTGAAGACCGAGGCATGGCGCGCAGCAGCGGCCAGCCCGGGTGTGGCGATCTGGTAGTCGATGCGCCAGCCGACGTTCTTTGCCCGGGCCTGGCCGCGGTTGGACCACCAGGTATAGGCCTCGCCTTCGCTGTCCGGGTGAAGGTGCCGATATACATCGACGAAGCCGACCTGGTCGAACACGCTGCCGATCCAGGCGCGCTCCTCGGGCAGGAACCCCGAGTTTTTTTGATTGCCCCTCCAGTTTTTCAGGTCGATTTCCCGATGGGCTATGTTCCAGTCGCCGCACAGCAGGACTTCACGGTCGGAGCGCCGCAACTGCTCAAGATGCGGCCGGAATTGTGCGAGGAAGCGGAATTTTGCTTCCTGCCGTTCGGGCGAAGAGGAGCCGGACGGCAGGTAAACGGATACGACGGACAGCTTGCCGAACGCCGCTTCGATGTAGCGCCCCTCGGCATCGAATTCATCGACGCCGAATCCTTCGATGACCTGCTCGGGCTGGTGCCGGCTGTACAGACCTACCCCGCTGTAGCCTTTTTTCTCGGCGTAATGGAAATAGCCGAAGTAACCCGCGGGATTGAGGAATTCGCGCGCCATGTCGCCAACCTGGGCCTTGAGTTCCTGCAGGCAGACGATGTCGGCGTCCTGCACCTGCAGCCAATCGAAGAAGCCTTTGCGGCCGGCTGAGCGGATGCCGTTCAGGTTCAGGGTTATGATACGCAGCATTACGGCATGTCCTGGCGGGAAAGATGGATTGTAGCGGCGAGTTCATTGCATTTGCGGTCGGAACCGGTGTTTTGCGTTTCGGCGAGTTCAAGACCAAGGCGGGCCGGCTGAGCCCCTACTTCTTTAATGCCGGGCTATTCAACGACGGCGCCTCGCTCAACCGGCTATCCGAGTTCTACGCTCGCACCATCATCGACTCGGGGCTGCCCTGCGACATGCTCTTCGGGCCGGCCTACAAAGGCATTCCGCTGGTGGCCGGGACAGCTATCGCGCTGGCGCAAAATGGGCGCAATCTGCCCTATTGCTTCAACCGCAAGGAAGCCAAGGACCACGGAGAAGGGGGAACGTTGATTGGCGCTCCGCCTGCCGGGCGCGTGCTGATAATCGACGATGTGATCTCGGCCGGCACCTCGGTGCGAGAGTCGGTGGAATTGATCCGTGCGGCGGGCGCCATCCCGTGCGGCGTGGTCATTGCGCTTGATCGCATGGAGCGCGGCCAGGGCGATTTGTCTGCCGTGCAGGAAGTGCAGCAGGCGTATGCCATGCCGGTCGTGGCGGTGGCAACCCTGGACGACTTGCTGGCTTATCTTGGCGGACGGCCGGAACTGGCGCAGAATTTGCAAGCAGTCACCCAATACCGGCAACAATATGGGATCAAAAAATGATGCTTAGGCTTGGCTCGGCCTTGATGCTTCTGACCGCAGCGATTCTGCCCGCGCAGACGGCGGCGCAGGGACGCGTGACCTATTGCTGCAACGACAGTGGCGGCAATCAGGTTTGTTCCGATGTGCTGCCGAAGCAATGCTACGGCCGCGCCTACCGCGAGATTAATCGGCAGGGGGTGACGGTCAGGCGCATCGACGCGCCGCTCACCGCAGCGCAGCGGGAGATGAAGGAGGCCGAGGCGAAGAAGGCCAAGGAAGAAGAGATCAAGCGGCTGGAGCTCGACCGCCGCAACCGCGCGCTGCTCGCCACGTATGCCAGCGAGAAGGATATCGACTACGTGCGCGACCGTACCGTGGCCGACATGCAGAAAACCATCAAGGCGGCACAAGTCAAGCAGGCTGAACTGGCCAAGCTGAAGGCGAATCTCGACGCCGAGGCGGAGTTCTACAAGAAAAAACCCATGCCGCCGAAGTTGCAGGCGCAAATTCGCGACAACGATGCCGAGTTGAAGACGCAACAGGCGGTGATCGAAAGCAAGCTGAAGGAAATCGAGGCGCTCAAGGCCCATTTCGAGGATGAGAGGGCGCGTTACCGGGAGTTGACTGGGCAGAAGACCCCTGACCGGAACGGGGCCGCGGCTCCCATGCCGCCAGGCGCCGACACGCGGCCGCGCTGAATGCCCGGCTGATGCCGACTTCCATACTGTTTGTCCTAGCCGTATCCGCCATGCTGGTCGCCGTCCTGGCGATCAGGGCCCACTATCTCGATGCACGCAGGTGCTGGCAAGTCTATGTTTTCAAGCCCTTGGCCACGCTGCTGATCCTGGCGCTGGCGCTGCTGCTGCCGCCGGATAATGCGGCGTATCAATGGGCCATTGCCGCCGGGCTGTTGTTTTCGACGGCCGGGGATGTCTTCCTCATGCTGCCGCGCGACCGCTTCGTCGCCGGCCTTGCCAGCTTCCTGATCGCCCACCTTTTCTACGCCTGGGCCTTCGGCATGGGCGTGCCGTTCGCAGCTACCCCGGAATTCTGGCTTGCCTATTTCGCTGCAGGCGGGGTGGTGGTGGCGCTGATCTGGCCAGGACTGAAGTCAGCCTTGCGCGGGCCGGTGGCGGTCTATGTCGTCGTGATTGCCGTCATGGCGAGCCAGGCAGCGGAGCGCTGGCAAGCCCTGGGATCCGGCGCGGCGTTGGCGGCTGCAGTAGGCGCCGGCCTCTTCGTCGTGTCGGACGGCGTGCTGGCGATCGACCGCTTCCGCCGGCCCTTCCGCGCCGCGCGTGCGCTGACGCTGGCGACCTACTGGGCGGCGCAGCTGCTGATTGCGCTGTCCGTGGCGGGAGCCTGAGCGATGTCGGCGAGCCCGGGTATCGGCAACAGGATGCCGCCCCATTACCTCGCCTTGCCCAGGCGCGGGAAGGGCCCCGGCCTGCTGGTGCTGCATTCATGGTGGGGCCTGAACGGCTTTTTCAGGTCGCTGTGCGACCGCTTTGCCGCAGCCGGCTTCGTCGCCCTGGCGCCCGACCTCTACGGGGGGCGCGTAGCGCGCAGCGAGGCGGCCGCCCGAGCATTGCGCGCCGAGGCGACAGCCACCCGCCGCGTTCCCGCTTACAAGTCGCTGATCGCGGCGATCGACCTACTCGCCGCACACGAGGCCACCCGCGGAGGGCACATCGGAGTCGCCGGTTTCTCGATGGGCGGGCATTGGGCTTTGTGGCTGGCGCAGCGGGAGGAACTGCCGATAACCGCCACAGTCGTTTATTACGCGGCGCGCAACGGCGATTTCAGTCAAAGCAAATCGCGTTTTCAGTTTCATTTCGCCGGGCAGGACGACTGGGTGTCCTCTGCGAGCGTGAAGAAGGTGAAGGCCAGCCTTGCGGCTGCCGAACGGCCCGCCGAATACTGGGAGTACCCTGGCGCGGGCCACTGGTTCTTCGAAGCAGACCGGCAAGAGGCCTTTCGTCCCGCTGACGCGAACCTGGCCTGGCGCAGGACGCTGAAATTCCTGAAAAACCCCTGAGCCAGCCGTGCTCGCCGTGCCTTGCGCTGCATCCCAAATATGCCCGTCGCGCCCATGTGCTGAATGAGAACAGGCCCTAGGGGGCCCCGGCCAGTTTTTTCCTCAGCATTTGGTTGACCTGCTGCGGGTTGGCCTTGCCTTTCGTCGCTTTCATGGCCTGGCCGACCAGGGCGTTGAAGGCCTTCTCCTTCCCGGCGCGGAACTCCTCCACAGACTTCGGGTTGGCCGCCAGCACGTCGTCGATGAGCTTCTCCAGTACGCCGCTGTCGGAGATCTGCTTCAGGCCGCGGGCGTCGATGATCGCATCCGCGTCTTTGCCTTCATCGTTCCACAGAGCATCAAAGACCTCCTTGGCCATCTTGCCGGAAAGCGTGCCGTCCGCGATGCGCACCACCAGGCCGGCGAGTTGCTGCGGCGTGACCGGCGCAGCGGCGATGTCCTTCTCCTCCCGGTTCAGCCGCGCGGCGAGGTCGCCCATCACCCAGTTGGCGCAGGCTTTGGCATTGCCGGCGCCAACTGCCGCCACGGCCTGCTCGAAATATGCGGCTGTCTCGCGCGAGGCGGTCAGCGCCGCCGCATCGTAGGACGACAGGCCGAAGTCCTTCACGAAGCGAGTCTTCATTTCCTCGGGCAGCTCCGGCATGGCTGCTTTCACCTCGTCAATCCAGGCGGTGGATATTTCCAGCGGCAGCAGATCGGGATCGGGGAAGTAGCGGTAATCATGCGCTTCCTCCTTCGAGCGCATGGCGCGCGTCTGCCCCGTCGTCGGATCGAAGAGGACGGTGGACTGCACGATGCGGCCGCCGTCCTCCAGCGTCTCGATCTGCCAGCGCGCCTCGTACTCGATGGCCTGCTGCAGAAAGCGGAAGGAGTTGAGGTTCTTGATCTCGCGCCGGGTGCCCAGCACGTCGGAGCCGATCGGCCGCACCGAGACGTTGGCGTCGCAGCGGAAGGAACCTTCCTGCATGTTGCCGTCGCAGATGTCGATCCAGCGCACCAGGGCGTGCAGCGCCTTGGCGTAGGCCACCGCTTCCTCGGCGCTGCGCATGTCCGGCTCGGAGACGATTTCCAGCAGCGGCGTGCCGGCGCGGTTCAGGTCGATGCCGGACTTGCCGTGAAAGTCCTCGTGCAGGGACTTGCCGGCATCCTCCTCCAGATGGGCGCGCGTGAGGCGGACGGTCTTTTCCGTCGCCGTGCCGCCGGGGCTGACTCTTATGGCGAGGCTGCCGCCGGAGACCACCGGCAGCTCGTACTGGCTGATCTGGTAGCCCTTGGGGAGGTCGGGATAGAAATAGTTCTTGCGCGCGAAGACCGAGCGCGGGGCGATCGATCCGCCCACCGCCAGGCCGAAGCGGATGGCGCGCTCCACCGCGCCGCGGTTGAGCACCGGCAGCACGCCGGGCAGGGCGATGTCTACCGCGCAGGCCTGCGTGTTCGGCGCCGCGCCGAAGGCGGTGGAAGCGCCCGAGAAGATCTTCGAGGCCGTGTTGAGCTGGGCGTGGGTCTCCAGCCCGATGACGATTTCCCAGTTGGCGATGCCCATATCTCTGCTCACTCTTGTTTCAGGCACAAGTGCCGTCGCGCCGGTCGTAGATGAGCGGCAGGAGCTGGTCGTAGGCGCTGCCGGTGCACATTTTCTCGCACTGCTGGAAGGCGACCGTGACGCGCGTGCCCTGTTCCCACATGCGCACGATGCAGGGTCCGTTCGGCTGGATGAGTTCGATGGAAGGCATTTCCTTGGTCTGACGGAAATCCTTCAGATCGAAACGGCAGGCACCATGCCGCGGGAAGTCAACCCAGGCCTCGAGCGTGCGCACCCGTGCCGTGGCTACATCCAGCTTGAGCGTGCCGCTGCCGCCGGTTTCGTCGCGATAGCTGCAGTCGGCCCTGACGTCGAGCGGGCGCAGCGGAATGGGCGGTGGCCGCTCGATGATGGCGCAGGCACCGAGAATGGCCGAGAGCAGCAGGAGCAGGAGTTTGCGCATCATGACTTACCCCCGTTAGGCGCAGGACCCGTCCCGCCGGTCGTTGAGGATGGGCCAGAGGTAGGGGTATGAGCTGCCCGAGCACATCTTCTCGCATTGCTGGAAGGCCACCGTGACGCGCTCGCCCTGCTCCCACACGCGCACGATGCAATTGCCCTTGGTCTGGCTCAGCTCGATGGCGGGCAGCTCGCGCGTCTGATGGAAGTCCTTCAGGTCGAAGCGGCAGGCGCCGCGTTTCGGTATGTTCACCTTCGCCTCGAAGGCATGCACCTGCGCGCCGGCCACGTCGAGCTTGAGTGCGCCGTTGTAGCCGGTCTCGTCGCGGAACTTGCACTCGGTTTTCACGTTGAGCGGGCGCACCGGGATGGGGCCGGGCCGGGTCGGCTTGGCCACGACAGGCGGCGCTGCCTCAACCGGCGCGGGCAGTGGGGCTTCCGCAACGGGAGGCGGCGCCTTCTCGGGCGCGGCGCAGGCGCCGAGGACGAGGACAGGCAACAGCAGGGCGAGCTTACGTATCATGCGAATCCTTCCATCGCCGGAGCGCGGCGGTGCCAGTCGGTGGCGAGCTGGTACTGGTGCGCCGCGTTGAGCATGCGCGCCTCGCCGAAATAGTCGCCGATGATCTGCAGGCCGACCGGGCGCCCCTGATTTCCGGTGCCGCAGGGAATCGACATGCCGGGCAGGCCGGCGAGATTGACCGCGATGGTGTAGATGTCGGAGAGGTACATCTGCACCGGGTCGCCGGCCTTGTCGCCCAGATCGAAGGCGACGCTCGGTGCGGTCGGCCCCATGATCAGGTCGCAGGCCTTGAAGGCCTCGACGAAATCCCGCGCGATGAGGCGACGGATGCGTTGCGCCTGCAGATAGTAGGCGTCGTAGTAGCCGTGCGAGAGCACGTAGGTGCCGATGAGGATGCGGCGCTTCACCTCGGCGCCGAAGCCCTGGGCGCGGCTCTTGCAGTACATGTCGGCGAGGTCGCCGTATTGTGGCGCGCGCCAGCCGTAGCGCACGCCGTCGAAGCGCGACAGGTTGCTCGAAGCCTCTGCCGGGGCGATGACGTAATAGGCCGGCACCGAGAGCTTCATGTTGGGCAGACTGACATCTACCGTCGTTGCCCCGAGCCTGCGGTATTCGGTGAGGGCGGCCTCGACCGCTTGCGCCACGTCCACCGACAGGCCCTCGGCGAAGAATTCCTTCGGCAGGCCGATCCTGAGGCCGGCGAGCGGTTTGTCCAGATCCCGCGCGTAATCCTCGGCCGGGCGCTCCAGGCTGGTGGAGTCGCGCGCGTCGAAGCCGGCCATGACGTTGAGCAGCAGGGCGCAGTCCTCGGCGCTTTTCGCCATCGGCCCGCCCTGGTCGAGACTGGATGCGAAGGCAATCATGCCGTAGCGCGACACCACACCGTAGGTCGGTTTCAGGCCGGTCAGGCCGCACAGCGCGGCCGGCTGGCGGATCGAGCCGCCGGTGTCGGTGCCAGTGGCGGCAGGCGTCAGCCGGGCGGCCACGGCGGCGGCCGAGCCGCCGGAGGAGCCGCCGGGCACGGCGGCCGGATCCCAGGGGTTCTTCACCGGCCCGTAGAAGGAGGTTTCGTTGGACGAGCCCATGGCGAACTCGTCCATGTTGGTCTTGCCCAGCGTGACGGTGCCGGCCGCCTTGAAACGCTCGATCACCGTGGCGTCGTAGGGGCTGACGAAATTCGACAGCATTTTCGAACCGCAGGTGGTGAGCCAGCCTTCGGCGCAAAAGATATCCTTGTGGGCGAGCGGGATGCCGGTGAGCGGCCCGCCATCGCCCCGCGCCAGGCGTGCATCGGCTTCGCGCGCCATCGCCAGGCAGTTCTCGCCGCCCACCGTGATGAAGGCATTCAAGGCCGGGTTGAGGCGGGCGATCCGGTCGAGGAACAGGTTCGCCAGCTCGACGCTGGAGACTTGTTTGGCCGCCAGGGCGGCGGAGAGTTGTTTCAGGCTGGCGTTGATCATTTCCATGTAGGTCGGCCTTCAGGCCGACGCGGCTTGTCGGGCTGAAGCCCGACCTACTCGATCACCTTTGGCACGAGATACAGGTCGGCTTCGACTTCCGGGGCGATTGCCTGGAAATCGGCGTGGCGGTCGGTTTCGAGCGCCTTGTCTTCGCGCAGACGCTGGGCGTCGTCCTGTGCGTGGGCCATCGGCTCGACGCCGGCGGTATCCACCGCCTGCATTGCCTCGATGAGGGCGAAAATGCCATTGAGCTGATCGCGCGTCTGTTCGGCCTCGCCGGAGGCGAGTTCGATGCGGGCGAGTTCGGCGATGCGCTGAACCTGGTCGAGGCTGAGGGACATGTCGCGGGGGGCTAAAAATGCGAAGCGCAATAGAGTATCATAGGCGCTTGATTTTTCGCTGACCTGACTGCAGGGACTAAGTGTGATGTTCGGTTTTCTCCGCTCCTATTTTTCCAATGACCTGGCGATCGACCTCGGCACGGCCAACACGCTGATCTACGTGCGCAGCAAGGGCATCGTGCTGAACGAGCCTTCCGTGGTGGCGATCCGCACCGAAGGCGGGCCCAACGCCAAGAAGATGATCATGGCGGTGGGCCATTCCGCCAAGCAGATGCTGGGCAAGACGCCCGGCAGCATCACCGCCATCCGGCCGATGAAGGACGGCGTCATCGCCGACTTTACCGTCACCGAGCAGATGCTCAAGCAGTTCATCAAGAAGGTGCACGATTCGCGCCTGTTCTCGCCCTCGCCGCGCATCATCATCTGCGTGCCCTGCGGCTCCACCCAGGTCGAGCGGCGCGCCATCCGCGAATCGGCGCTGGGCGCCGGGGCCAGCCAGGTTTACCTCATCGAGGAGCCCATGGCCGCTGCCATCGGCGCCGGCATGCCGGTATCGGATGCCACCGGCTCGATGGTGGTGGATGTGGGAGGCGGCACCACCGAGGTGGGCGTCATCTCGCTCGGCGGCATGGTGTATGCCGGCTCGATACGCGTCGGTGGCGACAAGTTCGACGAGGCCATCATCAACTACATTCGCCGCAACTACGGCATGCTGATCGGCGAAACCACCGCAGAACTGGTCAAGAAGCAGATCGGCTCGGCCTTTCCCGGCTCGGAAGTCAAGGAGATGGAAGTCAAGGGCCGCAACCTTGCCGAAGGCATTCCGCGCAGCTTCACGATTTCCAGCAACGAGATCCTCGAGGCGCTCACCGAGCCGCTCAACGCCATCGTCGGCGCGGTGAAGTCCGGCCTCGAGCAAACGCCGCCCGAGCTGGGCGCCGACATCGCCGAGAAGGGCATGGTGCTCACCGGCGGCGGCGCGCTGCTGCGCGACATCGACCGCCTGCTCATGGAAGAGACCGGCCTGCCGGTCATCGTGGCCGAAGACCCGCTGACCTGTGTCGTGCGCGGTTCCGGCATCGCGCTGGAGAAAGTGGATACGCTCGGGAGCATCTTCGCGAATGAGTAACCGCGTGCGGCAGAGAGCACCCGACCTGCCGCCGCATCGCTTTTAGCCGCGGATGTCCGTCGTCGGCCACCAGCCGCCCCCCTTCTTCAAGCGAGGCCCCGCGCCGCTGGCACGGCTTGCCTTCTTCGTCATCCTCTCGTTCGTCCTGCTGGTGCTCGACCTGAAATACCGCTACCTCGAGCTGGCCCGACAAGGCGTGGCGACGGTGCTCTTTCCCCTGCAGCGCGCGGCCTATACCCCGGTCGATCTCTACGAACAGCTCGGCGGCTATTTTTCCAGCCTGGCTGCGGTGCAGCGCGAGAACGTCCTGCTCAAGCGCAAGGAGCTGGAGTCTGCCAAGTGGCTGCTGCGCCAGCAGCACCTGGAGCTGGAGAACCAGCGCCTGCGCCAGCTGCTCGACATGAAGGCCCGGCAGCCGGTGACCAGCACCCTGGCGGACATCCTCCACGCAGCGCGTGACCCCTTTTCCCGCCGCGTCATTGTCGACAAGGGCAACCAGAATGGCATTGTCGCTGGCCAGGCTGTAGTTGACGAGGCGGGTGTCCTCGGCCAGGTGACGCGCGTCTACCCTTTACAAAGCGAGGTGACCCTGGTCACCGACAAGAATCAGGCGGTGCCCGTGCAGATCGTGCGCAACGGGCTGCGCACCGTCCTCTTCGGCGCATCGGATGGTCAGCTTGAACTGCGTTTTCTCGCCGCGAATGCCGACGTTCAGCCCGGCGACCAGCTCGTCACCTCCGGCCTCGACGGCGTCTACCTGCCCGGCCTGCCGGTGGCAAAGGTGCTGCGGGTCGATCGCGATGCCGCCTATACATTCGCCCGCATCGTCTGCGAACCGGCGGCCGGCGTGGAGAAGCATGGCCAGGTGCTGATACTCGGCCTGCGCGAGGCGCTGCAGCGGCAGGTGGAGGAAACCGAGACACGAGGCACACCGGTGAAGCCGAAGCGGGGGCGCAGGAGGGACGGATGAACATACAACCCACGCACAGCTCGCGCCGCATCCTGCTGCCCGTCCGGCAGTGGTTCATTCTGTTTTCGCTTGCCGTGGCATTCTTCATAAACCTTATTCCGATCGGCGGCGCCATTGGCCTGCCCGACTGGGTGGCGCTGGTGCTGGCCTTCTGGAGCGTGCGCGAGCCCCTGCGCCTCGGCATGGGCACCGCATTCGTGATCGGACTGATGATGGATGTCGCTTCCGGCAGCGTCATGGGCCAGCATCCGCTGGCCTATCTGCTGTTGTCGTATGCCGCCGGTGGCCTGTCGCGCCGCATTCTCTGGTTCCCCCTCGTGCAGCAGGCGTTGCACATCCTGCCGCTGCTGCTGGCGACACAGCTCGTCATGGTGGTGACGCGCCTGTTTGGCGGCGCGGACTTCCCCGGCTGGGGCTACTTTCTGGGCAGTTTCAGTGGCGCCTTGTTCTGGTTTCCCCTGACCTTCGTGCTGCTGTTGCCCCAGTACCAGCCCGTCGAGAAGGACGAGAATCGCCCGATCTGATGATGAGGCAGGCCGAGTTCAGAAACCCGGAACAGGAGCTCGACCGCTTCCAGCGGCGCCTGGCCGTGGCGGGCATCCTCGTACTGCTTGCCTTCTTCCTGCTTTTTTCCCGCTTCTTCTGGCTGCAAGTGGTCCAGCACGAGCATTTCCAGACGCGGGCCGAGGACAACCGCATCTCCATCGTGCCCACCGTGCCCAATCGCGGCGTCATTGCCGACCGCAATGGCGTGGTGCTCGCGCACAATTATTCCGCCTATACACTGGAAATCACCCCGAGCAAGGTGGCCGACCTGGAAGCCGTGATCAGCGAACTGGCCACCCTCGTCGACATCCAGCCAAAGGACCATAAACGCTTCCGCAAGCTGCTCGATGAAAGCAAGAACTTCGAATCGCTGCCCATCCGTACGCGCCTGACAGACGGGGAGGTGGCGCGCTTCATCGCCCAGCGTTATCGTTTTCCCGGCGTCGAGATCAAGGCGCGTCTGTTTCGCCAATACCCGCAGGGCGCGCTGGCCTCGCATGCCCTGGGCCACATCGGCCGCGTAAATGATCGCGATATCACCACGATCGAGAAGAATGATGCCGAAGACAACTATCGCGGCACCGTGCATTTCGGCAAGACCGGGCTGGAGCAGAAGTACGAATTCGAACTGCACGGCCAGGCCGGCTACGAGCAGGTCGAGGTCGATGCCGCCGGTCGCGCCGTGCGTGTTTTGTCCCGTACGGCGCCGATTTCAGGCAACAACCTGACGCTGACACTCGACGCGAAGCTGCAGGAAGTGGCGGAAAAGGCCTTTGGCATGCGCCGTGGCGCGCTGGTGGCGATCGAGCCTTCGACGGGTGGCGTTCTGGCGCTGGTGTCCGTGCCCGGCTACGACCCGAATCTGTTCGTCGACGGCATCTCGCCGCCGGACTGGGAGGCGCTCAACACCTCCGAGGACAAGCCGATGCTGAATCGCGCGCTCAATGGCGCCTACCCGCCCGGCTCGACCTTCAAGCCGTTCATGGCGCTGGCGGCGCTGGAACTGGGCAAGCGTACGCCGCAGCAGGCCATCTCGGATCCGGGCTTCTTCACTTTCGGCGGCCACACCTTCCGCGACGACAAAAAGGGCGGACACGGCATAGTCGACATGTACAAGTCCATCGTGCAATCCTGCGACACTTACTACTATGTGCTTGCCGGCGACATGGGCATCGACGCCATCTCCGGCTTCATGCGCAAGCTGGGCTTCGGCAGCCGCACCGGCATCGACATCGAGGGCGAGTCCGAGGGTGTGCTGCCCTCGCAGGAATGGAAGAAAAAGCGCTTCCGCAAGCCGGAACAGCAGAAATGGTATGCCGGCGAAACCATCTCCATCGGCATCGGCCAGGGCTATAACGCCTACACGCCGATCCAACTGGCCCAGGCCACGGCGATCATCGCCAACGGTGGCATCATCCATCGGCCCCACTTGGTGAAGCACATCGAGAACATCGGCACGGGAGCGCGCACGCCGGTTGAACCGTTGCCCCTGCAGACGCTTTCCTTCAAGCCGGGCAACATCGCGACCATCCGCCAGGCGATGGTCGGCGTGAACAAGGAAGGCACCGGTGCCCGCGCCTTCGCCGGAGCGGAGTATGTCGCGGCGGGCAAGACCGGCACGGCGCAGGTGTACAGCCTGAAGGGCGCCAAATACGAGGTGGCCAAGGTGCAGGAGCGGCTGCGCGACCACGCACTCTTCATCGCCTACGCGCCGGCCGAGCAGCCGACCATCGCGCTCGCCGTGCTGGTGGAGAACGGCGGCTTCGGCGCGCAGTCCGCCGCACCGATCGCGCGCCAGGTGCTCGACTATTACCTGCTTGGCAAGCTGCCCAAGTCGGCGGCGCCGGAAGACGAGGAGGCAGTCGAGGATGAATGAATTCTCCTTCCGTCCGCGCGAATGGTGGCAACGCCTGATCGCCCCCATCGACGCCGTGCTCCTTGCCTTTCTCGCCCTGCTGCTCGGCTACGCCCTGCTGCTGATGACGAGCGCCTCGCCGGAACGGCTGAACAATCAGCTCATCAACATCGCCGTGGCGCTGGTGGCGATGCGCGTGGCGGCGCAGGTGCCGCCACAGCGGCTCATGCATATTGCCCTGCCGCTGTACCTGGGCGGCGTGCTGCTGCTCGTTGCGGTGGCACTGTTCGGCGACGTCTCCAAGGGCGCGCGCCGCTGGCTGAACCTCGGCTTCATGCGCATCCAGCCCTCCGAGCTCATGAAGATCGCCATGCCGCTGATGCTGGCCTGGTACTTCCAGAAGCACGAGGCCATGCTGCGGCTGCGCGACTGGGTAGTTG